>JAFYFC010000023.1 GCA_017543905.1 Clostridia bacterium
AGGCTTCGCGCTGCGCGACAGAGACGTAATCGCAGTCACGGAATCCGTCGTCGCCCGTTCTCAGGGCAATTACGCCGGTATAAACGACATCGCAGCCGACGTAAAGGCAAAAACCGGCGGTCAGACAGTCGGCGTCATATTTCCTATCCTTTCGCGCAACCGCTTTGCCATCTGCCTGCGCGGCATCGCGTTGGGCGTAAAAAAAATCGTTCTGATGCTCTCGTATCCTTCCGATGAAGTCGGAAATGAATTGGTAAGCCTCGATATGCTTGACGCATCGGGCATAAATCCGTATTCGGACCTTCTCGATCTTGCCAGCTACCGGAAATTGTTCGGAGAAAACAAGCACGAATTTACCGGCGTCGATTATGTAAAATATTACGTGGAGCTTATAAAGGAGCAAGGCTGCGAAGCCGAGATCATTTTCGCAAACAATCCGCGCCGCATACTCGAGTATACCGACGTCGTCATTACCTGCGATATACATACCCGCGCGCGCACAAAGCGCATACTTAAGGACGCAGGCGCTAAGATCGTATTAGGCCTTGACGATATATTGACTGCCAGTGTAAACGGCTCTGGCTTCAACGAAAAATACGGGCTGTTAGGCTCGAATAAAGCCACGGAAGAAACCATCAAGCTCTTCCCGCGCGACAGCAGCGAGCTTGTATACGATATCCAGAAACGCATACTTACCGCGTGCGGCGTACATGTCGAGGTAATGGTTTACGGCGACGGCGCGTTCAAGGATCCGCAGGGAAAAATCTGGGAGCTTGCCGATCCGGTCGTTTCCCCTGCTCATACCAAAGGGCTCATAGGCACGCCCAACGAATTAAAGCTCAAGTATCTTGCAGACAACGATTTTGCGGAGTTTTCCGGCGAAGCGCTCAAGCAGGCGATCAGTGATTCCATACGCAAAAAGGACGCGAATTTGAAAGGCAAAATGGCTTCTGAGGGAACTACGCCCCGCCGTCTGACAGACCTTATCGGTTCGCTGTGCGATCTGACCAGCGGATCCGGCGATAAAGGCACGCCGGTCGTGCTCGTGCAGGGATATTTCGACAATTACACCAACGTTTGATTCTTCAATAGTATAACCTTCAAAGGGAGTCGGTGCTCACGCCGCCTCCCTTTTGTCATTCAGTCGCTTCGATCAGCTTATACACGACTGCATTATGCAGCATGAATCCTTCTTCGGTCAGTTTTAAGAATCCGTCTTTTATTTCTACCAAATCCTTAAGCTGTCCGGCTGAGGCCGTAAGCTTGTTTTTTACGTTCTCTCCGAACCGCAGGGCTATATCGTTTAACGAAACGCCGCGAGTCAGTCTGGTTTCGAGCATCAGTGTTTCTTCGAGCCTTCCGGCAGCCTTGACGGTATAGCGGTTTACATGCTGTTTTCCGCTCATGTATTCGTTGTAATACGGATTTGAAAACCTGTCTCCGTTTATAAAAGAGTGGGCGGCGCAGCCGAGGCCCAGATAATCCCCGCCTGTCCAGTATACCGTGTTGTGGCGGCACTCGTATCCGGGAACGGCATAATTTGAGATTTCGTACCTTTTGAAGCCAAAGCCTTCAAGCTGCCTGATTGCACGCTTCTGCATTTCGCACACGGTGTCCTCGTCCGGCAAAACCAGCCTGCCTGCCGCTGCGTCTTGATTAAGAGGCGTATTCTCCTCGAGTATAAGACTGTAGCAGGATATATGTACATGTTCAAGCTGTGTCGTCAGAAATATGCTGTCCTCAAGCTGGCTAAGCGTCTGCCCCGGCAGACCGTACATAAGGTCGCAGGAAATGTTGCCGAAGCCGACATCGTGCGCCAGCATAACGCTGCGTCTGGCGTCTTCGAAGCTGTGTATGCGGCCTATCTTCTTAAGAAGCCTGTCGTCAGCGGACTGCACGCCTATCGAAAGACGGTTTATGCCCGCGTCCAGCGCGGCGCGCAGCAGAGGTTCATTAAGCGTGCCGGGATTTGCCTCCATGCTGATTTCGGCGTCTTTAATCGGCGGGAACAATTCAAACAATCCTCCGGCAAGACGCTTAAGCTGCTCCGGCTTAAGCAGCGACGGCGTACCGCCGCCTATGTACACGGTCGATACGCCGGTTATGCCAAATTCCTTACGCGCGTCCAAGGCTTCGCCGAGCACACGAGTAATGTAGCCGTCTGCATCTGATATAATGCCCGGATACGATTCAAAGTCGCAGTACGCGCATTTTTTTACGCAGAACGGTATGTGAATATACAGTGAAGCTGTCATGTATCCATTTTAAGCACTGCCATGAACGCTTCGCTGGGCACTTCCACGCTGCCCACCTGACGCATGCGTTTTTTGCCTTCCTTTTGCTTTTCAAGCAGCTTCTTTTTACGTGTGATGTCGCCGCCGTAGCATTTTGCAAGCACGTCCTTGCGCAGGGCCTTGACCGTCTCGCGCGCGATTATTCTGCCGCCGATCGCCGCCTGTATCGGGATTTCAAAAAGCTGGCGCGGTATTGCGTCTTTAAGTTTCTCCGCAATCGAGCGTCCGCGCGCATATGCCCGGTCTCGATGCACGATTATGGACAGAGCGTCGCAGGTTTCGCCGTTAAGCAGCATGTCCAGCTTGACCAGATCGCTTTCGACATAGCCCTTAAGCTCGTAATCAAAGCTCGCGTAGCCTCTTGTACGGCTTTTAAGCGTATCGAAAAAATCGTATATGACTTCGTTCAGCGGTATGTCGTATGTGAGCGAAACACGACCACCGTCTATGTATTTCATATCGCGAAAGGTTCCGCGCCGTTCCTGGCACAATTCCATTATCGCGCCTGTATAATCCGACGGCGTGATCACGTGCGCGTCGACTATCGGCTCCTCCATATGCTCGATTTCGTTGATCGACGGCAGGTTTGTGGGATTGTCGATGCTGAGCATCGTGCCGTCGGTTTTAAGTACATGGTATACGACTCCGGGCGCAGTGGTGACTAAATCAAGGTCGAATTCACGCTCAAGGCGCTCCTGAATTATCTCCATATGCAACAGCCCCAGAAAGCCGCAGCGAAAGCCGTAACCGAGAGCGGTGCTCGTCTCAGGCTCAAAATGTAGCGAGGCGTCGTTCAGCCGCAGACGCTCCAATGCGTCCTTCAGCGTTTCGTAATCGGCTCCGTCTGCGGGATATATGCCGCAGAACACCATGGGCTGAACGGGCTTATAACCGGGCAGCGGCTCGTCTGCGGGGCTGTCCGCGCCGGTTATCGTGTCGCCCACGCGAATATCGGCTATATCCTTGATCGAAGCCGCGATATAACCCACGTCACCGGCTCTGAGTTCACCCGTGGGCAAATAGCCGCCCGGCAGAAACGCGCCGCATTCCGTAACGTCGAATTCCTTGCCGCACGCCATCATGCGTATGCGGTCGCCAACCCGCACGCTGCCTTCTTTTATACGTACAGACGATATGGCGCCCCTGTAATTGTCGTAATAGCTGTCAAATATCAGCGCTTGCAGAGGCTTCAGCGGGTCTCCCTCCGGACAGGGCACTTTTTTGACGATCTGCTCGAGTACGTCTTCAATGCCTGTTCCGATCTTCGCGCTTATAAGCGGACATCCGTCTGTGTCGAGCCCGATTTCGTCCTCGATTTCGTTCCTGACCACTTCAGGCTGGGCGCTCGGCAGATCTATCTTGTTTATGACCGGCAGTATTTCAAGATCGTGATCCAGCGCAAGATAAACGTTCGCAAGCGTCTGCGCTTCGATTCCCTGCGTCGCGTCCACGACCAAAACAGCGCCTTCGCACGCCGCCAATGCGCGGGAAACCTCATACGTGAAATCCACGTGACCGGGAGTGTCGATGAGATTCAGCACATATTCTTTGCCGTCTAAAGAGGTATACGGCATGCGCACCGCTTTTGATTTTATGGTTATGCCTCTTTCGCGTTCGAGCTCCATGCTGTCAAGCACCTGCTCGGTCATGTCTCTGTGAGCCATGACTCCGGTTTTCTCGAGCAGCCTGTCCGCAAGAGTGGATTTTCCGTGGTCTATATGCGCGATTATGCAGAAGTTTCTGATTTTTTCAAGCTTAGGATCTGTAGCTAAAGCCAAAATTAATCCCTCCGTTTAATGGAAAAGTATAACTGTTCTTTAGTCTCTGGAATACCGCGCGATGAGATACGGCACATAGTTGGTATCGTAGAAGATACGTCCCGCGACGTCAGCGTAAACCGCGTACTCGCTGCCCACGTTGAAGCGTCCGACGTTTGACTGGTTTTCAAGCGCGACAAGCTTTACGTCCGCGTCGTTGCCTACGTTCATTATGGCGTAGGTCGTGCCGTTTTCGGTATACAGATTTACGATCTTTCCGATGCACAGGAACACGCGTCCGTTCCATTGCTGGTAATACATCTTGAGCTGTGCGTAGTCCATAGTCCAGGCGTTGCGCGTATACTCAGCTTTGGCGGGCAGATAGTTTACATAGAAGGAAATCGCGCTGTCGCGTCTTCCGTCCATAGTAGCCTTGAAGGATACAAGGTTCTTGCCGTATGTTCTGAATCTCGCCTTGAATTCGAACGATCCGGTAGACTGGTCCAAAACAAGGCTGCCCTTTTCGTATTCGCTTTCCACGACTATCCAAGCGCCCGGCTCTGTGCGCCCCTTTATAGTCATAATGGATTGCGTGCTCGTATACACTACGGATGACGCGACTTCAAGATTAATGTCCATTTCCTCGCGGTAGAAGGTAAGGTCGCGCCTTGCCTCGCGGTGATTGGGAGTGCGCACTATTATCGAAATATTGTTTTCTCCTATAGGCTGGATATTAAGCGTAAGGGCAAGATTGCCGCTTCTGTCGACCTGCGCCGAAACGTCTTCGCCGTTGATTATCACCTGACTGCCGTATACGACCTTCATGGAAAGTCCCGTCTGTGAAGTGATTACGGTGTTGTACGGTTTTTCCGGTTCGGTTATCGTTATGGGCGCTTCCGGTACGTCGACCTTCACGGAAAATACCGGAATCCGTGTCTTTTTGCCGGTTGAGGAAATATATATCGGAGAAAACGTAATCGTCGCCGAATCGGTATTGACCGGATCGTTTTCAAACCAGATACTGTCTTCAAATTCGACGCGCGCGATACCGCCCGAAAACATATAGCTTCTGCCGAGCTCTTCTATATATATGCAGTCGCCGTCTTTGCCGAAAAAGGTAAGCGCGTGTCCCTGCGTACCGTTTTCAAGGGTTATCGTTTCGATTACCTGCTTGACATATTCTTTCGTTATGCGTTCGTTTGTGCGGGCATAGTAGATGCGCATCACGATAAACGTGATGACTGACAGCGTGACGAGCACGCCTAAAGCAACCAAAAGCGCGCGCAGCGCTATCGTTTTGACCGGCAGCTTGTCTTCAGTGCCGACTTTGTCGTTATATGTAAGCGGCAGCCCGCATTTGGGGCATTTGCTCATATACGCCTTTATCGTGGCGTCACATTTGGGGCAGGTCAAAGGGTATACCTCCATTATGCTTTGATTTTATTATACCCTGCCGCGCATTAAAAAACAAGCGCAAACCGTATGAGTACACCCGAACATTTGCGGCCAAATTCAAATTAACATCATATTTACAACAAGCATCCGAGCTTGTGCTATAATAGATTGGATTATTGTGTGAGCGAGGATGCTATGGAAGGCAAAAGCTACAATTCAGATAACGATAATATGGGCGCTGGCCGCGCGCCGTATAACCGTCCCGATACGCTGAAGAAAAACAATACCAATCCCATCTTCAGCGATAAGCGCGCTATAGCAGGGCTGGTTATGCTGTTTATACCCGGTCTGCGCATTTTTGGTCTAATACTTCTGCTCAGCCGTGCCCTCAAATACATGAACTTCAGCGGCAAAAACTGGATTTGGATCGCGTTTTTCTCTTTTCTGTTTTTCGGCGGCGGCTTAAGCGAAATGTTCGGCTGGATCAGCAATCTGGTGCTGCCGCTCACGCTGCTTGCGGGCGCTGTACTGGGCGGATACGCGTTTTTCAAAAAACGAAGCGAGCGCTATGACGATTATTTGTCCTATATAGGCAGCCGCGACTGCGTGGATATGGATTCGCTTATGAGCGCGATCGGCGTCAGCGAAGCGCAGCTGAAGCGCGACATAAAATCCATGCGCTCCCGTAAGCTTCTGCCAAAAAGCGCATATATCGACCTCGGCCACAGACTTGTGGTCATAAACGAAGCGGGAAGACCGGCGGAAGCGCCCGGCAAGGCAACGGCAAACGAAAACCAGGCTGAGGGCAGGGTGCCCTCCTCTGCCGGATACGAAAAGATACTTGCCGAAATCAGGCGTCTGAACGACGAAATCGACGACGGTGAAATGTCCGCGAAAATCGACCATATAGAAGCGACTACAGCGAATATTTTCCATCTTGTACAGCAAAAGCCGGAGCGCGCGGCCGAGATACAGTCCTTCCTTGAATACTATCTTCCCACGACTCTCAAGCTGCTCAGCCGTTATGCGCAGCTTGAAAGGCAGAAAACCTACGGCGGCGAAAACATTCGATCTTCCATGCAGCGCATCGAAGGCGTTATGGACAAGGTGGTCGAAGGCTTCGATACGCAGCTTGACCGTCTATTCAAAAGCGACGCAATCGATATTACCAGCGAAGTGAATACGCTCGACAAAATGATGCGCATGGAGGGGCTCGCAAAGAAATAGCTCTCCCTCATGCATTTGTCCACAGTGCCAACTCTTTGACCATAAAATATGGAGGTTTTCGGTGTTCACACGTACAAAAGCCGTTTCCGGTATCGACGATAAAATCAGAATAAGCTGGGCTTATGACGGTCAGGCGGATTTCTTCCGCTTGCTTTGGTCCGACAGAAAAACCGCGAATATGCGCATGCGTCCAATTTGGGAAGGCAGCGCCTGCGAATACACCTACTGCCGCACGACAGCCATTCCGCATTACTTCCGTCTGCAGGCCTTAAGCGACAGCGAAAACGGCGAAACGCTGCTTGCAGAATCAGAGTTGTTTTCAAGCGCAAAGCAGCCCCACGAGCTTGCGCAGCTCGAAACGCTCGACCGCGGGCTTGCCGCATTCAAAACAAACGAGGGCGTATTTCTTACATGGCGGCTGTTCAGACATGAGGTACACGGTTTTAATAAGACCGGCCTCACCGGCGCGGATTTTTATGTGTACCGCAACGGAAAGCAAATATCCTTCGTTTCCGGCAGTACGAATTTTATCGACGCGGACGGATCGCTCTCAGATAAGTATTCGGTCGCTGCGGTATACGAAGGCAAAACCGAGCCTCCCTGCGACGAAGTAAAGGTTTGGCCGGGCAATTACATACCTATACCGTTAAGGCAGCCCGAAGGCGGTACTACTCCGAAGGGAGAAGCATTTGTATATCACGCCAACGATCTTTCAGTCGCCGACGTGAACGGAGACGGACGGCTCGAATACATACTTAAATGGGATCCCTCCAATTCGAAAGACGTATCGCAGAAGGGTTATACCGGTCACTGCATAATAGACTGCTATACGCTTGAAGGCGCGCTTCTCTGGCGGCTCGACATGGGCGCGAATATCCGCGCAGGCGCGCATTACACGCAGTTCATGGTGTATGATTTTAACGGCGACGGTAAGGCCGAAATGGCTGTCAAGACCGCTCCCGGCACACGCATGACTGTATATAACGCTGACGGCAGCGTAAAAAGCTGTGAATATATAACTATTCCGGAAAGCGACATCGCCGCAGGTTATTCGAACGACGATAATTATGTATGCTCTGCAGAGGACTACCGCGAGCATCTGATAGACCTTTTCGTTAACTGGCAGGAACATCCGGAGGTCAAAGCGCACCGCTGGCCCCAGACGCTTGAGGAATGCTTCGGTATCGATAAGAAGTATGTTTACCCGCTCAGACGTAAAAACGCCCAGCGCCTTGCAGATTATTATATAGACGAATACGCTCCCTCGCGTTCTCCAAAAAACCGCCTGCGTGAATTTGAAGGCTTTGTCTATTCAGGTCCTGAGTATCTTTCCATGTTTGCGGGCGACGGCAGCGAAATACAGACTGTCGCCTTCCCCTTTCCCCGCATTGACGACGGGCTCATGTGGGGCGATTACAGCTGGAACCGAATCGAACCCTGCAACCGCGTGGACAGGTTCCTGTCGGGCGTCGCATATCTTGACGGCAAGCGCCCGCATCTTATTGTCTGCCGCGGTTACTATACGCGCACCTGTATCTGCGCGCTTGAGTTTTTTGAAAACAAATTTAACGAAGTGTGGCGCGCCGACAGCGGCTGGGTGCCGATGCGCAATCCCTTCGCGCCCACTCCCGTCGGAACTCCCGGTCTCGATCCCAAATACGGCTTCATTGCATCTCAGGGCAATCATTCGCTTTCCGCCGCCGATGTGGACGGCGACGGGCGTGACGAGATAATTTACGGTGCGTGCGTGCTCGACGACGACGGCAGCGTGCTTTACAGCGGTCAGGGCTTCCGTGCCGACGGCGCTTATATGAACTGGGGACACGGAGACGCCATGCAGACCGCAGTTATAGACCCCGATCTTCCCGGGCAGCAGATAATGCACGTGTTCGAGGAAGGAAGCGTATCGCCATACGGTGAAGCTTTGGTCGAAGCCGAAAGCGGGCGCGTCATATACGGCGAAAGCGCGGATACCGATCTCGGTCGCTGTATGACCGGGCAGCTCGACCCGAATACGCGCGGTCTGCAGGTATGGGTCAGAAACGTACGTGACTGCAGGGGCAACGTTCTGAATATCCCTATGCCCGGAACGAATACCGCTATTCGCTGGGCGTCTGATTTGACCACACAGGTCACGGACGGCGTCGATTACGTGCACGGCAGACACACGGGAATAATAAACGATCCCGTACACGGAATACTTTTGTCTCCCGAAAATACGTCGACGAACAATTCGACTAAGGGAAATCCCTGCCTTATCGCCGACGTGATAGGCGATTTCCGCGAAAACCTGATACTGCGTTCCTCTGACGACAGCGAGCTCAGGATATACGTAAATACCAGTCTCACAAATCACAAGCTTTATACGATGCTGCACGACGTACAGTACCGCTGCGGCGTCGCCTGGCAGAACAACTGTTATAATCAGCCCGTATATCCGTCGTTTTATTACGGCTCAGACATGGATTTCGAAGACGTATTCAACCGGCTTTGAGAAACATGGGGATATTGAATAATTTATAAAGCGAGGTATTAGCGTGGATTACAATAAACTTGCCGACAAGGTACTCGACCTGCTCAAGCACGCAGACGGAAACGATCCCTCCCGCGGACATCTCACGATGAACAACTGGGAATGGCCCACCGGTGTAGCGCTTTACGGAATCTACAAAACTTACCAGCAAAGCGGCGACAAAAAGATACTCGATTATCTGACCGCTTGGTATGACGACTTCCTTTCACGTCCTGAAAAGCCGCACAGAAACGTAAATACCGTCGCGCCTGCGCTTGCGCTGACCTGCCTGTACGACGAGACCCGCAATCCGGCGTATCTATCCGAAATCGAAGGCTGGATCGACTGGGTAATAAACGAAATGCCGCGCACGGATTACGACGGTCTGCAGCACTGCACGGTATGGAACAAGCATTACGAGCAGCTCTGGTGCGATACGCTGTTCATGGTATGTCTGTTCCTTGCCAAAGCAGGCACTGTTCTTGGGCGCGAAGAGCTTATCGAGGAAGCGGAGTATCAGTTCCTGATTCACGTAAGATACCTTCAGAACAAAATAACCGGCCTGTTTTACCACGGCTGGACGTTCGACGGCAGGAACAATTTCGCCGGCGCGTTCTGGGCGCGCGGCAACGCGTGGTTTACAGTGGCGGCAATAGAGCTTTACGACATAACCAAGCGCACAAACGCCGCTATGCGCATGATCAGGTCCGCTTGGCTGGATCAGGTGCTCGCGCTGTGGAAGCTGCAGCGTGTAAACGGCCTTTTCACCACTCTGATAGACGTCGAGGAAACCTACTGCGAAACCAGCGCGACGGCAGGCATAGCATACGGCGTACTGAAGGGCGTACGGCTGGGCTGGCTGACAGATAAGAAGTATAAAGAAATGGGCGAGCTTTCAGCGCGTGCCGTCATATCACAGATAGACGAAAACGGCGCCGTACAGGGCGTTTCCGGCGGCACCGGTATGGGACATACGCTCGATCATTACAAAAACATCATAGTTACCCCCACCGCTTACGGTCAGGGGCTCACGTTCCTTATGCTGACCGAGCTTATGCTGAATCCCCTGCAGGATTAAGCTGCTATCCTTCAAAGGCAGACGAGGCAAATGCCGCGTCTGCCTGTTTTTTTGGAATATCATGACATAAAACGAAAAATACCCGCCTATGTTAAGCATTTCTTCATCGTCTTGACAATCATTCTGCATGCTGTTATAATAATCATAAGATTATTTATATGATTTGCTGTATGTCAAATATTAGGTTAGGGATGTGATCAAATGACAGTGAATGCACGCAGCGAGACTTCCATGCCCGTAACGCGCAAAATCGAATCGCAGAATTCAGTTAAGCGTTTCGTCGTTGCAATAATGAGAAATAAATGGCTCTACATTATGATGATACCCGGGCTCGTTTATTTCCTCGTATTCAAATACCTGCCGATGTGGGGACTCATAATCGGCTTTGAAAACTACGCGCCTTACACCGGGCCGCTCAAGAGCCCGTTTCAGGGGCTCGAGTGGTTCAGGTTCTTCTTCTCCACGCCCATGTGGCTGAACTACCTTGGAAATACGCTGATTCTGTCCTTCATGAGCATAATCCTGACCTTCCCCGCGCCTATCATACTGGCGCTTATGCTCAACGAAATCAGGAACATGCTTTTCAAGAAGATCACTCAAACGCTCCTGTACATGCCGCACTTCATATCGATCGTTATCGTCGTTTCCATCACCTACGTCATATTCGGCGCGGGTGGTATAATCTACAAGCTAACTGAAAACATCGTAGGGCACTCCATCGATTATCTGGGCGATCCGGGCGTGTTCCGCTGGATGATCGTAGGCCAGAGCATTTGGAAGGAAACCGGCTGGGGCACGATAATTTTCCTTGCAGCGCTCACCAACGTCGATACTCAGCTATACGAGGCCAGCATGATAGACGGTGCGAACCGCGCACAGAGGCTTTGGCACATCACGCTGCCTGCCATCCGCTCGACCATAGTTCTTATGCTGGTGCTCAGAATGGGTTCCGTGCTTGATACCGGCTACGAGCACCTCATACTGATGTCCAATTCTCTTAACCGCACCGTTTCGCTGACGCTGGACGTGTTCGTGTATCAGAACGGTATTAAAGGCGGACTTTATTCCTATACCACAGCCGTAGGTCTTATGAAGAGCATAGTTTCCGTGCTGATGGTTGTCACCTCGAATAAGATCGCTCACGCTTTGGGCGAAGAAGGCCTGTACTGAGGGGAGTGAACGGAAATGGCTAAAAAGAGACAAGGCGCCTTTACCGCGCAGATAAACGGCAAAACCGTCGTCATAAGCAACGCACCCGTTGGCGTATACCGTACTGTCGGCAGCGTGATATTCGACTGTATCAACTACGCAGTCATAACGCTTGCGGCGATTACAACCGTATTGCCGATACTCTACATTATTTTCAATTCCTTTGCGACGGAGTTCGAGCTTCAGACCAGGAGCATGTTCCTGATACCGCACACCTGGTCTACCGACGCATATATTTACATTTTTGCATCCAACAAGCTCATCCGCGCCTTCGGCAATTCCGTTTTCATCACGGTTTGCGGCACGCTTATAAACCTGTTCTGCACGGTCACGATGGCTTACCCGCTGAGCAAAAAGTATCTTAAGATGCGCAAGCCGATACTGAACATCGTCATCTTCTCGATGTTCTTCTCGGGCGGCATGATTCCCGGCTACATCGTCGTGTCCAGCTGGCTGGGCATGAGCGGCACATACTGGGCGCTGCTCATACCCGGAGCGATCTCGGCCTACAACATGATGATCGTCAAAAACTTCTTCCAGGGCATTCCGCAGGAGCTTGAGGAAAGCGCGAATCTGGACGGCTGCAACGACCTGATGACTCTGGTACGCATAGTACTGCCCCTGTCCCTCCCGGTGCTGGCCACCTTCGGCTTGTTCTACGCGGTCGGACACTGGAACAGCTACTTCTCCGCCATGATTTATCTGACAGACGATAAAATGTATCCTCTGCAGCTCATACTCAGGCAGATAATCATTACCGCAGAAGCAAGTGCGAGCGACATGACCCTTATGGACCCCGACTTCGTGGAGCCGCCCAAGGAGTCCATAAAGATGGCGGTCATCGTGGTTGCGACAGTTCCTATTATGTGCGTGTATCCGTTCCTGCAGAAGTATTTCGTAAAGGGCGTTATGGTAGGCGCTCTGAAGGGCTAAAAAGGTTATCGGCGCACAAGCGCTTAATGATAACAATTATTTGAGGAGGTTTCACAATGAAAAGACTCTTGACTCTTGTTCTGGCGCTCGTTATGGCGCTGACAGTGCTGAGCTTTGCTGCCGCCGAAGACGAGCGCGAAGAAATCACGCTGAACGTCATGCTGCCGGACTTCAACTCCGACAAGGATTGGGTCACTCTCGAAGACGGCAACCCCGTTCTGCAGTACATCTACGAGCAGACCGGTGTAAAGCTCAATATCACTTGGGTAGCCGACTCTGCTTACGGCGAGAAGACCAGCCTGACCGTCGCCAATCCTGACGACATGCCTGAAGTGATGGTCATGCAGGGCGTTCGTGACGCCATCATGATCTCCACCGCCCGTGCAGGCGCCTTCTGGGATCTGACCGACTACATCTACGACGCGGAGAATTATCCGAACCTCGCAGCCGGTTCAAAGTCCACCTACGACAACATCGCTGTTGACGGACGTCTTTACGGCGTATATCGTTCCCGTGCATATGCCCGTGCCGGTATCTACTACCGCACTGACTACGCAGAGGAAGCCGGCATCACCGAAGTTCCCACCAACGTCGAAGAGTTCAAAGAGCTCTGCTTCGCCATTGCTGAGAAGGGCGACGCCTACGTTATCAATATGTGCAAATACGTAGCCGGCACCATCGGCATCACCACAGTCATGATGGGCGCTCCATATCAGTACGGCGTCGACGAGAACGGCACGATCTATCCCGCTTTCGAGGACGAGAAGTTCCAGGAAGGCCTCGATTTCCTGCGCGACCTCTATGCCGCCGGCGGCATCGATCCCAACTTCATGACCATCGAGTCCGGCAGCTGGAACGACGCTGAGCGCAGCATTCCCCCGAAGGCCGTCATGCGCCTCGACTGCCTCGATAACGGATATCGCTATCAGGAGTGGCTCGAGACCAACGTAGGCGCCGATCCCGAGAATCCTATCGTAACTCTCGTAACTGCGCTTCCCAACGACGACGGCGAAATCCAGATCTGGCCCCAGAACATCGGTGCTTCCGGTGAAGTCTGCGTGACCAAGGCTGTGAGCGAAGACAAGCTTCCCGCTGTTATGAAGTTCCTTGACTGGTGCAGCAGCGAAGAAGGCACCACCGCGCTCAACTGCGGCGTTGAAGGCTACACCTATTGGATCCATTCCGACGGATACCGTTATACCTATCCCGAGGGAGAAGAAGCTAACAAGGATCAGTACACTCTGTACACCAACACCGTACAGCATTCTCTCAACCAGCTGGGCATGAACGTACACGGCGATCTGTCCCCCAAGGCCGCTTCCACGATCCTGCGTTCCTGGTATGATCAGAACCTGATCGACAATGCTCAGTACGTTATCTCCAACCCCTGCTACACTCTGGAAAGCCAGACCAACGTGCTGATGGGCTCCACCATCAACACCACTGTCGAAGACGCTCAGGTACAGTACATTGCAGGCAAGCTCGACCTTGCAGGTCTGCAGTCTGTATATGCTGACTGGCACGCTCAGGGCGGCGACAAGATTCTGGCTGAGTATCAGGAAGCTTACGACGCTCTCTATTAATCTTAACTCCATCACTGAAGGGCTGCCTTGCACAAGGCAGCCCTTCCTTTTTGCAGCGATACATAAATAATTACATATCACATCGTTCAAATCGTTCCTGAGATTATGGACTTTCAGACAGCTATATGCTATAATCCGAACAGATACACATAAGTATCAGCAAACCCGCCATATCAGGAGGCTTACATGAACAAGATTTACTGCTGCTTTCCCGGCGGCAAGCACAAGGCGCTCACTTTAAGCTACGACGACGGAAAATCTGCCGACAGACGGCTCGTGCAGATATTCAACGAAAACGGAATTAAAGGCACGTTTAACCTTAACAGCGGTATTATCCCGAACGACCCGGACCGTGTGCAGGCAGATGAAATAAAAACGCTGTATGCAGGGCACGAAGTAGCATGCCATACCGTAACGCATCCCACCATAGCCCGCTCCCCTATTACCGAGGTTGCGCGCGAGATGCTCGACGACCGCATAGCGCTTGAAAAGCTGACCGGCTATCCCGTGCGCGGACTTGCGTATCCGAACGGTTCTGTGTCGGAGGAAATCGAAAGGCTGCTGCCGCTGTGCGGTATACGCTACGGACGCGTAGTAGGCTCGAGCGAATCGTTCGCTCTGCCCGAAAACCCGTATCGCTGGCAGGCTACCTGCCATCACAATAATCCGCGGCTCATGGAGCTCGGCAAGCAATTCCTCGAGCTTTACAAAACGCAGTATCTTTATCTCATGTACGTATGGGGACACAGCTACGAGTTTAACAACAACGACAATTGGGACAGGATAGAAGAATTCTGCCGTTTGATGGGCGGACACGACGACATCTGGTATTGCACGAATATCGAATTCATGGATTGCATGGACGACTTTAAAAATCTGCGCTTTGCCGCCGACAACAGTTTTGTATTCAATCCCAACGCAAACGACGCCTACATCAGCGTAAACGGAAATATCGTATGCGTAAAAGCTGGACAAACTACATTTCTGAGGTGATTTTATGACCGAGTACAGAGACCCGATTACCGGCTACAAATGCACGCGCTGGGCAGAAGGGCCCTTGCGCCACGCGAAGCTGTATTTTACCTGTGAAAACTTTTCCCTCGACGATAGATATTTTTTCTTTATGCAGGCTGATCCGAAAGCATTTGACGGAAAAGGCACGTGCATGAGAGCGGATTTAAAAACGGGCGAAATCGTACAGGCTACAGAAAACACATTCGGCTTCGCAACCGATCGTTTCAAAAATATCGGATATACCGTTAAAAACGGAAGCGAGGTCTACGGAGTCGACCTCGAAACGCTTGCTCAGACAAAGCTCGGCGAGCTCCCGGCAGGCGGGCGCATCACAGGGCATCTTACCGCGACCAAAAACGGACGCATCGCCTGCAGCTACCATCTGGCGAGCAAGATATACGCCCTTGTAATACTCGATCCCGGACGCGAAGCCGAAATCGTTTACAGGACAGATTACCGCCTCGGACACGCGCAGATCTGCCCCACCGACGACAACCTGATTTTTTATATTCACGAGACAGAAGGGGACGCCTTCCAGCGCACCTGGATGTGCGACGTGAAGGAACGTTACGTGCGCCCATATTACGTTGAGCATCCCGACGAATGGATAACTCACGAGGTATGGGCAGCCGACGGCAGCGAGATGGCGTTTATGAAGCTGCCCGGCCGCGTACTTATCGGCGACAAGGACGGCAGACATTTCGATATTGTTGGCGAAAGCGAACAGCTGCTGCACCCGTGCATTTCGCGCGACAAGAAATGGCTATGCGCAGACAGAGTAAACTATTTCGGCTCGGACGTCACTGAAGGCGTTGTGCTCATCGAACGGGCAACAGGCAAAGCAAAGCTGATCGCTACCACCGGACGCTGCAAAACCGGAGCGGATCACGAGCATCCGTCGTTCAACCGCGCAGGCGATATGATACTGTTCAACAATCCCGACAGCGACGGCATAGCTCAGGTATGCACGATAGACCTTAAGCAGATCAAGGAAGATTGGTAATATGGCCACTATATACATTATAGGCGATTCGACGGTAGACACAAACACTCCTCCGTTTCGCGGCTGGGGCTGGGCGATCGGCGAATTCGTGCGTCCCGGCGTCACAGTTTCGAACCACGCTCTGAGCGGCACGAGCACAAAAAGCTTCTGGGATCAGGGCCTGTTCAAGCCGATAGAGGAAAGCATCAAAGACGGCGATCTCCTGCTTATACAGTTCGGCCATAACGACGAAAAAGAGGACGAAGCGCGGCATACCGATCCGTTCACTACATATACCGAAAATCTGCGGCGTTACTGCTGTATAGCGCGCAGCAAGGGAGCTGAATGCGCGCTTATAACCAGCGTATCGAGGCGTTTCTTTCTGCCTGACGGCAGTATGCTGTATACTCACGGCGAATACCCGCTGGCGGTCAGAAAGCTTGCGGCAGAAGATAACGTGCCGCTCTGCGACCTGAAGCTATTGAGCAGGCAGCTTTATATTAAGCTTGGGCCCGAGCTCGCAGAAAAGCTGTTCGTCAATCTGGAACCGGGCGAGCATCCGGATTTCCCTGACGGGCATCACGACAAGACGCATTTTAACGCGGTAGGCGCAGCTGTAATGGCAAAGATAGTGGCAGACGAGCTTAAAAAGTACGATAAATGCAGAGGCTTTTTCCTATAAAAAATCGGCGCGGGCTTTCCGCGCTGATTCTTTTCAGGAATTAAGATATTCACGCAACCTGACGAACGGACGCAGAGGGATATTTGTATAAATAAAGCACTCTATCAGCGCGCACATAAGCAGCGCGCCCGCTATGTCGAGCACTGAATGCTGCTTCACGAAGGCCGTAGATATCGAGATCAGCACAGCTGACAATACGCAAAGCACTTTCCATGTTTTCGAAACACTGCCCGCCCGGCAGGTAACCGAAGCTATCGCTATCGAATACGCTACATGCAGAGAAGGAAACACACCCGTGGGCGTATCGAACGCATATATGAATGCCATAAGACGCGTCAGTACGTTATCGCGTTCAAAAGTATCCGGTCTGCCGTTTTGTATGCTGGGATACAGAATGTACACGAGCATGGCTATAAGCTGAGTGAAGATGATGTATGTCTGCAGATGCTTAAAGGATTTTATATCATACAGAAAAAAGTACAGAAGCGAGCCGAGCAGATATACGTACCAGTAACAGTACAGTATCAGAAAGTACTCGTTGAACTTGATAACGTCGTCGAGCCCGCAGTGGATAAGATGCAGCCGACTTTCGGGTATCAGGTTTTCAGTTATGAAATACATTATGAAATACACTATCCAGCCAGCCAGCAGCCAGATGTGATTGTATTCAGGTTCGTTTATCCGTTTTAATCGAAACGCTTTGTAATCGACGACCGGTTTCCTCATGAACGCATCCCTTTCTGAGTATTGAGCGGATACATATTCTTTGGGATATTGGCGTACGGTACAACCGTATGCTCCTGCAAAGAGCGCGCTATCGCAGTTACAGCGTCCGCCATTTCCTTGCAGATGCGCTGCCTTTCATTTGCAATATCCTCATCAGGGTTATAGTATACAGGCTTGCCCAGCACCAGCTTTTTAAGCGCCGGAGCGACGTACATAGGCACAAATGCAAGGGGCTGCTTCGTGCGCGCGTAATACATTCTGGCTGCATTTACGAAGCCGTTTTGAAACGTATATACGATTTCGTTGCAGGGTTCGTTTTTTTCCGGCAGGATAATTACACGCGCTCCTTCGCTTAGGCGTTCGACAGTCTCCCTGAATGTATTCATGACCCTTGTGTCATGATATACGCCGATACAGTTGGCGTTGTTGAATATGCAAACAGCAAGCGGCGCGATCACGTACGAAGCCAGCTTAAAAAACCATCTTACGGATTTGGGCTTGCTCGACCAAAAGTCTTTATAAGCATACGCCGGAACTTCCTTAAGATGCATCATTTCTTGCGCGCACCAGGTATAATGCACGCCCGGGAAGTACAATTCGCATGCAAGGGGCGCATGTATCTGCGCATGATTGCCCACCACTATACAAGCGCCCTCAGGTAAGTTTTCCGTGCCCTCGACGCTGAAAACCGGATATACGAGCTTTACGGTTTTCTTTATGAGCTCATACAACGCTTTGGAAAAAACGCCCATCTTTTCAATACTCCACGGGTTCGTTTAGCGGCTTCTCAAGCAGCTCGGGATTTTCTATCAGCTTTCTTAAAAGCTTTACGCTTTTGGCGCAGTAATACCCGTCCGTAATGCGCTCGTCTATGGTAAGACCTATATCGATACTCTTTTTAAGGGTTTCCACACCGTTTTCGTCCTCCAGCTTCCTGTCCTTCACTTCTCCGATTATACAGAATACGCTTGTGGTGCCCCAGTTTGCAAGATGATGATAGCCCGAGTGCAGCTTTATCGAACCGAGGTTCGCAAGCACGACTGAGGACTGATAAGGGTCTGTCGCTATGACGGACGCAGGCATCCAGCCGTGCCTGTCAAGAAAGCGGGCCCCGCAGCCGATCAGCTTTTTGAATACTCCCGGCAGCTTCTGTATGGCGTCCATGCTGTCGGTGGATTGGTCGTTGCCCTCTTTGCGTACGTGTGTAACCTGCCTGTAAATCTCGTTATGTATATCGTCTATATTGAACTCCGGTTTCGAGTGTATAAACGCAAGCGCTTCATCGCCTGTGTCAGAAAATACTTTTTTAATAGTAAACGCTGAAGAAACCTCGCGGCGCTCATACAGATTGTAATTGCTGTAAAAGCGGTTAAGCTGGGGACGCAGCGTAATCGTTTTGAGGACCGCAGTGACTATGACCTGAAATATGTTGTATTTATATGCGGGCTTGTCGGCGTTTTTGCGTTCAAGATACTCGACCGTGTGAGTAAGATCCATTATTTCGGAAATAAAGGCTTCGTTGTCGCAGCGATTCGGAAAAATAAGAGGCATGATATAATGCATCGAATCGATATTGCGCAGCTTTACTGCGTCGCGGCGGTCTCCCCAGCGTTTTTTCACAGTTATCTTCTTCCTTTCGTTTGAATACACTTATTATAGCATGCTTAGATTAAAAACGCGTTCACGAAAGTCGTAAGCGCGGATTTAAATACATTTTAACGATTTGGAAGCCGCGAATGCACAAACCCCGCAGCAAGACCCGTAAACAAGCCGGCTATGCAGCCTGTCAGTACCAGCACAGGCAGGTACGCAGCAAGGCTCGGCAGCCGGTTTATTATAATCGCCGCTATGATCTGCCCTGCATTGTGCGCTGCCGCGCCAAGCACGCTCGGCAGAAACATATAACGCGGACGAATAACGCGCGTGAGCGGCAGCATGACCGCAATGCTCATAAGGCACCCCGAAAACGAATATATGAACGTCAACAGTCCTCCGCCGAATATGCTCGACAAAATCACTCGCGCAGCGATAACAAGCAGCGCTTCACGCTTTGGAAGCCTGTACAGCGCAAGCAGCGTCACTATATTCGCAAGCCCCGGCTTTACTCCCGGTACGGGTATAAGCTGCGGGATAAATGATTCTATTACATGTATTATTAGTCCCACTGCGGTAAGCAGCGCCATCTCTGTGATTCTTTTAGTATTCATTGGCTTATCGCGTCCGGTTCGTCCGAATCAGCTGCGCCTTCGGAAAGCGTATATCGGATTATAAGCTCGTTGGGCAGGCACACGATCGGCAGATAGGTATTTTTCAGGTAACCGCTGTTTACGCAATCCTTGTCCGGACAATTCGCGCTTTCAACGCATACGCCTTTTTCGTCTATCCTCACAATATTTTCGCCGTTGCCCGCATCAATATACACTGGTGCGCCGCGTTTTACGGACGCGCCTTTATAAATCTGCTCTCCGTGCGATATAATTTCGATCTGCCCGGCCGGCTTTGCGTCATATATGATCAGCGTGCCGATAAGCGCGCACACGAACACGAATGCGCACACTGCCGCGCAGATGATATGCGGGTTTATCTTTTTATTGTGCATGTATTCTTTATCGCGGCGTTTTCTTTGACCGCAAAGTCGCCCGAAATGCCTTCGGTCAGGTAAAGCGTACCGTCTAAGTCAAGCAGTATCATTTCGAAGCCATCTGTCTGCCGCCAGAATTCAGCTGCCTTTTGTACGCCCATGACAAACAGCGCGGTGCTCAGAGCGTCTCCGCGGTATCCTTCGTGTGTGACTACGGACGCAGACACAATCCCGCTGTCTGCTGGTCTGCCCGTAAACGGTGAAATAATATGACCGTAAACCGTGCTGTCGTCAGTTATAAAGTATCTTTCATACGCGCCGGAGGTGATCACGCATTTGTCTGTTACGCTTACGATCCCGAGCAGGGTTCGTCATACGGCGATTTAATGCCTATGCGCCACGCGCTCCCGTCAGGCTTCGCGCCCAAGGTCTGTACGTTCCCGCCCAGGTTTATCAGCGCGCTGTTTATTCCGCAGGATTTGAACGCGTCAATTATCATGTCTCCGGTATAACCCTTTGCTATGCCGCCAAGGTCTATCATGCTGCCCGCGTTCAAATACGCGCTGCTGCCTGAAATCGTCAGCTTATCTCTTCCGACAAGCAGCAGGAGCTCTTTGATTTCAGCTTCGTCAGGCACTCTGTGCGTACCGGCAGTAAAGCCCCACGCGTTTACGAGCGGATATACCGTGATATCGAACGCGCCGTCTGTAAGCTCGCTCATTTCAAGCGCCCGCGAAACGATTTCAAACGTTTCAGCGCTTATCTCGGCGCTTCCCTGAGAATTCAGATGGAATACTTCGCTGCTTTCTTTTGTTACAGACCAGCGCGCTTCGTTTTCAAGCACGATTTTTTTGGCTTGCTCTATGGCCGTTTCGGCATTCTTGCCGTACGCCGTCAAGGTCATGACCGTGTCCATGGCGAACAGCGTTTCACTCGCCTGAGTTACAGCAAAAGCAGTTTGCTGCATGCATATACAGCAAACTGCGAATATCAGCGCTATTCCCCGCCTCAGCGTTTTCATTTATTTATTCTCAACCGCTTTCGTCAGAAAGCCGGCGCTGCGCTTAAGGAACGCGACCATTCTGTCCGCTTCAAGCGGCCTGCGCGCCATTTCCGCAAGATCGATTATCTGCTCGCAAACCGGCTTGACCGTGTCTGCGTCGTCGGATGTCGATCTTAAGTAATCAACCAGCGGATGCTTTAAATTCAGCGTAAGCGTACGCTTTTCCGGAATATCCATACCGCCGCCCCACTGCCTGCTCATCTCGCTGAAGCGGCGCGACTGTTCGTCTACGGTGATCATAGCCGGCATTTCGTCGGATTTAAGACTAACGAGCTTGACGTCCAGCTCTTTTTCACCGGTGGCTTCACGGAATATTTCCTGCAGCTTCTTTTGGGCTTCCTCGTCGGCTTTGACGTCGTCAGTCAGTCCGTCCAGACCCGCGTCGACGCGCCGGAACTGTATTTTGTCGTCCCTCGCCGAATACTCCATAAAGCTCATGAAATTATTGTCTATAAGAGTATCCATTATCACGACGTCACGCCCCTGCGCGGTGAACATATCTATCATCTGCGCCTGACGTTTTTCATCCGAGGTATAGTACATTATAAAGTCTTTGCCCTCGTCGATGTTTTTTGTTTTGTATTCCTTGGCCGTCAGGTATTCGCTTGCGGTAGTGCGATATATAACCGCATCCTTTACGCGGTCATAGAATTTCTCGTCCTTTATGCAGCCGTACTTTACGAACGGATGAATGTCCTTCCAGTAGGTCTGATACTCTTCCCTATGGGTATTGAATTCGCTAACAAGACGGTCTGCAACCTTGCGCGTGATGTAATCGCTCATCTTGCGCACGTAACCGTCGTTCTGAAGCGCCGAGCGCGATACGTTAAGCGGCATATCGGGGCAATCTATAACGCCCTTAAGCAGCATCAGGAATTCGGGGATAACTTCTTTTATATTGTCAGCCACGAATACCTGATTGTTGTAAAGCTTGATAACGCCTTCATTGGAAGAAAACTCGTTCTTCAGTTTCGGGAAATACAGTATTCCCTTCAGGTTGAACGGGAATTCGGCGTTAAGGTGAATCCAGAACAGCGGCTCGTCGTATTCGTGGAACACCTTGGTATAGAACTTTTTATAATCCTCCTCGGTGCATTCGGAGGGCTTTTTCATCCAAAGCGGATGTGTTTCATTGACAAGTTCCGGCTTATCGGCATCTTTATCGGCTTCAGTTTCGGAAGGATTCTCTGTATCTGCCTTTTTCTCTGAGTCGTCTGCCTTTTTTTCGTCTTTCTTTATTTCGTTAAGATAGATCTCGACAGGCATGAAAGCGCAGTACTTTTCGAGCGTGCTTCTTACGGTCCATTTGTCAAGAAACTCTTTATCGCTTTCGTTTATATAAAGAATAATGTCTGTGCCCTGTACAGTGCGGTCGGACGGCTCTATTTCGTATTCCATACCGTCTTCGCTTACCCAGCGCACCGCCTGAGCGCCCTCAGTGCATGAAAGCGTGTCTATTACCACTTTGCTCGACACCATGAACGCGCTGTAGAAGCCCAAACCGAAGTGACCGATTATGCCGCTGCTTTCATCGCTGTCCGGCTTGTACTGCTTAAGAAATTCCTCCGCGCCTGAGAAAGCTACCTGACAGATATACTTTTTTATCTCGTCCGCTGTCATACCGATGCCGTTGTCGCTGATAGTCAGCGTGCCTTCTGCGGCATTTACGGTCACGTTCACGCTGTAAGCCTCTTTTTCAGCTGCCTCGCCTTTAAGCGCCATCATTTTATATTTGCTGATCGCGTCGCAGCCGTTTGAAACGAGCTCCCTTAAAAATATGTCCTTGTCCGAATAAAGCCATTTTTTAATTACGGGCATTATATTTTGCGCATGTATCGAAATGCTGCCTTTTTCAGTCATATCTATTCCCCCTTTGACTGTGCATATTTTATACCACACGGTCATTAAAGTCAAGCGTTTTAGCACTCATTCAGTTTGAGTGCTAATAATTTTACACTGTTTAATCGGCAAAACAGCATAATTTCCACTGTTGGTTGCTTGCAACTTACTTTTGATTGTGTTATAATGCATGCATAAAGCTCACAAGGAGGATTATGCGATGAATATTTCAAATATTACTGTAGGTAACTGTATCGCCAATCTGCGCACAGGCAGAGGCATGACTCAGCAGCAGCTCGCTTCTGTACTCGGCGTATCACATCAGGCAGTTTCAAAATGGGAAACCGGAGCCGCACTGCCCGACATAGAATCCATGCTCGAGCTCACCCGGCTGTTCGGGGTAACTATGGAGCAGCTGCTGAGCGGAGATGTGCCAAAAAGCGACGAGGATACGGCAGATTCCGAAAACACCGAAACAGCGGCGGAAGACTTCATAAATGCTGCCGTCGCCGGTATACGCGACAACCTCAGCAAGGTTACCAAGGCCGTGCGCGATATCGGCAGCTCAATTGCCGAAAAGATAAGCTCGGTCGCCGACGAAGCCGTCGATTGCTGCTGGCCTGACGAGACGAAGCCGCACGACGAACAGGATTCAGACGACGGCACTGAGCCGTCCGAAGTCGAAGAACCCGAAGCGGAAACACACGCGGAAGCCAAGCCAGAAAATTCCGAAAGCGATATGGAATCTGATACTTCCGACACAGACGAAGCAGCAGACCCTGACGCAGTCAACACTCACAGACGCTTTAGCATACAGGCACTTAAGCAGCTTGCACCGTTTATGACGCGCAATAAGCTGAGCCAGCTGGTGCTCGACGCAGACGGAGAACTGACTTTGTCAGACCTTAACTTCCTTGCGCCGTTTCTGAATCAGGATGCTCTCGAAACGCTTATTGATAGACTCAACAAGAACGAATTCGATCCCGCATCTATCGTTGCGCTCGCGCCCTTCCTCAAAAAGGAAACTCTGTTCCGGCTGATCTGCGAGCACGCAAGCCAGCTCGACATGAACACAGTAAAAGCCTTGGCGCCTTTTCTGAAGCGCAGCATGGTGGACAGTCTGATCGATATGGCCGACACGTTCAAGCAAAGCTTCAGCCAGGAAAACATCCAGGAGTTTTCGCGCAAGACGAAGAAAAAGGCAAAAACGGTTTTCGATCAGCTTAAAGACGCGACCAGCAATATCAGCAAATCCATAAACGAAGCAATTGTTAACGCGCAGGAGAAGCAGGCAGAATATGCCGCCGCTTCAGCAAACGCCCACACAGGCGCAAGCGAATTGAAAAGCAGAGTGGCGCGCGCGGCGCTTGAGCAAGGCGCCTGGGAGTGGCTGATTTCTCACGCCGGCGAGCTGGACGACGCAGCTTTGCTGAAGGAGATCGCGCTTGCTTCCATAGACGCACTCGATACCGAAAACGCCCGGATAATCCTTGAAAGTACCGCTTGCAGGTTAAACGGCGAAGCGATGTCAGAATTGACGGTCGCCCTTGCGGATTCAGGCAAGCAGGAGCTGTTTGCAATTATCGTTCCCTATCTTAAACCAGAAGACGCCGACGCGCTGCTTGAAAAAGCAGTCGCCGAGAAGCAAATACAGCTCGCCAAACTGCTTTCCGCTTCCGCGAGCAAGGAATGCATCACGCGTCTTACCGAAAACGCGCTTACCGAGAAGAATTGGGACGTTATCAACGCTTTGTCTGACGCGATGTGACGGATATTTCCTTACACGCCTGTAAATCTAATTTTAACGCGGCTGTTACGCACAACAGCCGCGTTATATGCTATAATGTGAACGTTATATATGGGCAATATGTCCGTCTAACAAAGGAGGATTACAATGCAGTATACCCGCGAAGTGGAAGATATGGTATGCGTGGCAAAGGGTCCGAATCACGGTCCCGCGCCAATTCCCGAAGAAGGCAAATGGATACAGGCCAAGGAAATTAAGGATATTTCCGGCTATACTCACGGCATCGGCTGGTGCGCGCCCCAGCAGGGCTGCTGCAAGCTCAGCCTTAACGTAAAAGACGGCGTGATCGAAGAAGCGCTGGTCGAGACGATCGGCTGCTCCGGCATGACTCATTCCGCCGCAATGGCAAGCGAAATCCTGCCCGGCAAAACGATACTCGAGGCGCTGAACACCGACCTCGTCTGCGACGCGATCAATACGGCTATGCGCGAATTGTTCCTGCAGATCGTGTACGGCCGCACTCAGAGCGCGTTCTCGGATGACGGTCTGAAAATCGGCGCCGGTCTCGAAGACCTCGGAAAGGGTCTGCGTTCCATGGTAGGCACTATGTACGGCACCCGCGAAAAGGGCACCAGATACCTCGAAATGACCGAGGGATACGTGCTCAAGCTTGCGCTGGACAAGGACGATCAGGTCTGCGGTTATCAGTATCTGTCTCTTGGCAAAATGATGGACGCGATCAAAAAGGGCATGTCCCCCAACGAGGCATACGAAAAGAACATCGGTTCATACGGCCGCTTCAAGGCTGAAGACGGCGCCGTCAAGTGGATCGATCCCCGCAAGGAATAAGGAGGTATACGGAATATGGCATTGTTTGAGAATTACGAAGGCCGCATGCCCCAGCTTCAGCCCGTGCTTGACAAGTACGGCTTCAAGGACTTTGACGACGTTAAGGCATACTGCGATTCAAAGGGCGTAGACGCATATAAAATAGTTGAAAGCACCCAGCCCATCTGCTTTGAAAACGCAAAGTGGGCTTATGAGCTCGGCGCTGCTATCGCCATGAAGGAAGGCGCCAAAAATGCCGCTGAGGCCGCAAAATGGATAGGCACCGGCCTGCAGGCGTTCTGCATTCCCGGTTCCGTCGCAGACCAGCGTCAGGTCGGCATAGGCCATGGCAATCTGGGCGCGATGCTGCTTGACGAGCAGACCGAATGCTTCGCGTTCCTCGCCGGACACGAATCCTTCGCTGCCGCCGAAGGCGCGATAAAGATCGCCCTGAATGCGAACAAGGTGCGCACAAAGCCCCTGCGCGTAATACTTAACGGTCTTGGCAAGGACGCCGCGATGATCATCAGCCGCATAAACGGTTTCACCTATGTGCAAACCAAGTACGACTATCTGTCTGCGGACGTCAAGGAAGATCACGCGCTTACGATCGTAAACAAAACCGCGTATTCCACCGGCGACCGTGCCAAGGTCAACTGCTACGGCGCAGACGACGTGCGCGAGGGCGTTGCGATAATGTGGCACGAGGGCGCGGACGTTTCCATAACCGGCAACTCCACCAACCCCACGCGCTTCCAGCATCCCGTCGCGGGCACCTATAAGAAAGAGCGCTGGGAAGCGGGCAAGAAGTACTTCTCCGTCGCCAGCGGCGGCGGCACCGGACGCACGCTGCATCCAGACAACATGGCCGCAGGCCCCGCTTCCTACGGCATGACGGATACGATGGGACGCATGCATTCCGACGCTCAGTTCGCGGGCAGCTCTTCCGTTCCTGCGCACGTCGAGATGATGGGCTTCCTGGGCATGGGCAACAACCCCATGGTCGGCGCAACCGTCGCAGTCGCCGTCGCAGTCGCCGAAGCAACCAAATAAGTCTTTTATCCAAAAAGACGCTTATCCGTTCGGATGGGCGTCTTTCTTTATTTGTCGATTGCTCAATTCAGTTTTTCCATAAGTGTTATAATTTGGGCTTGACTTGTTGAGTTATAATAATGTCTGCGTATGTAAAAGCATCAATTACTGCGGTCCTGTCAACAGTTTTGCGCAAATTTGTTCTTAAATTCAAGAAGTATTTGAACGAACCAGTGCGAAAAGCGCGGAAGACACACAGTGAAAGCGTTTATGTCTTGTATGGGCATGATATTCCTTATGTCTCCTAAATCACTTGATTTTCAAACGATTATAGTTTATAATCAAAGCATCTTATATGAAAGGACAGAATACCGTTATTTATGAAGCTTAAAGACAGTGAGTATCTGAGCGCGCAGGCTGCATTGCTTACGCGTTTATCGGACGAGCTTTCAGCTGCTTATCCGTACGCGAGCGTGCTGGCTCAGGACAGCGTAGGCATGCGCATGAGCGTATCCAAGCGCGGCATCAGCGTTTCGGAGGACAGCGTGAACACAAAACGCGGTTTCGTGGTTAGGGTGCATAACGGAAAAGCCCTCGCCGAGTATTCGTTTAACGATCTGAACGAAGAAACGCTGCCTGTTATTCTCAAAAATATAAACGCATGCGCTTTGTCGGCAGCTGGCAGCGATCCCGTGCCGGAGGATAAGCCGCTTATAAATGAGTACTCCAGCGAGTATCAAATCGATCCCGAAGAGCTTGGCACGAAAGCCGTTATTTCGAAGCTTGACGAGCTGCGCGAAAATAGCCTCAAGCTTGACGAAAGACTTGCCGACTGCATATTTTCATTCAGCTGGCAGAAGATCCACAAAGCCTTCATTTCCAAAAACCGCAGGCTCAGGCAAAACGTGCTTTGGACGAACGCGGCGATCGTCATGCTTACCTCGGACGGCAAGGATATGAAGGACTACTACAGGCCGTTCTCCGGTCTGTGCGGGGCGGAACTTCTTGACAGCATCAAGGACAGCGATCTTGAGGACTGCGCGCGCGTAAGCTGCGAGCTACTGTCGAGCGAAATGATCACTCCAAGCGAATACGAATGCGTGTGCGATCCCGACGTTACCGGCATGATAGTGCACGAAGCGTTCGGACACGGCGTCGAAATGGACATGTTTGTAAAGGACAGGGCGCTTGCCAAAAGCTATGTGGGCAAACAGGTCGCAAGCGAGCTGGTTACAATGCACGACGGCGCGGCAGCGGCAGAGCAGTGCGCATCGTATTTATTCGACGACGAAGGCACGCAAGCGCAGGACAGCATAGTAATTAAAAACGGCATACTTATAAGCGGCTATGCCGACAGCGTGAGCGCGGCGCGCCTCGGCGTCAAGCCTACCGGCAACGGACGCCGCGAGAGCTTCGAGCGCAAGGCATATACGCGTATGACGAACACCTTCTTCGAAGGCGGAAACAGCACGCCCGAGGAAATGATAAAGTCGGTCAAATACGGCTTCCTGCTTGAAAACCCCTCAAGCGGCATGGAGGATCCGAAAAACTGGGGCATACAGTGTATGGTTAATATCGCACGCGAGATCAAAGACGGCGAGCTTACCGGACGCATCTTCTCGCCTATAGTCCTGACCGGATATGTGCCGGATCTGCTCAAATCAATAAGCATGCTCTCACGCGACGTGGTACTGAGCGGCAGCGGTTACTGCGGCAAGGGCTACAAGGAGTGGGTCAAGGTTTCTGACGGCGGCCCGTACATCAAAGCCCATATAAGGCTCGGCTGAGGAGGTATTGTATGATCGAAAAAATTACAGACGCTCTCCGTCTGGAAAACATAGAAAACTGGATAATCAGCGAGCACAACGTTCACAGCGCTGAAATATTCATGATAAAAAAAGCAGAGGATATGCGCAGAAGCAAGGACGTTTCAAGCGTAAGCGTGACCGTATTCAACGACTTTGAAGCGGACGGCAAAAAAATGCGCGGCTCAGCCGGTATTATCGTATATCCCGGCACAGAAGCAGCGGAGCTCAGAGCGAAGCTGCGTACTGCATACATAAGCGCGTCCTACGTGAAAAATCCTTATTACGAGCTGCCCTCCTGTACAAAACAGGCGCTTGCGTACAGCGGAGATACACGTGATTTATTCGTGATCGCCGAGGAAATGCTTTCAGCCCTGTACGAGCCGGATAATACGGGAGAGAGCTTTATAAACTCCGCGGAGATATTCGCAAGCCGCACAGGCGTGCGCACGCTGACATCAGCCGGCACAGACGTATCATACGAAACGCTCAACGTCAAAGGCGAATTCGTCGTACAGTGCAGGCAGCCTCAGGACGTCGAAACGTACGTGCCGTTCGATTATTCCTCGGCAGATACAAGGTCGCTAAGCGAATTGTCCGCGCGTTCTCTGGCGACAGTACGCGACAGAGCGCTTGCAGCAAACGCGCCCTCGGGAGGCGAATATGACGTGATACTCACCGATGCGCACGTCGAAACCCTGCTTTCTGCGTATCTCGATAAAGCGAACGCGGCTATGGTATTCCCTGGCTATTCCCCGTACAAACCAGGTCTGAACATTCATTCGGCAAACGTCAAGGGCGAAAAGCTGAGCATAAACGTATTTTCGCGCGAGCCCTTCTCGGAGGACGGCATACCTATGCCGGAACGCGAGCTGCTGAAGGATGGCTGTGTGTGCGGAATATACGGCCCCACTCGCTTCTGCCGCTATCTTGGGCTCGAGCCGACCGGTTCCTACGGCTGCATGAACGTAAAAAACGGCACTGCTGCGTTTGAGGCATTAAAAAACCGCAAATGCATAATGCCCGTAGTTTTCTCCGATTTTCAGTGCGATGCTCTCCGTGGAACTTTCGGAGGAGAAATCAGGCTTGCGTACTGTTTTGACGGAAACGGCGGCGTCTCCCTGCTTACGGGCGGTTCGATAAACGGCAGTCTTACAGACAAACAGGATGCGTTCGTGTTTTCAAAAGAAAGATACGAAAGCGCAACTTATTCCGGCCCCAAGGCGGTGCTGATACCAGGCGTCAGCGTCGCGGGCGCGTAAAGGAGCTGATTTTCCGGATTCCTGTCCCACGTATACTCAGGCGGGACAGGAATCTTTTATGTTCCAACGCGGGACGTTTTGCGTCCCGCGGGCATCGCAAATTAAAACAAATTTCACATCGATTACGATTTTTAACCGCTTAATCTGTCAGAATGCAATATTTTGCTTGAAAATCGATTTATATCTATTGTATAATAAATCGTTTGATATATAAACATTCATACTAACCATCAGGAGGAATCCAATGTCCAAGAAGTATGTATATCTCTTCAGCGAAGGCAATGCCCAGATGAGAAATCTTTTGGGTGGCAAGGGTGCCAACTTGGCGGAGATGACGAATATCGGTCTGCCGGTGCCGCAAGGCTTCACGATCACCACTGAAGCCTGCACTCAGTATTACGAGGACGGCCGCAGGATCAACGACGAAATAATGGCCGAGATCATGCAGTACGTCGCAAAGATCGAAGAGCTTAACGGCAAAAAGTTCGGCGACCTTAAAAATCCCCTGCTCGTGTCGGTGCGCAGCGGAGCGCGCGCTTCCATGCCCGGCATGATGGATACGATACTCAACCTCGGCCTTAACGACGACGTGTGCGCGGCGATGATAGCCGGAAATCCCGACCCGAAATTTGCGCGCTTCGTATACGACAGCTACCGCAGATTCATTCAGATGTATTCCGACGTCGTTATGGAAGTCGGCAAGAAGTACTTCGAGCAGCTGATAGACGAGATGAAAGCCAGAAAAGGCGTCACTTACGACGTCGAACTGACCGCGGAAGATCTGAAGGAGCTGGCTGCTCAGTTCAAGGCCGAATATAAGAGCAAGATCGGCAGCGATTTCCCCTCCGATCCCATCGAGCAGCTTAACGGCGCGATCAAGGCCGTATTCCGTTCCTGGGACAATCCGCGCGCGAACGTATACCGACGCGACAACGACATACCGTATTCCTGGGGCACCGCTGTAAACGTAATGCCCATGGTATTCGGCAACCTTAACAACAATTCGGGAACCGGCGTCGCATTCACACGCGATCCTGCAACCGGCGAAAACAAGCTCATGGGCGAATTCCTTGTAAACGCGCAGGGCGAGGACGTCGTAGCCGGCGTCAGAACGCCTATGCCCATCAGCGAAATGAAAGAAAAATTCCCCGAAGCATACGCCGACTTTGAGCGTGTATGCGACGTGCTCGAAAAGCATTACCGCGATATGCAGGACATGGAGTTTACCGTAGAGAACGGCAAGCTTTACATGCTGCAGTGCAGAAACGGAAAGCGTACCGCGCCTGCCGCGCTCAAAATCGCCTGCGACCTCGTGGACGAAGGCATGAGAACCGAAGAAGAAGCCGTAGCGATGATAGACCCCCGCAATCTCGATACGCTGCTGCATCCTCAGTTCGATCCCGCAGCTCTCAAAAAGAGCGAGGCGATAGGAAAAGGACTGGGTGCTTCCCCCGGCGCAGCCTGCGGCAAAATAGTGTTTACCGCAGAAGACGCGCAAATCTGGGCTTCTAAAGGCGAAAAGGTTGTGCTCGTAAGGCTCGAAACCTCGCCTGAGGATATTACCGGCATGAAGAGTGCTCAGGGCATACTGACCGTACGCGGCGGCATGACGAGTCACGCGGCTGTCGTCGCCCGCGGAATGGGCAAATGCTGCGTATCCGGCTGCGGCGATATCAGCATGGACGAAGAAAACAAGTGCTTCACGCTCGCAGGCAAAAAATTCTGCGAGGGCGATTATATTTCCATCGACGGAACCACCGGCAACATTTACGATGGCATCATTCCCACGGTAGACGCTACTATCGCGGGCGAATTCGGCCGTATTATGTCTTGGGCAGACAAATTCCGCAAGCTCAAGGTACGCACCAACGCGGATACCCCTGCCGACGCGAAGAAAGCGCGCGAGCTTGGCGCGGAAGGCATCGGACTGTGCCGCACCGAACACATGTTCTTCGAGGAAGAGCGTATCGCTGCGTTCAGAGAAATGATCTGCGCCGACACCAAGGAAGGCCGTGAGGCGGCGCTCGACAAGATACTCCCCTATCAGCAGGGAGACTTCGAAAAGCTCTACGAGGCGCTTGAGGGCTATCCTGTATGTATCCGCTTCCTCGATCCGCCGCTGCACGAGTTTGTGCCTACAGAGGACGAGGATATACAGCTGCTCGCCGCCACTCAGGGCAAGAGCGTTGATTACATCAAGAACGTTATCGCGAGTCTGCATGAGTTTAACCCGATGATGGGTCACAGAGGCTGCCGTCTGGCTGTCACCTATCCCGAAATCGCCGCAATGCAGACCAAGGCTGTTATCCGCGCCGCGATCAACGTGAAGAAGGCTCATCCCGACTGGAATATCAAACCCGAGATCATGATCCCGCTGGTCTGTGAAGTCAAAGAGCTTAAATACGTTAAAGACGTCGTAGTCAGGACCGCAGACGCCGAGATCGCAGCTTCCGGAATGCAGCTTGAATACGAAGTCGGCACCATGATAGAGATACCGCGCGCCGCGCTGACTGCAGATGAAATCGCAGCGGAAGCAGACTTCTTCTGCTTCGGTACGAACGATCTTACTCAGATGACCTTCGGCTTCAGCCGTGACGACGCTGGCAAGTTCCTGTCCGCTTACTACGACACCAAGATACTCGAAAGCGATCCCTTCGCGCGTCTCGACAGGAACGGAGTCGGCAAGCTGATGGATATGGCTATCAAGCTCGGCCGTCCCGTAAATCCGAAGCTGCACGTGGGTATCTGCGGCGAGCACGGCGGCGATCCCTCATCCGTCGAATTCTGCCATGAGCTGGGGCTCGATTACGTAAGCTGTTCACCCTTCCGCGTTCCGATAGCGCGCCTTGCTGCAGCGCAGGCGGCAATCAAAAACGCATAATACATATCATCATCAAGACCGCCGCGCACAAGCGTGGCGGTCTAAATATAAAGGTATATATGGTTAAGTATGATATATTTCCCGGAGACACGCCGAATGGCGGAATCATGTTCGTCGATCACTCGCTCAATGGACGCAGCGGACATCTTTCTCATGCGCTCTGCGAATATGCTCCGGGCAAGGTGATAGCTTTCTACTCGAACTGTTCCGGCAACCGCAACAAATGGTCTCCCGGTCATAACGGCTTCGGCTGGCTCGAATACAGACGTTCTTTGGATTACGGCGAGAGCTGGGACGAAGCTAAGATATTCAAATACTCTATGGATTGTTTCCTGAACGAGCCGTATACTATTTCCTGTGAAAAAGCGGTTTCTCCCGTCGAAAACGTCATTATATCGTTCTGCATACGCAACGAAAATCCAAACGGCTGGGAGCCCTATCTCGAGCCGGTAATGCTGAGAAGCGAAGACGGCGGCGAAAGCTGGTCTGACGCGCAGGTTATCTGCGAGGACAAAGGCAGGATTTACGACGCTTTCGTTCATAACGGCGATATCTATATGCTTTTGCTTGCAAACGACGATTTTCTTATCAGCAAGCACGAGCACAGATACAAGATATACAAAAGCTCTGACTGCGGCAAAACTTTTGAATTTCTGAGCGAGCTTCCCGGCGAATACAATCACCGTGCCTACGGCTCTGTGGTAGTGCGACCCGACGGCGCGTTCGTCTGCTATGCATATAATCAGGACGACGAATTCAATCTCGATTACTGGATAAGCTACGACGACGGCGCAAGCTGGCGGGAACGCGGCAAAAGCTTCTGCGCCAAGCGCATACGCAATCCGCAGGTCGCGCGCGTACGCGGCGGTTACATCCTGCACGGACGTTCCGGCTGCATGGGCAAAACGCTGCCTATGGACTTTGTATTGTATACAAGCGAGAACGGCATCGATTGGGATGAAGGCCGCATTATCTGCTCCGAATCCTGCGGGACTGCATATTATTCGAACAATCTCGTTATGGAAATGCCGGACGGATCGCAAAGAGTGCTTATACAGTCCTCCATACCTTACGACAGAGGCCGCGTTAACGTCGCCCACTGGCTGCTCAGGATAGAATAACAGAGAGCATTTATCGATAAAGATTCCCGCACATAAACGTTCGAACCAGCTATTTACAGGAGGCGACATGGAAACAAAATCCGTACTGATACAAAGCCTGTGCGTGCCGTGCTTCAACCGCTGCAGATACTGCCTGCTTTCATGGAACGGCACGCTCGAAGGTACTGCCTGGGATCGCAGCATAGCGACAGCTGAACGTTTTTTGCGTGAGCTCAGACATGAGCGCCCGGATATAAGCAGCAGCTTTTCATTCGGGTATTCTATGGAGCATCCTGATTTGAGAAATGCAATCCGCACGCTGCGCAGACTGGGCAGCCCTACCGCTTCATTCCTGCAATGCGACGGTATGAAAATGCGAAGCGATACCGAGTTATGCGAGCTCATGCTCATGCTCAAAGAGGAAGAGTTGGATAAACTTAACTTCACGGTTTACGGACTTGAGGAGTACCACGACCGTTTTGCGGGCAGAAGCGGGGATTACGACCTGATCCTCAGAATGATGAAAGCCGCGTCGGATGCTGGTTTGCTCTTCAGCGCCAGTATCCCGCTGACTACAGAAAACGTCTCACAGGCAAACAGTCTTGTCTGTATACTGCGAGATGCCGGAAATGATACAATCAGTCTCTTTATTCCGCACGAAGAGGGCCGCGGAAAATTTCTGAGCGATGTGCGCTTAAGCCGCAGAGATCTCCCGCTTCTGAATTCGGAGACCCGCGCTCTGCTTAACGAAAGCTTCTATCGCTGCGAGACCGACTGGCTGCGCGAACCACAGAAGATACATGAAAACAACAGGCACATACTGATTTCGCTTCGTCACGACAATATAGGCATTTATGAAACGCGAAGCGCAATATCCGTCCTTCAGGAAATCGAGAAGCTCGACGAAAGCTATTATGCCGCGTTTCCGACTTTTCAAGAGCTTGCAGAGCTGTACGGAGATCGCAGCGGCGATAAGCTGTACAGCCTCCGGGATCTGCATTATCATTACCGCAGAGTTCATGCAGAGAAACATCATCTGAATATCTGTGACATAATGGACGAAACACGCTGCGGCAGCAGACGATACTGAGATTACGCAGCTCACTTGGCAGCTTATACAAGCAAAATGCCGGATCGACGCAGCGCATACGATCCGGCATTTCAGTGCTTAAGAATATTTTGCTAAAGGCATATCCTGTGTTTAGACAAGCGCATTTCAGATTTCAAGCAGCTCGCTGTATGCTTTGAGCGCGCCGTCAGTATCCCGCGCAAGCACTCGTTTTGCGAGCACCTTGCCCAGCTGTACGCCTTCCTGATCGAAGGAATTGATATTCCACAGGAAGCCCTGGAACATGACCTTGTTTTCAAAATGCGCCAGCAGAGCACCCAGCGCTTCAGGCGTAAGGCTTTCTCCGACGATTATGCTGGAAGGACGGTCTCCGGCGAAGCATTTATTCGGGTTTTCGTCGTCCTTTCCGCACGCGAACGCCATTATCTGCGCCGCTACGTTCGCGCAGAGCTTTTGCTGACTGTTCGTGCCCTGTATTTCCACGTCGACGCCCGTCTGACTGCGTTTAAAGCCGATAAACTGCAGCGGAACCGTATCGGTGCCCTGATGGAGCAGCTGATAAAACGAATGCTGCCCGTTTGTGCCCGGTTCGCCGAATATGATCGGCCCTGTAGGATAGTTGACGGGCTTACCGAAGCGGTTTACGCTCTTGCCGTTAGACTCCATGTCAAGCTGCTGCAAATGCGCCGGGAAACGTGAGAGCGCCTGTGAGTACGGCAGCACCGCAGTGCACGGCAGATCAAGCACGTTGCGCTGATACACGCCTATAAGTGCGTCCAGCATATCCGGGTTTTTGAGAGCGTCTTTATTCATCGCAAGCTCATCCTGCGCGTGAGCACCGTTTAAGAAGCGCGCGAACACCTCTGCGCCGAACGCGAGCGTGAGCACCGCTCCGCCGACCGCCGAACATGAGGAGTAGCGCCCGCCGATGAAATCGTCCATAAAAAACGCGGCAAGATAGTCGCTGCTTTTGGCAAGCGGCGAGGTTTCGCTGGTAACCGCAAGCATGTGTCTGGACGGATTGAGCCCTGCCTTTTGAAGCGCATCCTTCACGAACGCTTCGTTTGTGAGCGTTTCAAGCGTAGTGCCCGATTTTGAAACTATAATATACAGGCTTCTGGCAAGATCTGTGCTCTTCAGTACGTTTACCGCGTCGCCAGGATCGACGTTGCTGATAAAACGCGCTTCCATTTTGAATAATCCGTTCGCTTTCGCCCAGTTTTCAAGTGCCAAATACATCGCGCGCGGTCCCAAATCGCTGCCGCCAATACCTATCTGCACAACCGTTGTGAATCTTTCGCCCTGCTCGTTCGTGATTTCTCCGCTATGCACTTTTCCAGCGAACGCAGCTATCTTTTCCTGCTGCGCGGTATAAAACTCACGCTTGTTTACGCCGTCTATAATTACGTCGCTGCCTAACTGACCTCTTGTGAGCTGATGGAGCACGCGTCTTTTTTCACCGGTATTGATGATGCCGCCGCTATACAATTCAGCATACTTCTCTGCAAGCTGCGCTTCGTCGGCAAGCGCGCTCAGCTTTTCAAGTATATCGGCGTTAACAGGCTGTGCGGCGTAATTGTATGCAAGACCGCAAGCCATAGGCACGCAGCAGCTCTTTACTCTGTCTGCGCCCTTATCCCCCGCCATTTCGCGTCTTACCGATACTTTCGGTGCGTCCTTCAAAAGCTTAAAGCTGCGCATGGTATCAAGGTTATTCCATTCAGGCATATGTTTTCTCCTCCTTGTGATTATGGTCATATTATACCAGTCTGAAATTAAAATTACAAGCAATTCGCGATATGAGAAAAATACAGTTGCGTTTCATGGATATATATGCTACAATCGGATTATAAAAATGAGGAGGATATGTTATGCAGTACGGGTATTTCGACGACAAACGCCGCGAGTATGTTATCACGCGGCCCGATACGCCTGCCCCCTGGGCGAATTATCTGGGCTCTCCCGAATACGGGGCTATAATCACGGTTAACGCGGGCGGGTACAGCTTTGTAAAAAGCGGCGCTGCCGGCAGGATATTGCGATATACCTTCAATCAATTCGACGAACCCGGCCGCTATATATACCTGCGCGACGACGACACCGGCGATTTTTGGAGTGCAAGCTGGCGTCCCGTAGAAAAGCCTCTCGACAAATACAAAACCGAATGCCGTCACGGCACAGGCTATACTGAATTTATAAGCGAATATTCCGGCATACGCTCCCGCGCTGTGTATTATGTGCCGCTCGGTTCAACGCACGAGGTTTGGTATCTGGAATTGACGAATATCAGCGGCGCTGCGCGCCATATCAGCGTATTCAGCTATTGTGAATTCACCTGCGAAAGCTTTTATACTCAGGATCTCGTGAACATGCAGTATACGCAGTTCATCACCCGTTCAGACTTCATCGACAACTCCTTCATACTGCAACGGATAAACGAATACTGCCACGTCAATCCGGACGGCACAAACGGCAGCGAACGCTTTATCGGTCTGTGCGGCGCCGAGGTTGCAAGCTATACCTCGCGCAGAGAACAGTTTCTCGGCAGAGGACATTTTAACAAGCCCGCAAGCGTGGTTAACGGCAAATGTGACAATTCGCTCAACTATAACGGGAATTGCTGCGGCAGTCTGCACACACGTTTCGAATTCGATCATGACGATACGCATTGCTGTGCGTTCGTGCTCGGTCAAAAAGGCGAGCATCGCGCGCGCGAAATAATCGGGCATTATACAGATGTCAAACCAACTGTCGAGCATGAATTAAACGAGCTTGTATCCTACTGGCATGAAAAGCTTGACAATTTAACGATAGACACTCCGGACGCACGCTTTAATTCCATGGTAAATACCTGGAACGCGTATCAGTGCTTTATCACGTTCATATGGAGCCGTGCGGCTTCTCTCGTGTACTGCGGCGAACGCAACGGCTACGGTTACCGTGATACCGTACAAGATATACAGGGCATAATCCACTTAGATCCTATGCTTGCGAAAAAGCAGCTTACATTCATGCTTTCCGCGCAGGTGCATCACGGCGCCGGCTTGCCATTAGTCAAGTTTACACACAACGCAGGGCACGAGGATACGCCCGAGGACGAAAGCTACGTACGTGAGACCGGTCACCCTCATTACCGCGCGGACGACGCCATGTGGCTGTTTCCGACGGTATATAAGTATATCGCAGAGACCGGCGATGTCAATTATCTTAACGAGGTCGTACCGTTTGCGGATAAAGATGAAGGCACTGTGCTTGAGCATCTGAAGCGCGCGATAAGCTTTACCATGAACCATCTCGGCCCGCACGGCATGCCCGCAGGGCTGCACGCTGACTGGAACGACTGTCTGAGGCTCGGCGCAAGCGGCGAAAGCACGTTCGTGGCTTTCCAGTTCGCTTACGCACTGAGGATAATGAAATACTTCGTAAAGGGCGACGCCGAATATACGAGTTTTCTTGACGAAACCTATAAAAAGCTGCTAAGTGCCATAAACGAATACTGCTTTGAGGGCGACCGTTTCATCCGCGGGTTCACAGAGGACGGCAAGGTTATCGGCTCTTCAAAGGACGAAGAGGCTTCGATGTGGCTGAATCCGCAAATCTGGGCAGTGATCTCCGGCGCGGCCACCAATGAACAGCGCGAAACGATACTCGAAACTGCGCACGAGCTGCTCGACACGCCCTGCGGGCTGCAAGTGATGGAGCCGCCGTATCGCTATCATGCGTTCGACGGCGCAGCTATGGTGCTCTTCAACCCCGGCACAAAGGAGAATGCGGGTATATTCTGTCAGATACAAGGCTGGGCGATCCTTGCCGAGGCGCTGTCAGGACACGGGAACCGCGCATTCGAGTATTTCGCGCAATCCTCCCCCGCCTCCTACAATGCAGACGCAGACAAGCGCGTAATAGAGCCGTATGTACACGGTCAGTTCATAGAAGGACGCGAGAGCCCGTTTATGGGGCGCGCGCATGTGCATTGGCTTACGGGTACCGCTTCCACAGTTATGGTAGGCTGCGTCGAGGGCATACTCGGTCTCAGACCTACTCCCGAGGGCCTCTTCGTCTCGCCCTCCATACCTTCCGAATGGAGCGGCTTCAGTATGACCAAGCGCTTCCGGGGCAAGACCGTGCATATCACAGTCGACAACTCTGCCCATAAGCAAGGAAAGCCCAGCGCGTATATCCTTAACGGGGCGAACGTTCCCGTTGGCGTAATACCCGCCGACGTTCTAAGGCCCGAAAACGAACTGGTAATCATAATGTAATCAGCAAGCAGACGGAGGGTTATATGAAACGCAGAAAGGACAGCGCTTTCGGGCTCCACTTCGATTTTCATGCTCGTCCTTACGAAGGGATGCCGTCTATCGGCGAAACCTTGAGAGAAGAGGATATACGGGAAATCTGCACACTGTTAAAGCCTGACCTCATTCAAATCGACTGCAAAGGGCATCCCGGCTGGGCCTCCTACCCCACCTCCTTAGGTAACGCCATGCCCGGTATGACGCAGGATACGCTCGCATTATGGAGACGCGTCACAAAAGAAGAGGGCGTCGCGCTTTATATGCATTATTCGGGCGTATTCGATACAAAGTACACGGACGAGCACCCGGACGAAGCAATAATGAAAGCAGACGGCACGCGCAAAAGCGGAATAACACGTACTTACAGCCTAAAATACGCAAACGAGCTGTTGATACCGCAGCTGTGTGAGCTCGCCGGAAAATACGGCGTCGACGGCGTGTGGGTCGACGGTGAATGTTGGGCTGCCGAAGCAGATTTCGATCCCGAAACGCTTAAGGCGTTTGAGAAAGAGAGCGGAATCCGTTTAAGCGGCATTTCGTTTGACCCCGCTGCGCCGGAAGGCAGAACGTTTCTTGAGTACAACCGGGAGCTATTCAGACGGTATGTCCGGTATTATACGGAAGAAGTGCATAAGAAATACCCCGATTTTCAGATAACCTCGAACTGGATGTACAGCGATTATATGCCCGAAAAGCTCACGGTAGACCTTGATTACCTTTCGGGAGATTTCAGTCCCTGGTCCAGCATCAACAGCACCCGCCTTGCGGGACGCACACTCGCGACGCGCGGTCTGCCGTGGGATCTGATGAGCTGGAATTTCAGAAACGACCGGCACGGCAACATAAAGGGTAAAACATTAAAAACGCCGTTACAGATAATGCAGGAGGCAGCGTGCGTAATAACGCAGGGCGGCGGCTATGAAAACTACATAACTCAGTACAGGGACGGTTCTCCCCGAATGGAGCAGATACGCGCCATGAAGCCGGTAGCCGACATGATCCGGGCGCGGGAAAAATGGTGTTTCCGCTGCAAAAAAGTACCGCAGGCAGCGGTCCTTATGTCAGCTCACGACAGATATCTCGAATGCAAAAAGCTTTTCTCGCGTGATAAGAGTATGAATGTCGTCGGCACGGTGGCGCTGTTATGCGATACCGGACACAGCGTTTCGGTACTGCTGGAGCACGCTCTCAGGGAAACGGCTTCTGAGTACCCTTTAATCGCAGTACCCGAAATATACGAGGGCCTTTCGGACGAAGTTACCAACGCGATGCTTGAATATGCCTCAAACGGCGGCAGTCTGCTGCTTACAGGCATCAATTTATGCAGGCTGTTCGAAAACGCGGGCGCGCCGTTCAAAACAGGAAGCATTTGCGATCAAACGAGCTATTTTACGCTTGACGGCAGCAGCTTCGCAAGCGTCAGCTCATATGTGCCCATAATAGCCGAAAGCGGTGACGTCGCCGCATGGGCGTCTGAGGACGAGCGCGCACAGAAATACCCGTTCGCCGTCATAATGCCCTTTGGAAAAGGCAAGCTTTGCGCTGTCGGCGCGGATATAGGCACGGCCTATGAAGGCATGGAACAGGCGGGACACAAGCAGCTGATGAACGCGCTTAGCGAAAAACTGTATGCGCCCGTTGTAAAAATCACTCACGAGGAGGGCTGCACTGAGGTCAATCTTGCGCACAAAAACGGAAGCCTGCTTATACAGCTCAGCAACATGAGCGGACCCCACAGATCATACGAAACCGCTTCGTTTGACGAGATACAGCCCTGCCGCGATCTGCACTTAAGCATTCGTCTGCCGAAAAAACCCGAACGCGTGCTGCTGCAGCCCGAAGGCGTACTGCTCGATTATGAATACGAGGACGGAGAATTGCTTATCACGCTCGACAGGCTTGAAATGCTTGAAATAATCGAGATACCAGACGGTATGGAATTGCTCGCATGATCTGACACTAACGCTTCAGAAGCTCTGCGCCAATACTGTTGCTGCGCCCCGTCCGTCTCTCAGATGCTGATCTGCAGACAGTCGGGGCGCAGTGTTTTATCAGAGTCCTTTGGGTTTCTCTTAAAGCAGTTTCCTTATCTCCGGCAGCAGCGCTTCGGCCCACGCGGCATTGCCTTCTGCGTTTGGATGAGAGCCGTAACGGGACGCGTGCGGCTCGCTTTCGCTTTTGCTGAGCACAGGTACATTGTCGAAAAACGCGTCCGCCTCAGTGCTGAGCTCGCTGCGTATGTAATCGTTTACTTCAAGCCATTTCGCCCGCGGCTCCGGCGCGTAATCAAAGGGAGGCACTGTCTGTATCAGTGTCTTTATTCCGCATTTTTTGAGAGTTCGCACGATATACGCCAGGTCGCGCTTAAGTAAGGCCGCGTCTCCTAACTGAAACAGGTCGTTTACGCCGAAGCACACACACACGACGTCGTTTTGACGTGCTTTGTACAGCCAGCCTCCGTCAAGTGCCGCGTCGTGCGCGCGGCCGAAGCCGAGTCCCAAATTCCAGACGGCGCAGCTTTCACCCAGCACTTCCTGTGCCAGAGCCGCCACATGCGTGTAGGTATTCGGCAGCGTGCCTATTCCCTGAGTGATCGAATCCCCAATAAAGCCGATGCGTATTTCATTGCCCCGGTCCGACGCGAGCATTGAAGGAAACGGAAACTCAGTGCTGTGCTGCCAGACGCCGTCAGTAAATCTGAACGCGGGCAGCAGGCTTTCCGTATGGCAGGGTATGCGCCATCCCGAATAAGCTGTTTCTACGCATAGATATGTATTTTTCTCGGCTTTAAGCTCTATCGCGTCGCTTGAGAATATCTCGCCCGGCTTCACGCGCTTTGAGGCTTTGCCGTCAAAGCTTACGTCGACGAAGGCTTCCGGCTCTGCGGCTTCCTCCATACCGCAGTATTCCACCGCGCCCACCCGCAGAGAATATATCGTCCATTCGTCCGGCACATAGTTCGCATGGCTGTGACTGCCGTCCGAATATGTGGAATCGATCAGATTGCTGTACAGCAGCGCGCAGCGCTTTATGCTCCTCGACAGCCTGTAATATACACGTGATCTGTATACCTGTTCGGGCGCTTCTGTTTCAAACCAATTCTGGCTGCCGCTCCCTGCCGCAGTGCAGGAAATGAATGTGTCAAAAAACTCCATATACACACTTCCTTCTATTCTTTTTACATTGATCTGCCAGGGGACCGCAGAGCATCACGCTTAAGTCTTTGCCGGTCCTGTTCGCAGTCCCAAACAAGCTCGGCAGGGCTCTGATTTGCCGGTAATTTCAGGATTTATGTTTTATATTATTCCGTCAAAACGGATTCTATAAGCCGAAATATTTTCAATTGCTTATAACCGTAAGCACACGAGTTTCGCCCTTTTCATAATTTTCACTTAGAAGAATGATCAGTCTATGCTGTTCAGGCCTTCATAAAGCTCGTTGAAGGATTTGCCTTTACGGCACCTGCCATAGGAGAGCTCTTTGTTTTCACCGAATTCGAGCAGGAAGCATTTAGTCAATTCCTCTACTGTCTGCTCAAGGGCAGTGAAGAATTGCCGATAGGCAAAGCTGCTTGCCGCAGTACCTTCTTTAAAGCAGTTTGCAATGAGCGACTCCGTGACCTGATCCAGCGGATATATTTTGATATGCATAAGCTCGTGTACGATGACTTCCTCAAGGTTTTCCTGCGTTGGATTTACGCAGTTCAGCATCAGGATCGCTTTTCTGTCATCACAGTCGATCTTGAAGTCTCCGGTCTTTCGCCAGGTGGGATCGTCGATCAACTCGAGGTGTACATCCCATGCGGGCGTGATACGAAGCTTTCTGATGTTTTTTTCAAACAATGCAGTGATCTCTGCTTTGTCCATGTCAGCATTCTCCTTTATCCTAAGTCAATGCCGTTTGCCAGAAACTATTATGATTTCGCTGTTATAGAAGAAAACATTTTCCGAATCGGCATTAACGCTGTCTGGAATGACCCTGTGGTAGCCCCCAGGAATCATGAAACCTCCAAACTCGGGTGCGTCGGCTAATCGATCAGGAGCTTGTGAATGAATTTCACAAATCACTGCCGGGACCAATTGTCTGGAGTCTTCCTCGGTCATCGGCGGGCAGCGCTTTTGATGCTCCTGCAATATATAACTGTCAGGGCATCAGTAAATTACGCCGCGTCCGCACATATCCCGTCCCTGCCGCTCACAAAACCTCAGCCCCAGTATTTTGCGTCTATCATACGGTACTGCAGCGCTTCGCTGATATGCGCGGGAGAAATGTCTTTTTCGTTTGCAAGATCAGCTATAGTCCTTGCGACCTTAAGGACTCTGGTGTATGCGCGGTTGCTCAGCCCCATCTTTTCGCTGGCCGCATTTATAATCTGTCTTGCCTGTGCAGACAGACCGCAGTAGCGGTTTAACGTGTTCGCGTTAAGCCGCGCATTGCAGGTTATGCCGTCCGCCTTATAGCGTTCGCGCTGCAGCGCTCTGGCCGCTTCGACCTCTTTGCGAATTTCGGAGGACGATTTCCCCGGTTTTTCGTCGGCCAGTCTTTCCGGCGGAATGGATTCGACCTCGATATGCATATCTATCCTGTCCAACAGCGGCCCGGAAATCCGGCTCAGGTAACGCTTTATGTCGAGCGGCGTGCAGCGGCACTGCTTCGTGCGGCTGCCATAATTGCCGCAGGGGCAGGGGTTCATCGAGCAGATAAGCATAAATTCGCTTGGATATGTGCTCTGAGCGTGAATGCGCGTAACTGTTACGAAGCCGTCCTCCATAGGCTGCCTGAGCGCCTCAAGTACGTCCCGGCGGTATTCAGGCAGCTCGTCCAAAAACAGCACGCCGTTATGCGCTTTGCTGATTTCGCCGGGCAGGGCGTGCAGACCGCCGCCTATCAGCGAAACATGAGACGCAGTGTGATGCGGCGAGCGAAACGGCCTTTCAGTGAATAAGCCGCCCTCAGGTATGCTTCCGGCAACGGAATGTATGCGCGTAGTGATAAGCGCCTCTTCAAACGTCATATCCGGCAGTATCGAGGGCATACAGCGCGCCATGAGCGTTTTGCCGGAGCCGGGCGGCCCTACGAGCAGCACGTTGTGCCCGCCCGCCGCGGCTATTTCGAGCGCGCGTTTGGCGCTCTCCTGACCCTTGACGTTTTTAAAATCTGACGTATATACTCTTTCGCCTAAAAGCTGTCTGTAGGTGATCGTTTCTACAGGGCTTATCGGAGCTTTGCCGGACAGATGGCTGACTACCTGCCAAAGGTTTTCTGCCGGTATGACAGTTATGCCGTCGACACAGGCGACCTCCTGCGCGTTCGCTTTAGGCAGTATGACAGTCTTTATGCCATCCTGCCTTGCGGATATCACGATCGGCAGCGCACCCCGCATGGGTCTTAATAGTCCATCGAGCGAAAGCTCGCCCATTATTGCGATGTGCCTTATCGTCTCAGGGTTCACAAATTTGCAGCACGCGAGTATGGATATCGCGATCGGCAGGTCGAAGGAGGTGCTTTCTTTTTTGATGTCTGCCGGCGCGAGATTTACGACAAGCCTGTCTCCGGGAAACTCGTAGCCCGCGTTTCTGAGCGCGGACTTTATCCTCTCTCTGGATTCCTTGACAGAAGTATCCGGCAGACCGACCATTTCAAACGCAGGCAAACCGTTGGACAGATTTGCTTCCACGGTTACGCATATACCGTCTATACCGCTTAGCGCGTAGCAGAGTGTCTTCGCGAGCATTTGTGTCTCCTTACTGCAGGGCAAAATTATACCAGTCGAACCAGCGCAGCTTAAGCGCGTACTCATACGTACACGGATAGCCAGATTCAAGCGGATAGAACATTATAAACAGTATGAGCGCAGCACATACGAGCGCGCCTGCAAACGCGTACGCGCCGATTTTGTATTCTCTGCCGCGGCTTGCAAGCATGCCTATAACTATCACTGTCGCGGTTATAATAAACGGTACGCTCGCAAAATAATGATAGATGAATGTGGAGCGCGGCACAAGCACCCACGGCAGGAACTGAGAAGCGAAGCCTATCGCAGTGATAAGCAGAGACTTATCGGGATGCTTGAGCGTTACGAGCATGATCAGCATGATTATGAGCATAACGAGCCCTATCCACCAGACTGCCGGATTGCCCATGCAGGAAATCGAAGATACCATTCCGTTAAGCCCGTACGCTTTATCCGCCGAATAATACCACATGGGCTTTACGATAAGCGGCCATTCGTACCACGGAGATTTGAAGAAATGCGAATCCACAAGCCGCGAATGGTAACTGTACATGTCCTGCTGCAGCTGCCAGACCTTCCGCAGGGTAAGTCCGTCCGGATTGCTTCGGAAGTGCCAGTAATAGCTGAAATAGTATATAAGCAGCGGCACAAGAATGAACATAACGACGCAAAACGCGAGCGTTATCACTATTTCCCGCACAAAATTTCCGGACGATACGCCTTCGTCCTGAGCGCGCTTAAGCTTAATATGCTCATAAACACGCTTTCCAAGGCTTATAAACAGGATTATCGCAAGCCCGGCGCTCGCATAAATGCCCGTCCATTTACTCGCCCACGCAAGCCCCATGCATATGCCGGACAAGCCCAAAGGCACGAGCTTCCGAGTAAGCTTTATGCTGCGCGGCGCCATATAGGCGTATCTTATCATAAACAGATACATCGCGATTATGAAAAACACGGGATAGGTATCGATCGTCGCTATGCGCGTCTGTGTGAAATGCATGGAATCGAGCGCGAGCAAAAGCGTGCCCAGCAGCGAAAGCCGTGAATTGCCGGTAAGCTGCTTTATAAACAGGTAGAACAGCGGAAGCATGAGCACGCCGAACAGCGTTCCCGAGAAGCGCCAGCCGAACGGCGTCATGCCGAATGCTTTTATGCCCAACGCGATAAACAGCTTGCCCAGATGCGGATGGCTCCATTCGAGTATGTCCTCGGACGGATAACCGTGCAGGAGCTCGTATGCCGTGCGCGCATGATAAATCTCGTCAAAATACATTCCGTTATAATAGCTCGGAGTAAGCGCGACGGTATCCTGTTCGTTGCAGAGCGCGGAATAAGCCGTGTTTTCAGCGCTGCCGTATACGGATGTAATACTGTATGGGCTGTTTGAATATATATCTATGAACGCGGCTTCGTTTATAATCAGCCCTCTGCCCTGAGACGTCAAACGCAGATAGCGGGACGTCTGCAGCGGATAAGTACTGATAGTTGACGCATAACGCAGCTGCGGCATATCGTAATCAATCGATACCTCGCTGTCTAAAGCGGAGTCGTACATGACCGAGCCGTCGCGGGTTTTTGGGACGAACCAGTGCCATGAATACATGCTCGCGTATTCGACGTCCGCATATGCTTCTTCGGTCCAATTCTCGCCGTCGTTTGAAAGCGCAACTGTGAATTTGGTATTTGTGATCCCGCAGAAGTATGTAAAGCGGTATGTCTTTACTTCGCCCAGATCAAATACTACCTGCTCTCCGTACGCGCTGCTCGTCCACGCGTTTTGCGGCGAAGCTGTCGTTCCGAGATTTGTGAACGCAAGCACGCCGTACGCAAGCGTGACAAGCGTGACCGCAAGCGCTTCAAGCCGCGTAATATTAAGCCTGTAATCACGGCGCAGCCAGCGGTTTTTGTTTGTCAGCGCTGCCTGAGCGCTTTCGTATTCGAACGGCTTAACGTGCTTCAGTACAAGTATGTCGAACGCGATCACCGTTATATACAACGACCCCGCAACATTCAAAGCGCTTACGGCGGCGTTAAGCACGTGCTCGCTTTCCTGCAGGAAGCCGTAATCCCTGAACTCAAATATTGTGCCCCATCTGAGCACGAGGTATATATTCAGAAACTGCGTAAGCGTGGTAAGTATGCAGTATGGCAGTATACGCCTGTCGCGCAGCGCGCTGTATGCAAGTATGCCTAATCCGATCGCCGGGAACAGATACCTTTCGTGCATCATTGGCGCAAATGAGTATATAAGCGCTATCAGCACGGTTCCGGCAAGCGGCAAGGCCTCTCTCTTGCGGGCCGCGACGCACAGGAACGAGGCATATACGCACGCAAGCGCGAGCATCACATATGAGAACACGCTCCAGAAGCCTGTCTCCATCAGATGCTTGTTCATGCCCAGCAGCGTATACAGGTTACAGGCGTTCAGCGCGTAATACGGATACGAGCCCGCCGTACCGAACATGAGATCGATTATCCACTTATACGGATAAACGACAAACTCTCTCCACCAGCTGCGCTGACCACCGTTCATGAGCCATACGTAGGTCGAATCGAGCTCGTCAAGTCCGGCTGTCTGGATTATCCATGTGCGCACGTTCGTCGCGAATGGAAAGCAGATCAAATAGATGAGCGCAAACGCCGCAAGCAGTCCTATGCATGCGCGTTTTATCTGTTTGCGGTTCCTGACGCAATCGACGATGACCATAACAAGCCCGACAGGCCCGAACATAAGCGCCTGCGGCTTGGTAAGCATGGCGATTGCAAAAACCGGCAGAGCGAATTCCCATCTGCCTTTTATGCCCAGAAACACGGTAATGATCAGCAAAAGCGTAAGCAGACTGTCCGCCTGACCCCACGCCGAGGTATCGATAATGTACGCCGGATTAAACAGTATCAAGGCTGCGAGCAGCAGACTGCCGGTATGTCCAAGACGTTTGCGGCTGAACGCATAGACGAACTGCGCAGTCACAAGATCGCTTATTATAGGCAGCAGCTTGACCAGAACCACGTGTCCAGTCGAATAGGGCGTTATGCCCAGCAGCTGCCTTATATAGCTTATCCCGCCCAGCAGCAGCATATATACAGGCGGATAATCGTGAAAGCCGGTGTCCGCGTAGAATTTAAAGCCCTGCTTCGCCATGGATTCGCTCCAGCCGAGGAAGCAGTTGATATCCACGGCATAGCCGTATACCTCGCGCGCAACGTACAGCCTTACCGCAAGCGCAAGTACGTTTAACACGGCAAGCGCTGCGATGTTTTCAAATGTAACGCTGCGCTTTTTTTCGGTCTTGACGGCCTCGGCGTTTCTGCGTTTGACCGCCGTATATACGGCAGTGAACGCAAGACCCATTATAAACGTATACAGCGTCCACTCCTCGGTTTTGCGTTCAGGCAGCTCCGTCTCGTTTTCATCGGCTTCAAAGCTTCGGTAATCCACGGGCTCATATGTAGCGAAGCTCACCGCATATCTTGTATCGTCAGAAAGCTGCGTGACCTCGACGTCCTTAAACCACACTTCTCCCGAGCTGGTAGCGCTGTAACCGCCCAGCCGCAGCGCGACCGTAATATAATGCTGATCGCTGCCCGCAGTTCCGTACAGGTCCAGGTATTCCCAGTTTCCGTTTGTATCATACACAGAAAGCGAGGTCGCGGAGGAATTCATGACGCTGATATTCGCGCCTTTTCCGTCCGTAGAGCAGCCGTTTGCGAGCACCCGGCAGGAAAGCAGATAGCTTTTGCCCGGCTCGACCTCTATATCCTGTATCCAGCGCGCGTCGTTTGCTTCATACGAGCAAATATAAAGCAGGCTGTTGCCGTCAGCGTCTGACGCTACGGCAAAATCAGACGCAAACGAATCCCATGAATCGGTTTGCCAGCCGTCCGGCAGAGCGCTGCCGTCTTTGAAATCGAAAGCCGGATTGTATATCAGATTTTCAGCAAATGAACCGGTATACAGCAGCATAATCAGTGCTGCGATAATAACAAGCGTCTTTTTCATGCGATCCTCTTTTATCTCATCATGCCGGTTGCGTCAAAAGCGTTTTTGATGTATTTAAGCTCGCCCTTATAAATCGCCGCAACGTCAAAGCGTATGCTTGAGTTGAGCAGCTTGTTCTTCTTTAAATAATTCACCGCTGCGCGCATAATGGAACGCTGCTTGAACGGCGTGACCGCTTCGGCGGGCATGCCGTATTTGCTGCTCGTACGTTCCTTGACCTCGATAAAAACCGTCACCGAGCCGTCGCGCGCAATTATGTCTATCTCTTCCTTGCCGCTAAAATAGTTGCGTGCCAGCACACGCATGCCCTGTTCTGTTATGTACTCGCAGGCCATCCGTTCGCCCTCGTCGCCTGCCTGTTTCGTATTCGTCATATCAGATTTTTTATGAAGCTGCGCCTGTGCAGCTCGCAGGGGCCAGAGCGCTTTAGCGCTTCTATGTGTTCCTGCGTACCGTAGCCCTTGTTGGATGCAAAGCCGTACTCAGGATATTTTTCATCCATCTCCTTCATATAACGGTCGCGCTCGACCTTGGCGACGATGGACGCAGCTGCTATCATATAGCTTTTAGCGTCTCCCTTTATTATGCTTTCGTATCTGCACGGAAGCTTTAATCCGCTTACCGCGTCTACCAGGATAACGTCGCCGGCAAAGCCGGACGCGCATGCCTCCATCGCTTTTTTCGTCGCGTTCAGTATGTTTATTTCGTCAATTTCGTCCTGCCAAATCCAGGCGGTTTTTGCGTACGCCGCACGCTCGATAATCTGCGGATAGAGCTCCTCGCGCTTTTTTTCGCTTAGCTTTTTGGAGTCGTCAATTCCCGGAATAAGCTCCGAAAGCGGCAGACATACGCATGCAGTCACTACGGGGCCCGCCAACGGTCCGCGCCCCACCTCGTCTATGCCTGCAATAAGTATATTACGTCCCGCTTCTTCTGTCAATCGCTTTTCGATAACAGTCATGCGTTCGAGCTTCTGAACGCTGCTTTCACGCGCCATGTTATATCCTTTCAAGCGAAATCCGTCCAAGCTTGCCTGCGCGGAATTCGTCAAGTATCAGCGCTGCAGCGCGCGCGGTATCGTACCTGCCGCCCGAAAGCAGCCAGCCTCTTCCAATGCAGCATTTCTCCAGCAGCTCGTCTTCGTGCGCCTCGGATATATCCGAAGGCAGATTGAATCTTTCGGTAACGGCCTCCGGTTTTATCAAGAGCAGTTCCTTTATAAGCTCCCGCGCAAGCGTTTCGGTATCAAGGATATCGTCCTTAACCGACCCGAGAAATGCAAGCCGTCTTGCGCCCTGCTCGTCGTCGAGCTTCGGCCACAGCATACCGGGCGTATCGAGAAGCTCAAGATACGGGTTGATTTTCACCCATTGATTCGAGCGTGTCACTCCGGGTCTGTCGGAGGCTTTTGCTATATTCTGACCCTTAAGGCGGTTGATAAATGTGGATTTGCCCACATTCGGTATGCCTACTACCATAAGCCGCACTGTTTTGTTTACGCCGCGCGCGCTCAGGCGTTCGACCTTCGCTTTTGTGGCAGCGCCGATCGCCTTTAGTATATCGGCAGTCTTCCCGCCTGTGGATTTGAACTGCAACGCGCAAATACCCTTGTTTTCAAAATGCCTTAGCCATGCGGCGGTGAATGTTTGCTCCGCAAGGTCGGATTTGTTTAACACGAGTATATGCGCTTTGCCGCGCGTCATCGCGTTCAAAACAGGATTTCTTGTGGAATGCGGCGCGCGTGCGTCCGCAAGCTCTATAACCGCGTCGACGAGCCGCAGCTGTGTTTCCAGCGCGCGACGGGTCTTCGCCATATGACCCGGATACCAATTTATCTCTGACATAATACCGCTTTCTGTAATATAAAGCAAAAGACCGCCGTAAGCGGTCTTTGCTGTGGTGTTGTTACGCGTTCTTGACCTTTGCCGCTTTGCCGCTGCGCTCACGCAGATAGTAAAGCTTTGCACGGCGAACCTTGCCCTTGCGGGTAACGGTTATACTGTCAACGCGCGGAGAATGCAGCGGAAAAGTCCTTTCAACGCCTACGCCGTAAGAAGTGCGGCGGACGGTAAAGGTTTCACGGCATGATCCGTTACGTCTTGCGATTACAACTCCTTCGAAAGCCTGCAGACGCTCACGCGTACCTTCGACAACCTTGACCTGCACCTTTACGGTGTCGCCGATATGGAATGCAGGGGTGTCCTTGCGAAGCTGCGCTTCCTCAATGGAACGGATAATCTCATTCATATGCGATATCCTCCTTTCCTCACAAGGGCGTTCATCAACGGTTATTTTTCGCCAGCGGAGCGCCCGATATCACTTATCTATTATACTGTTTTAGCGCATGAAACGCAAGTCAAATCTTCGTAAATTCCTGCACGATCGCGTAAATCATATATACGGTCGGTATCGCGAACAGCTCGCTGTCTATGCGGTCGAGCATGCCGCCGTGCCCCGGAATAAGATTGGAATAGTCCTTAATGCCGCATTCACGCTTTATCGAGGATGCGGCAAGATCTCCCAGCGCACCCGCAAGCGAAGCGAACAGGGCGGCTGTGACCTCTGCCCATATCGGCAGCACGTTCCTGCCGAAGGGCTTCAGTATGACGTGCACCAGAAGACCCGATACAGTACCCATAATCAGGCCGCACACAAGACCTTCGACTGTCTTTTTAGGGCTGATATGCGGCGAAAGCTTGTGCTTGCCGAACAGCTTTCCGCCCAACAGCGCAAATGTATCGCACACTACTGCGGGCAATATGCTGTTCAGCATGACCGCTGCCCAAAGGTACTGGTTCGACGCGACATACACGACCAGCATAAGCGGCGACATCGGATACGCGCACACGCACAAGGTCGCAAGCACGTCCCTCACTGTATGCCTGTTTGCAAGGATCATCTCACCGAACACGCACACAAGCATTATCATAAATACCGGAAACGCCCAGCCCTCCTTGCCGTCGCCTATGTAGATGAGAGCCGAGCAAACGACGCCGGTTACGTATACGTACCAGATCATGACGTTGTGTCCGGTATTCCTGAACGCGTTTTTCATTTCGCGGCAGGACAGCAGAGTGCAGATAATGAAAAACAGCAGTCTCGTTTCATCGCAAAGCAGCACCATCGTGAGCATTATTGCGATAAAAATCAGCGCGGAAATGATCCTCTGCTTCATATCGGCCTCACAGTTCGCAGCTTATACGCGCGGCGAGCGCTGCGTTGTTGTATACAAGTCTTATATTGCTTTCAAGACTGCGTCCGCCGGTCAGGCGCTGTATCCTGTCAAGCAGGAACGGCGTTATCGCCTTGCCCTTTATTCCTAGCGTATTCGCTTCCGCCACGGCGGCGTCTATGGTTTTGTTTATCTCGTCCGGATCCATCGCGTATTCCTTTGGTATGGGGTTCGCTACCAGCATACCGCCGTCAAGCCCTAACGCCAATTTGCAGTTGAACGCATCCGCCACCTCTTTGGGAGTGTCGAGTCTGTAATCCACCTTCAGGCCGCTTTTATCGGTATAGAAAGCAGGCAGCTCCTCAGTGCCGTAGCCGATTACGGAAACGCCCTTAGTTTCAAGGTATTCCAGCGTAAGCTTAAGGTCCAGAATGGACTTGCAGCCTGCGCACACAACCATGACGCTCGTATGTGCAAGCTCCTCGAGATCTGCGGAAATATCCATCGTGACCTCCGCACCCCTGTGCACTCCGCCTACGCCTCCAGTCGCGAACACCTTTATCCCCACCAAATGCGCGCCTATCATAGTGGTTGCCACGGTGGTCGCGCCGTCCATGCCCTTTGAAATAAGCACGGGCAGATCACGCCTCGACGCTTTGGTTACCTTCAGCCCGGTTTTGCCGAGGTATTCGATCTCGTCTGCACTCGCGCCTACGGTCAGCTTGCCGCCGAGTATGCATACCGTGGCCGGCACGGCGCCGTTTTTGCGCACGATCCTTTCCACGTTAAGCGCGGTTTCCACGTTTTTCGGATACGGCATCCCGTGCGAAATGATCGTGCTTTCAAGCGCGACTACAGGCTTTCCCTCCTGTATTGCGGTCCTGACCTCGTCCGACACCTTAAGGAATTCGTTCATAATAGCCCTATCTCCCGTATGAATTGCTCATTTTTCTGAGCCTGTGTGTAATTTCAATAAGCGTTTCGATAACCGTATCGACCTCTTGCGCTGTGTTTTCGTCGCTTAGCGAAAAGCGCACTGAAGACTGCGCCTGCTCACGGGTTTTGCCCATAGCGATCAATACATGGGAAGGATCGACTGAACCGCTCGTGCACGCCGAGCCCGCCGACACGCAAATATGCTTAAGGTCGAGATTCAGCAGCAGCGCTTCTCCGTCCACGCCGTCAAAGGTTATATTGCTTATTCCCGGAACGCGCGCGTCCGGCTGTCCGTTTATGTGCGTTCCCGGAATATTGCCGAGTATTCCGTTTTCAAGTCTTGCGCGCAAAGCTGCGACGTATTCGCTTTTGCCGTCTGTACTAAGCAGTTCGAGCGCCTTGCCTGCGCCGACGATGGACGGCAGATTTTCCGTGCCTCCGCGGCGGCCCCTTTCCTGAGAACCGCCGAACACAGTCGAACCGAGCTCGACGCCTTCTTTTATATATAGGATTCCGCAGCCCTTCGGGCCGTGCAGCTTGTGCGCGCTCAGCGTGAGCATATCGATGCTTTGTGTGCTTAAAATCCCGCGGCAGCTATGCGCCGCCTGAACCGCGTCTGTATGAAACAGCGCTCCTGCGTCATGCGCGATCTGTGCGGCGCGCGCTATGTCCTGTATGCCGCCGGTTTCGTTGTTGGCCGCCATGACGGAAACGAGGAAAGTGTCTTTATCGACCGCGTTTTCAAGCGCGCTCATGTCGACCATGCCCTGCGCGTCGACAGGCACGTATCTGACACATAAACCGTTACGTTCCAGATTCTTCGCAGCGTTTAAAACTGCTTTATGCTCTATCTGCGTAGTCACCAGAGTGCGCCTTGTATTTCCCGGAGCGTACGCGCTGCCAAGCACCGCCCAGGTATCGCTTTCAGAGCCGCAGGAGGTAAAGTATATCTCACGCGCTTCAGCGCCTAAATACGACGCCGCTTGTCTGCGCGCGGCTTCACACGCTTTACGCGCTGCCCTGCCGGGCGCGTGTACGCTTGAAGGATTACCGTAATCCTCGCAGAAAAACGGCAGCATCGCCTGCAAAACCTCAGCTTTTACACGTGTGGTCGCAGCGTTGTCCATGTAAATCAAGGTTTGCCTCCAGTTAACCCGGCTATGTGCAGCTCACGATTGAAATAAATCGGCGATTCATTTCAACCATTGAGCGTATTTTACCAAAACGCAAATCTGAACGCAGTCGTGCGGCAGAAAACATTTTTGCAGAAATCTCTGCGGAGATTTCCGTGTGCAAAAACCGAATGGAAATTGTTTTGCGTACGCATCGCAAGCTCTATTCCGCAAAAATCGATCCTCGGGGCGGCAAAGCCGCCCCTTAAGATCAAGCTTGCAGGGATTGCGCTTCATCCAAGCTTCCCTTGGTTTTTGCGCCTGCGCATTAGCTTGGTTTAATCTGATTCTACTTCTTCAGAGTTTTCTTGGCAAGCGCAGCGACGTTTTCGGCAGTAAAGCCGTATTCCTTGAACAGGAACTTATACGGCGCACTCTGGCCGAAACGATCTATGCCCAGCACTTCTCCGTCCAGACCGACGTACTTGTGCCAGCCCAGCGTTGCGCCGGCTTCGACCGCCACACGCGCGCGCACTTTATTCGGCAGCACGCTCTGCTTGTATTCCTCGCTCTGCTCGTCGAACAGCTCGAAGCTGGGCATCGAAACCACTCGCGCGTCGATTCCTTCGTCCTTAAGCAAAGCCTGAGCGCCTACGCATACCTCGACCTCGCTGCCGGATGCCAGCAGTATGCAGTCCGGATTTTTCTTTTTGCTGTCGGAAATTATGTAGCCGCCTTTAAGCGCATCGGGGCCGCTCTTTTCGTTGAGCGCGCAGTCCTGACGCGAGAGGATCAGCGCTACCGGACGCTTCTGCGTAAGCGCGGCGTACCAGCCGGCCGCGACCTCTTTGCTGTCGCAGGGACGGAACACAACGAGTCCGGGTATCGCGCGCAGACCCGCAAGCTGCTCTACCGGCTGATGCGTGGGGCCATCCTCGCCTACGCCGATAGAGTCGTGCGTCAGCACATATGTGACGGGCAGCTTCATAATGGCTGCGACGCGCATTGCGTTTTTCATGTAATCCGAGAACACGAAGAACGTGCCGCAGTACGGGCGCAGACCGCCGTGCAGCTTCATGCCGGCGCAGATGCACGCCATCGCATGCTCGCGTACGCCGAAATGCAGGTTGCGGCCGGTACGGTCTTCAGCGCTGAAGTCGCCCATGCCTTTCATGTAGGTCTTGTTTGAAGGCGCAAGGTCGCCGCTGCCGCCGATAAGGTTGGGTATGCGCGCAGCAAGACGGTTTACGCAGGTGCCGCTCGAATTGCGCGTGGCGGCTTTGCCCTCGAACGCCCAGTATTCTTCGTCGTTCAGCAGATCCACGGGCAGCTCTTCGCTGTGCCAGACGTCCCATTCCTTGCGGAGCTCGGGATACTTGGCGCTCCACGCCTCAAACAGCTTATTCCATTCTTCCTCGGCCTTCGCGCCTTTTTCGGCGGTTTTCGCAGTGATTTTGTACACCTCGTCAGGCACGGCGAAGCTCATCGGCTCACGGTCGATCCACTTAAGCGTTTTCTTGAGCGCGACGATGTTGTCCTCGCCCAAAGGCTCGCCGTGCGCGGAAGCCATACCCTGCTTGGGAGAGCCGTAGCCTATCTGGGTATGGCATACGATAAGATTCGGCTTGTCGCTTATCTTGGCCAGCTTGATCGCTGCATCCACGTTTTCAAACTCGTTTGCGTCGGCAACGTCTATTACGTTCCAGCCATAGGCGCGGAAGCGGGCGGGAACGTCCTCGCGGAAAGCGATATCGGTATTGCCTTCGATAGAGATTTCGTTGTCGTCGTACAGCGCGATCAGCTTGTTCAGCTTAAGAGTGCCTGCGAGAGAGCACGCCTCGTGGGACAAGCCCTCCATCATGCAGCCGTCGCCGAGTATAACGTATGTATAGTGATCCACGACGGGATAGCCCTTACGGTTGAATTTTTCGGCAAGGAAGCTCTCCGCCAGCGCCATGCCGACCGCGTTGGATATGCCCATGCCCAGAGGACCGGTGCTGGTTTCGACGCCGCGCGTATGGCCGTATTCGGGATGGCCCGGCGTAAGCGAGCCGTATTGACGGAACTGCTTAAGGTCCTCGATCGTGAGTCCGTATCCGAACAGATGCAACAGACTGTACAGCAGCATCGAGCCGTGTCCCGAGGAGAGCACGAAGCGGTCTCTGTCCGGCCATTTATCGTCGGCAGGATTGTGCTTCATCTCGCGTCCCCAAACCGCGTACGCCATCGCAGCAGCGCCCATAGGCATGCCCGGATGTCCGCTCTTGGCTTTCTGTACCGCTTCAGCGGACAGTATGCGTATTGCGTTTACAACCTTGGTCTCGTTCATGTGTTTCACTCCTGTTCTTTATTTATCGTATCGATTTTTTCTTTTAACGGTGTCAGGTCGAGCTCTTCGTTGTCCTTTTCAAGCACTGCGTATAATTGATCGATAATGTATTTAAGTCCGCCCGTCTGCTCGCTTTCGGCGTTCACTGCGATGACCGGGTCGTGAACGGAAAGTCTGAGCATGAACCATGCGTTGTCAACGCCGCCGTTTAGTGAGAACATCACTCTTACGCCCTCGCGATTGTCAGGCGCGAGATGCCATTCCGGATTCGTGAGCGTCTGCGAAAGCACAGCTTCTATCACATAGCCCGCCGCAGTCTTGTAATCCTCCTGAATTATCGGCAGTCTTACCTCCAGGCTTTCGGCCGGTTCCTGCAGTTCGTCTATCAGGGACGACAGCGACAGTCCGTCGCGCTTCCTCCACTTCGCCTCGCAGATTACCTTGGTTGCAAGGTAGACCCCGTCGTCTATAAAATAGTTTTCCTTAAGCGCCGCGTGACCGCTCGTTTCCATCGCCACCGGCACGTTTATGCCTTCCTCGCTTAAGCGCTTCGCCTCGTCGATCACATTTCTGTAACCGCGCCTGTAGCGGTAATGCACTCCGCCCCATTCGGTGATAAAACGGGACAGGCCTGACGAAGTGACCGAGTCGGTAACGAAGGTCAAATTCTTTTCGTCCTCGAGCAGTATCGCGGCGATAAGCGCTATAAGGCGGTTTCGATTGATTACCTTGCCGTTTTCGTCTACGATCGCGACTCTGTCTCCGTCCGCATCGAACAGCACGCCGAGATCAGCCTTTACGTTCGTCACTGCTTCGCACAGTCCCTGAAGCGCCGCCGGGTTTTCCGGATTTGGTGAATGAGCCGAGAAATCTCCGGTAGGCTCAAGATTGATGCTTCCGCTTGTATCGACTCCCAGAGTTCTGAGCAGGTCCTCGTAGAAGCCTGCGCAGCCGTTTGAGGCGTCGACCACGACATGCAGTCCCAGCAGCGGCATCGCGACGTCCTCGTTCATGAACTCCCGTACATGCGCCGCAAGATGCTGTTTGTATTCTCCGATCAGATCCAGCTCTTTTACGAGCCTGCGGGGCACGCGCACTGTTTTAGCTCTTTCAAATATGTCTTCGGTCTCTTCGGCGGTTAGAGCACCCTCCGGCGTAAACAGCTTAAAGCCGTTCATGTGCTCTCCTGCCGTGCTCGCGGTAACCATAACCGCGCCGCTCGCCTTTACATTTGCAAGCGACATGCTCATCTGTACGGCGGGCGTCGTCGCTAATCCGCAGTCGTATACGTCGCTGTCGGCAGCTGTAAGCCCTTCCGTAAACGCGCCTGCTATCCGTCTCGACGACGGGCGCGCGTCGTATCCTACGGATACGGAGATCAGATCGGGCGTCGTTTCGTTTCTGTGCGCCAGCCACAGCGCATAGCTGTAGCCGAGCCTTCTGCATAGATCGTCGGTGAGCAGTTTCTCGTCAACGCGGATGACTGAGCCCCTGATGAAGCTCGTTCGGTCAGTAACCATGAATTCTCCTTTCGGACGCATGAAATCCGGTTTCCTGCGCAGGAGATGCCTCTCCCGCTGCCTTTACGGGCGGAAGGACGGAATGCGAATAGTATCGCTTATCCGTCCGCCGGAACCCTTTCGGGATTTAAAACTATATGATCTCGGCCTTTCGTGCCGCAAACCACTTGTAAACCGCGCTCAGACGCGCGTAGTCGCGCTTTATGACGTCGGCTAATTCCGGGCTGGTCATAAGCTTTATGTCGCGAGTGGCGTTTGAAATATCAAACGAACGCAGCGGATACCACTTTTTTACCTTCTCAGGCAGAGCCTCAGGTATCTGCATTCGCTTACGCGAAGACAGATTCACGCCGAAATCTGACCCAAGCCCGTCTATAAGCGATATAAACTCGGGAGCATGACCTGACAGCCGCTTTCTGTGCGCGTCCATGAGCGCGCGGTTCTCGTCATATATGCCCACGCCCCAGCCGACGTGCTCGGCGCTTATATCCGCATAAAAGCCAATACTTCCGTAACGGTCGGCGCTATCGTAAAAGCTTATCCACATCCAATCGCGATACGGCGATTTATCCCTTGAAAAGCGCAGGTCGCGGTTAATGCGCGATACGTTTCTTTCCGGCCTAAGTTCGAGGTTTTCGTCCGTATTTTTGATCTCGTCGCCGAGCTCCGCAGCCAATGCTATAAGCGGACGCCTCACGCTTTCCATATACCAATCGTGATTATCGTAAAAAAACTCACGGTTGTTGTTGAAGCGCAGAGCCATGAAAAACTCGAAGGTTTTATCCGTAAAGCCGTTGAACATCAGCGTTTCTCTCCATCGCCGGTTTGTGCTTTTCCGTATGCGTTATATCTTTTGCTCTTTACGATAAGCACAGTGAGCAGCACCGCAAATAACACGCCGGACAAGCAGATTATATAAAGCGGCAGCTTATCAGCCTCTATGACGGCGTCCACAAGCTCCGCAATCAGCCGTCTTTGGCGCGCATCTGCGTTCGCTTCATAACGCCCGTCCCCGCTTTCAAGCTTGTGCTCCAAGCCGTCTGAATCCAAGTACAGCGCGTAAAAGCCGAGCGTTTCTCCGTCCTCGTAAATATCCGTTTCGTAGAGGACCGAAAGCGTCATATTTGGCTGCACGCCGGGAAGCCGCCGTATGAGCGTGCCGTCGCTTGCGTAAAAGCGTACGTCCGAGATTTCCGCGTCTGCGTTATTAAGCTCCAGCAGTACGCCGCGCGGATCCGCACCCGCTGCGAAGCGTACGTCTTCAGCCTTCTCTTTAGCCACGTTTACCGTAAACGGTTCAGCCTGATAAACTGTCGTATCGCCCGTCTCGCTTATTCCCTGCAGCTTCAGTATGAACTCGGTATCCTCGAACAAGGGTCCTGTCTGAGCGTTTATGCTGATAAAGCCGCCGCGCTCTACGGAAGAGGGCGCTCCGCTCGCTCTGTTGCCGTTTAAGCTCAAATACAGGTTGCTGTATGCAGTGTTCCCGGAGTTTTCTATGTTTACCGTCAGCCTTGCCCTGCTGCCTGCGCTTACGTTTTTTTCGAAGGCCGTATATATCCTTATGTTTTCGTCCGCTATCGCAAGCTCGTTCATTTCGGCCTTTACCGTGACGCTTTGTCCGGAATATGCGCTTTCGCAGACCGCACTCGCCTTTAGCACTGCGCCGTCAAGCGCCTGAGCACAGGTTACGAAGCGTTCCGCTTTGACCCAGTCCCCCGCGCGCACATACAGTCCCCCGAACTGCTGTCCGTCCGCGCAGGTTATCATAGCGTTCTGTATCGAAGCGTCGCCGGTGTTTATCAGTATGTATTCCACTCTGATTCTTTCGTCCTGCGTCACTGCTCGCGCAGGAAGCGCGCAGATGAGCCTTGCCGACACGCCCGTATTCAGTTTCTTGACCGGGCACAGACACTGCTTGACGAGCTCTCTGCCTTCAGAAACATACCTGAGCGTTACGGCGGTATGTCCCAGGGCCAGCGCGTCGGCGCTGATCTCGATGCTCGTATCGAACGAGCGCGTTCTGCCTGCGGAAAGAGTTTCATTTATCTCTATTCTGCGCTTTGGCGGCAGCTCAAGCGAGAGCAGAACTATTTCCGATGCGGTATCGTTCGTAATGCTTATTACGACGCCTGTCGAACTCGGTTCAAAGAATTCATCCTTGCTAAGCACCGCTTCAAACTCAGTGTCCGCATACGTACACACGAAAAGCACGCTCAGGAGAAAACTCAGCGCTATAACGCGTAAAATACATGAGAGTTTAATCGTGCTCAGCTCCCGCATACATTCTCAGCCAACATATTATTGTAACGTAAATACCCGACTTGTCAAGACAATGAGTGTAAAAGGCATACTAAACCCTCGTGCCGGCAGGCACGAGGGTCTGTTTCTGGTATGTCAATAGAACCAAGGATTGCATATCCTGCACGGCAGGTAACCGTTGTCAAGCGCCACGTTCGTGCTGATAGGCATCACGCTGTAGCTTTTCGCGATTTTCGAGCAGTCCCAAGTGTGATAGCGATTGCCGTTTTCCGTAATATATACGATGTAGGACGAATCGAACCAGTCCATATAATACGTACGGGAAAGCCAATAGAACTGCACCTTGGTCAGCAGACCGTCGACCTCATAGCCCTTATAGGCCTGAAAGTTCATTACCGCCATCTCGGTATACTCGTCAAAGAAGCCGTCCACCTCTGTTTCCAGCAGATAGCCCTTCTCAAACAGCGCCTGCTCGACTACGTATACGAAACGGCTTTCATCGCCGATTGCCGCTACCACAGTCAGCCTGTCGTCATATGCTGCCGTGTTTTCAGACAGCGCGCAGGCGCAGAGCAGGATCGCCACAGCAAGCAGAGATGCAAACAATCTCTTAAGCATAATCGTACCTCCGTTTTTTGCTTATTCTATCATAATTCCGCGTGTTTTACAATAGAACTTTTAAATCTTTTTGTTCGTTGAGCAGCTTTTCCTTGAGCGCAGTGAATTTAAGCTTTTCGAGCCTGCGCTTTGACGGACCGAGATGCTTGTCCTTCATGCAGATCGCGGAATACCTGCAGTATCTGCAGGCGTCGCCTGATCTGGTTTTTATCGGCCTTACAGCGGTATCCCCCGCATATATCCTGCGAGTAAACTCGGCGCATTTAGACATTACGTGGTTCATCAGCAGTCTGAACTCCTCCTGCGTAGCGACATTCGCTTTTTTGGAGATACCGCCCTGCGTGAAGCTTACGTCTATAACAGAGCTCACGTCGTCCGCTATCGCGTTCAATACGCGTTCGTCCGCAAGCGAAATGCCTTTTAACTTTGTCGACTTTACGCGCTCCTTTTCTATCGCTGCCGTTTCGCGCTCTTCGCTTGCAACCGGCTTGTCCGCGATATGAAAATAGTATATGCCGGCACACAGCGCAGAATGCTTTCTGCAGCTGGCCGCAAGATATACCAGCAGCTGCAATTCCAGTCCGGCATAGATTTCCGAAGCGTCCAGCTGCTTTGAGCCGCTTTTATAATCCACTACGAACGTGTACTTTTCTCCCTCGAATATACCGCCGTCCACGCGGTCGATGCGTCCGTCGAGCGGTACCGCAGTGCCGTCCGGAAGGTTTATGAACTGTCTGCCCTCCTTGCCGAAATCCACCTCGAGCTCAATCGGCGCGAATATGCCCTTTTTGAGCTGCTTATACAGCATTTCAGCTGCGCGGGAGGCAATGCGTCTTAAGGAAGCGACTTCCATCTGGGCTGAATTTCCGTCCTTAATGTACGGGCTCAGTTCTCCCTGCAGTACCTCGTCCACCACTTCGTTCATGCGCGCGCGGTATTCTTCGGCGTCTGGCTGTATGCCGCTTACTGTTTTTGTGAACCTTTCTGCGCATTCGTGCAGGAACTGACCGCGGTTCTGCGGATTTACTTCAAACGGCTCGTCGCTTTGAGGCTTTAATCCGTAATGCACAAAGTGTCTGAACGGGCACAGCGCATATTCCTCAAGGCGAGAAATGCTCGCGCGTCTTTTGTAAAGCGACCTTGCCAGCAATATGTCTATAGGCTCGCTGAGCGCCCTGAATTTAGCCGCGCGGCGCAGCACAGCCGCTTCTCCGGATGCTTCGAGCAGCTTGAGCGCGGTTATGCTGTATGCGTCTGATTTGCCCGCGCTTATGTACGGCATGATGCTGTTAAGCGCGCTTTTTTGCGCAGTAAAGCGCAGTCTGTCCATTTCATCTGCCGCGTCATGCTCGTCTTCATTTCCGTTTTGGGGCAGCAAACGCCTGATCTCGCTGATTATGCTGCCATGTTCGAATGCGCTGCCGTCCGTATCGCTGATAGGATAAGATACGCTGACATATTCTTCCGCCAGCCCCAGCGCGTCCTTTGCATACATGCGCTTGGTGCGTGCAAGCGCGATTCTGTCCGGCGCAAGATATCTGCCGCTTATATCCGAAAGGAGGTTTATCTCTTCGCTGTCCAGCACGCCACCCTCTGCGCTGTCGTCGGAAGCGACACAGTGCAGCATGAACATAGCCTTGACCGGTCGCGTGCCCAGACGCTGAGGCGAACAGATATTTACAGAATCCGGCGACTGCGGCAGCAGCTTCATTATCGCAGCGTTCATCGCGCGCTTTATAAGATCAGAAAGCATGACGGCGCTCAGCGGAGAGTCGCCGAAAAGCTCGATCATCTGCTCGAAGACACTCATAAGCATGTTTACGACCCTTGCGTCGTCGGCGGCGAGCAGGCTTTCTCCGGACGCGATCAGCGCTCTGCGTCTTAAGGCGCATTTTGTAAAGCAGTCCAGCTCTACAAGATAATCGTACAGCGCGCACAGCTGCTCCTTAAGCGTTTTGGCTTCGCGCAGCGCGCTTTTTAGTTCGTTTACAGGCGCAGCGAGCTTTTCGCGCAGCGGTTCGTTTGTCGCGAGCATTTCCGCAGTGCCGCGTGTAAACGGCCTGAGCAGTGCGCCGGGGCGCAGCTTCATGCGCGTGCAGTAGCTCATAAGCGTTTCGGTCTCGGTTTCGTCAAGCGCAGTAAAGCCTGTTTCGCACAGCGAAAGGCAGCTTCTGGCTCTGCCGCTGATAAGCGTAAGGGTATCGATTATAAACGCGCACAGAGGCTGAGACGCGGCGTTTCGTATTTCCTGGGTAAAATACGGTATCTCAAATTCCGCAAACGCGCGGTCGATAACGTCCAGATACGTTTCGGGACTGTCCGTCACCACGCAGATGTCAGAATAATGCCACGAGCGCTCTCTTACCAGCTCGCGTATGCCGGCGGCTGTGTATTCGGCTTCCTCATAAGGGTTTTTAAGCGCGGCAAGCTTAAGTGCGCCTTCCGGGTATTCGCAAGCCCGGCGCGGCATGCAGTATAGCTCGCTCGTAAGTCTTTTAAGCGGCGTTTTAATATCCGCGTCGGGCAGCTTCACGCGTGTAAAAGGTATATGCTTATCCGTAAGCAATTCAATAAGGCGTTCGAGCGAGCGCTCCATCGGCAAATATATCGAAACGTCCCTGCGCTCCTCGTCCGGCAAAGGAAGGTAAACCGTTACGTCCCTGCACACAGACGCCGTGCCCGCTATGAGTCTATTGATCTGCGCTGTCGTGATATCGAAGCCATATATGAGTATGCATGCGTTTTTGAGCGCAGCTGATGTCTGCATGAGCGAAATTGCCGCTTCTATTGCGTCTTCGCCGTCCTGCAGCAAGCCGGCGAGCTTATCTTCGTATGCTCTGTACAGAACGGACAGATCGAGCAGCTTTCCCTTTAACGATCCGTCGGTTTGCTTGTCAGCTATGTATTGCAGATCGTCCGGCCTGATGCCCGCCTGCTTGATGCGTGCGATCTCGTTGACGAGCTTCTGTTCAAACCCGGTGCGTCTGCTTGCAGACGCAAAGCGGGTAAGCTGCTTTGCGTGCTTTCTGAGCAGATAACCCATCAGCATGGCGCGTCCCTGCTCGTCTATCGGCTTGCCGGATGGATGACCGCATTCCTCGAAAACATATTCGCAAAATCTTCGCGGTGAAACGATATTCAGGCTGAACGAGCCCTTAATGCCGAGTGCGTCGAACAGAAGAATTTCCGTATCGAGCGTAAGCTGATTCGGCACTATGACGAAAACAGTCTGGTTTTCGTCGACTTTGGTAATCCTTGAGGCTTCCTTTGCAAGCGCGTCCGGAAGGACGCCGCGTCTGCCGGTGCAGATACTGATACTCATATTTGCCTTTCAAGCAGCATCGCTTTTATTTTTACCGTGCCGTCCGCGCCGAGCTCTCCCATACCTGCGAACTCGCTGCCCGCATATATGCGCACGTACTGGGGCGCAGCTGTATCCGGAAGGTCGATGTGTTCGGGACGCAGGGTCTGGCCGTTTATGATGCTCGTGCGCAGTTCCTTGCTATAATACGCCGCGCAGTATCTTTTAAGCGGCATATCCATTGGGACGAGCGCATTTTCTATATCATCAGACGTCTTCAATTCGTCAAGCGTAAATGCGTTTTCTATGGCGAATTCTCCGCTGCGCGTGCGCAGCAGGAAAGACATATGAGCTCCGCAGCCGAGATAAGCGCCTATATCGTGCACAAGCGAACGGATATACGTACCCTTGCCGCAGCGTATTTCAAGCAAAAAGCGCCCGTCCGGCTCCTGTGCTCTTATGCTTATGGCTTCGACGTAAACGCTGCGCGGAGCAAGCTTTACGTCCTCCCCGCGGCGCGCCTTTTTATACAGCGCCTCGCCGCCGAATTTAAGCGCGCTGTACACGGGCGGAAGCTGGGATATTTCACCCGTAAAGTTTGCAAGCGCAGCTTCGAGCAGACGCGGGTCCAGCCTGGCTTTAGATACATTCGTCACGCGCCCTGACGAATCGTACGTATCCGTAGTTATGCCGGGGCACAGCTCCGCTATATATGTTTTCTGTTTGTCGACGATATAGTCGAACAGGCGCGTCGCCTTTCCTATACATACAGGAAGCACTCCCGCCGCGTCCGGGTCAAGCGTCCCGCCGTGCCCTACGGGAGTCTTTCGCGGCAGCAGACGTCTGACTGCGGAGACCGCGTCGAAGGAAGTCATTCCGGGCGGCTTTAACAGGTTTAAAAAGCCGTTCATAGAGTGTCGCCTACGTATTCGGCGCAGGCACGCAGTATATTTTCGAATTCGCCTTCGAGTTTAGCGTTATAAACCGTGCCTCCGGCTGCGGCAAAGTGACCGCCGCCGTTAAACCTTTTCGCCAGCACGGATACGTCTGTATCGTTTGCGCCTCTGAAAGAGATTTTTATATCGCTGCCGCGCTGCTCCGCAAGCATCCCTACGTACACGCCCTGAATCTCGTTCATGTAGTTCACGATGCTGTGCGCTTCCGGACGCAGCGCGCCGCTTGCATCGAACATTTCGTCCGTAAGCATGACGCCCGCCGCTTTGCCGCACTTCGATACGCGGAAGCTGTCAAGCGCAGCGCCGAGCAGCCTTGTAGCCGCAAGCGTCCTTGAACGGTAGAGTCTGCGCGTCAGCATTTCTATGTCTATGCCCGCTTCCATGCATTCCGCCGCAGCCCTGAAGCTGGCCGCAGACGTATCCTTAAACGAAAAATTGCCGCTGTCGGTCGAAATCGCGGTATACAAGCACTCCGCAAGCGGCAAAGTGAGCGTAAGGCCGAGTTTATGTATGAGATCGAGGATAATCTGCCCTGCGGCGGCGGCCTCCGGCTCGACGTATGTGCAGGCAGCAAAGCCTTCATTCGTGCCGTGATGGTCGATCACAGCGGTATCGGCGCATTTATTGAACAGCTCTTCGCTTCTGCCCATCCTGCCTGCGTCGGCTACGTCCACGCCGAAAGCGTACGCCGGGGTAAACGGGAGCCCCTTTTGCTCGTTTGTGAATTCCTCCCAGCCCGGCAGGAAGCGGAACTTAGGCTCGACCTCGTCGTCACACACCGGAAAGGCGCGTTTTCCGAGCATGCGCAGCGCTATCACTAAGGCAAGCGCGCTGCCGTATGCGTCTCCGTCGGGGTTTTTATGCGTAATGACAGCTATATCGTTTTTGTCCCGCAGCCATGCCGTTATATCGTCAAGCGAATGAACTCTCATTTATTCCTCCGTATCGTCAGACGGTTTGCGCTTTTCTTCCTGCGCCAATATTTCGCCTATATGCTGCGCGTATTCCATGTTTTTGTCTTCTTCAAATATCAGCTCCGGAGTATAGCGCAGATCGACCTCGCGCCCGAGCTCACGGCGAATGAAGCCGGCTGCGTTTTTAAGCGCTTTCATAAGCTCCGGCCTGTATTCGCTCTCCAGCACCGATATACGGACTTTGCAATATCTTAAATCTCTTGTGACCTCCGCGCGGGTCACCGACCATGTGCCTTTAACGCGCGGGTCCTTCACGCTGCCGCGGATGATCCTGTCCAGCGCGTGCTTTACTTCTTCGCTTATCCTGTCTGTTCTGTCAAAAGCCATATTTTCTCCTTAAAGCTTGAAAGCCGGCGTTTTTGACGCCGGCTTGAATTATCGCGCGATTTCTTCCATGATGAAGCATTCCATGCGGTCGTCGACCTTGACGTCGTTGTAGTTTTCTATTCCGATACCGCATTCATAGCCCGCCGCAACCTCGCGCGCGTCGTCCTTGAATCGCTTGAGCGAATCTATCTTGCCCTCGTGGATCACCACGTTGTCGCGCAGAAGCCTTATCTGGGCGTTGCGCTGTATCTTTCCGTCGTTCACGTAGCAGCCCGCAACCGTGCCCACGCCGGACACCTTGAACGTCTGCCTTACGGTGCAGCTTCCCAGTACAGTCTCCTTGAACTTGGGAGCAAGCATACCCTTCATCGCGGCCTCGACGTCCTCTATCGCGTTATATATGATACGGTACAGGCGGATATCGACTTTTTCTTTTTCGGCGATATCGCTGACGCTCTTGTCGTGCCGCACGTTGAAGCCGATTATGATCGCGTTTGAAGCGCTCGCGAGCATAACGTCCGTTTCGGTTATCGCGCCTACGCCGCCGTGTATGCACTTTACCTTCACTTCGTCGTTCGAGAGCTTTTCGAGCGACTGCGTGACCGCTTCCACGCTGCCCTGTACGTCTGCCTTGATAATGAGGTTCAGCTCTTTTATCTGACCCTCGGATATCTGGCTGAACAGGTCGTCCAGCGTCGCCTTGGTCTGAGCCTTTATAAGCGCGGCGCGCGCCTTGTCCTTGCGTTCCTCGGCGACCTTGCGGCTGAGGCTGTCGTCGTCCACAGCGGATATGATGTCGCCGGCTTCAGGCACGTCGTTAAAGCCGATCACCTCTACCGGATCGCTGGGGCCAGCTGATTTTACGCGCTCGCCCTTGTCGTTTACCATCGCGCGCACACGGCCGTATGCCGTGCCCGCCACTATAGTATCGCCCACGTTCAGCGTGCCGTTCTTTATAAGCACTGTGGCTACAGGGCCGCGCCCCTTGTCGAGCCGCGCTTCTATGATAATGCCGCGCGCCTTACGGTCGGGATTGGCTTTATAATCCTGCACCTCGGCCACCAGCAGTATCATTTCGAGCAGCTGGTCTATGCCTTCGCCGGTCTTCGCGGACACAGGCACCATGATGGTATCGCCGCCCCATTCCTCGCAGAGCAGGTCGTACTTGGTGAGGTCCTGGCGTATCCTGTCCGGATCAGCAGTGGGCTTGTCGATCTTGTTTATCGCAACTATCGTCTGTACGCCCGCGGCCTTGGCGTGATTTATGGCCTCGACGGTCTGAGGCATTACGCCGTCGTCTGCCGCGACTACCAGCACCGCTATATCCGTTGCCTGCGCACCGCGCGCACGCATGGCCGTAAACGCCTCGTGGCCCGGAGTATCGAGGAAGGTTATCTGCTTATCGTGCAGATTTACCGTGTACGCGCCGATGTGCTGCGTGATGCCGCCCGCCTCGCCCGCAGTGACCTTTGTATTGCGGATATAATCGAGCAGCGAGGTCTTGCCGTGGTCGACGTGTCCCATTACGGTTACGACCGGCGGACGTGACACGAGATTCTCTTCGCTGTCTTCCTTGTCCTCGGCTTCGAGCGCGTCCTCGGCGGTCTCCGCCTTCCTGAGCTCGAGCTCTATGCCGTAATCGGAGCAGATGAGCTGCGCGGTGTCGTAATCGAGTTCGTTGTTTATCGTGGCCATAATGCCCAGCATAAGCAGCTTTTTGATAAGCTCGCTGACGGGCTTGCCGATCTTTTCGGAAAGATCCTTTACGGTTATCAGATCGTTGGTCATGATCGCCTTTTCGATCTTTACCGGCTCGGGCTTCGGCTGAGACGACTGCGCCTGCTTGCGCTTACGCTTTCCGCCGCGCTCGTAATCGTCGTCAAGATTCATGGCGGGAGCCGCGGAACGCGTCGCCTGGCGCTTGTTCTTCGCGGTGTTGCGCTCCGGATCGTTCTGGCGGACATACTGGTTTTTGCGGGGATCGTAATTGCTTACGCGCTCTTTTTCAACTGAGGGCATAAGCTCGGGAGCCGCAGGCCTGCGCGGAGTATACGCGCTTTTGCCGCCAGTGCCCGCAGCGCCCTGTGCGGGTCTGCCGTATTGGCCCTGCGTGCGCGGCGTCTGGCCCTGTCTGTCGCCCTGAGCGCCCTGTACAGGACGTCCGTAAGGCCCGCGCGGAGCCTGTCCCTGCTGAGCGCCCTGTACAGGACGCCCGTACTGACCGCGCGGGGCCTGGCCCTGCTGTGCGCCCTGTGCAGGTCTGCCATACGGACCGCGAGCGGCGGGCGCGCCTGTCTGCGCAGGTCTCTGAGCGGTAGAAGGACGCCCGTCGAAGGGACGGCTTTCCGTTCTTCTGGGCCTTTCGATGCTTTGAATCGACGTCTTATTGTCATCCGCCGTCTTCGGCGCTTCGGCGTTTTCGTTGGCTCCAATCGGCGTTTCGGTTTGTGCGGGTTCTTCCGGCTTTTGCTCGTTCTGCACCGCGTTCATCGCGTTGACGGCGGCATTATAGCGCTCCTGGAACTCTTGCCTGTCCTTTTCGTTCTGCTCGGCGCGCTTCTCCTTTAATATTTCGTCGTTGCGGCTTCTGAGCGCCGAGATAACGCTTCTGAGCTTTTCTCTGCTTTCGCCCAGACCCTTTATGAGCGCAGCTGCGTTCAGACTGATTTCTTTGGCTGTGACTTTCGCCATGTTTATGTATACACCCCCGATAAACGCCTGCTCAGATGAGCTTTAATATCTGTTTGGAAAAATTTTCGTCCGTGATCGCCGCGGCTTTGCAGAGCTTTCCGCTTGCTTCGGAAAGCAGGTCTTCAGGCAGAACGATCATACTCATGCCGGCCCTGGTGCATTCGAATTCAAGCTTTTCGAGCGAGCCGCGGGACGACGCTTCGTCCGCGAGCACCAGCTTTGCACTGTGCGATTTCAGGCTTACCCTTACCGCGTCCTGTCCGCAGGCAAGCTTACCCGCGCGCATCGCAAGCCCGATAAGCCCTTTAAGTTTATCTTTATGCATCGTCTGTCTGCGATTTTTCGATCAGCGCAAATTCGCTTTCAAGCTGCGCGTAAACCTCGTCGGATATGCTCGATTCAAACTTACGCTCGAGCGCCTTCGTCTTGCGCGCCTTTTTGAGGCACTCGGTATTTTTGCATACGTATGCGCCGCGCCCCGGCTTTTTGCCCGCCGGATCGGTCGAAATGATGCCGTCGGGCGATTTGACTATCCTTTGCAGCTCGCGCTTCGGCTTCATCTCGTGGCACGCCACGCACATGCGCATGGGTATTTTTCTGGGTTTAAGCATCTTCCGTTTCGCTTTCAGGCGCAGCGGCCTCTTCCGTCTGCAGCGCCTCCATCTGGCTTATGGACTTAATGTCTATCTTCCAGCCCGTCAGACGCGCGGCAAGGCGGGCGTTCTGTCCCTCTTTGCCGATTGCAAGAGAGAGCTGGTTGTCCGGCACGACCACGTGCGCGACCTTTTCGGTATCCGATACGGCCACCATGTGCACGCGCGCCGGGCTGAGCGCCGCGGCTATATATTCCTTGGGATCGTTCGACCACTTGATTATATCTATTTTTTCTGTTTTTAGCTCGTTTACCACGTTGTCCACACGCATGCCGCGCGGACCTACGCAGGCTCCGACCGGATCGATGTCGCGGTTCGAGGAAAACACCGCCATCTTGGTGCGGCTGCCCGCTTCGCGCGCGATTGCCTTTATAAGCACCTCGCCGGAACGGATTTCAGGCACCTCGACCTCGAAGAGCCGCTTTACAAGCCCGATATGCGTCCTCGATACCATCACCTGCGGTCCGTGCAGGGATTTGTTTACCTCCAGAACGTAAACCTTCAAACGTTCTCCGGGCTTGATTTCTTCGCCGGGTATCATCTGGGACGCCTCGAGCACGCCCTCCGTGCGGCCAAGCTCGACGAACGCGCGTTCGCCGTCGATCCGCTGCACGATCGCGGTAAGTATCTCGTTTTCCTTCTCGGAATATTCCTCGTATATTCCGCCGCGCTCCGCCTCGCGTATCGACTGTACTATTACCTGCTTCGCGGTCTGAGCCGCGATCCTGCCGAATCTCTCAAGGTTTACAGGCACCTCGACCAGATCGCCGAGCTCGTAATTGTTGAACTCGGGATACTTGGCGCGCACCTCCTCAATGGAGATCTGAACTGCCGGCTCGGTCACCTCGGTAACTATTGTCTTGCGCGCAAGCACGTCTATTTTGCCGTTGACACGGTCCAGCACCGCAGACACGTTGTCCTGCTTGCCGTATTCTTTTTTGTATGCCGAAACCATCGCAGCTTCAATTTTGGCTATGAGCACGTCGCGGTTTATTTTCTTTTCCTTTGAGAGCTCGTCTATCGCCGAGATTATCAGATTTTCTTCCTGCCGGGGAGCTGAATTCTTTTTTGACATGTTGACCTCCGAAATATTCAGTTGTGTATTCAATTATCGGTGCTCTGCTCAAGCTCGCTGTCGACGTCTATATACGGACGAATGAGCGCGGTTTCCTTGAGCGTGAACTCCACCTGTATGCCGTTTATCGTAAGCGTCACCTTTTCGCCGTCATAGCTGTCCAAGGTGCCGATATGGGTTTTCGAGCCGTTTACAGGCTTATAGAGCTTGACTTCAACCTCGCATCCAAGCGCCTTTTCAAAGTCGCGCGGTTTTTTAAGCGGCCTGTCCGCACCCGGGGAAGAAACCTCCATATAGTCGTAGTCTATATCCTCAGCGGATTTCAGTATGGCTCTGTGGTAAGCCTCCAGCTCGTCCAGCGTAATTCCGCTTTCAGAATCGATATAGATACGCAAAAATCTGCCGGATGGCTCCTTGGTGAGCTCGGTATCGACATATTCGAGACCCTGCTCCCCGGCCAGCCGGACGGCAGCGCGTTCAAGCCGCGCCAAAGCAGCGGATTGGTTCTGCAAAAGCTATCCTCCGTAAACGCTTCAAATACGTGCCGCGCTTCAGTAAAAGCGCGGCATACCAATAAACATATTGATTATACCATTATCAAAGCCAAATTACAACACTCTTTGGGGCGATTTGGGAAAATATGCATTAAAAAATATGTAAATTGCGGGAATTACGCGCTATTATACGTTCATGCCGCACCATACTGCCGCGAAACCGTTTTGGTATAGCCGCTTAAACTTCCTGTTTTTTTGCAGCGATTATATAATTTCCAAATCTTATCGGCGATATCCCGACGGCAATTGCAGGAATTAAGAATAGTTATTGCAATTTCCACCGACATGCGTTATAATATGTTCAGCGGACAGGGAGATATATTTGATGAAAGCAGCAGACGGTTTTATAAAAACGCGGGCACGGGTGCCGGTCCTGATACTTTGCGACGCACTCGTCGTCATACTCTGCGCATACGGCGCTATGCTGGCGCGGTATGCCCCGAACATCGAAAGAGACACAGTCGCCGAGGTTACGGGCGCGCTGCCTGTTTTTCTGCTGTCGTATATAGGCGTGTTTTTTGTTTTCCGCATGTACAGGGTGCTGTGGAAGTATGCGCACGCGCTGCAGTTCCTGCACCTGTCTATGGCCTCTGTGATCGCATTCGGCATAACGCTCATCTGGGACATACTCAAAAAGCGCACCAGCGGCGCTGAAACGCTCACGCTCTTTCTGATAATCGCCTGGGTATTCATACTGGCGCTTTCCGCTTTTTTCAGGCTCTGCATAATTCTCGCCGCGGCGCACCGTCAGGGCAGGAGCTTTGACGGCAGGCGCATACTCGTAGTCGGCGCAGGCGACGCGGGCACTCATATTATCGAGATGTTCGAAAGCAGTGGCAGCATGGGACAGGTCGTGCTGATTGCAGACGACGATCCCGCAAAAAAAGGCTTTCTCATTCACGATATTCCCATCGCCGGCAAAACAGATGACATACCCGAGCTTGTCGAATCTGACGACATAACTGACATTATCATCGCCGTGCCGACAGCATCCGAGGAACGTCTGAAGGAGATAACCGATATCTGCCTTTCCACCGGCTGCTACGTGCGCGTGATGGACAAACTCAAGCACGTCGAATAAAAACGGTTTCAAAATTACGGCGCTGCCGCGTGACATCAGCTCCGCAGCAGCGCCTTTTTACCGCTGAATCTTTGTCAATCTAATCGAAACCGCGCTTTTCGCGCAGGCTACTTTCGCTCCTCCATAAATTTCAGAAGCTTTCTTTTTACTCTCTGCAGCGCGTTGTCTATCGCTTTGACGTGGTGGCCCGTGGCGGTGCTGATCTCCTGATAGGTCTTGCCGTCTATGTAGCCAGTCAGCGCGTCCATCTCAAGCGGCGAGAGCAGACTGCCGATACTGTTTCTGATGGCGGAAAAGTCCTCGTTTGAGATAAGCAGCGATTCCGGATTTGAATAGTCGTCTTCCTTTACGACCTCCATGAGCGTGCGGTCGCTGTCGCTGTCGTACGCGGGACGGTTCAGCGAAACGTAACTGTTGAGCGGGATATGCTTTTGCCTGGTCGCGGTTTTAATGGCGGTAATGATCTGACGCGTAATGCAAAGATCGGCGAACACGCGGAAGGACGCCTGACGGTCGCTTCTGTAATCGCGCACGGATTTATATAGCCCTATCATGCCCTCCTGTACTATGTCTTCGTGATCCGCGCCCACCAAAAAATAGCTGCGGGCCTTCGCGCGCACAAAATTTTTGTATTTTTCAAGCAGATAATCCACCGCCTCGGCATCGTGCGTCTGAGCGATCGCTACGATCTCTTCGTCGGTAAGGCTGTCAAATCTTCCCACTTTTCCTCCTGTCAGCGCGGCGCGCCAGAGACACCTGAAACAGCATTATACCCGCCGCCACCGAGGCGTTCAAGGAATTGATATGGCCGTACATGGGTATGCAGAGCGTTTTGTCGCATTTATCAAGTATCAGCCGGCTTACGCCCTCTCCCTCTGAGCCTATAACTATACCCACTGCGCCGCTCAGGTCGCTTTCGAACACGTCCTCGCCCTGCATATCGGACGCGTATATCCACATGCCGCGCTGCTTAAGCTCGTCTATAGTTCGTGCGAGGTTCGTTACCCGCACGACTTTTATATATTCCGTCGCGCCGGCAGCTGCCTTTACGCATGCGGGATTCAGCCCGGCCGAGCGCCTTTCGGGGATTATCACGCCGTGCGCGCCTGCGCACTCCGCGCTGCGGATTATCGCGCCGAGATTGTGCGGATCCGTCACGCCGTCCAGAATAACCGCAAACGGCGGCTCGCCGCGCGTCCCGGCAAGCGTGAATATATCCTCGAGCGCAGAATACTCGGCGCTCGATACATACGCAAGCAAGCCCTGATGGTTTGGATATACGCTGTCGAGACGGTCCTTTTCGACCTCCTGCACGATCACGCCGCTGTCTACGGCCATACGCACTATTTCCCTTGCGGAGGAGGAAATATCGCCCTTCTGGACGAGCAGCTTTTCCATCGCGCGTCCGCTTTTGAGCGCTTCGCGGATCGGGTTGCGTCCGACGAGCAGGTTTTCGGGCATTTCAGGCTTTATATCCGCATACGACTGCGCCTTTGCCGCGCGTGCGTACTCGGCGCGTTTTTTGGGGTCCTTTATGTTTCTTTGCGCCGTGCCGCTCCACTCGTTATGTCTGGCGCCCGAGTGATTGCCGTGATAAGGCATCTTATCGCTGTCTCCGTATGGCATTAAGCATCATTCCTCTCCCGCCGCAGCTGCGAGTATCTCTTCAAGGCGCTCGCGTCTGTCCGTAAGATACAGATAGCCGATAAGCGCCTCGAGCGCGGTCGCGTCCTTGTATTCGTGTGCGTCTGCGTGTTTGGTCGGCGTCTGCTTAGCGTTGTGCGCGCGCCTGACTACCGCCTTTTCCTCTTCGGTCAGCAGCTGTTTTACGCGCGTCAGGCTCTCGGATTGCCCGTGCGCGCTTACCTTGCGCACGGCAAGACGGTTAAGCTCGTTCACCTTGCCGCCTCTGCGCACGAGCTGAGAGCGCACGAACAAATCGTATACGCTGTCGCCTACGAACGCAAGCTCGAGCGAACCCGGTATCTGGCCGTGCGGGAACGCGGCGTTGTCATCCTGCGTCATTTAAGCAGCTCCGTCAGCTTTGTGTAATCTTCGTCCCATTCGGCGTCCCGCGCGCTGTCCCAGGTGTATTCCTTGTCGCCGAAGGAATCGCGCACTATCTGCCTGAGCTCCCAGAGATCCTTAACGTCTCCCCTGCCCATCGCCTGTACGAGCAGATTGCCGATCACCGTGCCCTCGCCTGCGCCTATGCGCACGGGACGCTTGATCGCCTGCGCCGTATAGCGGTTGAGCAGTTCGTTTTTGCCTCCGCCGCCCACTATGTACAATACGTCCACCGGACAAGCGCTTATCTCCTCGATGCAGCCGATCGCCCAGCGGTATTTGAGCGCCAGCGAACGGTAAACCGTGTCCGCTATCCTGCCGACCCTATCCTCTCCGCCGACGTCGCCTCCGTGCCGGGCAACGTATTTTTCTATCCTGTCCGCCATGCCGTCAGGAGCGAAGAATACGTCGTCGTCCACGTCTATCACGGCGCGCGTGGGCTGCCTGACCGCCTCGACCTCGTTTACTATGTCTGCAAATGAGAGCGCGGGCAGCTGTTCAGACGCACGTTCGATATTGAACTGCTTCCTGCATTCCTGTATTATCCAGAGCCCCATTATATTTTTGAGCATGCGGGTCGTTCCGTTAAGACCGCCCTCGTTGGTGAAATTCGCCTGCATGACGGAAGGCGTGCACACGGGCGTAAGCGTCTCGATGCCCATAAGCGACCAGGTGCCGCTGGATATGTACGCGAAGCTCTCTCCCTGACGCGCGGGCACTGCCGCCACGGCGGACGCAGTATCGTGCGAGGCTACTGCGATGACCGGCACGTCGTAATCTATCTGCGGACATATCTCCCTGCGCAGATAACCGCGCACGCTGCCCGGCTGAGTCAAAGGCGCAAAGAGCCCTTCCGGCAGATCGAAAGCGTCGAGCACCGGCTTCGCCCAGATGCGCGTTACGGGATTGATAAGCTGGCTCGTGGACGCTATGGTGTATTCCGTGCCGACCTCGCCGGTCAGATAGTATTCGAACAAGTCCGGCATGAACAGCAGCGTGTATTCCGGGCTCAAATACTTTGCAAGCTCGCTGTCCTTTTTCATCGCGAGCAGCTGATACAAAGTGTTGAACTGCATGAACGCAAGCCCGGTTTCAGCGAATATGCGCTCCTTTGGCATAACGGAGAAGGCTTCATCCATAAGGCCGTTGGTGCGCTCGTCGCGGTACGCTATCGGGCTTACCACGAGCCTGCCGGCTTTGTCTATTATCCCGAAGTCGACGCCCCAGGTGTCGACGCCTATCGCGTCGATATGCACTCCCATGGAGGCCGCCTTATTGATCGCGGTTTTCATCTCCTCAAACAGTCGTTCGGTTTCCCACATAAGGTATTTGCCGTTTCTCACGGCCTCGTTCGGAAAACGGTGTATTTCCTCAAGCTCGAGCCGCTTGCCGTTCTTCAGGGAAAGCCTTCCGAGTATCGCCCTGCCGCTCGAAGCGCCGAAATCAAAGCCCAGATAAACGCGAATGTCGTCCGACATAGTATTACCTCCGTAAATACAGCATACGTGATAGGATGTTCCTGCACGTATTTTAGACTCTTTCGGCGTATTTTTCAAGTGGTAACGGTCATTAAATTCAAATATAATCAATTTCGGCGCTGTTGTTATTATTTGTTACAAACGTGCAATGTTATCGCAATATTTCTAAGCATTTCCCGAAATATCCCGATTTCGCTTCGTCTTTTCAGGATAGTTTTTCCACAAGCTTGACAGCGTTTCAATGTGCCATTTTAGGCGCTTTCGCAATTCTTTCCACAGAATTGTGGATAAATCGTGCACATATCCACAGTTTTGTACGGGGAAAAGTCGGTTTTGCGAAATATCGAATTTATTACGTAAGTGCTGCAAAATGTTTACTTTACCAGCAAGCGCATTTTAAGCGCAGCTGCTTAAATAACGTGATTATCCTTGTTCGCGCAAATTAAATGTGTTATAATTTGTTCAAACGTTGATTTGAGGTATTCAGATGCCCGAAAAGCCCGCAAAAACGCTGGTGAGCTCGACGCTCGCAGTAACTTTGATAATACTCGTTTCCAAAGCGGCCGGCTTTGTGCGCGAGATGATAATGGCTTACGTGTTCGGCGCGAACGCTGAGACGGACGCCTATAATTCCGCTTACAGTCTGTTCTATCTGCCTGTGCTGCTGTTTTCCTCCTGCATCAGCAGTACGCTCGTGCCTCAGTATCTGCACTGCCGCGAGGAGCTTGGAGAAGCGCAGGCGAACCGCTTTTCTTCGAATACTCTCACTTTGTTCAGTATAGCGTCTCTCGTCGTAAGCGCGATAATGTTCATAGCGGCGCGGCCGCTTGTCAGAACCGTATATCCCGGTTTTGCGGGAGATAAGCTCGAGCTTACCGTGCTGCTTACCCGGGTCATGCTGCCCGCGCTCATGTTCTTTGCCGCAGGTCTCGTGCTCTCCAGCATATTGAACGCCCGCGAAAAGTACGTCGCCGCGCAGCTGACCGGGCTTCCGCTTTCTGCCGCCGAGATCGCCGCAGCGCTGTTCTTTTCCGAAAAGTACGGCATAAACGCGCAGGCCTGGGGCGTCATAGCCGCGGGCATACTGCAGATACTGGTACTTATGCCTTTTCTGAAAGGCAGTTTCAGATACCGCCCGGGGATAGACTTGTCCGACAAATATCTAAGACGCCTTATGGTACTTGCGGTTCCGGCCGTGCTTTCCATGGCCGTGAACGAGCTTAACCACATGGTGGACAGGATGCTTGCCTCCGGTCTTAACGACGGCGATATATCCGCGATGACGTATGCGTTCAAGCTGATCATGTTCATGATGGGCGTGCTGGTCGTACCGCTCACGACGGTTTCGTTTTCACGCATGGCCAAGGAGACGATAAAATCCGGTTCGGATGCAGTGGCCGCTCAGGTCAGGGAAAGCATGCGCCTGCTTATAACGGTGATCGTGCCGATAGTCATCGTCGCCGCTGTGGAATCGCGTCATATCATACGTTTTGCGTACGGACGCGGCAGCTTCACACAGGAAAACGTACAGGTTACCGGGCTGGTCTTCCTGTATTACGTGATAGGCGTGCCGTTTTTCGCGCTCAGGGATCTCACCAACCGGGTATACCATGCGTTTCAGGACACGCGCACGCCGATGCTGGTCGCAGCCGTTTCCGTCGTTATAAATATTACTCTCAATCTCATACTTCGCCGTATTATGGGCGTATACGGGCTCGCACTTGCCACGGGCATCGCGGCGTTTGTCGGAGTTACGCTGTTGTTTGCGCTTCTCTCCAGAAAAACCGCAGGAATTTTTGACAAAAGCTTTGTATTTACCGTATCCAGAATACTCGCCGCAAACATTCCCGTATTCATATGCGCGTACGCCCTTGCCAGTATCTGGCCCGAATCGTTCGGTACGGGACTCGTATTTATCCGTTTGGCGGCTATAACGCTGTGCTCGCTCACGGTGTATATACTCTCTCTCATTGCACTTGGCGGCAGACAGACGATTAAAATACTTACGCAGCTTATAAAGCGCTTCAAGAGGTAAGCTTATGGATGAGGAAAGATTGGTAAACGGCGGCTTCCGCGCGCAGGACGACGAGCAGGAATACTCGCTGCGTCCCAAAACGCTGGCTGAATACATAGGCCAGAAAAAAGTAAAGGAAACGCTCGGCGTATATATGCAGGCGGCCTCAGCGCGTTCGCAGCCGCTGGATCATATACTGTTGTACGGACCGCCGGGTCTTGGCAAAACCACGCTTGCAAACATCGTCGCCTCAGAGATGGGACACAATATTCGCATAACCAGCGGCCCCGCGATAGAAAGACCCGGCGATCTCGCCTCCATACTCACGAACATGAATCAGGGGGACGTGCTGTTCATAGACGAAATACACCGCCTGAGCCATTCGGTGGAGGAGGTGCTTTATCCCGCGATGGAGGATTTCGCGCTGGATATCATGCTCGGAAAAGGCCCCAGCGCAAGGAGCGTGCGGCTCGATCTGCCCAAGTTCACGCTTATAGGCGCAACGACGCGCGCCGGTATGCTGACCGGCCCGCTGCGCGACCGCTTCGGCATATCCTTCAGGCTCGAAATGTATACTCCCGAGGAGCTTGCGATCATAATCGAGCGCAGCGCGTCGATACTCAAAATACGCTGCGAAAAGGACGGTGCGTATGAAATCGCCAAACGTTCGAGAGGCACGCCGCGTATAGCCAACCGCCTGATAAAGCGCGTACGCGACTTCGCGGAGGTCAAGGCGAACGGCATAATCACAAAAGACGTGGCGCACAAGGCGCTCGACATGCTTGAGGTGGATTCGCTGGGGCTCGACCGCACGGACAGATCAATGCTCGGAATCATGATTAAAAAATTCTCCGGCGGTCCTGTGGGGCTTGACACGCTTGCGGCCACCACCGGCGAGGACGCCGTAACGATAGAAGACGTATACGAGCCGTATCTGATGCAGCTCGGCTTCATTATGCGCACGCCGCGCGGACGCGTATGCACGCCCGCTGCGTACAGGCACATGGGCTATGCCGTGCCTGAAACGGATACGTCCGAGGAACAGATAAAGCTCGATATCTGACAGAGAGGGACGCATGAAGACAAGCGATTTTATGTACGAGCTCCCCGAAGAGCTTATCGCGCAGACGCCTATAGAGCCGCGCGATCATTCCCGTCTGCTGGTGTACGACAGGAGCACACGAAAAATCGAGCACAGGCATTTTTACGATATAGCCGGGTATCTGAAGCCGGAGGACGCACTTGTAATAAACGATACGCGCGTAATACCCGCCAGGCTGTACGCTGTACGCTCAGGCGGCGGTGCCTGCGAATTGCTGCTGCTTAAGCAATTAGGTCCCAAGAGGTGGATATCTCTGGTTCGCCCGGGTGCAAAGCTGAAGGTAGGCAAAACCGTATCTGTCGGCGGCGGCCGCATTACTGCTACTATAGCAGGCGAAGCCGACGGCGGCGCACGCATAATCGATTTTGAATGTGAAGGCACTTTTGAAGCGGCGCTCGACGAATTGGGCGAAATGCCGCTGCCGCCCTATATACACGAAAAGCTGGCCGATAAAAGCCGCTATCAGACCGTATACGCCAAATATGAAGGCTCTGCCGCAGCGCCGACTGCCGGACTGCATTTTACAAGCGAGCTATTGTCGCGCATACGCGCAAACGGTACGGATATCGTTCCAGTTCTGCTGCACGTGGGACTCGGCACTTTCCGTCCGGTAAAGGCGGAGAACGTCGAGGATCACGAAATGCATTCCGAGTATTACGAGGTCTCGGACGATTCCGCTGAACGCATAAACGCCGTGCGCGCGCGCGGCGGCAGGATAATCGCCGTCGGCACGACGAGCGTACGCACGCTCGAATCCGCTGCGGACGCTGGTGGGCTCGTGCACGCGCGCAGCGCCGATACGAGCATATTCATAAAGCCCCCGTATCAGTTCAAAAGCGTGGACGCGCTGGTGACCAACTTCCATCTGCCCGGCAGTACGCTGCTCATGCTGGTCAGCGCGTTTATGGGACGCGAAGAAGCGCTGCGCGTTTACAAAACGGCAGTCGCAGAAAAATACCGTTTTTTCTCCTTTGGCGACGCTATGCTGATACTCTGAGCAGATCGTCGATACTTAAAAGAAAGCTTTACGATTTGTTAGCATGAATGCAAACCTGCAGATATCCGAATGATTACAGAATAGTGACATAATATACTTGCAAAGGAGTGAGATTATGAAATTTGAGCTTATGCATCCGGCAGATCAATTGGTAATGATAATGGATCGCATATATCAGTACGGAATGACGACGACTTCCGGAGGCAATCTTTCGATACTCGACGAGAACGGAGATATCTGGATCACCCCCTCCGGCATCGACAAGGGCAGCCTTACGCGCGCGGACATAAACTGCGTAAAGCCCGACGGAACGATACTCGGGCCGCACAAGCCCAGCGTGGAGCTTCCGTTCCATAAGGAAATATACCGCATCAGGCCCGACCTGCACGGTATCGTGCATGCGCATCCCCCGACGCTGGTTGCGTTTTCGCTGGCCCGCAAAATCCCCGATACGCATCTGGTGCCTAACGCCAAGCTCGTATGCGGCTCGGTGGCTATGGCCAAATACGACGTGCCCGGCAGCGAGCAGCTTGGAAAGAATATCGCCGAGAAATTCGCCGAAGGCCACAACACCGTAATACTCGAAAACCACGGCGTCGTCTGCGGCTCGAGCGATCTGTTCCACGCGTTCATGGCGTTCGAAACGCTGGATTTCTGCGGCAGGCTGGAAATAGACGCCAAAAAACTGGCAAATCCGCGTTCGCTTTCAGACAGCGAGATCGCACTAGAAAGCGACAAGGCGCATCCCGCGCTCGACGCGTTCGTAGCAAAGGTCATAAGCAGCGAGGAAAAGGCCGGACGGCGCGACATGTGCAGCCTTGTACACCGCGCTTACGATCAGAGGCTGTTCACGAGCACACAGGGCACATTCTCCATGCGCCTGTCCGACGGTTCCTTCCTGGTTACTCCCTACATGAAGGACAGGAAATACATAGAGTCCGAGGATATCGTCCGCATCAAAAACGGCATGTGCGAGGAGGGCAAAACGCCTTCGCGCGCTTCGCTTTTGATCAAGCACATATTCGATACCCATCCGGAAATCAATTCGGTCATCATCGCGCATCCTCCGGCCATAATGGCGTTTGCGGTAACGGACGCCGAGTTCGATTCGCGCACGATACCCGAAAGCTACATCGCCCTCAGAGACGTCAAGCGTGTGCCGTATGCGTCGAGCACTCTCGACATCGAGGGAACAGCGAAGAAGTTCTGCTCCTCTACGCCGGTTCTGATAGTGGACAACAAGTGCGTGATCGTAGCGGGCAATTCTCTGCTTAATGCGTTCGACAAGCTCGAGGTGCTTGAATACAGCGCCAAGGCGATAATCGCCGCGCAGGATATAGGCAAGATCGTCCAGATCACACCCGAAGAGATAGACGAGATAAAAACAGCGTTCAAGCTCGATTAAATCAAAACACACAGCCGCAGGGAAGCATATCGCCCTGCGGCTGTGTGTTTATTGTTTGGAAATTGCTTCGGATATCTCAGAACGATCTTAAGCTGAAGCAATCCACATCGCTCAGATAAACCGGAATGTCTGTGTTTCTTTCCCTGAGCGCGTTTTCGATGCGCTGCTTTAATGCGCCGACCGCTATTCGCTCAGTGGCGTCATGTCCCGCCTGCAGCGTAGCAAAGCCCTCCTGCGCCAGATCGAAGCTGTCGTGATACCGCATTTCACCCGTCAGATATGCGTCCGCTCCCGCTGCGCGCGAAAGCGCGGCGTACTCCCCTCCCGCGCCGCCGCATACGCATACAGTTCTTACAAGCCGGTCAGGCTCGCCGTATACCCTGACTGCGTCGCCCAGCGCCGTCCTTACGCGCGCGGCGAATTCCGAAAGCGTGAGCGCCTCCGTGACTCCAATGCGGAGATATCCTTCCTCGTCGCATTCCGGCTTATGCACATCACGCAGCCCTATGCGCCCGGCAAGTATATCGCTTACACCGCCATCCGCTTTATCGAAGTTCGTATGAGCGCTGATAACGCACAGACCGTTTCTGATCAGCGCGCAGAGCATACGACCCTCCGCGTCGTCCTCGCTCAGATTTTTGCGTCCCCCGAACATAATGGGATGATGCGTCACGATGAGGTTTGCGCCTTTCGAAAGCGCGTCCTCGATAACTCTTATGCTCACGTCCAGCGCGCAGTATATTCCCGTCACACGCATACCCGCCCTGCCGGAAAGCAGTCCGGAATTGTCCCATGCCTCACATGTCTCAAACGGCGCAAAGCCGTCAATTATTTCGTATATGTTCCCGCACGTCAAATCAGCGACCGCCACAGTTCCCACTCCTTTTTCAAGCATGTAATATCTGCGTCTGACGATTTCGAAGCGCCGTCGAGCGCCGTTTTGGCACAGCCGCAGCGAAAAGCGAAGTATTCGCGCGTTTGTGTGTCAGTTTTGTTGATCAGTACAGGTCCTGCCGTAAGCTCCTCCCAGGTATACGACGACTTTCCCAATTGCGTGCGGATAAGCACGTAATGTCTGCCTGCTTCGCTGACCGCGCGTTCGTCCGTAATCGAATAAGCGTTTTCGCACAGCCATTTTCTGAGCGCGAACAGTGCAGTATTTGCGCCAAGCACAAGTATGCTGCCGCGCAATATGCTTAGGCCGCACGACAGTATGTGCACTATCGTGTTTCCGCCCATGCCCGCGATTATCGCAGTATCTGGACGCCCCGGCAGCGCGAGCGCTCCGTCCCCGAGATAAAACGCGGCTCTGTCCGTAAGGCCGAGGCTTTCCGCCCGCGTTCTCGCTTTTGCAAGCGACGGCTCCGAAATATCCGTAAACCACACGTATTCGCATTTTCCGCTTGTCAGCAGCTCGCAGCCGAGCATGCCGTGATCCGTGCCTATATCGGCCGCAATACGGCAGGAGGGCGTCATAGCGAACGCTTCGGCAAGTCTTTTATCCTTAAGCATTAAAACATCAGTGCCGCCGCGAAAGCGGCGGCAGTAACTCAGTCGAGCGCGTCCTTGAGTTTTTTGGAACGGCTGGGATGCTTGAGCTTTCTTAGCGCCTTGGCCTCTATCTGACGTATGCGCTCGCGCGTCACCTTGAATTCACGTCCGACCTCTTCGAGCGTCCTCTGGCGGCCGTCCTCAAGCCCAAAGCGCAGCTTAAGCACCATTTCCTCGCGCGGAGTCAGCGTTGCAAGCACGCCCATCAGCTGCTCCTTGAGCAGCGCGAATGCAGCGGCGTCCGCCGGCGCGGGCGCGTCCTCGTCCGGCAGGAAATCGCCCAAATGGCTGTCCTCCTCCTCGCCGATCGGGGTTTCAAGCGAAACGGGCTCCTGCGCAATTTTTATGATCTCGCGCACCTTGTCTACAGATATGTCCATCGCCTCAGCGATTTCCTCAGGCTGCGGCTCGCGTCCGTATTCCTGCAGCAGCTGACGCGACACGCGTATAAGCTTGTTTATGGTCTCGACCATATGCACGGGTATGCGTATCGTGCGCGCCTGATCTGCGATCGCGCGGGTGATAGCCTGACGAATCCACCATGTAGCGTAGGTTGAAAACTTATAGCCCTTACGGTAATCGAACTTATCGACGGCCTTGATTAAGCCTAAATTGCCCTCCTGTATAAGATCCAGAAACAGCATGCCGCGGCCGACGTATCTTTTGGCTATCGATACGACAAGCCTCAGATTTGCCTCGCACAGCTTCTGCTTGGCTTCCTCGTCGCCGTTTTCCATGCGCTTGGCAAGCTCGATTTCTTCCTCCGCGGTAAGCAGCGGCACCTTGCCGATATCCTTTAAGTACATGCGTACGGGGTCGTCAATGCTTACGCCGTCCGGCACGGAAATATCTATCTTTTCTTCTGCATTCTGAATAACCGGCACGACTGCGGCTATTTCGTTTTCTTTTAATACCTCGATATTAAGCTCGCTCAGCGTGTCGAGGATTTTATCAAACTGGTCGGGCTCGATCTCGCAATCCGTGAACTGTTCGGTTATTTCTTTCAGGGTGAGTCCGCCCTTGCTTTTTCCCGTCTCGATAAGGTCACGTATGCGGTTTGAAATGAGCTCGCTGTTTTCGTTTTTCAAAGGTATGCACTCCTTCCGTTGAAGCTGTCACAGCTTCATCAAAAGCTCGTTCAGGCGCTGTGTGATTTCTTCTTTTTCGTCCTCGCGTGCCGTGCTCAGGCGTTCGGTCAGTATAGATATCCTGCTGTTCAGTCTTTGACGCCTTACCGTGGCAAGCAGTTCCTCCGCCAGCTTGCGCGCCGCGTCCGGCGTTTCCGGTAAAGGCGTATATGAGATTGCTTCCAATGCCTGCGCAGTCTGTTCCTCCGGCAGACTGTCTATAAAGGCTCCGGGTTTTTCGCCCGCTGAGAGATTCGTACAGATTTCCGCATAAAGCTCGTTGTCGAAATCCTCGCTTTTTACAATGTCAGGTCCGATCAACCCCGCCGCAAGCAGAGCTATCAGCAGCTTCTGCGCGTTTTCGGATTCGTTCGCGGGCTTTGCGATATCACGCGGTCTGGCGATCCTGCGCTCCGGCTGAGGCTGCACGCTTACCTGCCCTATTTGGCGCATAAGCACGTCACGTGTATAGCCTGTGCGCGCGGACAGCTCGCGCAGATAGTTTTCAAGCTCGACGGCGTTGTCCAAGGTCTTCAGTATACGGCAGCATCTTACCGTATACTCGGTCATTCCCTCCTGCGTGGAAAGCTCCAGCCCGTCCTCGGCTCTCAGCATGCGGTATTTGGCGGGCTTGTGACGCGGGAGCTTTTCCCATTCTTCGCGCCCGCGCGCCTTCAGAAATTCGTCCGGATCCATACCGGAAGGATAATCTATTACGCGCACGTCGAGACCTGCGCCGTCGGTTATGTCGAGCGCGCGCAGCGCGGCCTTTTGTCCGGCGGCGTCGCCGTCATAGCTTATCCAAAGCTCCCGGGCGTAGCGTTTTATCAGCCTGACCTGTTCCTCCGTAAGCGCAGTGCCGAGCGTGGCTATCACGCCGCTTATACCGTGTTTGAGCAGCATCACGGTGTCCATGTAGCCCTCGACGAGTATGAGCCTGTTCGGACGAGGCACGTCTTTTCCGAGGCTGAAATTGAGGCCGTATAAGCCGTTTCGCTTGCTGAAAACAGGCGTGTCGGACGTATTCAGGTATTTGGGCTCGCCCTTTCCCATTACGCGTCCGCCGAAGCCGAGCACATGCCCCCGCGGATTGATGATCGGGAACATTACCCGTTCGCGGAACATGTCGTATACGCGCCCCTCGTTTTCTCCGGATAGCCAGGCCTTGCGTATTACGTCCTCGCTGAAGCCTTCTTTTACCAGCGCGTCGTGCAGCTCGCTTCCGTGCGCTGGCGCCGCGCCCAGACCAAAGCGCTTTATGTCGCTGTCGTTCAGCCCGCGCTCGTACAGGTACTTAAGCGCAGACGCGCCTTCACTTTGCCATATACGCGCATGATAGAAGCGCGCGGCGAAGCGATTGGCCTCGTATATCCTGTCCTTCAGATCGTTTTCGTACGCAGACTGCGCAGGTCTTGCGCTGCGTTCCGGCAGCTCCATATGAGCCCGTTCCGCAAGCAGCTTTATCGCTTCGATCTTTTCGATATGCTCGTATTCGCTCAGAAACGTTATGCTGTTTCCGCCTTTATGGCAGCCGAAGCAATAAAACAGTCCGGTTTCGGGATCCACATTGAATGAAGGCGTTTTTTCATTGTGGAACGGGCAGCACGCCCAAAGCTTTCTGCCCTTTCTGTTCAGGGTGACGTATTCACCCACCACTTCTTCAATGGGAACGCGGGATAAGAGCTCGTCGATCCATGCGTTGTCAAGTCTGCCTGCCATTTATGCTCCAATAAAGTTCGGGTAACGTCAGCCTTTATGAACGCAATAATTCAACAGGAAATCTAAATTTCCTGCTTTACGGCAAAAGATTACAATTATTTTAAACTTTTTACGCTTTTACGCTGCCTGCGAGCAGACCGCTCACAAAATGCTTTTGAGCAAACATGAACACCGCATAAATCGGCAAACTTACCGTAAGCGTAGCCGCCATCAGCAGGTTCCAGTAGATTTCTCCTTCGTCACGGAACGAGGTGAGCGCAAGCTGCACGGTTTTGAGCTTTTCTCCGTTCGTGGCTACCAGCGGCCAGGTGTATTCGTTCCATGTACCGGTAAACTTAAGCACTCCCAGAGACGCCAATACGGGCCCGCTGAGCGGGAGATATATGTTTATGTAGGCTCTTATGCGGCCGCAGCCGTCCATCATGGCGGCGTCGTCAAGCTCCTGCGGAAAGGAGACATAAAACTGTCTGCACAAAAACACGCCGAACGAGCCTGCGATATACGGTATGACGAGCCCCGGAAACGTGTTTATCAGTCCGGTTTTGCTCGAAACGGCATTTATGTGCCTGAGCAAAGAAAACACCGGTATAAGCGTTACCTGTGTGGGCACCATCATTCCGAGCAGTATAAGCGCGAAGAGGACGTTTCTCCCTTTAAAGGAGATGCGCGCGAACGCATAGCCTGCCATGGAATTGATTATTAATGAAATAAGCACCGTAACGAGCGTAACGAGCGCGCTGTTTTTGAAGTACCGCAGCCAGCTGCCCGTGGTCAGCGCGGTCGCGTAATTTGAAAACGCAGGCTTTGCTGGTATTATCACAGGCTCATGCGCATATACCTCGTTCATCGTCTGCAGCGATACGGATACCGTAAGCAACAGCGGGAACAGAGTGATAAGCGCCAGCACGCCGACGATAAGCAGTGTCGCCGCCTTGTATACGTGATCGGAGGAAGTCGCTTTCATCTGCCGTATACCTCCGTCTCGCCTTTCATATTAAGGCGGTAATTTATGGCGGTGAGCGCCATGACTATGAGCAGCAGCACGACCGCCATGGCCGCAGCGTAGCCCATACGGAATTCGCCAAAGCCATAAACGTATATCTGATGAACGATGGTGGTAGTCTCGTTCATGGGATCGCCGCGGGTCATTATCTGTACCTGCTCGAAGGTCTTGAACGAATCGACCATCGTGGTTATGAACACGAAAAACGCAACCGGCCTAATCAGCGGCAGGGTGATGGATACGAGCTTTCTTGCCTCGCCCGCGCCGTCGACCGTAGCGGCCTCATACAATTCGGCCGGTATGGAATTTATGCCGGCCAGATATATAAGCATGCAGTAGCCGAGATTCTTCCAGATATTTATAAGAATCAGGCAGTAAAGCGCAAGGCGCGTGTCGAACAGCCAGTTTTCGCCCTCAAAGCCCAAATATTCAAGCGCTTTGTTTATAAAGCCGTGGTTTGGGTCAAGCAGCATCAGCCATATCATGGAAACCGCCGTCATGGAAGTCGCATAAGGATATAAAAACAAAAGGCGCAGCCATTTTACCCATTTGCCCGCCTTCCTGAGCGCGGCAGCCATAAAAAAACCGAGCAGCGTCAGAAACGGCACGCTGATGAACGCGTACACGAACGTGTTTCTGACTGCTTTCAAAAAAGTCGTATCTTTGAAAAGACGGGCAAAGTTTTTAAGCCCCGTCCAGGACGCGGTATTCAGATTATAATCCGTAAAGCTGTAATACAGGTTCACAGCCGTAGGATACAGTACAAACAGCGCAAAAAACGTCAGAAACGGAAACAGCAGCAAAAGCGCCGCAGCCGTATCGCGTTTTTTAAGGTGTCTCATGGTTTACTCCGGGAGTAATCGAATTAATGAAGCTCCGGCGCGGACTAAAACGTTCCCGCGCCGAAGCCGGTTTACTTAGGCTCTGAGCGTTTTTAATTGTCAGTTCCCCATGCGGAATTCTATGTCAGCCTGTGCTTTTTGCAGTGCGGCGTCCGCATCGGTTCCGCCGAAAATCACGCTCTGGCTCAGTTCGTTTCTGACTGCCTGGAAGGAAGTGGACCAGGTCACGCGCGGCATGCCCGTGCCGTATTCGACACAGAGACTGCGCATATCGTTCCACTCATCCATCTTAGAATACGCTTCGACCAACGACTTGCGGGTCACGGGTATTTTTACCATTTCCGCGCGTTTCAGAGTACTTTCGCTTGACAGAACGAACGATATGAACTCGAACGCCTCGTCCGGATGCTCGCAGCCGGTACCGATAAACAGCATGTTGCAGCCGCAGAAGGAAGCAGGCGTACCGTTGTTGGGCGGGAGCGCGATGCCGACCTTGCCGGCGTATTCCGGATTATTGAGCATGGTGGTGAGCGCGGCGTTGTTTATAAGCGTCATTGCGGCGTTTCCGGTCACAAACGGATTGACCTCGCTTGAAGAATACGTAAGGTTAACCTCCGGAAGCAGCTCTGCAAGAAACGCCAGCGCTTCCTTCACTTCGTCATTTCCTTCAAATACAGGTTCGCCGTCCTCGATGTAGCGTCCGCCGTTGCCGTAAACAAATACGTCGAGCTCGACCAGATTGCCTCCGGTCTGCGGGTAGCAGAAGCCCGAAAAGGCGACGTTTCCGTTATCGTCGTACTGCGTCAGCTCCCGCGCGGTATCGGCCAGCTCCTCCCACGTGGTCGGGACATCCCTGCCGATTTCCTCCAAAAGATCGATTCTGTATGCGAACACGTAGGGCGTTACGCTGTAGCCCAGCCCGTAAACATGGCCGTTATAGGTGCCGTTGGCGAGTACTGCCTCCATTATATCGTCTTTGCCTTCCCACGCTTCGAAGTACTCGTCGATAGGTGCGTACTGTTCGGCTTCGACTCTCTGCGCCACGGAGAGTATGCCGTGTCCCATTACATCCACGCCGTCGCCGGATGCGAAGCGCGTATTCAGGTATGTATCCATGGCGTCGCCGATCGCTTTTTCGTCGTATTCGATCTTAATGTTCGGGTGTGCGGTCTCGAACTCCCCTATCACCCACTCCCAATAGGCGCGTTCGGCTTCATCCGTGCCTATGCGCACGAACGTGAGGGTGACGTTTTCCTCTGCACAGGCGCATGCGGCGAACAGCATGAGCGCAGACAGCAAGACGGCAATAAGCTTTTTCATAATGTTTCTCCCATACTGTGAATTGAATATTCCGGGCTGTAGGTGTTTATTAAGGCGTCAGTAGCCATAACAGACCGCAAATGCAAAAGCGCATTTCGAAGCCTTATTTAACAGACCGCGGGGTTTGCGCCCCGCCGGTCTGCCGTGTTCGCGGCCTTTGTAAGGCTGCGTAGCTTCGGTCGATATACGCTTCGTCAGATGCGGGTGACGTCTCCGTGGAATGCGGGCAGCAGCTCGGGCACCACCAGTGCGCCGCCGTTTTCGTAGCTCTTCATTGCCGCGAAAGTGTATTCGAGCGTCGCAAGCGCATCGCGTCCCGAAGCGCGCAGATACTCGAGCGGGACCTTGTTGGTCACGTCTTCGAGATACGCGTGTATGCGGGTCGGGAAGGTGGAGCCGAAATCCTTAACTCCGAAGTCCGTGGTTTTGGGCACCGGAGAAGCCATGCCGGGGTTTTCCACCTCGTCTATATTCCAGTAGTGCAGCTTTTCGACGCAGTTCTCGATGCAGAACGTGCCCTTTGTGCCCGCGTGCTCGTAGCTCCACCAGCCGCCCAGACCGAACATCGCGTCGCCGCGCTGGCTCATAAGATAGCCTACGCCACCGTTTGCGAAGCGCACGTGTATAGAATCTATCGAAAGCATGGGATCGCACGCAGTGGCGCGTACGCCGGGCTTGGAAAGGAACGCCTGAACCGCGTTTATATCTCCGCAGAAGTGGCGCATTACGCTGAAGGGATGCGCGCAGAACGCCTTCAAATGGCTGTACGGGGTCTGCCATCTCGGCGCACCCGGACCGCCGTATTTAGTCTCGGAGCCGTTGAAGCCTACTTTATGTATGCAGTATACCAACTCGCCGACTTTTTTGTCCTTTATCAGCGCGTCCGCTGCGAACGCGGGGCCGGTGAAGTAATGGTTAAGGTCGCAGCCCAGATATACCTTCTGCTTTGCGGCATATTTCACAAGCTCGCGCGCATCGTATATGTCTGCGCAGATCGGCTTCTCGACCAGTACGTTCTTGCCGTAGGAAAGCGCGAGCATAGCCGGTTCGAAGTGCATCGAGCCGTTGTCGTAGCCCGACGTGGTTACGGAGACGACGTCGATTTCCGGCATCGCCTTGAGCATCTCTTCTTCGTCGTAGAACGCGCGCACGCCAAATTTTTCGGCAGCCGCGTCCGCCTTTTCCTTGACCACATCGCATACCGCGACGAGCTCGGCGAGCGGGTCTTCGTTGTAGCATCTTGCGTGGGTATTGCCAATGCCTCCCATACCCACAACGGCGCACTTGATCATGCAGTTTACCTCCCTATGCATTCAGTTTTGCGTATTGAGTCGGCGAAACGCCGAGCACCTTCTTGAATTCCCTTGAAAAATGCGCGAGATTTGTAAAACCCACCTCTCTGCAGGTGTCGCTTACCCTGACTCCGCCCAGCAGCAGCTCGGTGGCCTTCGAAAAGCGAAAGCGCCGTATGTATTCCTGCGCGCCTACGCCGGTGAGCGACCTGAACTGCTTTGAAAGATAGTCGGGCGTCACGCCGACCTTGTCGGCGATCGAAGCCACGCTAAGCTCCGTATCGCGATACATGTCGGAGATAAGCTCAAGCGCGCTCACCACGTAATTCGGATATACGTCCGACGCGCTGTGTTCCGTATGAAAACGTTCGTAAGCCCGCGCATAGTCCACCAGAAGGCTGGCAAGCTCGCTCTTAAGCTTGATTTCCCGTCCCGCTGTGTTTTGCTGCAGGTCGTATACCATGCGCTTAAGCATACGCAGCACCTGTTTCTGCTCCTGTATATCGAGGTGGAGCTTGATTCCCGGCCTTTCCGCGTCTCCGTCTCTAATGCCCGGCAGGCGCGTCAGCTCTCCGTCAAACAGCGTTTCCAGCACGTTTCTTTCAAACAGGCAGTTGTACAGATCCACTGAGTGCGAGCCGATGTATCTGTGCCACTCGCCGGGCTTCATCTAAAAGAAGTCGCCCTCGAGCAGCAGCGCTGTTCTGCTGCCTGTTTCGTGCAGGCAGAAGCCGCCGCTTATGTACACCAGCTCATAAAACGTATGCGTGTGCGGCTTTACTCCGGAATGCGTGGTTTCGAACACTGTGATGCCCAAGCCGTCGTCGTTTCCGAAATCCTTCAGCTTCAGCGCTTCCGCGTCACTCATATACCGTCCGGAAACAGCTCGTCAAGGTATACCACCCTGCCGGTATCCAGAGACTCTATGGCGGCGTGTATCACCATCTGCGCTTTAAGTCCCTGCAGACCGCTGCCGTCAATGTCCTCCGGCTTTACGCCGTCGTTCACCTGTCTGACGAAGCAGCGTATGCGATCGCGGAAGGTGTCGTCAAAATCCGCGTAGCCGCCGAACACGGGATTCGTGTACACGCGCTTTTCGGGATTGCCCGCCGGATACAGCGTCGCTTCGCGCCACATATCCTCGAACACAAGCCTGCCCTTGACGCCGGCGACCTCGCACCTTTCCATGGGATGACCGCGGGATATGTCGTAAGACGAGGTCAGATGTCCGACCGCTCCGCATTTGAACTTCATGTTGATCGAAGCGGTCGACCAGATACTGCGGCCGGGCGCTTTCATAGCGAAGCACTGCACCGCGTCCACGTCTCCCATGAAATATCTGATTATCTCGCAGGAATGCGGATTAAGCGCCTTCAGGTGATAATACGGGCTGTCGAAATCCTGCGGCTTGCCTATCCACAGCGCCATGTTGCAAAACAGCAGATTGCCTATGAGACCCTCGTCCTGCCACTTTTTCGCAGCCCGTGCCGCGGGCGTAAAGCGGTGGTTGAAGTCGAGCGCGAAGCAGCGGTTGAGGCGCCGCGCGGTCTTTACCATGATCCGGCCGTTTTCTATGATGTTGCTTATCGGCTTTTCACACAGCACGTGGCAGCCTGCTTCGAGCGCCTGTATCGTGGGCACGAAGTGATCCGAGGAATACTCGTAGCCGCCGGTAGCGACGCTCACAAGATCAGGTCTGATTTCGCGCAGCATCGTCGGCGCGTCGTAATACGCCTTCACTCCCAGCTGCGCAGCTGCCTCGTCCGCACGCGCGCGGTTCACGTCGCATACGGCGACGAGATTGACGAGCTCGTCCTCTTTGTATATTTTCGCATGCAGGCGTCCTATGTGCCCCATGCCGATTACGCATACATTAAGCATCTGTCTTATTTACCGCCTATTTTTTCTGCAGCTTCACCGCGTCCGCTATTCCGCCGATATACTTGCCCTCATAAGCCTCCTGAGAGCTCGCGAAGGGCTTGTCGTCCTTAAGGAAATTGACGTCGATGGGATTGGGACGGCCGGTTTCGGCAGTGCGTTTGGCGATCCACGCGTCCATGCGCTTGGTGAGCATATCCACGACTTCCGGATTCTCCTCGGCGACGTTGTGGTTCTCCTCGGGGTCCTTTATAAGGTTGTAAAGCTCGACCATGGGCTTAAAGTGGAAGTCAGGCTCCAGCGAACGGATAAGCTTCCATTCCGGCGTTCTCCAGCCGTGCTTGCGCATCCAGGTGCATTCGGTAATGTAGAACTCCGGCTCCTGCTCTCTTTCCTTTCCGTATACCACGGGCATCATGCTGCGCCCGTCGAAGGGCACTTTCGCGTCTATGCCCATTATGTCGAGCAGAGTGGGCGTTACGTCCTTTAACTGCATATAGTCCTTTACGCGCACGCCTGCAGGCAGATGGTTTTTCCATACGATCGCGAAGGGAACCACGAGCGTGGGCTCGTACATACCGTGATGATCAAAATAGCAGTCGTGATCGTAGAGGGTTTCGCCGTGGTCGGAGACGAACACAACTATCGTGTCCTCCTCGAGACCGAGCGCGGCAAGCTTTGTGAGCACCGCCTGAATGCAGCTGTCCATATACGCGACAGAGCCGTCGTACTGGGCGATCACGTAATCCGGATTGGTGCAGCCCTTGGGTACCCACGAGCCAATATAGTCGCCGAAAGGCTTGAAGTCGTAAACCTTCTGCATGCGCTTGTCCGCGGGGTCGAACGCGTCGCCCTGGAAGAACATATGCATGAAGGGCTCCGGAGACAGATACGGCGAATGCGGGTCCATATGACGCATGAACAGGAAGAAGGGCTTGTCTCCCGCCGCAAGACGTTCAAGCTCGGGAATCGCTACGTCGTTCAGGTTCTGCGCCTTGTGCGCGCGTCCGTCGTCATGATCCGGCCCCCAGCCTTTAAAGCTGATGTAGTTGTCGTAGCCTCTGCCCGCAGCGTTGCCTTCAAAGCCGATGCAGGTAGACTCATAGCCTTCCTTGCGCAGCATTTCAGCCAGCACCGGCACGCCTTCGACTATCTCTCTCTGAGCCAGCGCCACGACGCCGGTTCCGAATACATCGCGTCCCGTGAGCATGTTGGAGTAGCCGGGCGTAGTAGGAATGTGCGCAGAAAAGCAGTTTTCGAACGCAATTCCGCCCTGTACGTATTTCTGTATATTCGGAGTAGTGAGCCTGTTGTAGCCGTACAGGCTCATATGATCCCTGCGCAGCGAGTCGATGCCGAAAAACAGCAGATTCGGTTTTTTAGCCATAGCAATGTCTCCTTATCAGATTTCGTATATTCTGTCGTCGTTTACGCTTACGCGTCTGCCCTCGCGGGCGGATAGATAGCAGGAAAGCACCAGCCTTAAGCTGTCTTTTGCCTCTTCCGCGCTGCATACGGGCGCGCCGCCATTCAGAAAAGCCGCGAGAGGACCCGCCTGTGCCGCCAGACGCTCGCCCTGTGAAGCGGGAGACGGGATGGCGGACGCAGTCCAGTCCTTATCGCCGTTTTTGTAATAGCGCAGACCTTCGCCGCTCTGCGGCAGCTTCGTGCCGGGCGCGTCCCCGTAGCGCTGTATGACTGTACCCTCCGAAAGGTAAATCTCCGTGGTAGGATCGGCGGCACAAGTGGTGAAGCAGAGGGTTATCTCGGCTATCATTCCGTTTGCATACTTAAACAGCGCGGCGCCGTTATCGTTTTTAACGCGATCGTCGTGCATCGTGGACATTTCGCACATCACCGTTTCTGGCATGCCGAATATCCAGTGCATCAGGTCTATCGGATGGGACGAATCGTCCGCGAAGATATCGCGGTTTAAGCGCGCGTCGTTGTGCCACGTGTTTTCAAAGCCCTGCCATGTGTGTACGCTCAGACCGTGCCGGCGGCGGAACATGTATACATCACCCAGCTCGCCGCTCTGACAAATCTGCTTCATGCGTATGTTCTGAGCGTCGCAGCGCATCTGCCACGCCAGCGTGAAGCGTACGCGGTTTTCGTTTACGGCGCGTACGATCCTGTCCGCCTCGCTCATGGTCAGCGCCATCGGCTTGTACATGATTATGTCCTTGCCCGCGCGCGCGGCTTTTTCGGCCATCTCCGCGTGATAAGCTGTCTCGCACGTGATCAAAACCGCTTTTATGTCGCTTTGAAGCAGTGTTTCGACACTGCTTTCACGCACGAGTCCGGGCAGACGCTTGACTGCGTCTGCACAGCGCGCGTCGTCTGCTTCAAAGTATGAAACCGGCAGGACGCCGTATTTTTCGCCGCCGCGCAGCCATTCACCCGCAATCGAGTATACGTGGCCGTGCGCGAGCCCTATTATTCCAAGCTTGATCATGATCTCAGCGCGCGCCCAGCAGCTTAAGCACGGCGTTCATATAGCCGTAGGACTCTGCCGCTATGGACTGCGCCTGTGTAAGAGTCTGCTCCGGCCCGATCACCTCAAGACACACCGGTCCGTCGTAGCCGGCGTCCACGAGCGCCTTGAAATAACCGTACAGATTGATTTCGCCGCGGCCGCACGCCTGCTCTGCGGGCGCGCCGGGATTCGGTCCGGGACCTTTGCAGTCACGAATATGCACGTGCCCCATACGCTTTACGACGCTTGCAAGCGCCTCCTCAGGCTTTTCACCCGCGCGGTGAATATGTGAGGGGTCCATGTCTATAGCGAAGCTCTCGCTTTGTATCAGCTCCATTGCCCGCAGCGTAGTGGGCGTCGAGTATACGGCGCAGCCTACATGCGCCTTGCAGCACAGCTTCACTCCGTACTTTGCCGCAAGCTCGCTTCTGGCCTTCAGCACCTCTATCTGCGCGTTGAAGCTTTCCTCGTCGTCCTTCTTGCCGCCGGGGCCTACGTTTACTACGGGTATTCCGAGATACGCCGCCGCTTTGAACGCTTTTGTAAGTCTGTCCTCGTCAAGCGACGCGACCTCCATGCTCAGAAGCTCCACGCCTGCTTCCTTGGCGGCTGCCTTTACAAGCGGCGCCTGTGTTTCCCATGCGTCGAGCACCAGATGCTCGCACATGCCCTGGATCGCGGAGAGCTCCGCTCCGTCGTAGCCTGCAAGCTTTATCGCCTTCAAAGCCGTTTTGATACCGAAGCCCTTATAGAGCACTGTATTGATGCCAAGCTTCATCATGACACTTCACCCCTTATATTTTCAGGATGCTTAGATTATACAACGCAGCACGCGAATAACGCAATAAGCCCGCGCATATTTCTGTTCGGATTTAGTCAAATTTATATACAAATAACATACCCTTACAGCAAAACAGACCCGTCTTGCCGCAAGCTATTATAAAATACAGCCGATGCAGAGTTAAGAGATTCTGTATAACACTTCGAATAAAGCAAAACCCGTGCTGCGCAGGATTAGCGGCTACAGAGAAATCGGTGTCGAAAGCAGCATCTGCATAATGGGGATGCTTGCGCCGGCGTCTCCGGAGGTATATAAGCTGACGCTGCCCTGCTTTTCACCGGAGCGCAGTCCTTTTTCAGTCAGAACACGCTTAAGCTGGCGCGCCGTGCCGTCGTTTCCGTCGAACAGCGGCACGTTCGGCAGCGCCTTTCTGATAGCGCCGCACAAAAACGAATAATGCGTACAGCCCAGCACCACGCCGTCGAGCCTTACGCCTCTGAGCGAAGAAAAAGCGTTTTCGAGATATGCATCGAGCTCGTCGCCTTCGGTAACGCCTCTTTCCGCGAATTCCATCAGTCCCGGGCAGGGCAGCGGCAGCGCATGCTCGCCATACAGGCGCATGAGATCGGTAAATTTTTGTTGTCTGAGAGTGGCTGGAGTGGCGAGCACCGCGATTTTGCCGCCCTTGCGCGCGAGCGCGGCGGGCTTCAGCGCAGGTTCTATCCCTATTATCGGCAAAGTCATTTCTGAGCGCAGCGTTTTGGCTGCGGCGGAGGTTGCGGTATTGCAGGCGATGACGATCGCCTTTACGTCAAATCGCAGAAGAAAATCCACGTCTGCACGGGACAGAGCGAGTATTTCGCCTTCAGTCTTCGTGCCGTAGGGCGCGTTCGCGTCGTCGCCGTAATAAACGAAATCTTCCTCCGGCAGCAGCGCACGCAGGTTTCTGAGCAGACTTATGCCGCCCATGCCTGAATCGAACACTCCAACTGGTCTGTTGTCCATCGTATCTTTGCCCTTCTGCGTCAACTGCCGTGCTCAAGCGCAACGTCCCGTGAAAAACGCCGTTCGTCACGGGCGGCGTTTTTGCGCGGTTATAAGTAAATGTGAGAAGCGTACGGCCTGTAAGCTATTCTTCTTCCTCTTCCTCAGGCAGTTCCGCGTCGTGGAACACGTTCTGAGTATCGTCGTATTCGTCCAGCCAGTCGATCAGCTTCTGTACCTTTGCCGCAAGCTCGGGATCGCTTATCTGCGTGGTCATCGTGGGAACCATGCGGCGTTCGACGTTAAGGAACGTACAGCCTGCCTTTTCAAGGTTGTCGCGCACGGCGCTCAGCTCGTTGGGATCGGTGTAGATTATCGCTTCTTCCTCGTCGGATTCCACGTCGTCTGCTCCCGCGTCCAGCGCGAGCATCATAAGCTCGTCCTCGTCAAGACCCTTTTCGTTGTCTATCTCGATTACGCCCTTGCGCTCGAATTTATACGACACGCAGCCGGTGCTGCCGAGAGAACCGCCGCACTTGTCGAAAATGTGCCTTATTTCGCTTGCCGTGCGGTTAAGGTTATCCGTTACGACCTCGACGATTATCGCAACTCCGCCGGGGGCATAGCCCTCGTACGTAACTTCTTTATAATTGGCGCCTTCGCCTTCGCCTGCCGCCTTCTTGATGGAGCGCATGATGTTATCGTTAGGCATGTTGTTGGCCTTCGCCTTGGCGACGACGTCCTTCAGCTTGCTGTTGGTGTTGGGGTCGGCGCTGCAGCCCTCGCGTACGGCGATTGCAATTTCACGGCCGATTTTGGTAAATATCTTGCCGCGTGCGGCGTCGGTTTTCTCTTTTTTATGTTTAATAGTAGACCATTTATTATGTCCGGACATCAGAAAGCCCCCTCGTAATTGAATATATATAATAATAACACAAACATACCCGTATAGTCAAGAAATACTTGCAAATGCGCGAGATTTTTTATAAAATATAAATATCTTGGGTTTGCGAGGCGGTGTTTATGGCGATAATCAGCTCGATACTCCCTGTGCGCGGGATCGTGTATATAGAATTTGACGACGGAAGACGGCTGTGCGTGCGCAAAAAAGACGTAAGCGCGCTCTCGCTTGCATCAGGCAGCGAATACGATTACGAAGCGCTCAAATCCGTCCTCTGCCGCGCTCAGCTTGGCGACGCGTACGAATCCGCGCTGTCGAGCCTTGACGTATGCGCGCGTACGGAAAAGCAAATCAGGGACAAGCTTAAAGCGAAGGGCTATCTAAACGATACAATAAGCGCCGTATGCGAGCGGCTCAAGCAGGCGCGGCTTATAGACGATAAGGACTATGCGGCGCGCGTTGTACAGGCCTCTGCGCTCAGCGGACGGGGCAAATATGCCGTAAAGCGCAAGCTTATTTCAAAGGGCATAAGCGCCTGCGATGCGGAGGACGCGCTCGAAACGCTTACCGACGAAGCGCAGGCCGAAAGCGCGTATAACGAAGCGCGCCGCTTGCTGCGCAAATACGAGTCTCTCCTTCCGCGGGATCTAAAAAACAAGCTGTCCCAGGCGCTCGCCCGCAGGGGCTATAGCTGGGACAGCATAGAAGCTGCGCTTGGAAGACTTATTTCAGATCAGGATTGACGCGTTTAAAGCCTGCGTCGCCGAGCGGCAGTATCAGGATTTTTAAGCGCAATCTCAGTGCGGATACAGTAATACTTCGTTAAAGCTTATTACGCTTTATTTCTTAATTCGTCTAAGCGCGTCTACCAGCTCGGGTATCGTCGCTTCGAAGTCTACTCCATACCAGGGGTTCTCAGGATTTTTAAGCGTTTCCGCGATGGTATGCGCGGTATAGTCTGCCGCGATTGCAATAGCCTCGGTCCTGTCTATTCCAAGCACGAACGCGCCGGCCAGCACGCTTGAGAAGATGTCGCCCGTGCCGTGGTAAGCTGCCGGTACTCTGTCGTTCTGATAGCAGAAGAATTCCTTTTTAGCGGTATCGTAACCCATCGCGCCGGTTTTTCCTTCGCTCAGCGAAACGCCGGTCAGTATCGGCATTTTGGTTCCGAGCTCAGACAGAGCATGCAGCATATCCTTCACATAGTCCTCCGTATAAGTCTCTTTATACGGTAAGCCTGTCAGAAAACTGGCTTCAGTGATGTTGGGGTCTGCGATATCCGCGACGGCGCAAAGATCAGCGTTCTTTTTTGCATATTTTTCATCGAAGGCAGGATAAAGCTTGCCGTTGTCGCCCATGGCGGGATCGATAAATACGAGAGTGTTTTCATTTCTGAATTTGTCTATGATACCGATAACGGTATCGATCTCCTCTTCGGTCCCCAGATATCCGGTGCAGATCGCGTCAAAGGTGATTCCTTCCGCCTTCCAGTGCTCCGTAATCGGTATCAGCTGCCCGGAAAGATCTGCGCAGGTGAAGTTCTTAAACATGGTATGCGTGCTCAAAAGCGCCGTAGGCAAAATCACGGTTTCGATGCCCATGGACGACATAAGCGGCAGCGCTACAGTCAGGGAGCATTTCCCAAAACAAGAGATATCCTGGATCGTAAGTATCCTTTTCATGCCCGTATTCCTCCTTATGTGTAATTTCTTTTGCCAAATATGGCAGTTCCCAAACGAACCATAGTGGCTCCTTCTTCTATGGCGATCTCGAAATCGTTCGTCATGCCCATAGACAGAACCGGACTATGGAAATCAGGATCGTTAAGCGCGAGCAGCCCGCTTTCCGCCAGCTTATGCGCAAGGGAGTTCAAATTGCGAAAATACTCCCTGTTCGTTTCAGGTTCGCACGTAGCCGGCGCAGACGTCATAAGTCCAAGCACCCTGATATGCGGAAATACCGATATATCCCGCGCCGCCTTAAGCAGACAGTCTGGGCTGAAGCCCCATTTGGTTTCCTCTCCCGCGACGTTGACCTCTAAAAGAATTTTCAGCGTGCAATCTCTTTTGGCCGCTTCAGTCTCGAGCTTTTCAGCGAGCGAAGTCGTGTCCACCGAATGGATAAGCGCAGTTTTTCCGATAAGATACTTTACTTTGTTTTTTTGCAGATGCCCGATCATGTGCCAGCGGATAGGCATACGCTCGCAAGAATTGTCGTTCAGCTCGAGCTTCTGCGTCAATTCCTGCACGTAATTCTCTCCGAAATCCAACACGCCGGTTTCGCAGGCCCGTGTTATATCTGCAAACGGCTTGGTTTTGCTCACGGCGATCAGAGTTACCTCTTCCGGTTTTCGGCCGGCTCTTTCGCACGCGGCATTTATCCTGTCTCTTACCTTCCGAATGCTTTCGGCGATATCGATTTTGGGATCGTTCTCATAGTCCATTTTTCGGTGTCACTTTCTTTCCGGGCACGTAGCTTGGCTCCTGTTGGAATCGTATTATATGCAATAGTCAGAGCTGATTCCTGCATTTTGGGTTATACATTGGTTAACGCTTTACAACAATTGCTTTTTTATATCGCTTTCGGCTGCATGCGGGTATAAACTGCGCATGTGCTCCGTCAGCAGGCTTATCGCTTTCTGCGTGCCGAGCGTGTAGGCGCTTCTTACAAGCTCCACACCCCATAAATCCTCAGGCCTCGCGTACACGCCCACATGCCAGCCGTACGGCTCGCCCTTTTTGTTTACCCGTGTACGGAAATCCTTTATCGCAAGATAAGTCTGATGCTGAAGCCGCGTTACAGCGGCATCGAAGCGCTTTGAGGGGATACGCTTTTTGAGCTCCGAAGAAAGCATTTCGCCGCACGTTTCGAACGTCTTCATTATTTCGGCATCCTCGCGTCTGACGAGCCCTTCCTCAAGTCTAGTATCGAAATCGTAGCCGTCGCGTCTCGCGCTTGCAAACAGAGGCAAGATATCCAGCGACACGAAGCCCGCTCGCCCGCAGAAAAACTTCCCATAGGCGACCCTGCCGCCTGCGGCGAGCGTCTGTCTCCATATCCAGGGGTCTTTGTCCGCTTCGTCAGACCACCAATAGCGGGAGGATACCTGTTCCTCCAGCGAAAAGCCTCTTATCTCGTTTCTGAACAGCGGCAGAAGGCCGACCCTGTTTATGTACTCAAGCGCCTCCGCGGGCGTATGCAAGCACTCGGGATCGTCCTCGGCCCGACCGTGCATAGTCCATTTATCGTCAAAATCCGACATCGTTTTTCTCCGTCTGCGTTGTTTACCTTTATTATACGCATATTTGCTTGTTTTGCAAGCGCGTCCGGCTTTATACTGTTATTGACTTTACGGTTTGCTCATAAATGTGCGGAGGCAGGCATGGGGCGCTTTGACGGGGTACTGCTGTGCTCGGATTTTGACGGTACGCTTTCATACGGTGAAAAACACATAAGCAGCGCAAATCTTGCTGCGATAGAGTATTTCAAGGCAAACGGCGGCCAGTTTACGCTGGCAAGCGGCCGTCCGCCCGCGTTTTTTTCGGAGCTCGGCGAGCTTATCCGCCCGAACGCGCCGCTTATGACCCTTAACGGAGGTATTATCGCCGATCCCGACACGTACGCGCCGCTATCGGTTTGCTCGCTCGATAAAGGCGTATACGATCTGCTGCTTACCGAAGTATTTGGTAACGGCATCACAAAGTCCGTTCATCTGTGGCACGGGGACGGCGCCTCTGAAAACTGGTTCGCTTCCGACGCTGTAAACCCGTGCGATTTCATAAAAAGCGCGACCGGAGTTTTATATAAAGCGGTGCTTGTGCAAAGCAGGCAGGGCGCGGAATACCTGCGCGACCGTCTGAGGCGGCTGTACGCAGGCAAATATTTATTTGAAAGAAGCTGGCACGAGGGGCTTGAGATACTGCCGCCAAACGGCGGAAAGGGCGCTGCGCTCTCTGCGATCAAAAAGCATTGCAGATTTCCCGTCGAGTATACGGTTGGCGTGGGCGATTTTGAAAACGACGTGTCGCTCGTACGCTCAGCCGATCTCGGCATAGCGGTAGGCAACGCGCTGCCCTGCGTAAAGGAGGCCGCGGACAGAATAAGCGCGCCCAATACTCAGGACGCGCTCGCGCAGATCATTTACGAAATGCTCTGATGCAAAAGCATGAGCGGGAGAACGGCGTGTCCAGCTCCCGCTGTGTGCTTTGTCATTTCTGTTTCGTGTATACGAACCTTTTCTGTATAGGATAATTGATGCACAAAAATACCAGCGTTTGTGAAACGGGATTTGCGATCCAGATCGGAATGTGCAGCAGCCCGACCAGCACTTTGTTGAACAGCAGCCAATCACAGGCCAGCACAAACGCCCAAAGCGCCGCATATTTGAGCGCGGCCTTCCACAATACCTCGTCTCCTGCGAATACGAACCTGCGGTTCATGAAAAAATTGACCGCGCCGCTCACAAGACGCGCGACGATTTTTCCGACGGACGCGCTCATGAGGCCACCGCCGTTCGGACCGCAAAGCAGTATCAGCACCAGCTCGTCTATACCGAAGGCGATCAGACTTGACGCCGAGAACTTGATAAGCGAGCCCATACGCCTGAACGCGTGCGCAAAAATGCACTTGTATATGCGTGCGGAATCCTTAAGCGGATTAAAATGGCTGGACTGGTTTTCTTCCAGATAGACTGTCTGGATAGTTATCTCATGCATCGGGATTTTGAGCTCCGCGGCCTTGAGCAGTACGTTTATTTCATATTCGTACCTGTCGCCGGGCACGTCCCTGAATATCTCCATGCCCGCGCGATCGAAGCCGCGCAGACCCGTCTGGGTATCATATACCTTCACACCGCTGACAATGCGGTACACGCCGCGGGTTATGGAATTTCCGAGGCGGCTTCTGAGCGGAACGTTGTTTTCGTCGAAGCGGCGGCCGCCTATAATGAGCGCGCCCGGGTATTCGACAGACTTGTTTATTACCTTTCTTATATCGTCCGGCGTATGCTGGCCGTCCGCGTCAGCGGTTACGATGCGCTGGCATTCGGGCATATTGTCGTATATATACGCTATGCCGGTTTTGAGCGCGCCGCCCTTGCCCTTATTGACGGGATAGCTTATAAGCTTTACCTGCCCGTCTAAGGCTTTGAACACGCTTTGGTATTCTTCCCCGCTGCCGTCGTCCACTACGACAATACTCAGGTCGTCGTTAAGCAGCAATGTATCGCAAAGGCTTACAAGCTTTTCGTCGGGCTTGTACGCCGGAATCAGTATAGCGTTCGGCCTGCAGGCCGGATTCATCATATCGTTCATGTCATTCCCCCATACAATGGATACATGAATTTTATCATAATCCGCCGCATATGTCAAATGCGGCAGATGCGCGGCTGCGCCGCCGTGCCGGATATATGTTCATATCTTTGAAACATCCAGACGGTGCAGCCGAAAGCAGGTTTATAAAAAAACCGCCGCAAAGCCGTAAAGCAGCGGCGATTTGGTTTTCTGATTTCCGTTATCCCTTCAATGCTCCTACCAGCACGCCCTTGTTGAAAAACTTCTGCAGGAACGGGTAAATGATGAATATCGGCAAGGTCGATACCACGATCACGACATATTTGAGACCGAGCTGATCCATCATGCGCTGCGCATACTTTTCGTCGGTAGCGATCTGCAGCATGTCGCTCATCTGATTCTGTATCAGTATCTCGCGCAGGAACAGCTGCAGCGGGTAACGGTTGCGGTCGTTTAAGAATATCATCGCGTGGAAGTATCCGTTCCAGTGGTCAACGCCGTAGTACAGCGAGAGCACTGCGAGGATGGGAGTGGAAAGCGGTAGTACGACGCTCAGAAGGAGCCTGAAGTTGCTGCAGCCGTCGATCTTCGCCGCCTCCTCCAGCTCGGTGGGTATATTGGTGGAAAAGAACGTGCGCATGATTATCATATTGTACACGCTCACCGCGCCCGGGATGATCATAGTCCAGATATTGTCCACAAGACCAAGTCCGCTGACGACAAGGTAATACGGGATCAGGCCGCCGCTGAAAAACATAGTGAACGAATAGAAAAACGTGAGCACGTTTCTTCCCGTGAAGTCCTTGCGGGAAAGCGGATACGCGCCGAGTATCGTCATGACGATATTGACGATAGTTCCCAGAAACGTATATATCAGCGAGTTGCGGTAGCCTATCCAAATATCCGAATTCGCGAAGGCGATACTGTAGCTGCCCAGATTAAAGCCCTTCGGGTACAAAAGCAGCGGTGAAGAATACAGCTTCAGCGGGTCGGTGAAGGAAGCGTTTATCACGAAGATCAGCGGGTAGGTGAGCAGCACCATTACCACCAGCAGGAAAAACAGGGCGACGTAGCGGAACACACGATCCGCGGGAGTGGGTTTGATGATGTTGCTGACATTCGACGTCATACGCTCACCTCCTTACCAAAGCGACGTTTCGCTGATCCTGCGCGACAGCATATTGACCGAAGATAGCAGGAACAGGTTTACCACGCTGTTGAACAGACCCACCATGGCCGAAAAGCTGTAGCGCGGCTTCTTGTTAAGAAGGCCTGTTTTGAACACGTATGTCGAAATCACTTCGCTGGTTTCAAGGTTCAGATCGTTCTGAAGCAGATACACCTTCTCATAACCTACCGACATGACGCCGCCCATTGCGAGTATGGAAAGGATGGTGATCGTCGGGGCCAGATTTGGCAGCGTGATATGTATTATCTGCTGCAGGTGGCTTGCGCCTTCGATTGCGGCGGCTTCGTACTGGTCGGTGGGTATGCCGGAAATAGCCGCCGTGTATATAAGCGAGCTCCAGCCCACGTTCTGCCAGATGCCGCTCCATACATAGATATGGCGGAAGGCATCCTTGTTTGTCAGGATGCTGGTGCTCATATTCAAGCCCAAGGCTTCCATCAAAACCGGAATCACGCCCGTGTTGGGCGCAAGGAACATAACGATCATGCCGCAGGCGACTACTGTAGAGAAGAAGTTCGGCGCGTATGAGATCGCCTGCAGTACGCTTCTGAGCTTTTTGCGCCTGACCTCCTGAAACATGAGCGCCAGAATTATCGGCGCGGGTATGCCTACGAGCAGACTGTACAAGCTCAAAAACAGCGTGTTTTTGATAAGCCGTCCGAAATAATACGACTGATAGAACACCTTCAGATGCTCCAAGCCTACCCACGGACTGGTGGTGATGCCGGCCGTGAGTGAGTAATTTCTGAAAGCGATCTGCACGCCGTACATAGGCAGATACGAGAAAATGATAAAATATATCACGACAGGGAGCGACATCACGTACAGTCCGGTATTTCTGACTATGCTGCGCTTCAGCTGCGCCGCAGCGCCTTTGCTCTTATACCTGTTCAGCATCTACGCCCTCCCTCGATGTTCCAAATTAAGTGATGGGGCTAATGCACAGCCCCTCGCACGGAATGAATCAAGCTCCATTCCTGCTTTGGGGTTTGTAAGGGTCGACAGTCTCTCTTTGCAGGAAGCGTCAGCCAGACGAAGGCAGTCCTGCAGGTTTTTACAGTACACGGTTTTGATGAGGATTAAGACTTGGAGGGGTTTAAGCCCCTCCAAACCTATGGGAGGTTGCAATGATTGCAGCCTCCCCCGTTTGCCCGTTCAGGGCGCTCGCCGATCACGCGCAGGGGTCGTGTTCCCCTATGCTTTTCAGCTGCGTAAGCTTATTACTGCTGAGCGGCAACGTATCTGTCGTACTGGGCCTGGCGAACTGCCTGAAGCTCCGCTACGCCCATGGAATTGAGCTGCGTTACGTATGCGTCCCAATCCTCTTCGAAGTTCCATTCGCCGGTCACGAACTTGACGCGGCTCTCAGTTACGTAGTTGTCAAGGTCGGTGGCATAGGTATCGATAACCGTCTGCTCGTCGCCGATCGCAATGAACGCCGGCCATACGTCGTCGTCGCAGAACTGGCTGCAATCCTCGACGGAGGTGCCGAATTCCGCTTCGGAGCTGGAGTAATGCAGCGCATAGAAATCGTCGGTATCAAGCTCCAGCGAAGGCACACCTCCGCCGTAGGTGAACAGGCCGTACTGGAAGGAGCCCAGCTGCCAGCCGCCGTCGTAGTTCATGATGGCATCGGTATAACGCATCACGCCGTCCTCGTCGACGAAATAGGTCTCGCCCTCAATGCCGGCATATGTGAATATACGGCCTTCATCGCTGTAGAAGTAGTCGAACCATTCAGCCATGCGCTCGGGGCACTTGCACTTATTGGTGATAATGCCGGCGCCCACGGTGGACAGGCTGGGATTTAAGTAGGACATCTTCTCGCTGATGCCGCCTCTGAACTGGTTGATGGCGGGATAGACCTTGCTTGCGCCGTCATAGAGGAAGTTGGCGTGCGCCCACTGGAAGAAGCCGACGACATCGTCGACCTTGCCCGCGGTTACCCAGCTGGCGTAGTCGAAGTTGCCGAAGGTCTCGGGATAGAAGTAGCCCGCGGCCCACCACTCGGCGAACTGCTGCCACATGGCCTTGCACTTATCGGAAGTGTAGATGTACTCGATGGTATCAGTGCTGTCCTCAAGATAGAAGCCAGTGTCGCACTGATTGTTGCCGTGATCGCCCAGACCGAACACGCCTTCGAACGCGCGCTCGAACGCCCAGCCGAAGCTCCTGTAGCGGATGTAGATAGGCCATTCGTCGTCAGGATCGCCGTTGCCGTTTGCGTCCTCGGTCTTGAACGCCTCAAATACCGCCGTCAGCTCGTCGAGCGTCTCAGGCACGTCGAGGCCCAATCTGTCGAGCCATTCGCCGTTTATGTAGTAGCGCAGGGAGTTGCCTACGGTGTTGTATGAGACGCCCGGGAAGCCGTAAATGCCACCGTCAGGCATCACGCACGCGGCCTTGGCCGCTTTGTCGCTCTCAAAGAAAGCGTTCAGCGCAGGCGTGTATTCCTTGTAATCGGCGAGGTTGATGAACGTGCCCGCCTGGCCGTACTCGTAGAGCTCATCTACGGAGAAATCGAACTGGAAGAACGCGTCCGGGATATCGCCGGAGGCGAACATCGTCATTTTCTTCTCCTCGGCGGAAGCCTGGGGAATCTCGATCCAGTTCACATGGATACCGGTCATCTCCTCGTACTTCTGCCAGATCCAGTCGTCGTTGGCGGAGCCCTTGACGTCCCAAGAGTATGTCACGATTGTGACTTCGATCGGCTCTTTATCCGTTTCCGCCATGACACAGGTAAGCATCATGGACAGCGCCAGGATCAGAGCAAGCATGACCCGAAACAGCTTTGCCATAGAATTACCCTCCCATAAATAATATCGTACCATTATTTTAGTAATATCAGAGGGAAAATTCAATGTTAATTTTAGGAATTATTTTAGAATTTTACGGTTTTTTGCCGCGCGCAGGATTTTGATCTGATATACCTTGGGCGACATGCCGGTCAGAAGCTTGAACGCCTGGGCAAAATAGCTTTCTGATCTGAAGCCGACCTCGGATGCGATCTCCTCCATGCTCAGTTTCTCAAGCGACATAAGAGAAATCGCGCGGCGCATCCGAACATAGGTCAAATACTTGCTGAAGGTAGTATTTACGTACTTTTTGAAAAACTCAGAGAAGTAGTTTGGTGTGATCCCGAACTGCTCGGCGATTGATTCGAGCGTAAGCTCGTCCATGTAATGCCGGTCTATATAAGCTAAAATCTCTCTTATCCTGTCGTTGCCCTTCGTATAGTCGGGAATATCCGGCCCTTCATACCGTATGCTTTTGTGTATTTCCAGGCACAGCGCGCTTAGGAGGCAGCGAAGGTAGCGCTCGTTGCTGTCCGTGCCGCCGTCGTACAATTCCCCCATCGTCTGCAGATAGCCGTCGATCCTTCTTATGCTGGTTTCATTCAGGCTTACGACGCAGCTTTTGGCGTTGTTCAGAACGGTCTTTACGATATCTGCGTCCGGAAACGACGGCATGAAGCTGAATATCATTACCGACACGTTCGTGTCGTTATAAAACATATGCACGTCGTTCGGGCGCATAAAGATGAGATCGCCTGCCTTCAGCGACTGCATGGAGTCGTTCAGCAGATGCGTCGCGCTGCCGGAGCGGATGTATGTGATCTCGAAGTAATTATGCCAGTGATACTCGACGGGCTCGTTAAGCCTATACGAATAATAAGCATACTGACGTTCGTCCGTCATATACTTGTCCATTACAAAAATCGCGCTGCCGCCGGGCTGTTTCGTGCTCATAGTGCTTTTCCTGCCAATACCGTCGTCATTATTTGTGGGTTCTTTCCGCCGATTAATACATTGGAAGCGTATTTAGCCGCAGTCACGGTAGTATTTATCACGTCGCCGTTTGTCGACCGTACTGCCGGAACGCTTCGCGCATGATCCCGCATCGCGGATTACTGAGCCCGCCCAGGATGGGCCGAATGCATTATATCATATATCCATACGAAAATAAAGAGATTTCCGCTTGACGCATTTGCCAAATGTAACAAATGCGCGGTTGACTAAATATGCGTATCTGTATTAAAATAGCAAAAAACGGGAGGAGAAACGCCTTGAAGCAGCTTGAAGATAAAATCCGCAAGGTCGGGCGTCCCTTAAGCGAACACGTGCTGCTGGTGGATATGTTTTTGAACCATCAGGTAGACTGCACGCTTATGCGGGATATCGGGCGCGAGTTCGCGCGTCTGTTTGCAGACGCCGGCATAACCCGCGTAGTCACGATCGAAGCAAGCGGCATCGCGCCGTCCGTGATGACTGCGCTCGAATTGAACGTTCCGCTGGTAATACTTAAAAAGGCGCGTTCGGTGATACTCGACGGCGGCGTAATACAGACCGAAGTCTTTTCCTTTACCAAGCAAAGCTCGTATCAGCTTACGCTCAAGCCCGAGTTCGTGCATGTCGGCGACAGAGTGCTGCTGATAGACGATTTTCTGGCGAACGGCGAAGCTGCGACCGGCGCGGCGGAGCTTATAAAAAAAGCAGGCGGCACCGTCGCGGGCATCGGCATCGTTATAAGCAAAAACTTTCAGCCCGGGCTTAAGCGGCTGCGCGAAAGCGGCTACAGGGTCGAGGCACTCGCCGAGATCGAGGAAATGGGCGAAGGCTACGTGAGATTCGCGGGAGAAGCCAAATGACCGATATAAGAAATATCCGCTGCTTCATGCTGGACATGGACGGCACCTTTTACCTTGGAGACAGAATAATCGAAGGTTCGCTCGAGTTTATAGACACGCTCAAGCAAACCGGACGCGATTTTCTGTTTCTGACGAACAATTCGTCCCATAACGCAGCGTTTTACGTAAAGCGGCTCGCGCGCATGGGGCTTTCCGTGCCGCGCGAAAAAATACTGACCAGCGGCGAAGCGACGGCAGCAATACTTACGCGCAGCTATCCCGGAAAGAAAGCGTTCGTGCTCGGAAACGAGTTTTTGCTTGAGGAAATGCAGGAAGCCGGGATATGCGTGGACAGAGAAAATCCCGACATCGTGGTCATAGGCTACGACACCACACTGGATTACAAAAAAATGACCGAGGTATGCGATTTCGTACGGGCGGGTCTTCCGTATATCGCGACGCATCCCGATTTCAATTGTCCTACGGAGGCAGGCTTCGCGCCGGATATAGGCGCAATAATTGCGTTCATTAAGGCGTCCGCGTTCCGCGAGCCGGATTTGATCGTCGGAAAGCCCTATTCGGGCATCGTCGAGGCCGCGCTCGAGCGCACAGGCTGCACCACAGACGAAACCGCCATGGTGGGTGACCGCCTGTATACGGATATCGCGACCGGCGTTCGAAACAACATGACGAGCATACTCGTAATGAGCGGCGAAACCACCAGAGAAATGCTTAAGGCGTCCGAAATCCAGCCGACATACGTATTCGAGCGTCTGAGCAGCATGATAGAAAAGCTGAGAGGTTGATTATGGAAAAGATTTATCTTTGGAACGGACGCGCGCCTTATTCGGACGTTTCTGCCGGGCAGGAGCAGCCTTCGCTCACCCCGTTTACGGTAAACGGCTCCAAAGGCGCGCTCATCGTGATACCCGGCGGCGCGTACTGGATAAAGGCGGATCACGAGGGCGCACCCGTAGCGGAATACTTCCGTGACGCAGGCATATCTGCCTTCACGCTGGATTACAGGGTGCATCCCTGTGATAAAATGGCGCCGCTTGCGGACGCGAACCGGGCAGTCAGGCTCGTACGTTCGTTTGGCTATGAAAAGGTCGCCGTGCTCGGCTTTTCCGCAGGCGGGAATCTGTGCTGCAGCGCAGCGGTCCATTATGACGCGGGCGACCCAGACAGCGCAGATCCGGTAGAACGCTTCTCTTCCCGTCCGGACGGCTTCATCCCCTGCTACGCTGTGGCAAGCCTTACGAAATACACTCACATCGGCTCGCTCAGAAATCTGCTTGGAAACGAGTGCGAGTCCGTTGCATGGCAGCGTTATTTTTCCGCAGAGGAAAACGTAACGGACGATACGCCTCCCGCGTTTATCTGGCACACCGCCAGCGATCAGTCTGTACCGGTAGAAAACAGTTTAAATCTCGCCTCCGCGTTAAGCGCGCACGGAGTGTCTTACGAAATGCATATATTCCCTGCCGGCGCGCACGGGCTCGGACTGGCGCAGAATACGGAAGCCGCGTGTGAGTGGCCGCGTCTTGCCGCAGCATGGCTTCTGCGCGGGGGCTACGGCGTATGAAGCGCAAACGCCGCTCTAAGCTGACGCTCAGGCTGCTTATACTCGAGCTTATACTGGCAGCTCTGATACTAGCGTTTTATTTCGGCGGTTATATGATCGTGGAGAGCGTGTAATGCGCTCTCCGCTTTGCTTTTATTCAATTAATACATACTAAGTATTATATTTTGGAAAAATTTCTTAACAGATTTAGGTTAAAATATGGTAATGGAGGTGTATCACCTATGGTTATTCTGCAAAAGTATTTTCTCGAGGAGTTTACGCTGCACAACGAGATGGCCGAGCACAAGCCCGGCACGTTTCAGGTCAAGCCCCAAATCAATTTTAACGTATTCCCCCGCAAGGAAAAGCAGCCGATGGTCGGCGACATGACGATCGAAGTCGGCAGCATGGACGACGGTTCGCCGCTGTATTTAAAGGTACGCATGCGCGGAAATTTCCTGCCTATCGCACAGTCCCCAAGCGACGCGCTTACGGACATCAAGGAGTTCCACAAGCAGGCCTTCCCGCTGCTGTTCAACGTAGTGCGCACATTCATCGCCGGCGCTATGCTGATGGGCGGACTTACTCCGTTCAATCTGCCGCCGATAGATCCAAGCAAGCTGAACTTTGAAAAGAAGGAGTGAACTGTATGCCAAAGACAAAGCGCTTCAGCAAGAAGGAATGGAGCTGGATAATGTACGACTGGGCCAACTCCATTTACGCAACCAACATAATGGCGGCCATCTACCCTACGATATTCGCTTCCGCTGTTGAAGGCGGCGACATCCGCTGGGGCTACGCGACCAGCGCCGCTACATTGATAGTCGCGCTGCTTGCGCCGTTCCTCGGCTCGCTTGCCGACTATAAGGGCATGAAGAAAAAGCTGTTCACCGCCTTCATGCTGATCGGTGTGATATTCACGCCGCTTATGGTATTTACGGGGCACTGGAAGCTCTGCCTTGTCGGATACGTGATCTCGCGCATAGGCTTTGCCGGCTCCTGCCTGTTTTACGATTCGTTCCTTACGGACGTAACCACCGACGAACGCATGGACAAGGTCTCGTCCTGGGGCTACGCGATGGGCTATATAGGCGGCAGCACCATACCGTTTATAATTTCGATAGCGATGCTGCTGATTTTCGATTACAACACGTTCGCGCAGACCTTCTCCGTGCTTATCGTAAGCGCGTGGTGGCTGGTTTTCTCGATACCCATGCTTAAAAACGTGCATCACGAGCATTACCGCGAATTTGACGGGAGCTTCAGCGTCGGCGCGATATGGAGCGGAGTCAAAACCACCTTCAGGGATATCTGCAAGAGAAAAGGCCTGCTGTTCTTCGTGCTGGCGTATTTCTTCTATATAGACGGCGTCGACACGGTTATCTCGATTTCCACCGCTTACGGCACTACGCTGGGGCTCGGCGCGACTGGCATGATAATCGCGCTGCTTGTGACGCAGATCGTCGCGATGCCTTGTTCGATCTGGTTCGCCAAGCTCAGCGAGAAATTCTCGGCGCGCAAAGCGCTTACCGGCGCAGTCGCGGTATACGTGATAATCTGCCTGCTGGGCTTCTACATGGGTTATACGATGGAGCCTTCACAGGACGCTTACAATACAGTATTCGCAGAGGCGTATTCCGAAATAGCCGTGCCGGAGGAGCTTGAAAAGGACGCCGAGGAGCTTAAAGACGAAATCGTATCTGCGTACAAGAGCGACGACGCCGCCGAAAAAATCGCCGCGCTTTCGCTTAAGGAGGATATGAACGAGGCGGAAGCCTCGCTCGACGCGCAGATAAAGCAGACGCTTACGGCAGCTGCGGACCGTGAGAAGGAAAAGGTCGAAGCGTTCAAAAGCGCGATCGCGCGCTCCAGCATGCTGTTTTGGGTAATGGCGGTCATGGTCGGCACTGTACAGGGCGGCATACAGGCCGTATCCCGTTCTTATTTCGGAAAGCTCATACCCAAGCAGCGTTCCAACGAATTCTACGGCTTTTTCGATATATTCGGCAAGTTCGCCGCTTTCATGGGTACCGCTATATACGCCTTTGTCGCCGATAAGACCGGACGGTCCTCCTTCGGCGTGGTCAGCGTCGCGGTACTGTTTGCGATAGGTATGTTCTTCCTGCTGTTCGGCAGCAAGGAAATGAAGCGTTTGGAGCAGGAGCACATCGGCGAAGCATAAACGTTTGCTTCATGCATAAAAAGAGGGCCGCGCCCTCTTTTTCATTTTCATTCAATGGGGTTTTCAGCCTTCGAGCTGTCTCATGAGCTCCGCAAGCTCGCTCGGGCTCAGATTGCGCCACTGTCCGAGCTTCAGATTGCCCAGACGCAGGTGCATTATACGTATTCTTCTGAGCGCGCGCACCCTGTAGCCCAAAGCCTCGCACATGCGGCGGATCTGACGGTTCAAGCCCTGAGTAAGGATAATATTGAATGATCGGTCACCGGTTTTCCGCAGCTTGCAGGGCAGTGTTACGGTATCCAGAATATGCACGCCGCGTTCCATCTTTCTTATGAAGTCTATCGTGAGGGGCTTGTCGACGACGACCTCGTATTCTTTTTCGTGATGCTCGGAGGCGCGCAGTATCCTGTTGACTATGTCGCCGTCGTTCGTCAGCAGCAGCAGTCCCTCGCTGTCCTTGTCGAGCCTGCCAATCGGATAAATACGGTCGTCGTGGTCTATGAATTTGACCACGCTCGCGGGCTCGTTCGGATCCGCCGTACATATTATGCCGGTCGGCTTATTGAGCATTATGTATTTATGGCGGCCGGTAGGCTTTATCTTTTCACTGTCGATGGTAACCTTCATGCCCGGCAGCACACGGTCGCCGAGGGATGCGGCGCGGCCGTCTATAAACACGCGCCCTTCGTTTATCCATCTGTCTGCCTCGCGCCGCGAGCATTTGCCCGCGTCCGAGAGGTATTTGTTTATCCTGATGCCCTTATCGTCTTCGTTGAACATATCGAGAAAGCTCCGAATTCAGATTTGCAACATTATATCATAATTAGTACGCACGGTAAACGGTTTTTCAAACACGCAAACGTGAAGTTTTTAGTTTTTGCGCAATTAACCCTTATACAGTTGCGCCTGACGTTCGTTATATGATATAATGTTTATTCTGGGAGGTGTGTATATGACACGGCTCGAAATGGTTGAAAAGGTAAAGGAGAAGACTGGCGTTACATACGACGAGGCGCACGAAGCGCTTTCTCGCAGCGGCTGGGATATCTATGACGCGCTTATAGAAGTCGGGCGCAAGGGCGGCGGCAGCACGGCAGAGCAGAAGGTCTGCATTCCGGAAAATGCTGCCCCCCGCAGAGTAAAGCCCTCGTCTGTGATAAACGCGATAAAAAAAGGCGTAAAGTGGCTGTGTTGGCTGTTCAGCAAGGGCGAGCAGATACGTCTGGAAATCACCCGTGACGACGAAGAGATCGGCAGCCTATCGCTGACTGTGCTTATACTGCTTTTGATGCTCAAATGGTGGATACCGGTATGTCTCATAGTGCTTGGAATATTCACCGGCTTCAGATACCGCGTAAGCGGGCTGGGCGCTGCCGGCAAGTTTATAGAAAAGTATTCTGACAAAGCCTCCGAAAAGGCTGAAGAGCTTAAATCAAGTGTGAAGGGAGAAAACGAATAATCATGAAAATCTATAATACAATGACCCGCCGCAAGGAAGAATTCGTGCCGCTCGTACCCGGCAAGGTCGGCATATACGCCTGCGGCCCCACGGTCTACAATTTTTTCCATATCGGGAACGCGCGTCCGTTTATAGTATTCGACGTGCTGCGCAGGTATTTCCGGCATCTGGGCTACAAGGTCACTTTCGTACAGAATTTTACGGACATCGACGACAAGCTTATAAACCGTGCGAAGGCCGAGGGCACGACCGTTCCGGAGATCGCCGAGAGGTTCATAAAGGAATACTATACCGACGCCGAAGGGCTCGGGATCGAAAAGGCGGACGTGCATCCGCGCGCCACGCAGCATATAGGCGAAATCATAAAAATGATAAAAGCGCTGGAGCAAAACGGACACGCGTACAGAGTAGACAGCGGGGACGTTTATTTCGACACGCAGTCGTTCTCCGGATACGGCAAGCTCTCCGGACAGAATCTTGAGGATCGTGAAGCCGGAGCCCGCATAGATGTGGACGACGTCAAGAAGAATCCTATGGATTTCGCGCTGTGGAAGGCTCAGAAGCCCGGCGAGCCAGCCTGGAACAGTCCCTGGGGTATGGGGCGTCCCGGCTGGCATATAGAGTGCTCCGCCATGAGCACCAAGTATCTGGGCGAAACCTTCGACATACACTGCGGCGGCGTGGACCTTATATTCCCCCATCACGAAAACGAGATCGCTCAGAGCGAATGCGCGACCGGCAAGCCCTTCGCGCGCTACTGGATGCACAACGGCCATATAAACGTGGACAACCGCAAAATGAGCAAATCTCTGGGCAACGGCCTGCTGGTACGGGACATATCCAGGGATTTCGACCTTGAGGTCGTGCGTATGTTCATGCTGTCGGCGCACTACCGTTCCCCCATTAACTATTCCCGCGATCTGCTTTTGCAGGCTCAAAGCTCGCTGGAGCGTATGTATACCGCGCGAAACAACGCTGCCTTCGCCCGCGAGCACGCGCCGCTTAGGGATATGAGCGCGGAGGAACAGGCCTTTGCCGCGCGCAGCGGCGAAGCGATAAGGGCGTTTGACGCCGCGATGGACGACGATCTGAACACCGCCGACGCCATAGGCGCGATATTCGATTACATACGCGACATGAACACGGCTCTTGCAGACGCGAACAATCCCAGCCGCGCAGCCTTCGACGTCGCTCTTGACACGCTTAAAACAATGACGGACGTGCTTGGGCTGTTAAGGAAAGAAGCGGATACCGTGCCTGCTGAAATAAAAGCGCTCGTGGAAGAGCGCACCGCCGCCAAAAAGAACAAAGAGTTCGCGCGTGCAGACGAAATCAGGCAAAAGGTGCTCGAAGCGGGATATGTGATCGAAGACACTCCGAAAGGCGCAAAGGTTAAGAAGGCCTGATTTCTTGCAGAAACACAGCCGCGGAATCATTGCGCTTATCTGAAGAAGGCATAGCGTTCTGTAACGGAGGAGACCATGCTTATACGGGAAACAGAGCTGACAGAGGACGTGATAAGACAGCTCATAGCGCTTTCCATTGACTGGGAAAATGAGCAGAGCTGCCACGGATACCGCGCCAATCAGCTATCGGACTTAGGCGGCATGCGCGTATTTGTTGCGGAGGAAGGCGGCCTCATAATCGGATATCTGTTCGGCCACAGCTTCTCGTCCAAGAACATGCGCTCGATAATGCCCGAAAAAAGCCCTTGCTTTGAGGTGGAGGAGCTTTACGTCATACCGGAAAAGCGTTCGCAGGGCATCGGACGCGCGCTGTTCAGTTTTGCAGAGGACGCAGTTCGCTCAGAAGCAGAGTACATGGTGCTGAGTACCGCGGCCAAGAACTGGAAAGCGATACTCCGCTTTTACCTTGACGAGCTGGGCATGGAATTCTGGAGCGCCAGACTGTTTAAAAGGATTTGACGCAAGCGCCGCATGTATACGGGATTTACAAGCGCTCAGGCAAAGCTGATCGTTCCGCAGCTGCAGGATCTGTGGTTTCGCCGCCAGCTGCTGGCTGATCCCGACACTATGAGCTATAACCGCGTCTGTGGGGGTACGATAGATTTCCCCGAGGAAAAGTGGGCAGACTGGTATGCACGGTGGGTGCTCGATACGGAGGGTAAGCATTTTTACAGCTATGTAGTAAACCAGGCCGGTGCTTTCGTAGGAGAAGCCGCTTATCACTGGGACGCTTCCCGCTGCATCTGCTGCGCGGATGTGATCGTCGCCGCGCAGTACCGCCGCCGCGGGTACGGACGCGCTGCACTTATCATGCTTTGCGGCGCGGCGAAGCAAAACGGCATAAGCGTGCTGCACGACGACATAGCCGTCGGCAATCCTGCCGTCAAGCTGTTCCTCGCACTTGGCTTTCTCGAAGAATACCGAACTGACGAATACATCATGCTTAAAAAGAAACTGCGGGATTAAAGGAGGTTATGCCCGATGCTGCCAACAGGGATCGCCGCGCCTGAATTTACGCTGCCCGATCAGGACGGGAATATGCATTCTCTGTCCGATTACCGGGGCAGAAAAGTTATTCTGTACTTTTATTCAAAGGACATGACCGCAGGCTGTACGACGCAGGCGCTCGGCTTTGCCGAGCTGCACAGCCGCTTCTCGGAGCTTAACACAGTACTGCTCGGCGTAAGCAGGGACTCATATGCGTCGCATAAAAGGTTCGCGGAAAAGTATGCCCTGCCCTTCGCATTGCTCTCCGATCCGAATCTGGACGTTATCAGGGCGTATGACGTATGGCAGGAGAAAAAGAACTACGGCAAGGTATCCATGGGCGTAGTGCGCACCACCTATTTAATAAACGAACAGGGCTTTATAGTCAAGGCCTTCGGAAAAGTCAAGGCTGCTGACAACCCGAAGCAGATGCTCGCCGAGCTTAAGTAAAAACGCTGCAGCGCTTGCCTCAATCACCTGATTTCCGGCAAGCGCTGCATTTGTATTTCCGGCGCGGTTATTTCTCCCAGCCTGCGGCCTTTTCGACCGCTCTGCGCCATCTTGTTTTAAGCTTCAGTGCTTCTTCCCGCGTGACAGATGGCTCAAATTCGGTCTCGCTTTGCCAGATTTCCCTAAGCTGCGCGTCTGTCCACAGGCCTACAGCACGGCCTGCCAGCATCGCCGCGCCCATCGCCGTGGTTTCGGTGACCTTTGGCTTTATGACGCTGCAGCCGAGTATGTCAGCCTGAAACTGCATCAAAAAATCGTTCGCGGTCGCGCCGCCGTCGGCGCGCAGCAGCTTTATGTCGGTCGAGCTGTCCTTCTGCATCGCCTCGAGCACGTCGCAGGACTGGTAAGCTATGGATTCCAGCGCAGCCCGGGCGATATGCGCGCGCCCCGTGCCGCGGGTCAGCCCTACTATCGTGCCGCGCGCGTACATGTCCCAGTACGGTGCGCCGAGCCCGGCGAACGCCGGCACAAGATACACCCCGCCGTTATCCCTGAGCGATTCCGCAAGCGCCTGAGTGTCGGACGCCTTTTCTATTATCTTAAGCTCGTCCCTCAGCCACTGTATCGCCGCGCCCGCCACGAATACGCTGCCCTCGAGCGCGTAAGTGGGCTTGCCGTCTATGCGCCATGCCATCGTGCTCAGAAGCCCGCTGCGGCTGTCTATAATGTCGCTGCCGGTATTCATCAAAAGGAAGCAGCCCGTTCCGTAGGTATTCTTCGCCATGCCCTTCTCAAAGCAGGCCTGTCCGTACAGTGCCGCGTGCTGATCGCCCGCCAGCGCGGCGATCGGTATTTCACGGCCGAGTATGCTTCTGTCGAGATAGCCCACAACGCGCGAGGAATCGACCACCTGAGGCAGCAGCTCGCAGGGTATATCGAGCATCTTCAAAAGCGTCTCGTCCCAGCTTTGCGTGTGGATGTTGAACAGCATAGTGCGCGAGGCGTTCGTGGCGTCCGTTACATGAACGCTGCCGCCAGACAGCCTGTAGGCAAGGTAGCTGTCCACCGTGCCGAAGCACAGCTCTCCCCTCTCTGCGCGCTGCCTGAGCGCGGGAGACGCGTCAAGCATCCATTTGAGCTTCGTGCCCGAAAAATACGCGTCCGCTATCAGGCCGGTGCGCGCTTTTATTTCTTCGGTCAGCCCGTCCGCTTTGAGCTTTTCCACGATCGGTGCGGTACGCCGGCACTGCCAGACTATGGCGTTATGGTATTTTTCGCCCGTGATCCTGTCCCATAACAGCGTGGTTTCACGCTGGTTGGTTATGCCGACGGCAGCAATGTCCTTTGCGTCTATGCCTGCCTTCGCGACCGCGCTTTTAAGCGCGTCAAGCTGACTTTGCCAGATGTCCTCCGGATCGTGCTCTACCCAGCCCGGCTGCGGGTATATCTGTTTGAATTCGTTCGCGTGCGAAGCGACCGGATTGGCGTTCTGATCGAATATTATGCAGCGTGAGGATGTAGTGCCCTGATCGAGCGCAGCGATGTATTTCATGCGTTTCACCTCGCAAATCAGCTTTTAAGCGGTCTTTTTTCCGCCATTCCTTCGCGGCGCGGAAAGCGCTCAGGCGTCGGCGTCAGCTTTTCTATTTCAACTATCTTATGCTGCCAGTCGCGTCCGGGCAGGTTTACGTCGTATATGCCCTTCACTCTGCCGCCGAGCGTGCATATGGCATAGGAAGCCGCCTCCGTTTCCGCCTGCGCGCCGGGCCCCTTCAGCGCAAGCATGCGTCCGCCCGGCTTCACGAAGGGCAGCAGCCATTCCGTCAGTACCGTCATGTCGGCGACAGCACGCGCGCAGGCTATATCGAAAGAGTCCCTGTACTCAGGCAGCCTCGCGGCGGCTTCGCTCCTAATATGCACGGCGCACGCGTTCAGCGAAAGCGCGTCTATGACGCTCTGCATAAACCCGACACGTTTCTTTAAAGCGTCCATAAGCACGATATGCACGTCCCCGCGCATTATAGCAAGCGGGATTCCCGGCAGACCCGCGCCGCTGCCGACGTCTACGAGCGTGCGCGCGTCTCCGAGATACGGCAAAAGCGCGAGGCTGTCCAGATAATTGCGGTCGCACGCTTCGCTAATATCGTCCTGCACGCTCGTAAGGTTGAAGGCACTGTTGGCGTTTATGAGCATTTCGTGATAAGCATGCAGTTTTCCTGCCTGCTCAGCGCTCATTTTTATGCCCATAGCCGAGGATTTTTCAACCAGATACTTCTCCATCGCTCTTTTGTGTACGCCTCAGCTTTTCCATAAGTATCATAAGCACGTTTATATCTCCGGGTGAAACGCCCGGAATGCGGGAAGCCTGTCCGAGCGAACGCGGCCGTACTTTATTAAGCTTCTGCCGTGCTTCAATCCGCAGCGTATCGACGGACAGATAATCGATGTCTTCCGGCAGCAGCATATCCTCCTCACGTAAAAACTTCTTGACGTCAGCCGCCTGCCGCGCAAGATAGCCTTCGTATTTAAGCTCCGTTTCCGTAAGCTCACGCGCATCAGGCGAAATATCCGGTATGCCGTCCACGCAGGCGCGCAAATCGCCGTATGTTATTCCCGGACGCCTGATGATGTCTGCAAGCCGCGCGGATGCGTTCATAGGCGTTTCGCCCCGGCTCACAAGCAGCTCGTTAAGCTTGTGCGACGGCGCTGCCCAATGCGTTTCGAGATAGCTTTTGCCTTTTTCGAGCTCCTCGAGCTTTTTATGCAGTCTGACGACTCTTTCCTCGCCCGCAAGTCCTGCTCTGTAACCCATCTCAGTTAGGCGGACGTCCGCGTTGTCCTGTCTTAGAAGCAGACGGTATTCGGCGCGCGAAGTCATCATACGGTAAGGCTCGTCCGTTCCCTTGGTGGTCAGATCGTCGACCATTACGCCGATATATGAATTTGTGCGGTTGAGTATGAGCGGTTCTTTTCCTTCAAGCGCCAAAGCTGCGTTCATACCCGCATAAAGTCCCTGCGCCGCGGCTTCCTCGTAGCCGGAGGTGCCGTTTATCTGCCCGGCGCAGTAAAGCCCTTTTATATGTATTGCTTCGAAACGGTTGTCGAGCTGCAGCGGGTCTATGCAGTCGTATTCTATCGCGTAGGCAAGCCGCAACAGCGCCGCGTTTTCAAGGCCGGGTACCGAGCGGTACATTTCCCGCTGCACGTCCTCCGGCAGCGAGGACGACATGCCCTGAACGTACCATTCCACGGTATTCAGTCCCTCAGGCTCCAGAAAAATCTGGTGACGCTCCTTATCCGCGAAGCGCACCACCTTATCCTCTATCGACGGACAGTAGCGCGCTCCCGTGCCCTTTATGCTGCCCGAATACATAGGCGAAAGGTGCAGATTTGCGCGGATGATGTCGTGCGTTTCCTGCGTGGTATATGTAAGGTAGCACACCGCCTGATTTCTGAGATTCGCCGGATCGGTCAGAAACGAAAACGGCACGATCGGATCGTCGCCGTACTGGGGCGTCATTTTGCCGAAATCGACAGTGCGCACGTCCACGCGCGCAGGAGTGCCGGTTTTGAATCTGCGTATCGAAAAACCGTTTTCTATGAGCGACTGGGTGAGTCTCGTCGCCGCCACGAGCCCCTGCGGTCCGCCTTCCCACGAATGCTGGCCTATTATTATGCGGCTTTTAAGATATACGCCCGTGCACAGCACTGCGGCGCGGCACTCGATATGAGCGCCGGTAGTGGTCTCTATGCCTTTGAGAACGCCGCTTTCCGTGATTATCCGTGCCGCCTCGCCCTGTCTCAGAGTAAGCAGCGCCTGGTTTTCGACCGCGCGGCGCATGCGCAGCTTATAGTTTGTCTTATCCGCCTGAGCGCGCAGCGAATATACCGCCGGCCCTTTGCCCGTGTTCAGCATGCGCGATTGAATGAAGGTGTCGTCGATCGCGCGTCCCATTTCACCGCCGAGCGCGTCGAGCTCACGCACCAGATGTCCCTTCCCCGTGCCGCCTATGGCGGGATTGCACGGCATCATCGCTATGCTGTCGAGATTCAGCGTGAGCAGCAGCGTTTTCCTGCCCATGCGCGCGCAGGCGAGCGCCGCCTCGCAGCCCGCGTGCCCCGCGCCGATAACGATTATATCGAAATATTCAGACATATACGTCTCCGTAAAGCTTTATAGATCTATTATATATCTTTTGCGCGCAGAATAACAGCACGCAACGTTAAGTAATCTGACTTATGCAATGATTTTTTGCGTCTGAGCTTTTTATGTCCGGACCTCACATTATTTGTTGACTTTTGCGTGTTCAGTGCTATAATGATTTAGGAGGTGAAAAACATGGAAGACCTTTTATCGCGCATAAAGTCTATCAAAGAAAACGATATCCCGCTTGCGTATAAGCTTATAGACCATACAACGCGGCACGAATGGGAGGCTTATTCAAAGCAGCTGCGCGACGAATACAGACAGTGCGAAAGCGAAGGGCTCGAGATACAATCGCTCAAGCCGGCATTCGAATACCTGTATTCTCTTGAGCCTTCGCCGCTCAAGGCGTATGCCTGCGATCTGCTGTTTGAAGAAATACTGAAGCTGCCCACGCGCAGCGATTATCCGTATCGCGAGCCCAATGCTATTGACGATATACGCGCCGCACGTCCGGGCGCCGGGCACGCTCGGCTGCCCTATGACGCAGACAAGCTGCGCGATAAGCTCGCAGGCGCATGGTACGGGCGTATCTGCGGCTGTCTGGCAGGCAAAACCGTCGAGGGAATACGCACAGAGGAGCTTATCCCGTTTCTTGAGGAAAGCGGCAATTATCCGATGCACCGGTATATCCTCTCCTCCGATCTGCCTTCAGATTACGAGACGCGCTATAAATTTCATTTTAAGAACACCTGCTATGCGGACCGGATAAGCTGCGCGCCGACAGACGACGACACCAATTATACCTGCCTGTATCAGCAGCTCATAGAAAAATACGGCCGCGGGTTCACGCCCAGCGACGTTTGCAGCATATGGCTCACGCGCCAGCCGGTCAGCGCGTACTGCACCGCGGAGCGGGCGGCGTACTGCAATATGATAAAAGGACTGCGTCCCCCGTATACCGCGAGCTTTCAAAACTCCTACCGAGAATGGATAGGCGCGCAGATACGCGCGGACTATTTCGGCTACATAAATCCCGGCGATCCCGAGGCCGCAGCCGATATGGCGTACATGGACGCCTGCATTTCCCACACAAAAAACGGCATATACGGCGAAATGTTCGTTTCGGCCATGATCGCAGCTGCGGCTGCGGATCTGAGCATACCTCAAATAATCGACGCCGGGCTTAACGAAATACCCGCCTCCTGCCGCCTGCAGGCACAGGCGCGCGAGCTTGTAAGCATGTACACGCAGGGCTTAAGCTGCGAAGACGCGTTCAGGCATATACATACGCTGTATGACGAGCATACGGGCTACGGCTGGTGCCATACGATCTCAAACGCGCTTATCGTCATCGCGGCGCTTTTGTACGGAAACGGCGACTACGGGAAATCCATATGTCTTGCGGTACAGACCGGCTTCGACACAGACTGCAACGGCGCGACCGTGGGCAGTATAATAGGCATGCTGTACGGGAGAGCCGCCGTAGGCGAAGAATGGACGCGCCCGCTGAAGGACGAATTGAGCACTTCGATAATCGGCGTGGGCAAAGTAAAAATACCCGAGCTGATCGAAACGACGCTTAAGCATATCGGAATATAAGCTCATGCAAAGCAGAAATCCACGGGGCGGTATCTCTGCTCCGTGGATTCTTATTATAAAAAACGTTGTACGGTGTTTTATGACCGCCCTTTACATGCCGTATCCGAGCTGTATCGCCTGCTTGTTGAGCTCGAGCAGGTTTTGATGCTTTGCCGATACCACCTTTGCGATGGTGTGATCTATCGCCTCGTCCGGGAACAGCGCGAGCTCCTTGAGCATTTTACCCATCACGATCATATTGGCGAGCGTGGGAAAGCCCTTGTCGCTGGCTGTTTTCGTGGCGGGTATTCCAAACGCCCTGACGTCAGTGCGTCTGACCTCGCGGTCGATCAGCGAGGAATCGTAGAATATCGCTCCACCCGGCACCACTGCGTCCTCGAATCTGTCCAGCGAAGGCAGGTTCATCGCGATAAGCACGTCCGGATGCGGTACGAGCGGGCTTCCGATAGGCGTATCTGAGATGATCACAGAGCAGCTTGCCGTGCCGCCGCGCATTTCAGGACCGTACGAGGGCAGCCACGTGACCTCTTTGTTTTCAAGCAGCCCCTCGTAGGCGAGGAACTTGCCGGTAAAGAGCACACCCTGACCGCCGAAGCCGGAAATAAGAATGCTTACATTCATTTGCCTGCGCCTCCTTCCGCATATCTGTCCTTATACACACCCAGCGGATAGTACGGAATCATGTTTTGCTCCAGCCACTCCAGCGCTTTGTCGGGAGTCAGTCCCCAGTTGGTCGGACAGGAGGAAAGCACCTCAATCAGCGAAAAGCCCTTGCCTTCCATCTGATATCTGAACGCCTTTTTAATCGCCGCGCCTGCCGCCTTGACGTTTTTGACGTTATTGACGGCCACGCGCTCAAGATACGTAGCTCCCGTTACGTTCGAAAGCAGCTCGCATACCTTTATGGGATATCCGACAGTCGCGGTATCACGTCCGTAAGGGGAGGTCTGCGTGATCTGTCCCGGCAGCGTGGTGGGCGCCATCTGTCCGCCGGTCATGCCGTAAATCGCGTTGTTTACGAAAATCACTGTGATATTTTCATTGCGGGCAGCGGAATGTACGGTTTCCGCAGTGCCTATCGCGGCAAGGTCTCCGTCGCCCTGATAGGTAAACACGATATTGTCGGGGTTTGCGCGCTTAACTCCGGTAGCGACCGCGGGAGCGCGTCCGTGCGCGGCCTCGACCATGTCGCAGTTGAAATAATTGTACGCGAATACCGAGCAGCCAACCGGCGCTATGCCTATCGTGCGTCCCTCTATGCCCAGCTCGTCTATCGCCTCCGCCACGAGCCTGTGCACTATGCCGTGCGTACAGCCCGGGCAGTAATGCAGCTTCACGTCCGCCAGCGCCTTAGGTTTTTCAAATACGATCATGCTTCGTTACCTCCCGTTTTGTCGGCCTCCTCGATTTTGGCAAGCACCTCTTCGGGAGTGGGTATCATGCCGCCCACGCGCCTGCACAGCAGCACAGGCCTGAAGCAGCGTATGGACAGCTCGATGTCCTCGATCATCTGTCCCATCGAGAGCTCTACCGAAACGAACGCTTTCGCATGTGCGGCTGCTGCCTTGAGCGCCTGCTTCGGGAACGGCCACAGCGTTATCGGGCGGATAAGCCCCGCCTTTATGCCCTTCGCACGCGCCTCGACTATCGCGTTTCTCGCGACGCGCGCGCCCACGCCGAAGGATACGACTATTACGTCTGCGTCCTCAGCCATAAAGCTGTCGTACATTACCTCGTTTTTTTCGATCTCGGCGTACTTTTCGTATCTTTTTAAATTCCACTGCTCGAGCTCTTCAGGCAGCAGCGAAAGCGAGTTTACGATGTTGTGCGGCCTTGCGCCTTTTGTGCCGGTGACCGCCCAGCTCTTGTCGTACTGCTTTACCTCGCCCATATCGAGGCTCACGGGCTCCATCATCTGTCCCATGGTGCCGTCCGCGAGTATCATCGCCGTCATACGGTATTTATCCGCAAGATCGAAGCCCTTGAATACGAGGCTCGCCATTTCCTGCACGGAAGCAGGCGCGAGCACCAGCATATGGAAGTCGCCGTGCCCTGCGCCGCGCGTCGCGTGGAAATAGTCGCTCTGCGAGGGCTGTATGCCGCCCAGACCCGGGCCGCCGCGCTGTACGTTTACGACCAGCGCCGGCAGATCGCAGCCCGCCAGATAGCTGAGTCCCTCGCTCTTAAGCGAGATTCCCGGGCTCGAAGAGCTCGTCATAACGCGCTTGCCTGCCGAGGCGACGCCGATGACCATATTTATAGCCGCGATCTCGCTTTCCGCCTGCAGGAAGGTGCCGCCCACCTTGGGCATACGCTTCGCGAGATACGCCGCGACCTCGGTCTGGGGTGTTATCGGATAGCCGAAATAATGACGGCAGCCTGCCATTATAGCCGCTTCCGCAAGGGCTTCGTTGCCCTTCATAAGAACTTTATCTGCCATAATCCAGCCTACCTTTCAACCGTGATAACACAGTCCGGGCACATAGTCGCGCAGAACGCGCAGCCTATGCATTTATCCTGTTCGGTCACGCATGCCGGATGATGTCCCTGACTGTTAAGCCTGTTTTCGTCCAGATGCACGAGCTTCTTCGGGCAGGCGTTCACGCACAGTCCGCAGCCTTTGCATCTTTCTTCCCTGAATGTTACCCTTGCCAAGTAATTCACCTCTGTTTCAGTATATCGCCCAGTCCGAGCGAAAATGCAGACGTATGGGCGTAATCCGCTTAAGTTTGCCACTCAGGCTGCCTGCCAGTCTCTCCTCGACCGTCGTGCATATCAGCGGCAGAGCGCTCATGTCCGACAGCTCCCGCGCAAATACGTCGGTTGCGAGTATGTCCTCAGGCGCAGTCAGCGCGCCGAGATTGGAATTGTTTATTATGCCCGTAAAGCGCATGTGCGAGGCGGCTTCTATCTCCTTAAGCGCGGCGTATGCGTCCGAAGCGGTCTGCGTGAGCGGGCGGTAAAAATTCGCCACGAAAAGCATGTCGCAGTCGTTTTCCAGCCTGAGCGCGGGCGCGAGCCGTCCCAGCGCCAGCGCGCCCCGATCGTCGCCGCCTACGTCTATCACCGCGTGATAGCTTGTATCGTCCGTTACGGCGTACATTTCATCCGGCAGCGCCGGCACGTCCACATTGCTGTTCGCGTACGGCGAAACAATTATGCGCACGTTCGCAGTTTTAAGCTCCGCCTCGCTGTCGCGTGTGCGGAAGTAGGGATTTACTATGTCGAGATCGGCGATCAGCGTTTTAACGCCGCTGCGCGCAAGCCTGAGCGCGTAATTGACCGCAAGGTTCGTTTTGCCGGAGCCGTAATGCCCCGCAAACAACGTTACACGCTTCATTTAACTATGCGTGTCCAGCCGAATTTGTCTTCCTTCCTGCCCCACTGGATTGCGGTCAGCTCATCGTACAGCTTCTGCGTAAGCGGCCCGATCTTGCCGCCGTTCACGATATAAGGCACGTCTTCCACGCACAATTCGCCTATCGGAGACACGACCGCCGCAGTACCGCAGCCAAAAGCCTCCTCGAGCGTATTGTTCTTTACCGCGTCCTCGAGCTCCTGTACGGAAAGCAGCCGTTCCTCTACGGGCACGCCCCATTCCTTTAAAAGCGCGATGCAGCTTCTGCGCGTGATGCCGGGCAGCACCGAGCCGGTGAGCTTGGGAGTAACGACTGTGCCGTTGATCTTGAACATTACGTTCATAGAGCCGACTTCCTCGATGTATTTGCGTTCCACACCGTCCAGCCAGAGCACCTGCGCATAACCCTTCTGCTCCGCCTTTTCGCCCGCGCGCATCGACGCCGCGTAGTTGCCGCCGCATTTCGCATAGCCTGTGCCGCCGCGCACCGCGCGTACGTCGACCGTCTCTATCATTATTCGAACAGGATTCACGCCTTCTTTATAATAAGACCCGGACGGGGAAAGGATTATGCAGAATACGGATTTGTTGACGGTGTGCACGCCCAGGAACGGATCGTTTCCGAACAGGAAGGGTCTGATGTACAGGCTTGCGCCCTCCGCGGACGGCACCCAGTCACGGTCGATATTTATAAGCGTTTCCAGCGCCTTCAGGCAAAATTCGCCGTCAAGCTGCGGCAGGCACAGCCTTTCCGCAGAGTCGTTCATTCTGGAAAAATTGTCCCATGGCCTGAAAAGCTGTATTTCGCCGTCCGGCCTGCGGTACGCCTTCATGCCCTCGAAAACCTCCGCGCCGTAATGCAGCACGGTAGACGCGGGCGAAATCGTTATATCGCCGAAGGGTACTATCCTCGCGTCGTGCCAGCCGTTTTCGCGGTCATAGTTCATAAGGAACATGTGATCGGTAAACACCTTGCCGAAGCCAAGAGCGGAAGCATCCGTCGGCTTCGCCTTTGGAGCGTTTGTGCGCGTTATGCTGATCTCCATTTTATCCTCCTGTTCTCAGCCCTTCAAGCCGAAAAGCTCGACGGCCTTTTCTATCATTTTGAATTTCTGTATCTTGCCGGCGTCGTTCATTATGAACTTATCCGTAAACCAGACGTATTTGGGCACCTTGTGGCGCGCCATGTTTGCCTTGACGTAGTTTTTGACGTCGTCCTCCGTAAGCGTCAGGCCTTCCTTTACTATCACGCAGGCCATTATTTCCTCGCCGTACTGCTTGTCCGGCACGCCGATGACCTGTACGTCGCTGATATCGGGATGCGTGATGAGGAATTCCTCTATCTCGCGCGGATAGATATTTTCTCCGCCGCGGATTATCATATCCTTTAAGCGTCCCGTCACGCGGTAAGAGCCGTCCCTGTTTTTAATACACAGATCTCCCGTATGCAGCCAGCCGTCCTTGTCTATGGTCTCGCGGGTCGCGTCCGGCATTTTGTAATAGCCCTTCATTACATTATAGCCGCGCGCTACGAATTCGCCCTGCTCGCCGGGCGGAAGCTGCTTGTTCGTGGCAGGGTCGACGATACGGCACTCTACCTCCGGCAGCGCGCAGCCGACCGTCGTGGTGCGCACGTCAAGCGTATCGTCGTAGCAGCGGCTCATCGTGCAGCCGGGCGAAGACTCGGTCTGTCCGTATACCGAAACGATGCCCGTCATATGCATTTTGTCCGCCGCTTCGCGCATAACGCTTTCAGGGCAGTTGCTGCCCGCCATGATCCCCGTGCGCATGTGGCTGAAATCGGTTTTTGCAAAATCCGGATGCGAGAGCATCGCTATGAACATCGTCGGAACGCCGTTGAAGCAGGTGATCTTCTCACGCGTAATGCAGTCCAGCGCAGGCTTCGGCGAGAAATACGGCAGAGGGCACATCGTCGCGCCGTGCGTCATGCACGCCGTCATCGAAAGCACCATGCCGAAGCAGTGGAACATCGGTACCTGTATCATCATGCGGTCGGCGGTCGAAAGGTCCATGCGGTCGCCTATGCATTTGCCGTTGTTCACGACGCCCCGGTGCGTAAGCATTACTCCCTTCGGGAAGCCCGTCGTGCCCGAGGTATACTGCATGTTGCAAACGTCGTCGCCGCGCATTTCGCTCGCTCTTCTGGTCACCTCTTCGAGCGGCACGTTCGCCGCGCAGTTCAGGAATTCGTCCCAGGTGTAGGCGCCCTTCATGCGGAAGCCGACTGAAATCACGTTTCTTAAAAACGGCAGCTTGCGCGCGTGTAGACCGTCCGCAGGATCGGTGTTTTCAAGCTCCGGACACAGACGTTTGATAATATCCACATAGTTTGAGTCGCGGTAGCCGTCTATCATGACAAGCGTATGCGTATCCGATTGTCTTAACAGGTATTCGGCCTCCGCGATTTTATACGCAGTGTTCATCGTTACGAGCGTAGCGCGAATCTTGGTGGTCGCCCAGAACGTAATATACCACGCCGGTATATTGGTCGCCCACACCGTCACCTTGCTGCCCGGCTTTACGCCTACCGCAATCAGCGCCCGCGCGCATCTGTCCACATCGTCCCTGAACTGTGCGTACGTGCGCGTATAGTCGAGGGTGGTGTACTTGAAGCAGAGCTGATCCGGAAATTCCCTGACCATGGTATCGAGCACCTGCGGAAACGTGCAGTCTATAAGCTGGTCGTGCTTCCAGACGTACTTGCCTGTGCCCGCCACGGAGGTATACAGACGGTTCTGCCAGCTTGTGCGCGGCTCGTTGAGCTTTACAAACTGCACGAAATGCGCGTATACGAGGTTCGGATCGTCAAGGCTCATTTCCCACGCAGGGTCCCATTCGAGCGTACAGAAGCCGTCGAAGCTTACGCTTCTGAGCGCGGTGAAAATATCGCTCATCGGCAGCTCGCCTTCACCCGGCAGCGTGTATTTTACGCATCCGTCAGCCAATACGGAATCCTTCATATGTACGTGCTTCACGTACGCGCCGAGGTTTGTTATAGTCTGCTGGGGAGTTTCGTTTCCGAATCGGCAGGTATGGTGCACGTCCCACAGCGCGGCTACGCTGTCGCGGGCAAAATAATCCAGCACGGCGGCAAGGCGCGCGGTATCGGCGAATATACCGACCGTTTCGATAATCAGCGTCACATGCGCAAGCTCCGCATTTTTTACGACGCGCGAAAGCAGCGCTTTTACGTTTTCCGTTTCAATGTCCGCTTCGGCGCCCGCAGGTAATGCGCGCAGCCGTACGTATTCGCAGTGCAGCGCGCCCGCGTACGTAAGCAGCTTCTCTATTTCGGCTTCGCAGTCATCTGCCTGCGCGGCGTCGGCGGGGTTCGAGCGCGCGTCTATGCAGGAGATCCTCAGCCCCTCCGCGGCCAGACGCCTGACGGTGCGGTTTATTTCAGTCACGGCAAACGGCGCGCCTGCTCCGCTTATGCGCGCTTCGTTCATATCGTGGATTTCGATGCCCTCGTAGTGCAAATCCCGCGCTACGGTTTCAAATTCGTCCCACGCACACTCGCGCCAGCCGTATGTTGAAAGTGAAAGCTTCATATGGTATTAGTCCTGCCTCTCGCCGGAGTATACGATTTTGTTGAGCGCGTTTATATAGGCGCGTATCGCGGAGCCTACTATATCTGTCGATATACCGCGCCCGGAATACAGCTTGCCGCCGTCCCTCAGCCGTACCAGCGCCTCGCCCACGGCCTCCTGACCGCCTGTCAGAGACTGAATCGAGAAATCGTCCAGCTCGTAATGGTGTCCGATAACGTTTTCGATCGCCTTGAGCGCGGCGTCTATGGGACCGTCGCCGGTCGAGATGCCCTGCAGCTTTTCGCCGTGCTTGTCGAGCACGACGTGCGCGGTCGCGGTGATTATGTTGCCGGAATTGACCACGTAGCTCGCAAGCGTGTACGTGGGCGGCACCTGCAGGGCGACAGATGCTATTATAGCGTCCAGCTCGCGGCTTTCGACTGTTTTTTTGACGGCGATGCCGCGGAAGCGCTCGTATACCTTTGCAAGGTCCTCTCCGCTCAGAGAATAGCCCAGCAGCGTCGAAGCGCGGGCGACCGCCTGAATGTCACTCGTTATGTCCAGCGCACCCGCGGGCACGTACGCGGTATGTACTTCGGCAGCGCTTACGGCCTCCGCGTCCTTGGCTTTTTCAAAGCGGTTAATAATTTCGACCGTGCGCTTAAGCGCGGTTATATCCGCCTGAGCGTATACGTTTTCAGCCTCGCCCTTCGCGGCGAGTATATTTACAAATATCGAATACGCCGGCATACTGCGTCCTGCGCAGCGCGTATATACGAGGCTTGCTCCCGCCTTTACGGCCTCAAACGCGCACGCCTCCGCCATCGACATCGTATCGGACGCGCGCACGCCGAGCGTAACGCTTCTGAGCTTCTCGCTCAAAGCAAGCAGCCTGCCTGTGAATTTGCCGAACTCGCCGGGCAGCATCGCACCCTCGTCGTCGCTTATCGTAACCGTGCCCGCGCCCGCGTCTATCGCGGCTTCTATCGCGCTTATCAGATACGCTTCCTCAGCGCGGGTCGCGTCCAGCGCCGTGAACTCCACGTCCGGGCAGAGCTCGCGCGCGCGCCTTATCTCGTCAACTATGCGCTCCAGCATTTTGGGCGCTTTAAGATGCGTGAAATACTCCATCTGCACGACCGAAACCGGAAGCTTGACGTTAAGCCGGGGACGCTTCGCAGGCGCAAGCGCCGCGGCGGCGGCAGTAACGTTACCGTCTGTGACAGGGCAGGAAACTATCGAGTTTTCACACTGCGCGGAAATCGTTTTTACGAGTATCTCTTCGCTTTTTTCTCCGGTAAGAGGACAGGTTTCGATAATGTCGGTGTTTACGGAATCCAGCAGCCGCGCGGTTTCGAGCTTTTCCTTAAAAGACAGGTTTTGAACGCTTGAGAGCGTTGCTTCGGCCAGATAAATCTTTCGCATTTTTTACTCCTTGTACTCAAAACGCCCCGGAACACGTCCGGGGCGAATATATCGCGGTACCACCCGATTTACCGTAGAAACGGTATCTCTGCGCCCTTAACGCGGGCAATTCGTGATCCGCTACTGTTATTTCGCGAACCCCGCTCAGGAACGAGACGCATCCTCGCCGTCTGCCGGCTCGCACCTGCCGCCGGCTCTCTTGCAGACCGCCGATAACGCGATTTTCCTTCGCTGCGTTTAAAAAGATTGCGGAAAATATATCACTTTCGTATCGGTTTGTCAATCCTTTACCTGTATTTTTACATTATATCGGCGTTGAATGTTCGTGTTTTTTATTTTTCGTTTATTTACTGATACGGTTAATTATTGCGTGATTGTTTTTATTTCTTTCTGTTTTGCGTCAGATGTTGCCAATGTTTTTAGAATGTGATATAATATAAAAGGTTCAGTATACGGAGGAATTATGAGGATCAGGAGCTGTTTAGCCTTTTTGCTTGCCGCAGCCGTCGCTCTTTCCGCGATGGGCGCGCAGGCGGATATATTCTGCATAAACGACGGAGTCAAGCGTTTGGAAAGCAGGGCGTTTGCCGGCGTCAGCTTTCCGGACGGCGTTTTCCTGCCGGAAACGCTTACGTATATAGCTCCGGACGCCTTCGGCGATACCGTTATATTCGGCATAGGCGGCAGCGCTGCGGAAAGCTATGCCGAAGATAACGGGCTCGAATTCACAGACGTGAATATTACGGACATCTGCGTCGACGCTCCCCCGTTCGTTTCGCCGTTTGTGGAATTTGAAGTCCACGTAAGCGCGGAAAGCTGTCTGCCGCTTGAATATGAGCTGCAGGTATACAAAAATGAAAAGCTGTATTATTCGAGTGAGAAATCCCCGGACGAAACGATATATGTGCGGCTTGACGAGGCGGGACTGTACGATTACAGTATATGCGCATACAACTCTCTGCTAAGCCGCAAAGCGTATTACGACGGCGAAACCGAGGTTTACGAGCCGCTCCTGCTTACCAAGGAAAGCTGGCTCGTGGGCACAGGCGAAAGCTTTTTCCCGATAGACGAGGCCGAGCAGCGCGAGGTTACGCTGTCGTCCGAGTCGGATATAGTTGAAATAGAAGGCTTGTGCGTGACCGCGCTTAGTACCGGAAGCTGCGTCGTGCAGGCCTCAGCTTTATATGAAGGCGACACGATCTATACGTTTATACCGGTAACCGTCGCCGTGCCCGCCGAGACGCTGATGCTGCCTGAGGGCAGCCTGCTTTTGGCAATCGGCGAAACTGCGGATATATCCTGCGAAGTCCTGCCTGCGGAAGCAGCCGGGCTCCCGCTTACCTGGGAAAGCAGCGATCCGGACGTTTGTTCCGTGGACGAAAACGGCCGCCTCACCGCTCTTTCGCGCGGCGAATGCGTTATAAGCATAAGCACGTTGGGCGCTTGCGCCTTTTTAAGCGTGCAGGTTATACAGAGAGTCGAGGATATCAGGATACTGAACGCTCCGGAGGAGTGCTTGCTTAAAACCGGAGACACACTGAGACTTATCTACGAGGTAATGCCGTCCGACGCGGATAACGTCAGCGCGATATGGTCAAGCAGCGATGCGGACGTCGCGCGCGTCGACGCGGAAACCGGCTGCGTCACAGCTGTCGGAGAAGGCACAGTGCGCATAAATGTATGCTCGGGCGAGAGCTCTGACATCGGCGATTATATCGATTTGCTGGTTACTGAAGAGACCGTACCGTCGATCAGCGCGGACGTGCCTGAGCAAATGACCGCCGGCGAGACTTGCAGCATAAGCGTGAGTATACAGCCCGAAATGCCTGAGCAGTATGGGCTTACATTCACGTCTGACGATCCTGACGTTTTGTGTGTTACTGAGTACGGCGTATTAAGCGCGCTGAGCGCGGGGAGCGCAGTAGTCCGCATATCCGCATGTGGCGTAAGCAGTGCTTATACCGTGCGGGTTTTGGCCGCGTGCGAAAGCATCGGCACGCACCTGAGCGCCGTCTATCTTAACAAGGGCATGAGCGCAGAAGCGGAGGATATAGTTTATCTGCTGCCCGCGGGCTGCGCGGAAACGGATGTCTCTTATACTTCAGACAACAGCGCCGTTGCCTTCGTAGACGAAAGCGGTCACATTAATGCACTAAGCGCGGGCACCGCCAACATAACGGTTTCGTGCGGCGAAGCGAGCCTGTCCCTTCCGGTAAACGTAGTGACCGACGGCAGCGTTATAAAAAGCGTTACCCCCGCAAGCAGTTATGTGATACTTACGCAGGGCGCCAGCACTACCGTCGCAGTAAATCTGGGCTCTCCCGCCTCCAAATACAAAAAAGGCACATGGTATTCGGACGATCCGTCGACAGTTCGGGTAGACAGCATAAAATCTGACGGAACCGTGACGATAAGCGCGCTTAAGGCCGGAAGCACCTGTCTGCACGTGCTTTCGTCCAGCGGCGTTTCCGCCGAGGTCCAGGTGCTCGTAAACCCGCTGGTGATAAGCACGATCACGCCCTCCGCGCTCACGCTTACGCTCGAAGCAGGCGGCGAATACCCTCTCACCTACACCGTGCAGCCCGCCCTTGCGGATACGTCCGGAATAAGCATAACCAGTGACGACCCCACAGTCGCCGCCGTCAGCGCAGACGGCGTGATACGCACGCTGCGCGCCGGAGAATGCAGCATACTCATAAGCGACGCAAACGGCGCGCATGCGGCATGTCTCGTCACGGTAGCGTCCGTTCCCATGACGTCGGCAGCGCTGACTGAAAGCGAAATAACGGGCATAGCGGGCAGCTCGTACGCAATATCCTACACATACGAGCCTGCAAACGCCTCGCCCGCCGAATTCATATGGACGTCGTCAAATCCCGAAGTCGCGGATGTGGACGATACGGGCAAAACTATCGTATTTATTTCGGAAGGGTCTGCGCTCATACACGGCGTCGCCACCGACGGCAGCGGCCTCAAGCTCGATATAGGCGTAGAGGTGCAGGAAATTCCCGTGCGCGCTCTGTTCGTTCAGGAAAGCGCTATCCGGCTGCAGGCGGGCGAGAGCAGGCAGCTTGCATACAGCGTTTACCCGCACGACGCGTCTTACGGCACACCTGTATTTGAAAGCTCCGATTCCGAAATCGCAAGCGTAGACGAAGCAGGCTTAGTTACTGGTCTGCGGGCGGGCAGCGCGCAGATAAGCGTCAGCGCAGGGCACGGCGAAAACGAGTTCACGCGCAGCGTAGAGGTGACAGTCACCTCTGCTACCGACATAAAATACCGCGCGCTTATCATGGGGCAGTTCACGGTGCAGGGCTCAAGCGGTTATCTGCCCTTCAGCGTAAACGGCACCTCCGGCGTGTATTCGGCGCTCTCGCGCAGCACGCTTGGCGGCGAAGCGTACGACATACGGCTTATGCAGTCGAGTCCCGCGATCGAGTATATCAAATCCGCGCTGTCCGCTTTGGCCGCGCAGGCGGACGAAGACGACGTGACGTTCATTTATATGCTCACGCACGGCAGCGCGTTCGATTCGAGCAGCACTTATTACCTGAACACCTCATCCGGCACCAAATACTACGGCAACGACCTGATAAACGACGTAAAGAAAATCTCCGGTCACGTAGTGCTCGTACTGTGCACCTGCCACTCCGGCCGCTTATTCGGCTGCTCTGTAATGAGCGTGCTCATGAAGGCGGGCGGCGAATACACCGGCACGAACGGGCAGGGGCATCTGAGCGTGATCTGCTCGAGCACCGATACGAAGAGCACGTATTACGACGTAAGCGATCCCGGCTTATCGTACGACTTTTTCACCAAAGCGTTCACGCACGCACTGGGCTGGGACATGATAGGCGATTATTCCGTCTTTCCCGCCGCAGACACGAACAGCGACGGACAGGTAACGCTAAACGAGTTGTTTTCCTATACGCGCGTCAACACGCAGACGCTCATTTCGTCGTATGTGCAGCAGTACGGTACGACCAATCTGAACGGCGACAGAAACCAGTATCCCTCACGCTTCTTTGCCGAGGGAGACGAAAACCTTGTAATATTCGGAAGGTAAAGCTATGAGATGCTCTTGTCAGGTCTGCGGGACATATATGGTACATTCAGAAGGAATCGAGTTGGGCTGCGTCTGCCCTGAATGCGGCGCAAGATGCAAGATGTGTCTGGGCACTGACAGCGTAGTGCCGCGCGAGGCGCTCAGGCAGGCAGCGGCACGGTTCTATACGCAAGCAATGAGTGAGGAAGCGGATGACGGATATGAATCCGAACGGGACGAATACGGAGATTGAGAGAAAATACCTTATCAAAATGCCGGATATCGAAAAGCTCAGTAAGCTATCCGGCTTTGAGCCAAGCGATATAGAGCAGATCTATCTGCGCAATCCGAATGTATCCTCAGAAAGAGTTAGAAAGCGCGTATACCCGGACAGAACCGAGTATACCCATACTCTGAAAATACGCATAGATAAAATGTCCGCGCACGAGGACGAGCGCAGGATAGACGCAGATGAATATGCTGCGCTGCTTTTACGCAGGGACGAACGCAGAACGCCCATACATAAAACGCGCATATGCATACCTTACTGCGGACACGTCTGCGAAATCGACGTGTATCCCTTCTGGAAAAAGCAGGCTGTGCTCGAAATCGAGCTCGAGGACAAAAATACCGATATACCGTTTCCTCCGTTTGCGGAACTCATAAGAGAGGTTACGGGAATACACGCCTATTCAAACAACGCTCTGAGCCTTGAAATCCCTCCGGAGGATTAAGGCAGCCGCCGATAGGACTGCCCGGCAGCCCCTTGCCCTGCGGATCGAGCTGCGACCGTCTCTGAAATAAGATGAGTGAACGTATATGACATCATCATCCGTCAAGGGTTTCTTGCGTGAGCGGGTTTTGCAGGATTTACGAATAAAACAAACCACAAAGGCCTCTGTGCTTTTCATCGCACAAGGGCCTTTGTGATTATAGGATAATCCTCTTTGTTACATCAGCTCTATCGCGTCAAGTCCGAAATACGCGAAAGCGTATCTTTCGGCATACGACGGGGACTTGCCTTCAATCCAGCTTCCGTACCTCGCGTAATCGTTGGGGCCTCTGAAGCGCGGCTCACTGTCTCTGCTCAGATGGAAATCGCCCAAAACGTTTCTGAGGCTGTTGGTAAGGGTTATTATCACCTCGTTGGCGCCGCGGCGCAATTCGCCCGAAACGTCCGCTTTATCGTCCAGCATTATCAGGTGCTCAGCCGCCCCGTTCACGCTTATGCGAGCGCAGGCGTATCTGCCGTTCAGCTTGAGGTACTTCTCTCCCCCTGCAGCGTTTATGACGGTCTTAAACCTGATGCTGCCGCCGAAGAACGGGAAGCCGTCCTCGCAGAGGCGGTTTAGCGTTATATAGCGTCTGGGCAGCGTAAGCGCGAAGCCGCCGTCGTTTGACAGCATGGTTTTGCCCAGAGGCAGATACTCGTTTTCGCTCTCCACGCAGAATTTGCCGCGCAGATACACGTTTTCGATATCCGTTATGTAGCTCAGGCAGTTTATCATGGGGCCCGTCTTGTTCAGGCGCGTAACGAACTTGTCCTCGAACACGTCGTACACGTGCTCGCTTTGATAATAGTCCAGCCGGAATACGAGCTCGTTTTTGCCTATGCGTATTACCGTGGACAGGTCGTAGGACCTGAACAGCCTGTCGATGCTGCCCTCTTTGTCTGCAGCAAGCTCTTCGCCGTTTACGCAAAGCACCGCGCCGCCCGTATACTCCGCCTCGAGTCGTATAGCGCTCGGCTTCGCGTTTACGCTGAATTCATATTTGAGGTATACAGTGCGGTTCATGCGTTCTCTGAGCAGCTTGTCGCTGATTGCGGATACGGGCATAAGCTCGCCGTATTCGTTTCCGTCAAAGCTTAAGCGCGCGGTGTCCAGCGTGAGCGTGTTGTCGTCGCATTCCTGTATAATGCCCTGCACTGCGCTTATAACTGCCGCCTTCCTTTCCGGCTGCTTCTGCGCGCTTTCCGCGGTCGAGGACAGGAACAGCACCGTGCTTTCGCCCGCTTCGAGCTCCAGCGGTATATCTATGCCCGTTTCGCGGCGTTCAAAGTATACCTGCTCGAACGCCGGATGCTCCACGTTAAAGCGGCGCGCGCCCTTTGCGTTAATGCTGAACACAGTGCGCTGTTTTTCGGTTTCGGAAAGATTTACCGCATAAATAAAGTCTCCGAATTCTGACCTGCGGACGGTCAGACGTATATCGGTGGTTTTATCGCTTAAGCTGAAGCCGGGGTTAGTCAATTCGTCCAGCGTGATATTCGGCTTCAGCGTCAGCTGCCTTTCCTCGCCGTTTATAAGGTGCGGCGGCTTTTCGCCCGCAAAGCAGATTTTTCCTCCGTTTTTGACAAACTCGCTAAGCAGCGTGTACGTGGTATCGTCCAGACCCTCCATGTCCGGCACGACCACCTGCGAATACGCGCACTTGCCCACGCACAGCTTTCTGCCCTTGACGGAGCCGTATTTTTTGAGCAGGCTCTCGTCCGCGTAATGATGCAGTATGCCCGCCGCGCCGAGCTTTTCGACAAGCGCCGCGAAGCTGGCGTCAAGCGCCTGTATGCTGCTTTCGTCCGCGCGTTTAAAGCCGATGTACGCGCTGTGCATCGGATGGATTATCAGCGTGTCCGCGATCTCGCGGCTTTCCGCAAGCATGTAGCCAAGGCGCGTGAAATAATCGTTAAAATGCTTAAGCTCGCGCGCCCAGGGATTATTCGGAGAATAAAAAGCGGGATAATCGCGCTTGCGCTGCCCTCTGACGGAGTACGGGTACAGGTGATGGCACAGAAGATTCACGCCGTTTACGAACTGCCACTCGAGTATGCGCTTGAGCTCGCGCGGGCTTACGTCCCAGCCGCAGCCGGCAAAGGCTTCTGTGAGCACCTGCTTTTTACCAAGCTGCATCGCGACGGACGAGACCTGCCTCGGAGCAAGCTCTGTGTCCGTCCTTCTGCCAAGCGCGTCCATCCCCGGTATATGCTCGTACTCGTAGAAGGGCATCACGCCCGCACAGTAGGTCATCTGCGCCCGCAGCGTGCTCTCTTCGACGGTGTGACCCGTGAGCAGGCAGTCGTGCTCCGTGCACCAGCGGTACAATTGTCCGGCAAAGGACTGAGTGTACAATTCGTTCATGAGCAGCCAGTAACGGTAACGGAAACGCGGCGCCTGCGCGCAATCCAGAAACAGAGCGCCCAATTCGTCCGTCATTTCTTCGTTGTACTTCTGACGGTAACGCGTAAGCATTACCGGCGAATAGCCCGTGCCGTCCCTGTAATACTGCGCCTCGTCCGTAAAAAAGCCGCTTAGATACCTGCCGAAATCCTTTCCGAAGCGTTTATAGTATTTCTCGTGCGTCTCCTCTATGAATTCCCGTACGATCTTCCAGTTGAGCACATCCACATACGACGAATCCGTTCGGTCGTACACGCATTCGCAGGGGCCGCCGTCGTCGTCGGTGACCTTGACGAGCTCACCGTTTTCTACCCTGTAGCAGCCCAGTGCCCGCGCGTCAAACGCAGCCTGATGCTGAAGCTCGAGATAATGGATGTGGTTTTCAGGATTTTCGAGCAGTTTCAAGCCCGCAAAGCCGCTCGGCCAGCCGTTTTCGTCGTACGCCCACGCATGCATGCCCTGCTTTTTGGCCTCTTCGACGCTTGCTCCTATGCAGTCGAACCATTCGTCGCTCAGGTACTCAGTCAGCAGACCTCCGCGCGCGTGCATGAAAAAGCCGCCCATTCCCGCTTTTTTCATATCGCGTATCTGTCTGCGCAGCTCCTCCGGCTCAAGCTTGTCGTTCCAGCTCCAGAAGGGTATCGGTTTATAAGACGTAAGGTCACCCTTCAGCTTCTCAAGTATGTTTCCGCTCATTCTGAAGACCTCCGTGAGTTATACTTGATAACATTATAACATATTTCTGCGCAAAAGAAAAGAGCCTTCGCCGACGGCAAAGGCTCTAATTTTAGTGATTAAAACCGGCTCTGTTCTCTGTTTGCCTGGAAGCAATCGCGGCAGTACACGGGACGGTCGCCGCGGGGCTGGAAGGGAACCTGAGTGGGACGGCCGCAGCCGTCGCAGATCACGTCATACATCTGACGCTCGGCGCGGGGAGCGCCGCCACCGTTCTGCGCGCGGCGTGCCGCACGGCAGGCCGGGCAGCGGCCGGGCTCGTTCTGGAAGCCCTTGTCGGCGTAGAACTGCTGCTCGGAAGCGGTGAATACGAATTCCTTGCCGCACTCACGGCAAACCAAAGTTTTGTCTTCGAACATGAATTAAACCCTCCTTGACTTATGGGCCCGCGAATGATCGATGCCTGGGCGCTCGTTCCTAACATCGGAGTTGCCAATGGAGGGACAGAATTTTCAGGATTCTTTCACTTAGGGCAATTGAATTATACCACTTAAATATGTATCTGTTCAATAGATTTTAAATGTTTAACCAAATTTTGTCGTTTTATGCAAATGTGTGCAAAATCAACATAAAAACCGAACCGGTGTTAAAAACACCGGTTCGGCGCGGTTTCGCTTCCGTGAATTATTCTTCCTCGGGAGCTCCGACAGGGCAGTTCTCTGCGCACAGACCGCAGGAAATGCACTTCTCTGCATCGATGAGATATTTGCCGTCGCCTTCGCTGATCGCTTCAACGGGGCAATTGCCCGCGCACAGACCACAGGATACGCAAGAATCGTTTATCTTATAAGCCATTATTACACCTCCCTGTAGATGGTTTATTTATTATATCATATATCCGCGTGAAATGCAATTGCTTTTGACACAGAATTATGATATTATTGCAGAAGGTTTTGAAAGAGGGGACTGCATGAACACGGATTTGCTTTTAAGCGCCTGCGAGCTTCTGCGTGACGTAACGCCGCTGAAATCCGACTGCGGCCAGCTTTGCGGCGCGGCATGCTGCCGGGACAACGGAGAAGCCGGCAGCGGCGTATGGCTGCTGCCGGGCGAAAGCAGCGAGAAAATGAAATGGGGAGAGATCATCCCGTGCGTCATGCCCGAAACGAAAACAACTGCGCGGATGCTTGTATGCCGCGGAAAATGCGTTCGCGAGGCGCGTCCGTTTATGTGCCGCATATTTCCGCTGAGCCCGTTTTACAGTAAGAAAAACGCTAAATGGAGCGTACGCATGGACAGACGCGCCGCCGCGCTGTGCCCGCTGTTCGCATACGGCAAGAAAGGGCTGTCGCCGGAATTTGTCCAAAAAGCAAAGCAGGCGGTAAGCCTGCTTGCGTCAGATGACGGTTATAGGACGCTTCTCGAAACGCTCGAACGCGAGGAAGCCGCCTTCAGGATAGAGCTGTAATTATCTTTTCAGCACATTCGCGCCGGGCGTATTCAAAAACGCCTGCAGCTCGCGCGTCGCTATCCCGTCCACGTTTTTGAGCCCCAGCGCCTGCTGCAGCGAAGCCACCGCGCGCGCCGTCGTTTCGTCGTAGGTACCGAAGGTGACGCTATTTGCGGAGAGGAAGCCGAAGTTTATCAGATTGAGCTGTAGTTCGCTCACAGCCTCGTCCTTGCGTCCGAAATACATATCCGTATAGGTCAGATGCTTCATCTGCGAATATGCTTTATACTTGGGCGCGCTGACCGAGTACATCAGATCCTGCAGTCCGGGCGTCGCCACTCCGTCCGCTTTCAGGCCTATCTGCTCCTGAAACAGCTTTACACATTCCGTAGTTATCGTCTTGTAATTACCGCCTATATCTCCGTAATAGTAGCCAAGCTCCTTGAGGCGCGACTGCAGAGCCTTGACCGCGGCGCCCGTCGAGCCGGTTTTAAGCGTAGTGTACGCGCCGTAACCGCTGTCGGTATCCGTATCGCCCGTATCGACTTCAGAGGCGAGCTTCAGCTGCTTCACGTATACGTAACCGACCTCGCCCTTGCTGTTTTTGATTTCAGCCCATTCACCGCGGGTCCTGAGCCACGTCACGCTCATTCCGGCCGAGACCGTGCCCATGCTCGACGCCGAAGCGCTCGGGTTCTTCCGCACGACCACGCCGTTTTCCGCTATGACGGCCGGCTTGTTCACCGTAACGGTTTTAGCGCTCGTATCCTCGCTGATATATGTAAGATTCTCAAGCAGCACATATCCCGTGGTGCCGTTTCCAAGCTCGACCTCCGCCCATATGCCGCGTGTTCTGAGCACGGTAAGCTCCGTGCCCATCGCAAGCATGCCCGCGGGCGTGCCGGAGTTGACCGACGTATAGCCGTAGCACTGATCCGCTGATACGAACGCGCGCTTGTTTACGGTCACTATCTCGCTTGAAGAGCTGTAGGCTGCCGAACTTGAGAACATCTGCCTTTGCAGATCGCTCGTTGCTCTGCCGTTTTGCGTAAGCCCCTCCGCCTTCTGGTACGCCTTTACGGCGCTTGCAGTGCGCTCATCGTAGTTTCCGGTAGCAGAGCCGGTCAGAAAGCCCAGCTCTATAAGCCTCAGCTGCAGGTTCGTGACCTCCTGCCCGTAATCGCCCTTGGACAAGCTGATATAGCTTACCGCGACGTTGCCGCCGCTGTTGGGCTTGGCGTCGGAGGAATATATATAGCCCTGCAGCTCGCTCGTCGCGACGCCCGTTTGTTTTCTGCCGTATGCGGCTTCAAACTCTCTTACCGCGTCGGCAGTGCCGTCGCCGTAGAAGCCGTCCACCGTACCGGAAAGATATCCAAGCTCTATAAGCCGTCTTTGCAGCTGCGCAACTGCGTCGCCCCGTGAGCCCTTTTCAAGCTTTTCGTATGTGATCGTCTCCGGCGTATATGTATAATACTTTGCTGACGAGGAGAACAGCGCCGTCTGCAGCTCCGGAGTCGCGACGCCGGTTTGCTTTTTGGAATAAGCGCTCTCGAACAGCTTTACAGCCTCCTGAGTAAACATGTCGAATGTGCCGTTCACGCTGCCGTCGTAATAGCCCAGCTCCTTAAGGCGCGACTGCAGCGTGCTGACCTCCGTGCCGGAAGAGCCGAAAGAAAGCGTTATGTACGTCTGGACGGCCTGGGCAGTAGGCTCGGCCTGAGCGTCTATATAATACTGCGCCGACGCAGAATACAGGAATTTCTGCAGCGCACTCGTTGCGACGCCGGTTGCGGTATAGCCGTGGAACGCCTCGAAGGTGCTGACCGCGTTTTGCGTCTGCTTGCCGAAGAAGCCGTCCGCTTCTCCCTGCAGGTAGCCGAGCTCCTTTAAGCGCAGCTGCAGGCTCAGCACGTCGTCGCCGTATGAGCCGTAAGAAAGCGTGGTATATACCGGCACAGGCGTAAATTCCGGCGTAGGCGTAAGAGTGCCGTATTTTATCGCGTCGTCCGCATACAGATACAGCTGCAGCTGCGGCGTCGCTATTCCCGTCTGCCTCTTTCCGTACGCGGCTTCGAATTTCATTACCGCCTCTACGGTTTTGTCTCCGTAAATCCCGTCAGCCTTTGAGGTCATGTATCCGAGCTGTCTGAGTCTGTTCTGAAGTCTCGTGACCTCGCTCCCCTTTGAGCCTGCGGAAAGATAAGTGTATTCGTCCTCAGGCGCAGGCGTAGACGTAGGCCTAAGGGTAGGCGTCTGTGTGACTGCAGCTGCCTGCAGCGCGGAAATCGCGCCGACTGAAAACAGCGTGCGCTGCAGATCGATCGTCGCAATGCCGGTAGGCGCTCTGTTGTAGGCTGCTTCGAACGCCTTTACCGCGTTTTCGGTGGGCAGGTCGAAATATGAGCCCGTGTTGCGCGGCATATAGCCCAGCTCGTACAGCCGATCCTGCAGTCTCTGTACGTCCTCGCCGCTGTCACCTCTTTGCAGTATGCGGTAACCCGACGGAACCGGAGTAGTCGCAGAGGCGATTTTGCCGCTGTAAATGCGCGCGCTCTCGCTGAACAGGTACGTCTGCATGATTTCGGTGGCAATGCCGGTGGGAGTTCTGCCATATTCAGTTTCGAAGCGCTTTACGCCCAGCGCCGTAGCTTCGTCGAATTTGCCGGTGGTAGTGCCCGTCATATATCCAAGCTCTATAAGGCGCTTTTGCAGATTTTGTACGCTTGTGCCTATGCTTCCCGTATTGAGCACCGAATATTTTCCCTCGGTAAGCTTGAGCGTTTCTCCGTTCCAGCCGATGACCGCGCTTTCCTTGGGAACGCTCACGGTTTGCACGGCGCTGGTCGCAAACGGAAGCTCTACGCTCGCGCCGTCGCCCGCGTTAGGCAGCACTACGTCGTCCTCCTGCGGTCCGCAGCCGCTCAGCGCCAATATAAGCGCTCCCAAAACCAACAGCATTATGAAAAGCTTTAAAGATTTCATTATATCCTCCCGGCACTTGCTGCCGTCCGTGTCAATTATCAGACGATTCCGCCGCCCAACGCTCGATCGCGCGTTCGCTTACCGCGTATATCCTGATCGTATCGTACCATTCCCCGCCCTCGTATATAAGCGGATACATCATTTCGAGCGCAGCTTCGTCAGACGTATACTTCTCCTTTATTAAAGACGCAGCAGGAACGTATCCGTTCCATATTACTTTAAATTCTTTTTCATTATTTGAAACATATACGTAATCAACTCGATATTCCCTGTACATTTCCTGCAGCTCGAACGGGTACTGCAGCATCAGCACGGCATCCGCTTCCCTTTGTCCGTAATCAAGCCCATGGAAATGCAGATACAGGCTCGAGCCGCACACGATTTTCCTGCCCGCAAGCGAAGCGGCCACGTTGTTGTGGTTGTTTGCGGTAAGCACCGTGCTGTCCGAAAACGTGTGTTCCTTTATGAATTCGCCCGCTTCGACCTGCGATGCTGAAAATATCTGATACTCGCTTTTAAGCTCGCGCGCTATGCTGATCGCGCCGGAAAGCGTGCAGACCGTTATAAACGCCGCAAGGAGGCAAGAGCGCAGCTTGATTTCCCTGAGCCTGTCGTATATATCCATGACGAGCGCGCAGCCGACCGGCAGCACAGCTATATACGCGACATAAAACAGCTTGTTGTTGTCGTAGGCGTTAGGCTGGAACAGAACGTTGTCCGCGAGTATATACAGCAGCAGTGCGCCCAGCCCCAGCGCCTTGATCCTGCGGTTTCTGCACGTGAGCACCGCCGCCGGCAGCAGCAGGTACATAGGCCCAACGTTCTTTATCCAGAACCAGAAATACCCGTCCCTTAAGCAGCGATGCAGCCACTGTATCCAGAACAACAAGCTTCTGAGCACATACAGAACAAAGCTGTTTTCAGATACGTTCACGGCGTCGCCCGTTAGGAAAGCGTCGCGCAGGGCGTTTATCCATTCAAGCAGATGCCCTTCCCGCACGGAACGCATGCTGTTTATAACGCCCTGCCTGATGTTTATGAATATATCCTTTATCCAGATGCCGGCTTCGGTATTTATATTGTTCACCCAACCGAAGCACGCTCTGAGCGAGCCGCCGTTTACGGTCTGCGGAAACGTCCACACGAGCAGCTGCGGCAGGGCGATCACACCGGCGATTATACCGTAAAGTGCAAAGTTTCTGAAATCCCGCCCGCGGTGTCCCTTGTCCCTGATCAGCCTGTCCGCGAACGCGCCGAGGCTGATCGCTCCCAGGGCAAGAAACGAATGCGTATGTATCATGACCATCGGTCCCGCAAAGCAGCCAAGAAACGCGAAATCCCATAAGCGGCGGCTTTTCATGGCCGTATACAGGAGGTACAGGGCGGGTATTACGCACAGCCAGCCCGCCATCAGCGTGCGCTGCGGTATCAGCATGTCGCACAGCGCGTTTACCCATCTGAGGTTATAGTCCGGCTGGTTCGCGGGCGCTTTGTAATAGTCGTTCAGCGCGCTCTTTAGCATCATATCGCCGGTCTGACCGCCCAGATCCAGCGTATACAGAAAGCCAAGGCCGCCGTTAAGCAGCAAAAGCGCGACTGCGAGCAGCGCGGCTGACTTCCTGCGCGTAAGCTCCCATGCGAAGATGTAAAACCCTGCGTATACGAGTACTGACATGAGCGTCCCGGGCACTGCGAACGCGGCACTTATGGAGGAGCCGAAGATCAGCATGCTTGCCGAAAGCGCATCAACAAGATACGGGTAACCCAGCAGCGTCCCCGGCAGCAGCGTATACTCAGCCGGATAAGCGCTGTCTATCAGTCCGGTAGCAAAGCTTGCGTGCATGCACAAGTCTCCGTAGGTGGACTGCCCGACATACAGCGCTCCGTCGACGTTTTTGAAGTTGTGGGTGTAGTGCAGGTACGCTATAAGCGGAGTGATGATTAATATAAGCGTAAGCAGGCTGCCTGCAGGCACTTTATCGGCGCGTTTTATCCTTAAATCGTTTTTAAGCCCCGGCTTTATCGCCGTCAGCAGTGCCGTAAGGACGCTTAAGCCCAGAGCGCACAGCTGCGCGGTCAACGTGAAATCGAATATAAACGCGAACAGCGACGGCAGCCACATCATTTCCATCAGCCCCGCCACAAGACCCAGCCAGATTTTCACGCTTACGCATCTGCGTTTGCATAAAGCAAACGCCTGTACGCAGCCCGAGAGCTCGAAGGCTGCCAGCACCGCCGTTCCCAGCATACATCCTCCCCTTATAATGTTACAATTATTATACCATTGTTTTGCTAAAGTATCAAGCGCCGTTCATATTTTTATTCGACCGAAAACGTAAATTCGTGTTGCATTTTCCGCCCGAATACTTTACAATATGCATATCAACAGAAGGAGGTAGACGGCAAGTGAAAACTTTCCCCATCGGCATAATTCTCGATTCATTCAGAAAGCCCGTGCTGGAGGCGCTCGATCTGACCGCTCAGATGGGCGCGCAGGGTCTGCAGGTATATGCCACGCGCGGCGAAATGGCGCCTGAAAACCTTAAAGGCGAAAAGCGCAGGACGTTTTTAAAAGAAGTCAAGGCGCGTGGGCTCGTGATCAGCGCGCTGTGCGGCGATCTCGGGCACGGTTTTTGGGATCCCGCGCGCAACGCGGAGCTTATCGAAAGAAGCAAGCTCATACTCGACATGGTGAAGGAGCTCGAAACAGACGTGGTAACCACGCATATAGGCGTCGTGCCGAAGTCTTGCGATCATCCGCGCTACAAAATACTGCAGGACGCCTGCGGCGAGCTGGCAGCGTACGCGGATTCGTTAAACGCGCATTTCGCGATAGAGACCGGCCCCGAAACCTCGCTTACCCTTAAGCATTTCCTCGATTCCCTGCACTCGACCGGCGTAGCGGTCAATCTCGACCCGGCGAACCTCGTAATGGTGACCGGAGACGATCCCGTACAGGCCGTGTACAATCTGAAGGATTACATCGTGCACACGCACGCAAAGGACGGCGTAAAGCTGCGCGACTGCAATCCCGAAGCAGTTTACGGCATTGTGCGAGAGGACGCGCTGGTAACCGACAGGGGCTTCGAAGAGGTGCCGCTGGGAGAAGGGAGCGTGCCGTTCAGGCAGTACCTCGCAGCGCTTGAGGAAATCGGCTTTGACGGCTTTTTGACCATCGAGCGCGAAGTGGGCACTGATCCCGCCGGCGACATACAGAAGGCGGTCTCGTTCCTGAAGGGTCTGATGGGCTGAGCTGTTTTTCAAACTTAACATATTTACCGCTTGACAATCCATTTGCATATCTGTATAATATCTAACGTTGTCAAGCGGCGTGCACCTTTAGCTCAGTTGGTAGAGCACCTGACTCTTAATCAGGGTGTCCAGGGTTCGAGCCCCTGAAGGTGTAGGCGATGGGGTCTTCAAGGAAGACCCCGCTTTTTGTATATAGGCAAACAGATATATTAAATACGAAAGAGGTTTATATGGACGAGATACTTGCACGCAAGCTGCAGCAGGTTGGCGAGCACTTTAAAATCCCGGGCCCGTTTTTTAACTTCGAGGAGATTTCGACCGGCAACGTCAACCATACTTACAAGGCCGATTATATACGCGACGACGGCACGGGCATGGCCCGCATAAAGAGCTATCTTGTGCAGCGGGTAAACACCTATGCGTTCCGCGATCCGATCGCGCTGATGGACAACATCGACAAGGTCACCGAATACATCCACGCGCAGAGGCCGAACCAGACCTGCCTCCACTACCACCATACCACGGACCGCAAAACCTACGTGTTCGACGGCGACGAGTTCTGGCGCGTATGCAACTACGTGCCGTCCGTCACATACGACACCAGCGACAATCTGAAAATCGTGCACAACGCCGCGGAGGCGTTCGGGGATTTCCAGATGATACTCGCGGGTTTCGACGCGCGCGAGCTTTCCTATACGATCCCTGATTTCCATAACACGCGCAAAAGATACGCTACGCTTATCAAGGACGCCGCAGAGGATCCGCTGGACAGGGTCAAAAACGTGCGTGAGGAGCTGGACTGGCTGTTAAGCATGCAGGAGAAAGCCTGCCTGCTTACCGATATGCAGGACAAAGGCGAATTGCCCATCAGGGTCACTCACAACGATACCAAAATAAACAACGTGCTCTTCAGTCCGGAAACCGACGAAGCGCTGGTGGTCATAGACCTCGATACCGTTATGCCCGGTCTGGTCGGGCACGATTTCGGCGACGCGGTGCGCTTTGCCGCAAACTTCACCGAGGAGGACAGCGAAAACCTCTCCCGCACGGGGCTCGATCTGAATATATTCTGGGCGTTCGCGGACGGCTTCCTTAAGAAAACTGCGCCCGTGCTTGAGAAAAACGAAGTCGAGACGCTTGCGCACAGCGCGTTCGTGCTGGCGTGCGAGCTCGCCACACGCTTCCTGGACGACTATATCCAGGGCGATAAATACTTTAAGGTCAAGAAGGATAACCATAACGTTATCCGCACGCGCTGCCAGATCGCGCTGGCCAAGGATATGCTTTCAAAGCTCGACGCAATGGACGCGATCGTGCGCCGCTGCGCCGAAAAATACAAATAGGCTGCTTGCGCAGATGCTCGATCGAAATGAAGCTGCGCTTCATTTCGATCAGGTGGCTTGCTGCAGCTGGGCAAGGTACTTGGATAAAACGTTAGGCGTTTGGCAAGTCGTAAGGCAGGTTTGCAATTTTTGCTGAAAATCCTGCGGGATTTTCCGGGCGCGAAAATTGAGATGTAGCGATTATTTGCTCCGGTCGTCTTCGCTGCGCTGCGCTCCCTTCGCAAAAATCTCTCATCGGGCGGGCAAAGCTCGCCCTGCGGAATTAATTTGGAGGGGTTTTGCGACCCCTCCAAACCTCCCCGGAGCTTTAGCACTTCTGAGGCAGTTCCATTTGTTTTTTTATAATTGATTTCTCATAATCTTTCCGCTGATGGTCTTGGGCAGTTCGTCCCGGAATACCACTATGCGCGGATACTTGTACGGGGCGGTTTTGCGTTTTACGTAATCCTGTATTTCTTTTTTGAGCTCCTCGCTGGGTACGGTGCCTTTGGTAAGCACTATGCTCGCCTTTACCACCTGTCCGCGTATCTCGTCCGGAGCTGCGGATACGCCGCATTCCAGCACATACGGAAGCTCCATTATTACGCTTTCTATCTCGAAAGGCCCTATGCGGTATCCGGAGGACTTTATCAGATCGTCCACGCGTCCCACGTACCAATAGTATCCGTCCTCGTCCTTCCACGCGGTATCGCCCGTATGGAACAGCCCGTCAGATACGTCAAGCTCCGGCACTCCGGTTTCGTTGTTGTAATACCCGAGCGTAAGCCCGCAGGGACGTCCCTTGTCCAAGCGGAGTACGATCTCCCCTGTTTCGCCGTCGCTTACGCTGTTGCCGTCACGGTCCACTATGTCTACGTCGTAGCCCGGCACCGGTTTGCCCATAGAGCCTACCTTCGGGCGCATGCCCGCAAGGTTTCCTATGACCAGCGTGGTTTCGGTCTGTCCGAAGCCTTCCATAAGTGAGAGCCCGGTCGCCTTTCTGAACTGGTGGAACACCTCGGGGTTAAGTGCTTCGCCCGCGATCGTCGCGTGCTGTATAGAGCTCAGATCGTATTTGTACAGATCCTCCTTGATCATGAAGCGGTACATGGTGGGCGGCGCGCAGAACGTAGTTATGTTGTACTTTTTGAACATCGGCAGTATATCCTGCGCGTTGAAGCGGTCAAAGTCGTACACGAACACGGGTGCCTCGTGCATCCACGGGCCGTAATACTTGCCCCACAGCGCTTTGCCCCAGCCGGTATCGGAAATCGTGAAGTGCAGCCCGTCGGGGTCTGAGCAGTGCCAGTACTTGCCCGTGCAGAAATGGCCGAGCGGGTATTTGCACGAATGCGTGGCAATTTTGGGATAGCCCGTAGTGCCCGACGTAAACAGCATAAGCATGGGATCGTCGCCCTTTATGCTGTCTGCGCTGCGCTCGAATTTGCTCGAAAACATCGGATATTCGCGGTCGAATTCCTTCCAGCCCTCACGCTGTCCGTCCACTATGAACTTGTGTCTGAGCGTGGGGCTGTCCTTCTGCGCAAGGTCGACCTGTCCGGCCACACCTCCGATCGCGGTGCACACGATAGCGCTCACGCCCGCGGCGTTAAAGCGGTACGTAAGATCGTGCTCGACCAGCAGATTGGTCGCGGGTATCGGAATGGCGCCGATTTTGTTCAGCGCGAGCATGCACAGCCAGAACTGGTAATGGCGTCTGAGTATAAGCATCACCCTGTCGCCTTTTTTGATGCCGGCGGCGCGGAAATAGTTGGCGACGCGGTTTGAGCCCTTGCTCATCTGCTTGAACGTAAAGCGCGTTTCCTTATGCTCGCGGTCGACATGCAGCATGGCAAGCTTGTCCGGTCTTTGCGCGGCGATCTCGTCCACTATGTCGAAGGCGAAATTGAATTCGTCGGCATTTTTGTATTTAATTGACGTCACCAGACCGTTCATGTCCTCGGTCGTTTCTATGAATCTGTCATAAATAAGGCTGTCTGTGCGCTTGGCGGCGACGATGGTTTCGGTTATTTCGCTTTCGACCGTTTCTTCGCCCGGCAGCACCACCGCGCAGAACAGGCAGTCCTTCCCGTCCACCGCGATCATTCCGTGCGGGTTTGAGGAATCGTAATATATACTGTCGCCCTCGTGCAGCACCTCTGTGTGCTCACCGACCTGAACCTTCAGCAAACCCGAAAGTATCAGATCGAATTCCTGTCCGGAATGGCGCGTCAGGTGTATCGGGCGCAGCTGCTGCTCGGGGACATATTCGTATTTTACAAAATACGGCTCTGCGATTTTATTTTTGAACATAGGCGCAAGCGAGCGAATCTCAAGCCCCTGCTCGCGCGCCGTCACGCTGCCCTGCCCGCTGCGCGTCACGGTGTACCCGGTCAGATGAGCGCTTTTGCCCTCCATCAGATCGGTTATTTCGACGCCCAGCTCCAGCGCGCATTTATGAATAAAGGTAAACGGAAGGTCAGCCCTGCCCGATTCGTAAAGCTCGTACATCTCAGGCGTGACTTCGGTGCGGCGCGCCATATCCTCCGTCGAATAACCCGCGATAAGACGTAATTCCCTGATACGCGCGCCGACTTCATATAGTTTGTCAGTCAACTGTGTTCCGCTGTATTGCATATGCCGCTCCTTACAAAAAACGCCTCAGGTTTAAACCTGAGGCGGAATTAATCCGTTGTACCACTCATTTTAAGGCTCCGACAAGCCCTGCGCCGTTAACGCCGCGCACGCGGAAGGGGCTGAATGTCACCTCTTCGGCTCGGAAGTGATAGGCTTATGATGCTCATCTGCGCCGGCTTTCACCTTACCCGGCTCTCTGTGGCAAACCTGCATCCGCCGTCTTCGTCTCAGCTTTGCTTGGCATGATAGCACCTGCATCGGGGCTTGTCAAGCATTTTACGATTATTTATTATTTGGGTTATTCTTCCTCGGCCGGCAGCAGCTCGTCCTTGCGGGTCTCTATGCGCTGCGCGATGCCGTCCACCTGCTTCTGCAGCGCGTCCAGCAGCCTCCACGAATCCTCGACTGCCTTGCGGCGCGTTTCAGTAGCGTCCGCGCGCGCCTTTTTGCGCATCTCGGCTGTCTCGCGCTTGGCGACGTTCATTACCTCGGTCTCGCTTACAAGCTTTTTGGCGTGCATATGCGCCTTTGCGACTATCGCTTTCGCTTCCTCCTGCGCGCCGGCTTTGATCTTCTCCGCCTGAGACTGCGCGTCCTTCACGATGCTTTCCGCCTGCTTCTCGGCGTCTGAGCGTATTTTGCGCGCGCGGTTCACGGCAGCGTCGACTTTGTTGCCCGCGATTTTCTGGGCGTTTTCGAGTATGCGCTCCTTTTCGCGGGTAGTACGTGCGCAGTAAGCGATGCTGGCCGGTATGTTCTGACGGATATTGTCCACTATTTCGAGGCAACCCTCGACGTCCACCTTCGGTCTGGACATAAACGACGAGCCTCCGGTCGGCTTGGAAAGCGCTTCGGTAAGGTAGTCGAGCAAAGTCATGATATACTCGCTCTCGTCCGGCTCCTCGCCTTCCTCGCCCGCTTCGAACTGCTCTGGATCCGTGTCCTGACCGTAATCGGGCTCCTCTGTGTCATCGTCCTGCAGATATTCTTCCTCGTCCTGAGCGCCGTAATCGGAAGCTTCGGCGTCTCCCTCTTCGGGCAAATAACCGCCTTCGTCTTCTTCCGCCTCAAGCTGCTCTTTGGCAGCTTCTTCGGTTCCCTCTGCAGCCTCTGCGTCCTCCTCAGTCCATTCCTCGTCTACGGCTTCGGTTTCGGTTTCGGGTGCTTCTTCGTATTCATTCAGCCAGTCGGTCATGCCTAACACTCCTTTTTGATGGCAGTTAATATATCCTGTAGAATCTCCGGCGGTACAAAGCCGCTTATGTCTCCCCCATGCTTTGCGATATCGGTTATAACGCTCGACGAAACGTATGTAAGGTGCGGCTTCGCGGGCAAAAACACCGTTTCGATACCTGTAAGCGCGCGGTTCATATCCGCCATTTTCTTTTCGTATTCAAAGTCTGCGCCGTCCCTTATTCCCCTTACGAGCACCTGTGCGCCCAGCTTTCGCGCAAGCTGCGCGGTAAGCCCGCTGCCTTGTACCACCTGTACGTTTTCGATATGCGCAGTGCAGCTTTCAAGCATCCTTACGCGCTTCTCAGGCGGCAGCGCATAGCTTTTTTCCGGATTTGAAAGCACCGCCACATACAGCGTTTCGAACATCCGCGCTCCTGCCTTTATTACGTCAAGATGTCCGTTCGTGGGCGGGTTAAAGCTGCCCGGGAACATCGCCTTCATCCGAAGTCTCCAATCTGATAAAATCCAAGCACGTATCTCTGTAAGTGCGGCTGTCGTATATAACTGCGTATTCCGGCAGCTCAAGCACGCGGTCTTTAGCGCGTTCCGCTATTATTATCCCATCCTCAGAGAGCATGTTATGCCTCTGCAAAAATGACAGCGTATAAGCGTAGGCCTCGTTAAGCGCGTAAGGCGGGTCCAGAAATACGATATCGAAGCGTCTGCCTGCGAGCTGCGCGAGCGCTTTTTTATAGTCTCCGTATATGAACTCCGCTCCCGTACGCCCTTTTAACACTGTTTCGGTATTGCGCAGGATCGCAGCTTTGGCCTTCGGCGAGAAATCGCACATTACCGCGCTTTCCGCGCCGCGGCTCAGCGCCTCCAAGGCCAGCGCGCCCGTGCCCGCAAACAGGTCGAGCACGTGTGCGCCCGGGACCTCGCGCATCAGTATGCTGAACAGCGCTTCGCGCGTTTTGTCCGCGGTGGGACGGGTATCGAAGCCGTCCGGCGCGATCAGGCGTCTTCCGCGCGCTTCACCGCCTATTATACGCATCGTGCATACACCTTTGCTTTATTATAGCACGGCTTTTGGCAAAAATCAACTATATCTCCGGCTTAAGGCTGCGCGCCTGGCGGTTTTTGTTTTTCCGCATGCGCCTAAGCTTCCTGCGGGAGCCCTTCATCATCTCGTCCACGGTCTTTTTTCTGAGCTTGGGCCCCATGAGGTAGCCTATGTACAGCGCCAGACCCGGCAGTATGCAGGAGGGTATATACAATATGCGCATAAGCATAAGCGGCTTAAGGCTTATAGGCGCAGCGAACGCAGCTCCCTGTCCGGGAAGCGTCAATGCCTGCGCGTCGACCTGACCGTAGGTTTTGAATGCGCCGAGCACGGATTTGACCGCCTGCATCGTGCCGCTTATGTCGTATTTTACGCTTTCAGAGCACCAGCGCGTGATGAACAGCTGCGGGAAAAACGCAAAGCGTGTGATAATTCCCAGCGTCGTTTCAGAGGATTTGGTGTTGTCGGCAAAAATGATGTTCAAGACCGCCAGCAGCAAAAACGGAAGCGTGCACGCGATAAACGCTCTGAGACCGTGCTTTCGGTCGTACGCGTTTTGCAGAAGCTCCGGAGGAACCTTTGCGTTTTCGCTGCGCAGCTTGGCTATCGTGTCGCTCACGCTGCACGCGTGCTCGCCCTCGGACGCGCCGTCTGAGTACATCAACAATACATATGCCACGTACAGCGCCGCTCCGATTATTATCCCGAACACCGCGCCGCCGCTGAGCACTGTAAGCGCGCACACCAGCGAAATCGCAAGATACAAAAGATAGCCTCTGCCTGTCAGCTTTAACGTCTGCTTCATTTTAATCCCGAGTCCTTCCATATTCGTTCCACCCGGGTCGAGAACCCGAGCATTATTTCATACGGTATAGTCTGCGCTTTTTCAGCAAGCTCGTCCGGAGTTATCGTTTCCGGGCCGTCTGAACCCATAAGCGTGACCGTGCTGTGTCTGGTCACGGCGGGTATATCTGTTACGTCCGCCATCAGCATATCCATGCACACGCGCCCGATTATCGGGACGCGCTGCCCCGCGACTATTACGTCCGCTCTGCCGCCGAGTATGCGCGGGTAGCCGTCCCCGTAACCGCAGGGCACCGTCATAACGAGGGTTTCCCTTGCGGCTGTAAATGTCCTGCCGTAGCCGACTGTGTCGCCCGCCTGTATGCGCCTGAACGCGGCGGGCCGAGAGATCAGCCTCTGAGCCGCCTTAAGCTTTCCTGCAAGCTCGGGCACGCCCGTACCGTACAGAGCGATGCCGGCCCGCACCATATCGTACCCGTAGCCCGCCTTGAGCAGCGCGCTGGACGCAGCGGCGTGGCAGACCGGCGTAAAGCCGGCTTTAAAAACCGTTTCCCGCGCAGCGTCAAAGCGGCGCTTTTGCTCGCGTGTGAATTCAGGGTCGGTGTCAGCAGCGCAGAAATGCGTGAACATGCCGCGCATTTGCACCTCCGGCGCATTTTTAAATGCGTCGAGCACGGTATCCAGCTCGCTTCGTCCGAGCACGCCCGTGCGGGACATGCCCGTGTCTACCTTAAGCTGCGCGCTGGCGCTTTTGCCGCTGCGGCGCGCGGCGTTTTTAAGGAGCAGTACGTCCTCCGCGCTCGAAACCGCCTGCGACAGTCCGTATCGCAGCGCGCTGTCCGCGTCGGCAGGCTCGCAGATCGGCCCAAGTACGATTATTTCAGCGTCGCTTATTCCGCCTTCCCGCAAGGCGGCGCCTTCCGACGCAGTCGCCACTGCGAACGCGTCTGCAAGTCCTGAACGCAGAAGCGCTTCGGAGGTCTTGAGCGCGCCGTGTCCGTACGCGTCGGCTTTGACCACGCACAGCATTTTTACCGAAGGCGGCAGCAAAGTGCGAATACAGCGGGCATTATTCCGAATAATGCCCGTGTCGGTTTCAAGTACCAGTCTGCTCACATTTCCTCTATCTGCTTCTGCCCTATGATCTTGATGCAGTTGCGCTTGAGCGCGAGCTCAGCCCGCTCCGAATCCGACAGGCGGAATATAAGCAGCGCGTCGAAGCCGGAATTGCGCACGAACGAATACAGGTATTCGACCGAAATGTCTTCCTTTTCGATGATCGCCAGCACGTCCGCAAGTCCGCTCGGCCTGTCCGGCACGCACACGACCAGCACTTCGGTCACGCGTACCGTATAGCCCTTGTCGCGCAGGAGCTTTACCGCCGCGTCCGTATCCGAGAGGATCACGCGGCAGATGCCGTAAGTGTCTATCTCGGCGATCGAGAGCGCGAGAATATTGAAGCCGCTCTCTCCGAGCAGGGCGCAGACCGCCGCGAGGCTGCCCTTGCGGTTTTCGAGAAACACAGATACCTGCTTAACGCTTGTCATATGTGTACTCCTTTACAGCTTTCTTCTGTCGATTATATGCTTCGCTTTGCCCTCGCTGCGCGGCATGGTGTGCGGCGCGACGAGGTTTACCGTCGCCTTTATTCCCACGACGGATTTTATCTGCTCGCCTATATAGCGCTTGGTCGCCTCGAGCCGTCCGAGAGAATCGGTGAATATCGCGTCGGTGACCTCCACCTGCACCTCGAGAGTATCCTGTGAGTTTACTCTGTCCACTATCAGCATGTAGTGAGGCATTACGTCCTGAGTGCCCGCGAGTATGCCCTCGATCTGGCTGGGGAATACGTTTACGCCTCTTATGATAAGCATATCGTCCGTACGTCCCATCAGACGCTCCATGCGCACGAACGTGCGGCCGCAGTCGCATTTTTCGTCGTGCAGGCGGCAGATGTCGTGAGTGCGGTACCTGAGCATCGGCATGCCGCGCTTGGTGATGGTGGTGAACACCAGCTCGCCCTTTTCGCCGTAGGGCAGCTGTTCTCCTGTAATTGGGTTTATGATCTCCGGAATCACATGATCCTCGTTTACGTGCATTCCGCGCTTGGCCTCGCACTCATACGATACGCCGGGTCCCGCGATCTCAGTAAGTCCGTAGATGTCGTAGGCGTTTATGCCCAGCAGCTCCTCTATGCGCACGCGCATTTCCTCGGTCCACGGTTCCGCGCCGAAGGAGCCGTTTTTGAGCTTCATTTCTTTGGGATCGATGCCCGCTTCGCGTATGCTCTCACCCAGATACAGCGCGTAAGAAGGCGTGCAGCACAGATGCGTTACGCCAAGGTCGTGCATCATCATGATCTGTCTTTGCGTATTTCCTGACGACATCGGAATCGTCAGCGCTCCGAGCTTGGTCGCGCCCTGATGCGCTCCGAGCCCGCCGGTGAACAGTCCGTAGCCGTAGCATACCTGCACGACGCTGTTTTCGTCCACGCCTTCGGCAGTCATCGTGCGCGCCATCATTTCGGTCCAGATGTCGATATCGCCCGCCGTATAGCCGCTTACGATCGGCTTTCCGGTGGTTCCGGACGAGCCTTGTATGCGCACGATATCCTTTGTGGGCACAGCGAAAAGGCCGTATGGGAAGGTGTCTCTCAGATCGGTTTTTTCCATAAAAGGCAGATACCTGAGATCGTCGAGACCGCGTATATCCTCCGGCTTTATGCCCTTCTCGTCCATGCGCTGTCTGTACAGCGCCACATTTTCGTACTCGTGTTTTACGGTGGAAACAAGTCTTTCTCCCTGAAGCTTTCTGAGCTCCTCTCTGTCCATACACTCAAATCTGGGATCACGAATTTTTGCCATTGCCTTTTTCTCCTGCAAATAAAAAATAAGCACCCATATTTATTATAGCAGGGTGCATATGTGTTATGCAAGAGCAAACACGGTTATTTTTCAGAAATATAGCGGTCTTATCGGCTGTATAATAACGCCTTCTCGATGCTCATATTATGTTAAGTCTGCTGCCGTCTTCGGTTTTGATCACCTCAAGCTGCGCGGGGATGTTTTCCTCAAGCAGCTTCACATGGCTGATTATGCCTATCATACCGCTGCCGCGCACGCTTTCGAGCACGTTCAGCGCGTCGTTTATCGAGCTGTCGTCAAGGGTTCCGAAGCCCTCGTCTATAAACAGCGCTTCTATGCGGATATTCGAGCTCTGCGCGACAGATGACATTCCGATAGAAAGCGCGAGCGAAACGAGAAACTTTTCTCCTCCGGACAGCATTCTGACACTGCGGCCGTATTTGTCGCGCTCGTCAGTCTGTTCCGAAAAGCAGCGGCTGTCGTGCACCTTCAGGTCAAGCCCGCGTTTGCGGCCGCCGCCGGGTTCATTCGAACGGTACAGGCGGTAGCGTCCCGCGTGAATCTTCTCAAGCAGGCGGTTCGCTTCTCCTATCACCTGGTCGAACATTATGCCAAGCACATAGCGCTGAACGCCGATGCCCGTATCGCCGCGCAGCTTTCTGGCGAAGGCGAGATCGTTTTCCGCCTGCCTGATTTCGCTGCGGTAGTGCGCTTCCACGGCTGACAGGCGCGTAAGCAGCGCGGAAAAGCGCGCGATATCAGCCTTCGCCGCAGCAGCATACGAAGCGTACTCCTGCTCTTCGGCCGTGATCTCCGCCTGCCGCATCGCGAACATACGGCTGTCCGGCTCCGCGCGCCCGCTCAGCTCTGCGCGCTTTTCGGATATCTGTACGTCAACGTCGCTGCACGCCTTTTCGTACTCCGTTATGGCTTTCAGTATACATCTGCGCGTATCCGGCGGAAGCAGCGCATTTTTTACGTCCGAGACGGACGCATAGCCGTGCTTTGAAATGCCCGCCGCAAGCTCTTCCTGAGCGTTTTGGGCAAACGTCCGCGCATTGCCGTATTCCGTCTGCGCCGCGTCCCGGTCGGACTGGTATTTTACGAGCTTATCGTGCTCGGCGTCGGATTTGCTTTTGAGGTGCTGCTCCTCCTGCTGCCATTTTTCGATCTGCTGAGCAAGCTTTTTTATTTCAGTTTCCAAAGCTTTAAGACTGTCTATGCCCGGCAGCATTCGGCCGCGCGCGGCTTCATAAGCGCTTTTTGCTTTGGCAAGCGCCGTCTGGCATTCCGCGTCTGCACTGCGCTTGCGGTTTACTTTTTGCTCGCTTGCTTCCCTCTGACCCTCCGCGCTCTCCCACTGACTTTTTGAAAACTGAGCTTTGTTTTCCGCTTTTTCGACGTCGGCCTTGCTCACGCTGTCGCCGCTGCGCAGCGCAGGCTCCGGATGCTGTCTGCTGCCGCACACGGGACACTTTTCGCCCTCTGTAAGTCCGAAGGCGATTTCGCCGTAAATACCGGCGTAATATCTGTCGCGGCAGGACTTCGCCTGACGTTCGTCCTGATCGTATTTTTCCTTGGCCTGCTTTGCGGTCTCAACCGCCTGCTGATACTTTCCGTCCTCGTCAAGAGTTGCTTTTCGCGCTGCGTCCGCTGCGAATTCGGCGGCTTTAAACTCTGCCTGCAGCCTGTCAAGCTCAGTATACGTCACGCGGGCGGCGTCGTACATGCCGAGCTTCTGCGTACACGCTTCGACAGGCGATTCTGCCTGCCAACGCTTGAGCGCCGCCTGCGCGCGCTCCTCGTTTTCCTTAGCTGCCGGTATCAGCGAAGCGAGAGCTTCAAGCGCGGTGCGCCGTTTTTCGAGCTCCGCGGCGGCCTGCTGCTCCTTGTCGAGCAGAGCGCGCAGACTCTCCGCCTTCTCCGCTGCGTCCAATAAGCTGCGCCGCTCGTTTATTTCCTGTTTCTGCTCGTCCAGCGTCTGCTTTTTTGCTTCAAGCTCATGAAGATATTTGAAGCGCTCAAACATGCCGATATCGTCGCTCAGCGCCTTCTGCTTCTTTTCGCTGCCAAACGCCGCGTGAGCTGCATCGCGTTCGGACGCCTTCGTTTTTATCTCGCTCAGGCACGTTTCGAGCGCTTCGAGGCTGTCAAGCGCTTCCGCCTTCAGCGCCTTGTCCGTTTCGTACTTCTCGGCGTCGAGCTCTCTTTTCCGGCGCTCCGCCTCCTGATAAAAGACCTCCGCGTAATCCTGCCAGCGTCCGGTTCTGAAGATTTTTTCGAGTATCTCCTGCTTTTCTCCGGAGGGGGCGATCAGGAATTTTTCGAACTGCCCCTGCGGCAGCAGCACCACCTGACGGAACTGCTCGCGCGTGAGACCTATAAGTTCCTCCGCCTTGCGCGTGAGATCGGCCTTTTTCGGATTTTCGAAAAACGGCTTCAGTACGCCGTCTCCGCCGATCTCGCCAGCTTCGTACTGAGGGGATAAGTTTACGCGTTTGGGTACAAGGCTGCGCGTAAAGCGATAGCGTCTTCCGCCGGTCGTGAAGGTAAATGAAACATATGTGGCGTCGTTATCTTTTGCCTGATTGCAGCGCCATTCCTCAAGGTCGTTTCTCCCCTTGTCCCTTTCGTCCTCTCCGCTGCTGCCGCCGTAGAGCGCGAACGTCATGGCGTCGAACAGCGTGGTTTTGCCGCTGCCGGTAGGCCCTTTTATCAGGAACATGCCTTTACGCGACAGCTCTTCAAGGTTCACGCTCACTTTTTTCGGATACGGTCCGAACGCCTGCAGCTCCAGATATATCGGCTTCATTTCATCTGTCCTCCACCGTTTTAACCGCGGCTCTGAATAGCTCGAGCATATGCCCATCCGGCTCCCCGCCTGCTTCGTCCCTGCAGAAATGCCTGAAAATTTCAAGCGGGTCCTGTTCCAGAATTTCGAATTCGTCCATCGATATGCTGTACGCGCCGCTTCCGCCCTCGTAGGCGAGGCCCGAAACCTCGATAAGATTCGGATAAACCGTCCTGAGCTCGCTTATGGCGTTCAGCCCCACGTACGTGTCCGTCACGCGCACCCGCACATAGCCGTTTTGCTCTTCAGACGTGCACGCGGGATGCAGAAGCTCTTTTAGCGTACCCGTCAGCGTCGAGCGTTTGTGAAGAAGAGCAAGCGGCACAGCCTCCATAAGCATGGTTTCGGTATCGATCAGCATGACGCTTTTGATCTGAGTTTCCTCCTTGCCGAACGAGTACGGCATCGGCGTGCCCGAATAGCGCACGCGCGCGTTCACGCTCTGCGCCTTGTGTATATGTCCGAGCGCCGCGTAATCGAAGCCTTCAAACACGTCCGCGTCCACCTGAGAAGCGAAGCCTATCTCGGCGGCGCGGTCACTGGTCGACGTTTCGGAATCGGTTATGAACGCGTGCGACAGAATTATATGGCGCTTGCCCGGCGTAAACCTTTGCCGCATATCGTCCGTGACTGCGGCATAAGCGTCGGTGAGGTTTTTGATATCGTCGACCTTCTCGGGGAACACGCTTTTGACCTTTGCTTCGGTTATCCACGGCAGCAGGAATATTTCCGTATTTCCCAAGCCCACAGGCTCCGCGCCCCTTTCGAGCGAACCCGCCACATAAAGCCTGGCGCGCCTGAGCAGCTTCTGACAGCTTGCCAGTCTTTCCGCGCCGTCATGGTTGCCCGCGATGACCAGCGCGGGTACGTTAAGATCTGCACAGATGCGCGTCATTGCGTAATCGTAAAGCGCGATCGCCTCCGCGGAAGCGATCGAACGGTCAAACACGTCTCCCGCTATGAGCACGGCGTCAACCTGTTTTTCAGCGATTATCCGGCATATTTCATTTATAAAAAAGGCTTGATCTTCCGCAAGGCTGCGTGTCCCTTCAGACGCGCCCAAATGCCAGTCTGAAGTATGGAGTAACTTCATCGGTCAGTCTCCTTTCAGGCAGTTGTGATGGCAGCGGCTTAAAAGCCGCGTTTTACAGCGCGCACGCATCACCAGTGCCGTCCGTAGCATACACGGCATTTTTCTATTCCCAAAGCTTCGGCGTTGCGCGCGGTGAGCTTTCTGGCGTTTTTCATGCCGCGGCAGCTTTTGCGTATATGGCATCTTACGCCGCCGCGCGAGGAAATCCATACCTCCGTCAGGTCGCCGGATACACCGTCTGAATCGAGCATTTCACGCGTAACGCCATGCAGAAGGCATGTGAGGGTAGGATCGTCGAGCATCCCGTTTTGCTCAAAGCCCATCTCCGCCTGAAAGCTTATAACGGCCTGCGTCACTGCGGCGTCGAACACCGTCTGAGAGTGCTCTTCCGCAAGACAGCCGTGCTTCTTGAGCAGAGCGATGCACTCGCGCACTGCCGGTCCGCTGTCGCCCTCCTGCATAAAGCACACGCAGTTTTCAAGACCGCAGCGGCAGTTCATGTGTGTGTAGATGGTGTTTTCTGCATACGCGCCCGGTACGCACGCGCACAGAAACGCGCACAGGAGCAGTACGGATACGGTTCTTTTCATATATATCCCCTCTGTAGGTTATTTGCGTCAGTTCGGCGACAGAGCCGTGTCTGCGCGGGCTCTGAGCCAGTTTTCGGCTTTCTCTTTGAGCGCACGCGCGTCCGGACTGCCGCTTTCGTATATGCTGCGCGCAAGCGCGTGCACGCGCGCGATCAGCTGCGTGTCCGCCGCCGTGTGCGCGTCAAGCCCTGCGAGCGCGCCAGACTGACGGGTTCCGAACATATCGCCCGGGCCGCGCAGCTCCATGTCCTTCTGCGCTATCGCAAAGCCGTCGTTGGTCTGCGTGAGGATTTTAAGCTTCTCGGCAGTCTGAGCCATGAGGAAGCACCACGCTTCGTCCGTGCCTCTGCCCACGCGTCCGCGCAGCTGGTGAAGCTGAGCAAGCCCGAAGCGCTCCGCGTTTTCTATCACCATTACCGTAGCGGCGGGCACATTGATGCCGACCTCTATGACCGTGGTGGATACGAGGATTTTTATCTCTCCGCGTTTGAAGCCCGTAAGCAGAGCTTCCTTTTCGGCTGCGGGCGTGCGGCCGTGTACGAGCGCGATAGGCAGATCTCCAAGCGAGCTGCTTTTCAGGCTTTCGTACAGATTCTGCGCGCTTTCGGCGTCGAGGCTTTCGCTGTTTTCGACCAGCGGACATACGAAATACGCCTGTCTGCCTTTGGCTGTCTCAGAGGCGATAAAGCGGTACATATCCTCGCGTTTGCTTTCGGGCACGATGCGCGTTTTGACTGCTTTGCGCCCGGGCGGCAGCTCGTCTATAACCGATATGTCAAGGTCGCCGTAGAGTATCAGCGCAAGCGTACGGGGAATCGGCGTAGCGCTCATTACCAGCACGTTAGGCTTATCGCCCTTCTCGCCCAGCCGCGTCCTCTGACGTACGCCGAAGCGGTGCTGTTCGTCAGTGACGACCAGACCGAGCGAATTGTACTTGACGTACGGGCTTATAAGCGCATGTGTGCCGAACACTGCCTGCACCTCGCCGCTTTCAAGCCCGCAAAGTATTTCGCGGCGTTTTGAAGCGGGAGTACTGCCGGTAAGCAGCGCGCAGTTTACGCCAAGCCTGCCAAGTGTCTCAAGAGCGCTCTGGTAATGCTGAGAGGCGAGTATTTCTGTGGGTGCCATCATCGCAGACTGCATTACCGCCTGCGCGACTGCGTAAATCGCGCCGAAGGCTACTGCGGTTTTGCCGCAGCCCACGTCGCCCTGCACGAGCCGCGCCATCGCCCGCGGAGCTTTGATATCCGCGATGATCTCGCTGAGCACCCTTTTCTGAGCGCCGGTCAGGGGATACGGAAGGAAATCTGCAAAACGCGCGGCGTCCGCGGCATCTATATCTATGCCCGCTTCGCCGCTTTCCGAGCCGCGCACGGAAAGCGCGGCGAGCATAAAATACAGCGTGTTTTCAAAGCTGAAGCGGTACAGCGCGCGTTCAAGATCGGCGCGCTCCTTCGGGAAATGGATCTGCTCGAGCGCTTCGCGTCTGGGCATGAGCGCGTATTCGTCGATAAAGCTTTCCGGCAGCGTTTCTTCCTGCCCTGACTGCGTGTCAAGTGCTGTGCGCAGAAGCTCGCGCAGCAGCTTCGCGGGAACTCCTTCGATAGGTTTATAAACGGGCGTTAGGCATTTTTCGGAAACTATACGCGGCGCGGTCAGCTGCAGATACCCGTTTTTACGATCGACACGGCCGTACACCGTCAGCGTGTCCGCGCCTGAAAGAATACCGTACATCCAGGGCTGAGAAAACCACGCGGCGTTCAGACGTCCTGTATCGTCGTATAAAACGGCGCGGGTAATCGTCTTGCCGTTTACGCGCGCCTGCGACGGTCTGCCGTATATACGCACGTCCAGCACCGCGTCCTCACCGGGCACGCAGTCCCCTATGCGCTTTGTGACTGAATAATCCGTATATTTTTGCGGAAAATACATTAAGAGGCGGGAAAAATCCGTTATTCCCGCCGCTGCAAGTGCTTTTCTGCGCGCAGGGCCGAGCCCCTTCACGCCTTCAAGCGCGTAGTCCATTATTCCACTGCTATAAGGTAGTAGTAAAGCGGCTGTCCGCCAAGCTGGACCTCCGCGTCGCAGTCCGGATAAAGCTGTTCGATCTCGTTTCTGAGCGCTTTGGCGGTCGCTTCGTCGACGTCGCTTCCGTAGTAGACGGTTATTATGCTGCTGTCCTCCGTTACCATGCCCTCGAGAAGCTTGAGCGATATATCGTGCACGTTGTCGCCGATTTCTTTGATCTTATTGTCGACTATGCCCATTATGTCGCCCTCGTGTATCTGCATGTCGTCAAACACGGTGTCGCGCACGGCGTAGGTAACGGACGCGGTATGTACGTTTTCGGCCGCGGCAGTCATTTCGTCAAGATTCGTCTGTTCGTCCGCTTCCGGCGAGAACGCAAGTACCGCGGCTATACCCATGGGCACCGACTTGGTGGGCAGTACGTGCACGGTGTTTTCAGTAAGCTCCGCAGCCTGCTGAGCGGCAAGGATGATATTGGTGTTGTTGGGCAGCACGTAGACCGTCTTCGCGTGCGCGGCGTCTATCGCTTTGCGCAGATCGTCTATGCTCGGATTCATGGTCTGACCGCCGTCGACTATGCTGTCGATTTCAAGGCTTTTGAATATCTCGCGGAAGCCGTCGCCCAGCGCTACGGCGACGATGCCGTATTCCTTGAGCGGCGATTTTGCGGCGGCTTCTTCCTTTTTGCGCTGTACCTCGCGGCGTTCCTCGAGCATATTGTCTATTTTGATGCTGTCCAGCTCGCCCAATTCCAGCGCCATCTGCAGCGCCTTGCCGGGATCGTTCGTGTGTACGTGCACCTTGACGACCGAAAGGTCACTCACTACGAACACGCAGTCGCCTATGCGCTCGAGCCGCCTGCGCAGCCGCGCCACGTCAGCGTTGGTCATGCCCTCCTTCGGATGGGATACGATAAACTCGGTGCAATACGCAAACGTTATGTTTTCTATGTTTTCGTGATCGTCGACGAAATCGCCGGGCAGCGCGGCGGGATTGCTTTCCCCCTCCAGCGCGCTCATATCGCCTGTCATAGCCGCGTAGAAGCCCGCGAAAACGACGAGCAGACCCTTGCCGCCGCTGTCCACCACGCCCGCCTGCTTAAGCACGGGCAGCATTTCAGGAGTGTGCTTCAGCACCTCCTCGCCGCTGCGCATTACCAGTGCGAACAGCTCTGTTACGTCGTCGGTGGTTTTTGCGAATTTCAAAGCGTCGTCGCCCATGACGCGCGCCACGGTGAGTATAGTGCCTTCCTTCGGGCGCATTACCGCCTTGTACGCCATAGCCGCGCCGTTTGCAAGCGCCTGAGCGAGCAGGTCCGTATCCATTTCGTCGTGTCCGCTCACGGCGGCGGCCATGCCGCGCAGAATCTGGCTGAGTATAACGCCCGAATTGCCTCTGGCGCCTCTCAGCGCGCCGCGCGCCGCAATCGACGCGACGTCCGATACAGAGGTATAGTCCGCATTCGCAAGGTCCTTTATCGCACCGTTCATCGTGTGCGTCATATTGGTGCCGGTATCGCCGTCCGGCACGGGAAAAACGTTAAGCGCGTCTACCGCTTCACGGTTATTATTCAAATACGTGCAGCCTGTCAGGAGCATATCCTTGAACAGGCTGCCGTCTATCGTCTTAAGACTCATCTGCAGCCCTCCGATTATTTAAACGCGGATATCCTCCACGGTCACATTCACGTTTTTGACCTTGACTCCGGTCAGGTATTCAACTTTGTATTTTACGGTATCTATCAGCGTCTCGGCTACGGCGGATATCGAAATACCATATTCGACGACTATATACAGGTCTACCTCGGCCCGGTTTTCGCCGTCTATGCGCACGATGACTCCGCGGCCTATGTTGTCGAGCCCGAGCATCTGCACTATATCGTCAGTGGTCCTTTTGGCCGCCATGCCGACAATGCCGTAGCATTCGAGCGCGGCAAAGCCCGCGACCTTGCGCACGACCTCGTCGTTCATTGTAACCGTGCCGAGTTCATTCAGAAATTTGCAATCCATAACGTCACGCTCCGGTTTTGATTCGTTGATCCTGCGTATGCATGCAAGCCTATGAACAGGCTTGCTTTAAGCATACAGTCATATGTAACGATTATACCATAACTTTTTTGCTTTTGCAAGCTTCAGTTGCGCAGGCTCTGAAGCGGCGCGGGTATGCGTCCGCCCCTGCCGATGAAATCCTTCGAAGAAAACGGCTTTACCGCCATAACAGGCGCGCGGCCGAACAAACCGCCGAATTCCACGCTGTCGCCCACCTTCGCGCCGGGCGCGGGTATAACGCGCACGGCTACGGTTTTGTTGTTTATCATGCCGATCGCGGCCTCGTCCGCGATTATCGCGGAAATCGTTTCTGCAGAGGTGTCGCCGGGGATCGCTATCATGTCGAGCCCGACCGAACACACGCAGGTCATCGCTTCGAGCTTTTCAAGTGTAAGCGCGCCGCTTTCAGCTGCCCTGATCATGCCGATGTCCTCGCTGACCGGTATAAACGCGCCCGACAGCCCGCCTACGTGCGAGCTTGCCATTACGCCACCCTTTTTTACCGCGTCGTTCAGAAGCGCAAGCGCGGCGGTGGTGCCGTGCGTACCGCACACCTCGAGTCCCATCTCTTCAAGTATCTGTGCGACGCTGTCGCCGACCGCAGGCGTCGGCGCAAGCGAAAGATCCACTATGCCGTAAGGCACGTTAAGGCGTCTTGAAGCCTCGAGCGCGACGAGCTGGCCCACCCTTGTGATCGAGAACGCCGTCTTTTTGACTGTTTCGGCCACCTCGTCGAAGGGCCTGCCCCTTACCGCCTCCAGCGCGCTCTTGACCACGCCCGGGCCGGAAACGCCCACGTTGATCGCGCAGTCGCCCTCGCCGGGTCCGTGAAACGCGCCCGCCATAAACGGGTTGTCCTCGACCGCGTTTGCAAACACCACGAGCTTCGCGCAGCCGAAGCCACCCGACGCGCTCGTGTTCTGTGCGATCTGTTTTACGATGCCGCCCATCATGCGCACGGCGTCCATGTTTATGCCCGCTTTGGTGGAGCCGATGTTTACGGACGCGCAGAGCCGTTCGGTTTCGGTAAGCACCTCCGGCAGCGACGCGATCACCGCTTTGTCGGTTTCGGTCATGCCCTTATGCACCAGCGCCGAATACCCGCCGATAAAGTTCACGCCCGTTTCATACGCCGCGCGGTCCAGCGCGCGCGCAAGCTTCTGCGGGTGCTTCATCGCGCCCGCGATCAGCGCGGCGGGCGTTACGGATATGCGCTTGTTCACGATAGGCACGCCGAAATCCTTTTCGATCTCCTCGCCCGTTTTTACGAGCCGGGCCGCCTGATGGACTATGCGGTCGTAAACCCTTTCGCACAGGCGCTCCTCACTGTCCGAAACGCAGCCGAACAGCGATATCCCCATAGTTATCGTACGAACGTCTAGCTTCTGCTTGTCGATCATTCTGAGCGTCGAAAGTATCTCGCTTGTAGTAACCATAAAGCTTCCTTATATCAAATATGCGTTATATGCGGTACATCGAATCGAATATCTCGCTGCGCTGGGCGCGTATCTGTATGCCCATCTCCTCGCCCAGCGCCGTAAGCTCGTCTGAAAGCACGTCGAACACGCACTCCTGCGAGGATATATCCGCAACCAGCACCATGGTAAAGTATCCCGATACTATGGTCTGCGAGATATCCAGTATGTTTGCGTCGTTATTGTAAAGCACGCCGCTTACGCGCGCGATAATGCCCTTTCTGTCCAGCCCGAGCACGCTGATGACCGCTTTTTTGGTTTCGTTCACGCCTTATCACCTCTGAGCGTGATTCTAATATCCTTCATATAAAAAATCAACGCATTTCTCGTACTCTTTACATCCCGAACGTAAAATTTTATAAAAGCATCTTGCCTTAAGGAGCATTATCTGATATAATACGTGCTGTTTTGTAAGAAACAGACTCCACGAGGAGGTGTGATTAAAGTGGGAAAATTCTGTGAAGTATGCGGCAAGGGCATCGTACACGGCAACAACGTGAGCCATTCCAATCGCAAAACGCGCCGCACCTGGGCTCCTAACACCCAGAAGGTGCACGTAATCGTCGACGGCAGACCTCAGCGCATGTCCGTCTGCACTCGCTGCCTGCGCAGCGGCAAGGTTCAGCGCGCAGTGTGATGCTTTAAGCCTGAAGCCTTATAAAAACGCACGCAAGTGCGTTTTGTTTTTATTTAATAAGCTAAGGAGAACCGACCATGTCAGATATACTCGAAACCGTGATGATCGTATCCTTCGGTCTGTCCTGGCCCGTAAACGCGGTTAAAGCGTGGCGCGCGCGCAGCGCGAAAAGCACCAGCGTTCTGTTTCTGTGCCTGATACTTTTCGGCTACGCGGCGGGCATCGTGTCCAAGCTTCTGAACGAAAGCTATATGGCGGATATTTCGCGCAAATGGTACGTGCTGTTCTGCTACTGCCTGAATTTCGCGGTGGTGAGCGTGAATCTCGGCATATACTTCAGAAACCGCGCGCTGGACGCGGAAAACGTCAGATAATCGCCGCTTTGATCTCTTCCGCCATCGTTTTATAGCCCTCGCGCCCGAAATGCAGGCCGTCGTTTGGCTGCATCCGGCTTTCGGTCTCGGGTGTGAAGGAGGGGCTGCTTCCAAGGTCTATCAGCTTAAGACCGAGCTCTGCGGCGAGGCCTCTCACGAACTTCTGCGCGGCTTTGACCTGCGGCATATAGCCGCAGTTTGAATATTCCGGGTTTACGGTGGCGTTCGGCGGCGTTATAAGGTATATCTCCGCCTGCGGCGCGTCGGCTTGTATCAGTGCGATCAGCTCTTTGTAGGCGACGTCGTCCGGCGAATCGCCCTCAGGGGTCTGACCGCCGTTCGTGCCCAGCATTATGAGCACCTTGTCCGCGTCGGAAACGCGCACGTTCCCGGCTTTATAGAAAGCCAGAAAGCCGGTAGAACGGTAGCCGCACTTGCCGAAGTTCCTTACCTCGGCGCCCGTCATCTCCGCCAGAAAATACGGATAGCTTTCCTTCTGCACGTTGGCTATGCCGCTTTTTCCCTTTATGCCGTAATCTCCTTCTGTAAGGCTGTCGCCCAGACAACATATGATCATGACCGTTCCTCCGTTGTTTTTGCTTATTATACATCAAAAGCGTGGTCAGCTGCAACAATTTGCACGCAAATAATTGACAAAGCCGCGCCGGCTGGTTTATTATCAGGACGGAGGTGTTTTTATGAGTGAAAGCCGTCCGAACATCGTTATGATCATGACAGACCAGCAGCGCGCCGACGCGCTGGGCTGCGTAAACCCGCGCGCTATAACGCCTGGCATAGATTCGCTTGCCGCAAACGGCATACTGTTCGATCAAGCCGTATGCCAGTGCCCGATGTGCGTGCCCAGCCGGAACAGTCTGATGTTCGGCATGTACGCGTCTCAGACAGGCGTGCGCACGAACGGCGGAGCGCTGCTGGACGAAACGCGTCTGCCCTCCGTTCCGCTGCCGCAGCTGCTGCACGACAGCGGCTACTTCTGCGCAGGCTTCGGCAAGACGCACTGGAACAACTGCATAAAAGGCGAAGAGGGCTCAAGGCGCGGCTTCGACGTGCGCGCCGAGGGACAACCGCGATTCAGCGTGCTGTGCGAAGAGGGCGCGGTTATGATGGACGACGAGGATCCCGAAGGGCTTAAGGCGTACTTCGAGGAAACAAAGGCCTTCGGCTCCGGCGAGGAGAACATCGCCGGCTACATTGGGCTCAGAAGCACGCTGCCCAAGGAGCACCACAGAGACGGCTTCATACACAAAAAATGCGCCGAGTTCATAGAGAGTTATACGCCCGGCGAAAAACCGCTGTTTTTATATTTTTCCTTAATCAAGCCTCACGCGGGCTTCAACATTCCGCCCGAATTCGAGGATATGTACGATATCTCAGATTTTCCGGAGCCGCCCGCGCCCCCATGGACAGAGGAGCCCGACACGCACGACAGGGCATTGAGAAACGCAAGCGCGGCGCTCGGGCGCAACTGCGGCGTTCGCGCTGCGGCATGGCGCACGCTGGACGCGGAAACGCGCGCGCGCACAAGGCTCAGATACCTTGCGAACTGCACGTTCATGGACTGGTTTATAAACGACATACTCACGCGTCTGCGCAGGAAAGGGCTGGATAAAAACACACTGTTCATATTCTGCTCCGATCACGGCGACATGATGGGCGAACGCATAGACCGTTTCAGCAAGTACTGCCTGTTCGAAAGCAGCGTGCGCGTACCGCTGATACTCGCAGGAGACGTGATAGCAAAAGCCGCCCGCGGCTCGCGCGATCACCGCCCCGCCATGCTCACCGACATATATCCGACCATATGCGCAGCGGCCGGGATAAAGTGCGATCCGCGGCTGCCGGGCGAAAGTCTGCTTGCTCCCGCTACGCGCCGCGGCGCGTTTTGCGAGTTTCACGGCGGCGGGCCGGAAAAGCCGCATCCCGCGCCTTCGCTTATGTGGCGCGAGAACAAATACAAGCTCATTCTCTTCCGTGACGGCAGCGTGCTTGACGACACACCGCTTAAGGGCGAAATGTACGACCTTGAGGCTGATCCGCGCGAATGGAATAACCTGTATTACTCGCCCGAATACATGCATGAACGCCTGAGACTGACCGAAGCGCTGCTCAGCCATCTCGCGACCGCATATGCCAAGGGCCCCGCATATGCCGATTACGGCGGATATGCCGGTATAGAACGTGCCTGAATAAAAAACGCATAACCCGCTGCAATACGCTTGCAATTTTTACTTATTTGAAGTATAATATGCGTATAAATTGCAGATATTGTTTATTATCCTGCAAAAGCTGAAGGAGCGTGCCCAGATGGAAGATAACGTGCAGGAGCTTATGCTGAGGCTGAACCATTCCGGCAAAAAGCTTTCGAAAAGTCACAGGCGCATCGCGGAATGTATAGTCAACCATTACGACAAGGTCGCCTTCATGACCGCGAGCAAATTGGGCGAATATGTGGGAGTAAGCGAATCGACCGTGGTGCGCTTTGCCTCCGCGTTGGGCTACGAGGGCTTTCCGCAGCTGCAGAAGGCGCTGCAGGAGCTTATACGCCACCGTCTCACCGCAAGCCAGCGACTGGAAATGACGGGCGAAATGGAAAGCGGGCAGGTGCTCAACAAGGTTCTGAAGACCGATATGCAGAACATCCGTTCCACGCTCGACGAAATCGACGTAAGCATATTCGACGCCGCGATCGACAGCATGCTGCGCGCGCGCAGGATATATGTGCTGGGTCTGCGCGCCAGCGCCCCCTTGGCGGAGTTTTTCGGGCACTATCTCAATTTCATTTTTCCGAACGTCAGCACGGTCACCAGCGGCGTATCCGACGTATTCGAGCAGATCGCGCGAATAAACGAAGAGGACGTGCTTATCGGCATATCCTTCCCGCGCTATACCAATCACACAGTCAAGGCGATGCAGTTCGCGCGCTCGCGCGGCGCGACGCTGATCGGCATAACGGACGGCCCGCTTTCGCCTTTGCACGCGCAGAGCAACTACTGTCTGTGCGCAAAAAGCGACATGGCCTCCTTCGTAGACTCCCTTACCGCGCCGATCAGCCTGATAAACGCGCTTATCGTCGCTCTCTCACAAAGGCGGCGCTCGCAGGCGGCGGCATTCTTCGAAGAGGTCGAGGGCATCTGGAACGAATACAACGTGTATCTCGGAAAGAGCGGAGAATAATATGCCTGTCAGAATCGGTATTATAGGCGCGGGCGCGGCAGGTCTGATGGCCGCGAAATACGCCCTCGACGCAGGCGCAAGCGTCACTGTTATAGAAAAGAACGAAAAAGCCGGCAAAAAGATATACATAACCGGCAAGGGGCGCTGCAACGTAACCAACGCCTGCGACAAAGAAGACTTCATGAAAAACCTCGTGCGCAATCCGAGGTTTTTGTACGCGTCGCTCGCCTGTCTCGACAACAAAGGTCTGATGCGTTTGTTCGATGAGCTGGGGGTAAAGCTCAAGATCGAACGGGGCGAGCGCGTATTTCCTGAAAGCGATCACGCAAGCGACATAACGCTCGCGCTCGAAAGGTATCTGCGCATAAAGGGCGCGCGCATACTGTACAATACGCGCGTGAGCGGGTTGATTATCGAAAATGGTTACGTCATCGGCGTTAAAACAGAAACGGGCGAAATGAGCTTCGACCGCGTGATACTCGCAAGCGGCGGGCTGTCTTACCCCACGACCGGCTCGACCGGCGACGGACACGCATTTCTCAAATCAGCCGGGCACTCCATCGTCCCCTGCCGTCCCGCGCTAACGCCGATAGAAACAAACGAAAGCTGGTGCGCGGAGCTGATGGGGCTCACGCTCAAAAACGTGAGTCTTAACGCCTACGGCGTAAAAAACGGCAAGCGCAAAAAAATCCATTCGGAGCAGGGCGAAATGCTGTTCACGCATTTCGGAATAAGCGGTCCGCTCGTGCTGACGCTGTCGAGCCTGCTGCCCGACGACTTCCGCGGCACGGAGCTCTCGCTGGACCTTAAGCCCGCGCTCAGCGAGGAGCAGCTGGACGCGCGTATGCTGCGCGAATTTGCCGCCATGCCCAACAAGCAGCTGATAAGCTGCATGGATACGCTAGAGCCGCACGCTCTGGGCGAGATGATACTAAGGCTTACAAAGATATCCCCGTATCAGATAGTGAACTCGGTGACAGCCGCGCAAAGAAAACGCCTCGTGAGCTTTATTAAAAACGTGCCGCTGACGGTCAAGGGACTGCGCGGCATGAACGAAGCGATAATCACGCGCGGCGGCGTGAACGTCAAGGAGATAAATCCTTCGACGCTCGAAAGCCGCATCGTAAAGAATCTGTATGCGGCGGGCGAGCTGCTGGATATCGACGCGCTGACCGGAGGCTTCAATCTTACGATAGCCTTCGCTACCGGCGCGCTCGCGGGCAAGAGCGCCGCCGCGCAGGACGAGTGAACCAACTCAGCACGTTTCCCCTGTACGCAAGAGGCATGAATACCGTGATATACTCAGATGAATACAGCGGCTTCGTTCAGTATTCAACCTTCACGTCATTTAGTCCGTAAATCCGTTTGAACTCCTGCATATCTTCGGGTGTGCGTATCAGCATCACCTCGTGAAAGCGGCCGTCGGCTTTATTCTTAAAGCCCGCCGCTTTTTCGCCGGTGCATATGGACGCCCGGACGACCGCGCAGTGCAGGTCTTGATCGTACGGAAAAATGTCGTTATGCTTTTTCTTCACCGCGTTTTCCCTCCGCTTTACAAGCGACCGCCTGTGTTGACGGGCCGGTTTTTGCAGATGTTTAATTTCGTATCAATATAAATATACTCTCCGGCGCCGCTTTTGTCAACGTTTTGACACGCGCGGCGTTTTGGTGTATAATTCCGCCATCAATACGCGGAGGGATACGATGAACGCAGCGTACTTGGAGCGGGAGCTTGACGAAATAGAAAAGCTCGGAGTGCCGTATTTTGATTTGGAGGTGCGGCAAAACCACGAAGTGATTTTTGCAGCGGAACGCGGTCACGGCGGACGTGGCAAACGTTTCTTTCTGTTCAGCTGCACAAAGCCGATCACCTCGGCCTGCTCGCTCAGGCTCATGGAAGAGGGAAAGCTGGATATAGACGCGCCGGTAAGCCGTTATCTGCCCGCATACGCAAATGCATTCGTGCTTAAAGATGGCAAGCCTTGCCCGCCGGATACAGTTATGACGCTCAGGCACCTGTTCACTATGAGCGCGGGGCTTGATTACAATCTGCGCAGCGACCCGATACGAAAAGCGGCCGCGCAGCCCGACGCGGATACCGTTTCGATAGCGAATGCGTTTATCGAATCGCCGCTTTCATTTTCACCCGGGCAAAGATATCAGTACAGTCTGTGCCTTGATACGTTAGGCGCGGTCATAGAGCAGGCAAGCGGCATGAGCCTTGCCGACTGCATGCGCGAAAGGTTTTTTGAGCCTCTTGGTATGAAAGACACTTCGTTCAAATATAACGAAAGCGAGCTCGCTCAGAAGTATGTGTATAACGCGGGAGAATACCTGCCCGACAAGTCTGAAAACGCATACATTCTTTCCGAAAAATACTGTTCCGGCGGCGCGGGGCTCGTAAGCACTGCGCGAGACCTTGCGCTGTTTGCGGACGCGCTTGCATGCGGCGGCACCGGCGTTAACGGCGCACGGCTGCTCAGGCCCGAAACGGTTGATTTGATGCGCAGCGACCAGATGCCGCGTGTGCTGCGGGAGCAGAATTTTTCCTGCGCGGGCGGAGAAGAATTCTCCTACGCGCTCGGAGTGCATACGCTTGTCAGAAAGCTACCCTCGACGCGCGCGCCCTACGGCGTATTCGGCTGGGACGGCGCAGCTGGCGCGTACATGATGAGCGATACGGAAAACAGGCTTTCCATATCCTTCATTATGCACGTGCATAATTGGCCGTCCATCCGCCCCTGCTTCCACCGTCCCCTCAGAAACGCGGTGTACACGGCGCTGGAGGGCTGAACGCGCTTTTCAGTTTCTATGCGACATTCTTAGAAATCCGGCTTACCAGCTTCCGGTCAGCCAGCCCACGATGACACCGAAGTATTCCCTGAGCATATAATGCGGGAACGAAATCGGCGACGTATATACGTATATGCCGTAAAACTCGGCGCTGCCTGCGGCGTCGGCGATTTTGAGCGCGCGGTAAATATGGAAATTGTTCGTGACGATACCCACGCGCGGGTTTTCACTGCCCTGCATGAGCGTCATGGAATTGTGGATGTTTTCGTATGTGGACGTCGAGGTATCTTCAAGCAGTATGCTTTCCGCAGGCACGCCGCGCTCGTCAAGCCCGCGCCGGATGCATTCCGCCTCGCTTATCCCCTCGTCGGGGCCCTGTCCGCCGGATGCTATGATAAGCGTATCCGGGCTTTCCTGCCAATACTCGTACGCCACCTGTATGCGGTTTCTGAGCGCGCCGCCCGGCTGCTCTCCGTTTACCTTCGCCCCCAGCACTATTATGTAATCGAGACCGGGGCCAGTGGTTGTAAAGCACGCCGAGAATATGACGAGCTCGATCACGATAAACGAAACGGCGAACACGGCGAAGCCCGCGTGGATCAGGCGTATCAGGAATTTCGGCAGCGGGGACGGCTTGCCTGTTCTGATCGTGCGCTCCACGAGTATGAATCTCATAAAAAACAGAAGCGCGAACACCGGCCACAGGAACATGAGCGACTGGCCGAAGCGCACCGTCACGCCCAGCGCGATATAATATGCTATGCACGCTGTCGCCGCCAGCAGAAACAGGAAATTGACGAAGCGTGAAGGTCGCTTCGCGCGGTGCTTATTCTTTGCATGCGCATTCCGCCCGCTTTTCACGGAGGCTGTTTTTTTGTAAGCTTTAGTATCTGGCTTCATGTCTTTACCTGCACGTCGTGCAATACCCGAAGGAGTTTATGTCGCGGCTCAGAGACGCGCCGTGGAAGTAATGCTGTACGTCCGCAAGGCTTTCGGCTTGCCTGAGCGGGTGTCCGGAGGGTATGTATATAACGCCGTAGGAGCGCGTGGAGGCGCAGTTTGCCGTGGCGCGCTTCTTCGAGCGCGTGCACAGGGTAACTATTCTGTGCATGTTGCACTCCACGGTAGGCTGAGTGCCGTAGAGATAATAATCCGTGTTTACGCCGTAATTGTCCACGTCCCTGCGGCAGGCCTCGGTAGGCTTCATGCCGCTTACCGCGCACGCTTCCGCGCGCACGAGCCCGTAAGTCTGGTACGTGCCCTCCATAATCGGCTTGTCCTGAGTGATGCCCTTCAGCGTGTGCACCTTGCTCATTATGCTCGCCCACAGCGGCGCGGCATACTGTCCGCCGGTCGCGTCCGCCACGAGCGGCTTGTAATTGTCGTGTCCTATCCATACCGCGCAGGAATAATACGCCGTCATTCCCGCAAAGAAAACTCCGCACGCGTCAGAGTTCGTGCCGGTTTTGCCCGCAACGGTAAAACGGCCGAATCTCGCGTTGCCGCCCGTACCGTTCGGCCCGTTTACGCAGCCCGTGAGCACGTCCACGAGCAAAAACGCCGTGGATGGCTTGAACGCCTGACGGGACAGCTGTACGTCTGTAACGTTTATGTACGGCGTTTTCTGATCGTTATACAATACCTGCGTGAAGGTATAGCTTTCAAGATATTCGCCCTTGTTCGCAATAGCCCCGAAGGCGTCCGCCATCTCTATTACGGATATGCCGCTTGAGCCCAGCGCAAGGCCGGAGCCGGTAGCCTGTATGTGCTTTGATGATATTCCGAGCCTGAGCAGATAGCTTACGGAGGTCTGTATCCCCACATACTGATACAGCGCCTGCGCCGTGGCGTAGTTGTAGGATTTGTTTATCGCGACGCGCATGCTCTCCGTGCCGGACCAGCTGCCCCCGCCGTAGTTCGTGGGATAGCCGGCCTCGCTGTCCCAGCCGTCTATCGGAATAGGGAGATTGAGCACAGGCGTCGCCGGCGAATAGCCCAGATCGAACGCGGGGCCGTATACCGAAAGGGGCTTCAGGGACGAGCCGACCGGCATGCTCGTCTGATACGCGCGGTTCAGCTGCTTGCGCGCCGTGGGCTCGCTTCTGCCGCCCACTACCGCAAGCAGCTCTCCGGTGTGCCAGTCCATGACCGCGCACGACGCCTGAGGCTGAATCAGGTCTATATATTCACCGTTGTCGAGCGTACGCTTGTAGCGGTCGGAGGTATAGCGGGTGTAGGGATAATGATGCCAGTCGGTGATTATCTGCTGTACGGATTTCTGTATTTCAGGGTCGAGGCAGGTATAAATGTGATAGCCGCCCGTGCGCAGCTTGTTTTCCATAAGAGAACGGTTGTACGAGGTATCCTCCAGCTGCTCCACGCGCAGCATCTTGGTGACCACGTCGTAAATTGCGTATTCAACGTAATACGCGTTGTCGTACATCTCCTGCGTGCTGCCCTTCTGAAGCACCGCGAGCTCTGTTTCCTCCTCCGGGGACACCTTGCGCTCGTCCACGTCCTTGTAGCGCGCGTAAGCGTATTCGGCTTCGGTAATAAAGCCCTGCTCGCGCATAAGCTCCAGCACGTAATTCGCGCCGCTCTTGGTGACCCACGGCGTTTCTCTTATGTATTTGTTGGAGCGCGGATTGTAGCGGGAGGGGTTTTGTATCATGCGCGCGAGTATCGCGCATTCGCTGAGCGTAAGCTCGGCAAGCTCCTTGCCGAAATAATCCTGCGCGGCGGTTTTCACGCCGTACAGCGAACCGCCCATGTATACGACGTTAAGGTATTCTACCAGTATAAGCTCCTTCGCCGCGCGGCTGTCGCCGCCCCAGAGGCGGGTGAGCGTCTCCTCGAGCTCGAGCGCCAGATACGCCTCCTGTACCTTGCGCTTGTAGGTCTGCTCGCTGGTAAGCATGGTCTGCTTTATGAGCTGGCAGGTTATGGTGCTGCCGCCCTGGTTCCGTCCGGAAATCACGTTGCCGACGAACGCGCCGATATAGCGTTTGAGATCGATGCCCGAATGCTGCCAAAAGCGCGCGTCCTCTACAGCGATCACCGCGTTTATAAGGTTCTGCGGCAATTCGTCGTACGTGCAGTACACGCGGTTTTCCGTGCCGCGGAAGGTGGTTATGAGATCGCCGTTTTTATCGTACAGAAACGACGTCTGCGCCTGAGAGTCGAATATGTCGAGGTCGATATCCGGTACGGTATCCACCCACGCCTTGGCGATGCCCATAACCAGACCCGCGCAGGAGAAGCACACCACAAGCATAAGCAGCGCCAGCATTTTGAATGTAGTGACCAGCGTCGACAGTATAAAGCTTTTGAATTCTCCCCTCGCCACGAAAAGCGGCCGCTGCTTGCTCATATGCCTCTCCGAAAAATACGAATATACATATGCATTATATCACACCCGCCTGTTAATTGCACGCGCGTAAATATATATTAACAATCAGGGCGCAAAATCGCAAAACAAAGTTCATAAATCGCATTGAAAGACGGCGCAGCGGTTTACCAAATCGCTGCGCCGTCTATACGGTATATGTATCGCTTGCTTATTTATGCGCGTCGGGCAGACGTTCGTCTCCGAGGAAAAATACCGCGACTGTACCGGGGCCGCTGTGAGAAGCGATGATAGTGCCTATATCGCACATACGTATCTCGCCCTGAATCTTTGGAAAGCGCTGCCTGACCGCCGCGCGGGTCTGCTCAGCTATGTCCGGGCAGTCGGAATTGCAGATAAAGCATTTGCCGGAATACTCGCGCCCGTTTCGCACGTGCGCCTCCATCGTATCGAGCGTCGTCTGTATCGCGTTCTTTTTGCCGCGCACCTTGTCGTATGCGATTATCCTGCCCGCGTCGTCGAGGCGCATTATCGGGCAGATGCCGAGTATCGAGCCTATCGTCGCCGCCGCGCCGGAAACGCGCCCGCTGCGTTTGAAAAACTTGAGATCCGTCGAGAAAAACTGATGGTGCACGCAGCGGCGGTTGGCATTAAGCCAGTTTATGACTTCGTCCATGCTTGCGCCGGCCTCGCGCATGTCCGCCGCGTAATCCACAAGCAGCCCGTAGCCCGACGAAGAGCACAGGGAATCCACCACCTCGATGCGGCGGCCCGGATATCTCCTGCGCAGCTCCTCAGCCGCTAAAAACGCGTTGTTTACAGACGCGGTCATGCCGGAGCCGAACGCGATGTGAAGCAGGTCACCGTTTTTTACCAGCGGTTCGAAAAACTCTATGTATTGCTCGAAGTTCAGCTGCGAGGTCTTGGGCAAATGACCCTCGGCGAGCAGCTTGTAAAAGCCGGGAAGCGCTTCGGGATCGCGTCCCATATCGTCTGTGTACTCCCTGCCGTCTACGCTGTAGGTATAAAACAGCACCGGCAGTCCCCTGCCGTTTACGTATGACCACGGCAGATCCACGGTCGATTCACATGACAGCTTGTAATTCATACGCCGCCTCCTGTCTGCAGAACTTTTGCGTTCGATCTGTGCTAAAAACGGATTATTGCCTGCCTGCCGGTTCCCGCGTCAAACGTTATGCGGCGGTTTTCATATGTAAAGCCGCATTCTTCTCCGTCTACGCACACGGACAGCGGCTTCTCCGGCATAAGCGCCGTGACCGTATATGTACGTTTATCGTTCATTCCGCCGAAGCTCCCTGTGCGCGCGCCGATATTGAGCGTGATCATGCCTTCTTTTCGCGTAAGCCTGATGCGGGTCCTGGCGATTTCTCCGGAGAGGTATTTCTGTGTACGCCCGTCGTCCTCATACAGCGTATATTCCGTATCGCAGTCCCGGACGGGATAGATTTCAAGGAACAGGCGCTCGTCGTCTTTGCAGTCTGTGTAAAGCTTCTCCGCCTGAGTCGGGATTATGGCGCCGTTTCTTATGTACAGCGGGCCGCCCCTGTCCTCCGGCACGTTTACCGGCAGCTCCACTCCGCCTTCCGCGACGCTGTCCGTCCACGCGTCTATCCACGTTTCGCCCGCCGGCAGATAAATGCTGTCAGAGAAGCTTCCCACGAGATACATGTCTCCGAACATGTATTCGCACGTCGCGTTTTCAAGCCGCTCCTCGTCAAACTCCATAGGCATCGCGCGCACTATGGGCGTGCCGGTCAGATGGGTATGCAGCGCCGCGGAATAGATGTAGGGAAGCAGGTGATAACGCAGACGGTCGTAGAACGTGAACACTTTTTCGTTTTCATCGCCGGCCCACCACGGATGCGAATAACCCGACCAGCTGTCAAGCTCGCACCAAGCGGTGAAGAAGCAGTAGTGAATGGTATGCTTTGCGAATATGTCCATGTCGCAGGTGATGTTGGACACGCCGGACAGTCCGCAGTTCAGTATCCATACGAGCGTTTTGAAGCGTCCGCCCGAGTCTCCCGTGGTGCACGCGGAATACTTTTGTATGGAGGTATAGCCGCCCGACAGGTGGTGCATAGGCCGCAGGTGCGTATACTCGCTGTAGCCCTCGTACATTTCCTTGCCGTAAAGCGTGGTCTGCAGCGAATGCATCTCCGCTTCCGTTCTTCCGTTTGCGTATACGCGCTTTTCGTCCGCGCTGTCTATCACCTTGCAAGGATCCATCTTAAAGCCTGCCGCGCCGTCGCACACGAAATCCTTCAGATGCCTGAACCACGGCTCAAAGCCGAAATCGGTTTTGCTGCCCGCGCGGTTCTCCTGATTGGCGGTAAAGTCGTACCTGCAGCACAGCCATAGCAGCAGATTGAAGCCGTAGCGCTTGAGCGCAGTTGAAAACAGGCGTTCGCGCGGCTGATGAGCGGTAAATTCCTCCTCTGTTTTGCGCATCCAGTCGCAGATGTAGAAGCGCTGTATGTTCCATTTCTTCTCTGTCGAAAAATCGTAGCGTTTCTCCATCCAGCCCGGCTCGAGGGATATCGAGTCGCAGGGAATGCGCTTTTCGCGGAAGGTCGCAGCGTCGCGCATCACCTCGAACTGATCCGCGTTGAACTGCTCTATGAACATGAGCCCGTACGCCCACTTTGGCAGCACCATGCAACGTCCGGTCACGTAAGTAAAGCGCTCCAGCAACGCCTTAAGGCTCACGCCCGCATAGATAAAGAAATCTATGTCTCCGTCCGGCAGATACCAGGTGACCGCGTTTTCGTCCGCACAGGTCACGTCCACCCCGTGCCAGAAGGTGGTGTTCAGGCTGACGGCGTAGCCCTCCTTAGTCATTATATAAGGGATGACTACCTCGCTTTTTGTGTATATGACCCGCTGCAGGTATGTTTTGCCGTTCAAAACGAGCCTGTCGGTATTGCTTTCGCCGAGCCCGTAGAATTTTTCGCCGCAGGTATTCAATGTGAAGCATTTGGGAGATTTCTCGAAATCCGCATATATGCTTTCGTCGTTCGTCTCGTCCCCTACTATCTGCTTGCGCTCAGGACGCAAGCCATTCAGCTTTTCGTCAAAGTACGCTTTCTTTGCCGCGATATCAGAATTGTCAAGCGATATCGTGCGTTTCGTGCGCGGGGTCTCAAGGCATATCATGCCGTCCGCATAGCTTACGGAAAGCTCACCCGCTCGCACGCCGCCCGGTGCGTATTCACCCGCGTCCGCGTCCGGCTTTGTGAAAATCCCGTAGCGTTCGAACAGCGTTTCTTCGTTCGCATTCGAGAGTCTTACCCTGACCGTATTTTCGGAAAAGACCGACAGGGTCAGGCGACCGGCCGAGGTTTCAAACACCGCCTGTTTCATTTATGCGCACCTCCATAGCTTTATGCGTACATTATACTCCCCCGCGCAGCGCGTTTCAAGCCTTTTCCGTGTATATTCTTACCGCAAAATTAACCGCCCGCAATATGTTAATATCCTTATATATATGCTATACTTTCCACATTCTGAAAACCGAGGGCCATATGAAACACAGACTGTCCGCAAGCGGCTTACTAAAACCATATATCGGCGACAGGGCGTTTTATGCTTCCGTCATGGCGATCATAGTGCCTATAGTTATACAAAGCAGCATCTCGAACTTCGTGAACCTGCTGGACAACCTGATGGTCGGTTCCGTGGGCGAAGCTCAGATGAACGGCGTGTCGATAAGCAACAACCTGATCTTCGTATACAATCTTGCTATATTCGGCGGCATGAGCGGCGCTACGATATTTGCCGCGCAGTTTTTCGGCGCGGGCGACAAAAAAGGCGTACGACACTCCTTCCGTTATTCGCTGATAGTCGGCGCTGTGGTGACAGGCGCGGCGTTAATCGTACTCACGGTACTGCGGGACACGCTTTTGTCGCTGTGGATAAATCCCGAAACCTTCGACGACGCGCAGAAGCAGGCAGCGGAGCTGCTCAAGGCCGAGGAAACGCTCGCTGCCGGACGGGCGTATCTCGACATTATGCTGTGGGGACTTGCGCCGTTCGCGCTCACGAACGCCTATGCCGGCATACTCAGAACGACCGGAGACACGAAGCTGCCGATGGTCGCTTCGGTCGTGAGCGTGTTTACAAATCTCGTGCTCAACTATCTGCTGATATTCGATCACGGCCCGTTCAAGGGGCTGGGCGTAAAGGGCGCCGCGATCGCCACGGTGACGGCAAGGTATGTCGAGCTTGCGATAATACTTTTCTGTTCGCATTCCCGCGTGAGGCTCGGCGGCGCGTACGCGTTTCTTGACGGCGCCTACAAGCGCTTTTCGATACCCGGAAAGCTGCTCAAAAGCATGTTTGTAAAAGGCCTGCCGCTGCTTATTAACGAGCTTCTGTGGTCCTCCGGCATGACGATGCTTTCGCGCATATATTCTCTGCGCGGTCTTACCGTCGTAAACGCTTACACGATCACCTCCACGCTCGTGAACATATTCAACGTGCTGTTCGCTTCGATGGGCACCGCCGCCAGCGTTATGGTCGGGCGCAGCCTCGGCGCGAACGACATTGGCGGCGCGAAGGACAACGCAAGAAAGATAATCGCCTTCGAGGAAATGATATGCGTGGGCACGTGCATCGTGCTTCTGCTGACCGCAAACTTCCTGCCGCTCGTGTATACGAAAAGCTCATTAGAAGCCAAGGCACTGGCGACCCGGCTTATACGCATATGCGGACTCGTGTTGCCGCTGCAGGGCTTCGCCCACTGCACGTATTTTATTCTGCGCTCAGGAGGCAAAACTGTAATAACCTTCCTGTTCGACAGCGTGTATACATGGGCAGTGCCGGTTCCCCTCGCGTTCCTGCTGATAAAGTGCGAGACGCTGGGCATAGTAGCGATTTACGCCATATGCTCCTCAGCAGAGATAATCAAGGACGTCCTCGGCTATATACTGCTTAAAAAAGGAGTCTGGATACATAATATAGTATCCGGCACTGAAGATTAAGCGCGGCAAGGTTAATGCATTTTTTCTGTATATATGCATAAACGGTGCATAAACGCTATGAATAATCCCGTTTCTGACGGATTATTTACATATATGATATGGATTTACGCCTGACGTTATGGCATAATATTCAAATATTGCTGCGGAGGTATACGGATACGTGAAAAATATGCTTAAATACATACGTCCATATCTGCTGTGGACGCTGCTGAGCCCCGCGTTCATGCTGCTTGAGGTATTCATGGACCTTTTGCAGCCTCAGCTCATGAGCAGGATAATCGACGTAGGCGTCAAAAATTCGGATACGGCCTATATCGTGCGCACCTGCATAATAATGGGCCTTGTGGCGCTTACGGGCGTCGTCGGCGGCGTAGGCAACATGATTTTTTCAACCAAGGCCAGCTACGGCTTCGCCAAGGATCTCAGAAGCGACGTATACCGCAAGATACAGTCGTTTTCGTTTGCTAATATCGACAATTTCAAAACCGGCTCGCTGGTCACGCGCACGACCAACGACATAACCCAGATACAAAACGCCTTCAGCACCTGCATCAGAATGCTCATCCGCTCGCCCTTTTTGTTCATAGGCGGCATAGTGATGGTGTGCACGATCAGCTGGGATCTGGCGCTGGTGGTCATATGCGCGATACCGGTGCTGGCTCTGTTCGTATGGTTCCTGCTTACAAAGGGCCGTCCGCTGTTCATGGGCATGCAGCAGAAGATGGACCGCGTCAACACCGTCATGCAGGAAAATCTGGCGGGCATACGCGTGATAAAGGCCTTCGGCAGAAGCGACTTCGAAAAGCAGAAATTCAAAACTGCGAACGACGATCTGTGCAACGCCTCGCTGAAGGCGATGCGCATGATGTCCCTGTCCTTCCCCGCGATAAACCTTATAATGAACGTGACGATGATACTCATGTACACCTTCGGCGGGAAAATGGTGTTTAACGGCGCGCTCAAGCCCGGTCAGATAATGGCGTTTTCAAATTACGTGATGCAGATTCTGTTCTCGCTGACAATGTCCTCGTTCATGCTTATGTTCCTCTCGCGCGCGGGCGTATCGGTAAAGCGAGTAAACGAGGTTTTGAACACGCAGCCCGATGTATCGGACGGCACGAACAGGGACGCGCAGGTCACGCAGGGCATGGTAGAGTTTAAGGACGTGTCCTTCCGCTATCCGAATTCGGGCGGCGATCCCGTGCTCAGGCACATAAGCTTTACAGCCGCGCCCGGTGAAACAGTGGCTATACTCGGCGCGACAGGCTCCGGAAAGTCCACTCTCGTAAACCTTATTCCCCGCCTGTACGACGTTTCCGAGGGCGAGATACTGGTTGACGGCATAAACGTTAAGGAATACGAGCTTAACGCGCTGCGCGGCGGGATCGGCGTCGCCTTGCAGGAGAGCGTGCTGTTTACCGGCACTATAGACGAAAACCTGCACTGGGGCGACGACAGCGCAAGCGACGCCGTGATAAAAGAGGCCGCCGAAATCGCGCAAGCGGCTCCGTTCGTGTCCCGCCTGACGGACGGCTACGAGACCGCGCTCGGCCAAAGAGGCGTGAATCTTTCCGGCGGTCAGAAGCAGCGCCTGTGCATAGCGCGCGCGCTGGTCAAGCACCCGCGCATACTGATACTCGACGATTCCACCTCTGCGGTCGATCTTTCTACCGAGGCGAAGATACAAACCGGTCTCAGGGAAGTGTTCGGCGATATGACCGTATTCATAATCGCCCAGAGGATCTCCTCCGTAATGGATGCAGACAGGATACTTCTTTTAGACAACGGCGAAATAATAGACACCGGCACGCATAACGAGCTTAAGCAAAGATGCGCGATCTACCGCGAGATTGTGTCCAGCCAGCTGGGAGAGGAGGCGCTTAAGGCATGAGTGAAAACGTAAAGCGTATGTCTCCGAACGCTGCGGAGGAAGCGTCCTTTGACGGCAAGAAGCGCCGTTTCGCACCCGCACAGGGTCAGATGCGCGGCCCGCGCGGCGCGCATATAGGCCCGAAGCCCAAACTCAAGGACGCAAAAAGCACCGTGAAGCGGCTGCTTAAATACCTTGCGGGCGTCAAATACGAGCTGTTGTTTGCGATGCTCGCGCTGGTCTGCACCACCGTCACGTCGCTGATAACGCCCAAGATTTCGGGAAATATCATAAACATACTGCACGAAGGCTATTTTACGCAAAATCCCGTGCATACGCTGGGGATGACGTTTGCGGTATCCACATCTACGGCGTACTTTCTTGACCGGCTGCGCACGCGCAGAGGCAAAAAGAACGGAAGCGCTGACGAACTGATCGAAAACGGCAAACAGAGGGCACTTAATATCGTGCTGCAGGGCGCGGTGTTTACCGCTGTCGCGGGCGCGGTTATGAGCAAAGGCGCAAGCGTGAATCCGGAGACTGTCACGCTCGTCGAAAAGCCCGATTACGCGCAGCTTTTGCGCACGCAGCTTACGTACATCGCGATACTCTTCCTTATAAGCACGTTGTGCTCGCTCACGCAGCAGCTGCTGCTCGTACGCATCTCGCAGCACACCGTACGCACTATACGCAGCGATCTGTTCGGAAAGCTGCAGAATCTGACGCTCAGGTATTTCGACTCGACGCCCCACGGCGAGCTGATGAGCCGTCTTACCAACGACGTGGACAACGTAAGCAACATGCTGTCGAACACGCTTACGCAGATACTTTCCTCCGTCATAACCATATTCGTGTGCCTGTACATGATGCTTTCGATTTCGTGGCAGCTGACGCTTGTAAGCTTTATCACGGTTCCGCTGTCGATGTTCATAATGCGCTTTATAACAAAGCGCACCGGAAAGTATTTTAAGGCCCAGCAGGCGTGCCTCGGCGAATTGAACGGAATAGTCGAGGAAACCGTAAGCGGCGCGCGCGTGGTAAAGGTATTCTGCCGCGAAAAGCACGTCGAGGCGGAATTCGACGAGGCCAACGAGGATCTTACCCACGCTGGCGTAAAGGCGAATATCTTCTCCTCCGTCATGGGGCCGATGATGAACGCAGTGGGCAATATCGCTTACGCGCTCATGAGCGGCATAGGCGGCTGTCTCGTGGTTTGGGGCAGAGTGCCGAATATCGGCTCGATTCAGTCTTTCCTGCAGTACCAGAGGCAGTTTTCAAATCCGTTTACGCAGATCGCCAATCAGATCACGATGATACAGTCCGCGCTGGCCGGCGCGGAGCGCGTATTCGAGGTCATGGATAAGGAACCCGAAACCGCCGACATCGAGAACGCCGACGCATTCGACGCGCCCTCGGGCAAGGTGGAATTCAGGGACGTTTCCTTCGGCTACAACAAAGACGTACCGATACTCAAGCACCTCACCTTCACCGCCGAGCCCGGACAGACGATAGCGCTCGTAGGCCCCACCGGAGCCGGCAAGACCACGGTCGTCAATCTGCTGATGCGCTTTTACGATATAGATTCGGGTGAGCTGCTGCTGGACGGCAAGGACATCAAGACGCTGCAGCGTCAGAGCCTGCGCACTCATCTCGGCATGGTTCTGCAGGACGTATACCTGTTCGCAGGGACCGTGCGGGACAACATAATATACGGAAAGCTCGACGCGACCGAAGAGGAAATACGCCGCGCGATAAAGATGGCGGACTGCGAGGAATTTATCGACCGTCTGCCCAACGGGCTCGATACTGAGCTTACCGAATCCGGCTCGAACATCAGTCAGGGGCAGAGGCAGCTGCTTTCGATCGCCCGTGCGATACTCGCAGACCCCGCCGTGCTCATACTGGACGAGGCGACCTCCTCCGTCGACACGCGCACGGAAATGCGAATCCAGCAGGCGATGCTGACGCTTATGAAGGGGCGCACGAGCTTCGTTATAGCGCACAGGCTTTCCACGATACGCAACGCTGATCTGATACTCGTGCTCAATCAGGGCGAGATCATCGAGCGCGGCACGCACGACGAGCTCGTAGCGAAGGGCGGCTTCTACGCAGAGCTTCTGAACAGCCAGTATAAATCAGGCGTGCTCGAGGAAGACGATACCTGATATCGATGATAAAACGCGCGAGGGGCCTCATGACGGGTCCCTCGCGTGTTTTTTGCAGTGCAATTCCGCTTGGCAGTCTATATAAACATATATTGACGCAGACTTATTTGCTGAACGCTCCGCCGCGCACATCCTCTGCGAGCCGTCTCAGGCTTTGCCCTCTTTCGGAGAAGAGCCTTTTATAGCTTGCGCAGTAGCGGTTGAGCGCGGGATGTCCGTTTTCAAACGGCTCTCTTTCTCGTCTGCAGCCGCCGCGGCAAAGCGAAAAATACGAGCACGCGCGGCATTCAGTGTTCATATATACAGACGAATTCACGAATTCGCAGGCGGCAGCGCTTTTTTCGAGCTCGGCAAATCCGCTTTCGTTTACGCTGCCCAGACGCCATTGGTCAAGGCAATAAAAATCGCAGGGATACACGCTCCCGTCGCTTTCCACAGTGAAGCTCACGCTGCACCTGCCCGTCATCGCGCACGCCTCAGGGCGCCTGCCCGAAAGCATGTTTATGTAGTTGTCGAATATGCGCACGCTCACGTACTCCCCCGCCCGCAGGTCGCGCTCGTACATATCGAATGTGTTTATGAGAAACTCGCCGTATTCTTCAGGCGAAGGCGCGTATGTCCTTTCAGCATCTCCGAAGCTGTCAAGACACGGGATGAACTGAATGTAACCATGCTTTTTAAGCGCCGCATATGTTTCCTCGGCGGTATTCACGTTTGCGCGGCTCACCACGCACAGCACGTTATAGGGTATTTCGTATTCTTCAAGCAGCTTAGCCGCCGCGCGCGTGCGCTCGTACGTACCCTCGCCGCGCGTGTCCCGGCGGTACATATCGTGCGCGTTACGCTGCCCGTCCAGCGACAAGCCGACCAAAAAGCCTTCGCGCTTCAGATACGCCGCAAGCTCTTTTGTAAGCAGACCGCCGTTCGTCTGGATCGAATTGGTGTATACACAGCCGCGCGCATATCTGTGCGCAAGCTCAGAAAACGTCTCGAAAAAGCCAAGCCCCGCAAGCAGCGGCTCTCCGCCCTGAAACATGAAGCTGACCGGGCATGCGCACGAAAACGCGCGGCGCACCAGGTTTTCAAGCGTGCCAGAGCTCATGACTCCGCTGTTTTTTTCCTTTCTGAGCGTGAGCTCGTCTTTGTAGAAGCAGTACTCGCAGCTGTATTCACATGCGCCCGATACAGGCTTTATCAGCAAAGAAAGTGCTTTCACAGACCCGTCCCCCTTACACGACGATTATAGACCTTTACATTTGCGCTGTCAACGGCAGTTGCGCAAAGCGCGGAAATGTTGTATAATACTGTACAGTGCAGAGAAATGCACTCAAATAATACCTTACCGAGGATATCAGAATGTCATTGGCACTTGATCATTTCCGGGCGCTGTACGAGACGAGCGCGCTGCCCGCAAGTATGCCCGCGGACACGGCCTCCGAAAAGCTTAAGCAGCTTATAACCGAAACGCAGCAGCTTACGCTTTCACAGCTGCCCTCTTCGAACGCGCGGCAGCTGGGCAGCATACTGTTTTCGCACGAGGGCGGGCTTTTAGCCGCGTTCAGCGCGCTGAATCCTCCCAGAGTCAAAAAGCAGAAAAGCAGCGTGTTCAGCATAAACCTGCTGTTTCTGGCGCTGTCGCTGCTTACGGCCGCCGGCGCGGTTATGCTTGCGTGGACAAACGGGCAGCAGCTTGCGTCCGTATTTGCCGCGGTAAGCGCGATACTCGGCTGCAGCGCGTATTTTATACCGCGGCGCGCAAGCGCTCTGCAGCTTGAACAAAGCGTGGATACGCGTGCGCTGTTCTCGCTTGCGCAAAGACGCATGGAGGCGATAGACCGCGATCTCGACGCGTTTTTAAGCATCCCCTCGGAAAACAGCGACAGCGACGACGGAATGGTGCATATAATCACGCTTGCAAACACGCTGCGCCGTCAGGATCCCGAAAGCGTGCCGGAGGAGCTGATGACCGCAATACACGCGCTGTCTATTTCCAAGGGCTACGATTTTCTCGACTATACGCCCGAAACCGAGGCGTTTTTCGACACGATGCCCACAAAACGCGAAACGCGCACGATAGTGCCCGCGGTCGTAAAGGAAAACACGCTAATTTCGCGGGGCATGGCTGTGGTGAGTCTTGAAACCGCAGTAGCGGAGGCATAAATGAGATATATAGGCATTGACATAGGCGACGGCGAAAGCGCTGTGGCGCTGCTTGAGGAAAACAGCGTTATCGAGCCCGTTATTCAGCCGATAGACGGCGCGGGCAGTATCATATCCGTGGTAGGCATGGCGGGCACCGAGGTGCGCGTGGGCGAGAAAGCGCTGCTCGACCGCAAGGTGGTGCATCTGCGCAGCCGCTTCAAAAGCCGCTATCTTGACAGCATAGACGCAGAGCGCGACATCGAGCGCTTCGCCTTCGGCATCAAAAAGCGTCTTGAGGCCGACGCTCCGGACCTGTTCGGCAAGGAAACCTACGTGACCGTCGGCTGTCCCGCAGGCTGGCAGCCCAAGGATCGCGAGCGTTACGGAGAGATAATGCGCAAGGCCGGCTTCGACAACGTGCACATCGTTTCAGAATCCCGTGCGGCGTTCTTTTACGCCAGATACGCACACGGCCTGAACATCGCGCCGGAGCTTCTGAACAAGACTACCCTGGTCGTAGACATAGGCTCCTCCACCACAGACTTCGCATACATAATAAACGGCCGCGAAAGCGACATAGGCACGTTCGGAGACGTATCGCTGGGCGGCGGTCTGATCGAGGCGTGCATGCTCGACAAGGCCGTTAAGCGCAGCGCGCACAGGCAGGAGCTCGAAAATGCGTTTACGGAATCTCCGTCCTGGAAAAACCGCTGCGAGATAACGGCGCGGCGGCTTAAGGAGCAGTATTTTCTGGACGAGGAGCGCTGGCAGAGCACGCCCTGCGTAGCCAGCGAAACCGTGTATTACGACGAGCCCGTCAAGCTTCGTTTCGAGCTGAACGAGGACATAATGCGCGAGATAATCTCGACTCCGCTTGCTGAGCTCAAGGGCTCCACGTTCTCGGAATGCCTGAGCGATCTTCTACGCCACGCGAACGTATCGACGAAGGACAATCCGCCGGAGCTGATCATACTTACGGGCGGCGCGTCCCGCATGGCGTTTTTCAGGGAAGCTTGCGCACGCGAATTCCCGCAGGCGCATATAGTCATCTGCCCCGAGCCCGAGTATTCGATAGCGAAGGGCCTGGCCTACGCGGGACGCGTGGACAAGCGGCTCAGCGACTTTTACGCCGACATCGACGCGTTTTTTGCAAGCGGCGAAATAATAACGCTCGTGCGCGAATCGATGGAATGGCTCACCCGTCCCCTTGCCAGCGCGCTGTCCGGACGCATACTGAGCGACGTGGTCGCAGGCGTGCTGGACAGATGGAAGAAGGGCGATCTGATAACCATAGCCGACATGGACGCGCCTATCCTCGAGGGCACGAACGAGCTGCTCCGGCATCTGGACGCGATGCCGGAGCTCGAGCCGGTAATAAGCGAATGGTGCAGGCGACTGTTTATGAGACTGCAGCCGCGCATAGACGAAATCTGTCATGCGCACAGCGTCGACCGCTCCAGCATGGAGCTGAACGCCGTGCATTCGCTCGCCGCTCCCGACAGGATGAACATAATGTTCGAAAACCGCATCGCTACCACGCTCACATACGTGATAACCACGGGCATTTCAGCCGCGCTGTGCGGCGGCGGCAGCGTCGCGCTGATAGCGGAAGGGCCGCTTGGCCTTATCGCAGGCGCAGTGATCGGCATTATAATCGCGTTCGTCGGAAAGAAAGCCGTAGACAGCGCGATACGCACGCGTGATCTGCCGCCGCTGATACGCAAAATCAGCGCGGCTTCATTCAAGACCGGTCTTTATTCCGCGCGGCAGAGAAAAGCGATAGAGGACGAGCTGATCAAGACGATGCAGAAGCCCGAATTCGAGGAGCAGCTTGTAAAGGATATAACGTCTTCGCTTGAAGGTCAGATAACGAGCATGGCGCGTTCAGTGGAAATGCCGATAATTCAATGAGCTTTCCGGCGCTTGGCAAACAGGCCGAGCGCCTCTTTTATAAACCTGAACAGCATCGTACCGACGAATATGCCCAGCGCGATCGCGCCTGCTACGCCAAGGGCGTATTTGCCTCTGTCCACAAACTGACGTGTATTGCGTTCGAGCAGCCCTAAAAACGAATAAAACAGGTAACCGCCCGGTATGAGCGGGATGTTTACCGGAATAATGAACGTCGTCACAGGCGCCTTATGCACGCGCGCCATAACCTCGGAATACAGCGTCCCTATGCACGCGGATACGGCGTAGGATAAGTCCTCCCTAAGCCCCAGATGCACCGCAAGCAGATACGCAAGCCAGGTTATAGCGCCGCCCAGCGCGGTATAGAGCAGCTTTTTTGAGCGCATCCCGAACAGCAGCCCAAAGCCGAGCGAGCCGAGCGCTGCCCAAAGCACGGGCAAAAACCAAACGTTCAATAACTCCTTCAACTCTCTGCTCCTATACCGCCTTCGTGCCCATCAGCGCGAACATACCGGCCGCGCCGACCGCGATAATTATCGCCAGAAACAGCGCCTCAGCTAAATGCATAAGCCCCGCCTGAATGTCTCCCGCGATAAAATCGCGAGAGCCGTTCAGCATCTCTATGCCGGGGATAAGCACCATTACGACGCCTATTATTACTTTGTCTGCGTCGTAGCCGATGCCGATGCGGGTGAGCGTCACGGCCATGAACGCCGAATACGCAGAGCCGAGCAGATCCACGAACACCCGGTTCCCGCCCGTACGCTTTATCAGCTGCATTAACCAGTACAGCGTTCCGCCGGTAAACGCGCTGACGGCGGCGTCTGCCGGCCCGCCCGCAAAAAACAGCGTGAACGCCGCGGAAACAAACGCATAAATGAACGACATCTGCACAGCGGTATACTTTTTAACGTCCGTCGCCTGCTTTATCATTCCTGCAAGCGCTTTGGGCGCGGGCGTTTCCGCGCATATCCTGCGCGATAAAGCGTTCAGCCGGTCCAGAATCTCGACGTCGGTATCCGTATACTTTATGCGGCGCATGAGCGTGTATTCGCGGCCTTCGAAGACCGCGTTTGCGATTATGTGCGAGGGCACCGCGTTTATCTGAGCGCCGGCTCCGCCGTAAGCGCTGACTATACGCTTTATCGTGTCCTCGGTTCTGTATATTTCAGCACCCGCCACGAGCAATATCTTGCCCATGTCGAGCGCCGCGCTCATTACGAGCCCAAAGTCGTTCTGCGTCATTTGCATCCGTCAGACGAGCATTTCCTTGATCACAGGGTATATGTGTTCGGCCATACGGTAAAAACCCAGATCGTTCGGATGCGATCCATCCACTGTGCAGCCGTCACGCTCCTGTATGCCGAAAAGCGTTTCGCCGTCTATAAAGCGCACGTATTTGTCGCCGTCCGCGACGGCGTTTTCGTATGTACGGCGTATGATCTCCCTGCGGCGCGCACCCGTGGCCAGGTCCTTGTCTATATCCGGCTTTGAAATCATTATTACGGGAAGCTTGGGCTGCGCCGCTCTTATTATTCTGAAGAAGCGCTCGTGCGTTTTTTCGAGGTGCTCAGGATTCGGCGCGTTGTGATCGTAATCGTACACGAACACGCTCATATTGAGACCTGCTATATAACGCGCCATATCGTCCTCGCCCTTCGCGTTGCCTGAAAAGCCGAGGTTTATATGGTCGCTGTCCAGCTTGCGCGAGATAAAGCCCTGATAGCTGTTACCGGGCCGCGAAGCGCAGCCGCCCTGAGTTATCGACGAACCGTAATACACTACCGGAACGTCGTGCATGTACGCACGGGGAGGCAGTATTTCCGCATCCTCGTCAGTGCCGATGAGCAGATTCTTTATGCCGTTGTACAGCGGGAGGTTTATTTCTATCGCGTTTTGCCGTCCGTCGAGTACCGCCATGCCCTCGAACCAGCCGCCGTCGTCGTTCGCGGGACGGATTATCGCTTTGAACACTCCGTTTACGTACACGTCCGCGCCCGCGGAGCCGGTGACCGGCATATGCGTCATCGAGCCGGAATTCCGGCTTTCTGCGCGCACGGCCAGACGTTTTGAATTCGTAATGAAGCGCACCCGTCCGCCAGCTGTATGGAACGAGAGCCCTCTGACCCCCTCCGAGCAGACAGGCAGCACTTCCAGCGGCAGACGGCAGAAGGTTTCGTCCTTATGCACGGCAAGACCGCGTATTTCAAGGGGAGCATCGTGAATGCTGCGCCAGATCAGACCTTCGTGTTCGAACACGCTACCTTCGAGAAAATTTTTATCCACGCTCGTAATATCGTATTTCATAAGTAATTCCTCCGAATTGTTTTAAGGCACTTCCGCTCAGGAAGTGCCCCTTAAACCTTTATTCGTCGTCGTCCTCGACCGCACGCTTCATGAAGCTGGGCTTGTCCGGCGTCATTCCGCGGCGCGGACGTTTTTCGACGAACGCACCTTTGCTGTCGTATGAGGAGGAAGCCGGAACCCGCCGCGGGGGTACGTGAGTATCGGCTGCGGGACGGCGCACAGGCGCCTTTACCGCATTGCCTTCACGCGGCTTGACCGGCGCTTCGCCTGCCGGACGCAGCTTGCGCACGGGCTTTTTCTCTTCCTCGCCGTCAAACAGCGGCGGAACGCTCACCTTGCCCTCGGGCTTAGCCTCCGGGTTATGAGGCTTATGCGGAGCGCCTGCGGCGGGTCTGCCGGTATAAGCAGCCTTTTCAAAGCCGGTCGCAATTACGGTTATGCGCACTTCGTCGGACAGGTTTTCGTCTATGCCTGCGCCGAATATAATGTTCGCTTCGGGGTCTGCCGCCTGCTGGATGATCTGAGCGGCTTCGTTTACCTCAAGCAGCGTTATGTCTTCGGAACCGGTTACGTTTATAAGCACCGCGCGCGCACCGTCTATCGAGGTTTCGAGCATGGGGCTGGAAATCGCGGCCTTGGCCGCCTCCACGAGGCGGTTTTCTCCGCTTGCGCTGCCGATGCCCATATGCGCCATGCCGCGCGAAGCCATGACCGTGCGCACGTCCGCAAAGTCGAGGTTTATCATCGCGGGCAGCGCGATCAAATCGCTTATACCCTGTATGCCCTGCCTGAGAGTATCGTCCGCAATGCGGAACGCGTCCGCCATGCTGGTAGCCTTGTTTACGACCTGCAGCAGCCTGTCGTTCGGCACGACCACAAGCGTATCGACGCTCGTTTTAAGCTCGCTGATGCCTTTTTCGGCGTTGCGCATGCGCTGACGACCTTCAAACAGGAAGGGCTTGGAAACGACGCCGATAGTAAGTATGCCCTGGTCGCGCGCTATCTCAGCGATGACAGGCGCCGCGCCCGTGCCGGTGCCGCCGCCCATGCCGCAGGTGATGAATATGAGGTCTGCGCCGTTCATAAGCTGCGCCAGCTCCTCACGGCTTTCTTCCGCCGCGCGCTTGCCGATATCGGGATTCGCGCCCGCGCCCAGACCTTTTGTAAGCTTCTCGCCTATCTGCACCTTCGTCGGGGATTTGGAAAGCGCCAACGCCTGCTTATCCGTATTTACGGCGATAAACTCAACGCCGCGCAGACCGTTTTCGACCATGCGGTTGACCGCGTTCGTTCCGGCGCCGCCCACGCCAATAACCTTTATGGTTGCAAAATTGGTTGTTTCAAATTCGTAATCCAGCACAAGGCATCCCCCTCGTCAACTAATTAATATTTCTGCCAAACAGTCCTTTAAATGTATCCGCAACCCTCATAGGCAAGGTCTCCTGTTCGTCGAACCTTTGTTCTATAGAGTCAAAGATCAAATCCACCAAACCCAGCACCGAGGTATACTCGGGGCTGCCGAGCTTGTTCGAGCTTGCGCTCGCGACCTCGACCTTGCGATCGAGGTATTTTTCGAGATAATCGGCACCGCCGCGCATCAGCGCGATACCGCCGCCGGTCAGATAGACTCTGCTTCTCGGCATAAGGTGCACGCGCGCTTCTTCTTCGGTAAGCTTTATCAGACGGCAGATTTTCTCAAGTGCTACGCTTACCATACTGCATACGAGCTCCGCCTTATACTGTATGCGGCGTCCGTCCTTGTCGCGGCTTACAGGCGGCTTGATCATGTCCTTGACGTCGTCAGAGATCACCGCGCTGCGCTTTAAAAGCTCCGCTTCGTCATACCTGACGTCGAGCTCGTCCGCAAGATACTCCGTAATATCGTTTCCCCCGCAGGGCAAGACCGCATGATAAACCATACAATCGCCCCGCAAAACCGAGAACTCGGTATTATACATCCCGCTGTCTATGAAAATACAGCTCTGATCTCTATCCGTCGGCTTTGTAAGCAGCAGCTGTTCGCCCAGTGACGGCGACAGAAAACCGTTTATCGTTATGCCCACGTGCCCCATAAGCTCGCGCATATCGTCCACGAAATCGGCCGATACGGTTATAAAGGATATGCAGGCGCTCAGAAAGTCGCCCTTGCGTCCGGTGGGGTCCATGCTTTTAACGCCGCCGTCCACCTTGTACCACGCAGGCGAACGGTGGATCACCATGTCCTCGCTGTCCTTGAAGGAGTATACCTCCGCGGCTATATCCTCTACAGCCTGTATGTCCGCGAGGCTGACTCTTCCGTCCTCAGATTTTATAGGAGTTTCCGCCTCGGCGGTCACCACGTGTATAAATTCGCAAGGTACGCCTATGTATATATCCTTTATCGGCTGTCCGGCATCGCTCTGAGCCGCAATGATCGAGTTATATACTGCTTTGCTCAGGTTTTCCCAATCGTTCCAGTCTCCGGACGAGTATCCCGCATAATCGACTTTTCCGCAGCTTATGATATCGCAGTGGTTATTTCTGCTTCCGCTCTGCGCTATAACGGTAACTATTTTCGAGGTGCCAAACTCGATAGCCGCTATGCGTGTTTTCATCGATACTATCTCCCGCTACGTACTGCACTGCGTATTCCCGTTCATGTGATCATATTATACAATACTGCAACCAATTTGTAAATATATTTTTGGTGAATATTTCAAAAGTATTTCAATTCTTTTTATATTACATTCCGGTGATCGCGTAGTTGTCTTCAGCGTCGGGTTCGAAGTATACGTTTCCGTTTACCGCCTCTATATGTCCCCCGGTTCTCCCTGTCTTTAGCACCTCACGGGCGGCGAGCAGGTCCTTAAGTACGTCGAAGCGCATATTTATCCTGACCGGAACTCCTGAAGAGGACTTTAGTGAAACGTACCTGTCGTCGAGCATGGTAAAGCTCAGATACGTACTTTCAAGCGCGTTGTCCCGGATGACAGAGGCAACCTTCAGCGCATCCGTCAGCTTCTGTTCGGAGGATTCGACAACTGCGGAGCTGCCGGGATTCACGTATCTGAGCGCAAGCCCCTGCACCAGTATCGTCCCGTCCGCCTGAGAGTAGGATTTGGCTCTGCCCAGCACATAGCCCTCGCTGTCGAGCGTCACGTATTCCCCCGCCATCGATACCGTTAACAGCGGCTTGCGCGCGGATATCACAAGCCGTACACGGGAGCGTCCGACCTTGACGATATCGTCGCACACGAAGTATCCGCTCGCGTCGACGCTACTCTGAGCGCTTGCTTTCCATTCGTCCAGAGAGGAGATTTTTTTATTGTCCAGCACGCCGGATATACGAATAAACGCGTTGTCGTCGTAGCCCTGCTTGACAGCGGCGGTTTTCGCGTCAGCTGTGTATTTCACCTCGGCCGATTTGACGTCGGGATTGACGAGCTTTACAAAAATCAGTACCGCAAGCAGCGCTGCGACCGCACAGAGCAAAAGCGCGGCCGGTGTGAGGGTTTTTGTTTTTTTCGCGGCCATAAACGTATAACCTCCCATAATGAGATAAAAATCGACAACCGCTCGGGTCGTCGATATTTAGGTTTGTTCGTAAATTTACATTTTATTTACAATGCGCTTGAATTCCTCGCCCCTGTGCTCAAAATCCCTGAACATATCGAAGCTCGCACACGCGGGAGACAGCAGCACGTTTCCGCCTGCAGGGGCATGCTCTTTTGCGCAGTATATCGCTTTTTCAAAATCGTGCCCTGCGTATTCAAACGCAGTAAAGCCTTCTTTTTTAAGCGCTTCGCCTATCTTTTCACCCGTATCGCCCAGCAGCACGGCAAACATGACGTTTGATTTAAGCATAGTGCGTGCCATAAGCGAATAGTCCGAGTTTTTTTCAGATCCGCCGAGCAGTATGACAGTGGGCGACTTCATGCATTCTATCGCCTTTATCGTGGAATCGGGATTCGTGCCCTTGGAATCGTTTATATAAGTCACGCCGCCGACTGTGCGCACGCTTTCGATACGGTGCTCCACACCCAGGAAGGTTCTGAGCGCGTGCGCGACGGTGTCCGCCTCTATACCCGCGCAAAGCGCGCCGCACGCAGCGGCGAGCGCGTTTTCAAGGTTATGCGCGCCCGGGATCAGAATCTCGTTTATATCGATTATATCGCGCTCGCCGTGTTTTCCGGCAAAGCGCATACGCCCGTTTTTGACGAATGTGCCGTGCGGTGGAAGCGCTTTACGCGAAAAAAAGTATGTATCGCAGTGTGCGCGCGCAGCCATATCGCGGGTTATGGGATCGTCGTAATTGAACACAGCTGCGTCACAGGCGCTTTGATTCATGAATATGCGTTCCTTGATGCGCGCATAGTTTTCCATGGTTTTATGGCGGTTAAGGTGATCCTCTGTAAGATTCAGCATAAGCGAAACGTCAGGTCTGAACGTGTCGATCGTTTCAAGCTGGAACGAGGACAGCTCGCACACCGTAACGCTGTCGTCGTCGGTTTCCGCCGCGTGCGCGCTGTAGGGCTCGCCGATATTGCCCACGACCTTTGTGTCCCTGCCCGACAGCTTGAATATTTCGCCGAGCAGCGTGGTGGTGGTGGTTTTGCCGTTAGTGCCCGTGACGCCTACAAGATAGCCCCTGGAAAGCCTGTAGGCCAATTCGATCTCGCTGATTACGCGTATTCCCTTAGACCGCGCGTACACCGCAGACGGATGATCCGCAGGTATGCCGGGGCTTATCACTACGGTATCGATGTCGTCAAGCAGCGCGTCGGGCTTTTCGCCAAGCCGTCTGTCGATTGGCAGGGCGTCGAGAGTATGGATATCGTCTCCGAGCTCGGCTTCGGTTTTAAGATCATTGATGCGCACAAATATTCCTTTGCCGCACAGAAGCTTTGCGGCAGCGACGCCGCTTTTGGCCATGCCCCATATAAGCACGCGCTTCATTTCGTCCATCCTGTCAAACCTCACGCAAAAAGTATGAACGCCGCCGCGCAGCCGACAAGCGTTATGATATTATACAGTGTGAACACATGATTTTCGGGCATGCCGCCGAGCTCCAAATGATGGTGCAGCGGACTCATGCGCAAAAGCTTCCTGCCCTTGTGACGGCGCATATAAAGCACCTGCAGTATGTCGGAAAGACTGCTTATGAGCATAGTCACCAGCATGAACGGCAGCATAAGGCTTGTGCCCGATACCGCCGCAGCGCCCGCCAGCGCGCCGCCTATGCCCAACGAACCTACGTCTCCCATGAATACCCGCGCCGGATGCGCGTTAAGCTTCAAAAACGCAAACAGCGCCGCACTCATGCACAGACAGAATATGCCGGTATTCATAAGCGAGCCATTGCCTGTCTTCGAGCCCTCATAGTACATATATATCGCATAGAAGAACAGCGCGATAGAGCCGTTTCCGGAAAGCAGACCGTCAAGCCCGTCGAGTATATTCGCGGAATTGTCCACGGCCACCATAATAAACGTCATCACTGGTATAAAGAAAACGCCGATATCGAGGTGCGTATCCGTAAACGGCATCGCAAAAGCTGTGTTTATGCTTTTCGAAGAATACGCGATCAGCGAAAAAACGAGTGCAAACAGTATCTGCGGAGCGAATTTCTGTTTTACCGTAAGCCCCACCGAGCGTCCTTTGACGACCTTAAGATAGTCGTCCAAAAACCCGATCAGCGCAAAGCAGAGCGTACACGCGGCGCAGTAGAGCATAAGCTGCCCGTTCGTGTTTTTGTACCTGAAGCCGAACGCGAGACCGCATAAAAGCCCGGCGCACAAAAACGATATGCCGCCCATCGTGGGTATGCCCTGCTTTCCCATATGCGTCTGCGGTCCAAGCTCGTTTATGGTTTGGGAGACGTGCAGTTTTTTAAGTATCGGCAGAGCAACATAGCCCGCTGCCAGACTCAGAAGCAGCGAGCACAAAAACACCACGGCGCAGTATTTCATATCAAACCTCACAGGCGCTAAGCTTATATTTCCTCGAGCAGCTCCCTGACCACGATTTTTTCGTCGAACGGATGCTTTACTCCTTTAATTTCCTGATATGTTTCGTGTCCCTTGCCCGCAAGCACCACCGTGTCGCCGGAAGACGCGGTTTCGAGCGCGTATTTTATCGCCTCGCGGCGGTTTTCTATAATGATATAACTGTCTGTGACCGCTTTTATTCCGGTCTCTATCTCGCGTATTATCTCAAGCGGCTCCTCGTCTCGGGGATTGTCCGACGTAACTACGCTCAGGTCGGCGAGCCTTCCGCTTATTTCTCCCATGATCGGACGCTTTCCCTTGTCGCGCCCGCCGCCGCAGCCGAACACGCAGATCAGGCGTTTCTTTGTGGACTGTCTGAGCGTCGTGAGTATATTCTCAAGCGCGTCCGGGGAATGCGCGTAATCGAGTATAACGCGGTAAGGCGTGTGCGTCTGAAGCAGCTCGACGCGTCCGGGCACTCTCGTTATACGCTCAAGCCCGGCCTTTATATACTCGAGCGGTATGCCCGCGCTGTCAGCAAGCGAAGACGCCATAAGCGCGTTGTATACGTTAAACAGGCCGCTCATTTTAAGCGAAACGCGGCAGCTTGCACGGTTATGGAACGTCAGCGTGAAATCCGCGCCCGATTCGGTCATATCTATCTGTTTAGCGTACAGTGAGGCCTTCTCGCGTATGCCCACTCTGATAAACGGTATCCCGCGCGCCTCGAACGCTTTGGCGACCCGTTCGTCGTCCACGTTCACGGATATGCTGTCGGTCATGGAGCTTATCAGCAGCTTTGCCTCAAGGTATTTGTCCATGCTGCCGAAATAGTCGAGATGATCCTGAGACAGGTTCGTGAAGCCCGCGCACGCAAATCTTACGCCGTCTATGCGGTGCATGTCGAGCGCATGCGCGGAAACCTCCATAACGGCGTATTCTACGCCGGCGTCCGCCATCTGGCTGAGTATCTTTTGAAATTCCACCGGATCGGGCGTAGTCTTGCCCGCTTCAAGCTCCGTATCCCCTATCAGCGTGCACACCGTGCCGATAAGCCCGGTTTTATGTCCGGCTGCTTCAAGTATGGATTTTAGCATGAAGCTCGTGGTGGTCTTGCCCTTGGTGCCGGTAATGCCGATAAGCCTGAGCCTGTCTGAGGGAAAACCGTAATACGCCGCAGCGATGTAGCTCATCGCCTCGCGCACGTTATGAACGCATATCTGCGGCAGATCGACGTCAAGCCTGCGCTCGACTACGAGCGCGGCAGCGCCGTTTTGCTGCATCTGCGGTGCAAAATCGTGCGCGTCGGAATGCATGCCGACTATGCAAAAATACAAACCGCCCTTGCAGACGCTGCGCGAGTCAGTACAAAGGCCGATTATCTCGGTATTCTTATCGCCGTAAATCGTAAAGCCGCCAGGCAAGCGACGGGTTAGTTCGATCAGCTTCATATGATCCTCTCCCGTTTACCTGCCTGCCGTTTCGACAGTGTCGGACGGCAAATCTATAAGAAGCGCGGCATACTCGTCCGTTCTGACCATCGAGAGCTTTTCGGCGGCCTTGCGGGAAACTATCGAATCGCTTTTCTCATAGTCAAGCTCCATGCGCTTGGCCTTTATGTCCTCGTTAAGCTTTACTGCGTATGCAGCCGCTTCCCTGTAGTTTCGTTTGACTGAATTAAGGTTCATAAGCGTGAAGACAGTGATTACGACTGCGGATACCAACGCGATCACAGGCAGCGCGGGAGCTATTCTGATCCTGTAGCCTTTGCCGCGGCGCACCTGCGCGCGCGACGGAGTACGCGAATACGCACTGCGCGCGCCGGCAGGTCTTTCCTTCCAAACATACGGTGTCTTTCCGGAACCGCTGATGCGCTTCATGCCGTTATTGCTGTTCATTCTGCGTCCTCCCGTTCTCACTTAAATAGTATTTGCTGTATACGTGATCGAGCATATCGTCTGCTTCTTCGTCCGTAATGCGGCTGTAATCCTGCCTGAGCGCCTCCGCATTCCAGATTTCGAGCGTGCTGCCAGCGCCGACCAGCGCGACCTCCGTGCCCTCGGTGAGAGCGAAATCCTGCCGCATAGCCTGCGGGATCAACACTCTGCCCTGCGCGTCGGCGCTCAATGACGGATAAGTGCTCGAAAACACCATCCTGAGCAGCTTATGCGCCTTACGGTCGGTTTCCGGAATGCGGCGCAGCTTTTCGCTTTTGCTCTGCCAGGTCTCCGAGCGGTAAAACGCGAGCGTCTTTAAATCCTCCGACAGCGAAAGCACGAATTTTTCCCCAAGTATGTCTCTGTATGTCTGAGGAAGAAACAATCTGCCCTTTGAGTCTACAGTCAGCAGACTGCGGCCGTTAAACTCGGTCTCAGGCATATGCTTCTCCCCTTTCCGTTCAATGTAGGGGTATTATACCACATATATGGGTATTATTTCTACTTATTTCCATAATATTCCACTATAAAACAGCGCGGAAATGTGTAAATTTATTGTTAAATTCATTTTTAAGTACAAAAAAAGCAGCCGGAGCTGCTTTATAAACTTAGCGGCGCCGCTCGGCGCCGTCGTATTATTCCAATTGTTTGAGCCTGAAGCCCAAGCCGTCGCAGGATACCTGCTCGTATCTGACCGATCTGTACACGCCCCTGAACGCGCCTTTTAGCGACTCTCCGTGCAGGTGCCCGTAAACGGCGGTATCGACTCTGCGCTCTGCAAGCAAGGCGCTTATCTCCGTGTCGCGGCACGCATCCGTCAGCGGCGGAAAATGCGTCATGCAGATAATGCGTTCGCCGTTTGCGGTGAGACGCGCCGCGCAGTCCAGCGACATCGTGAGTCTGCCCAGTTCTCTTCTGTACAGGCGCACGTCCTCTTCTTTCGCGCTTTCACACGGAAGCAGCCAGCCGCGGCTGCCGCAAAACACACAGCCATCTATTTTCATGGCGTCGTTTTGCAGCGCGTACATACCTGCGGGCAGCGCATCCCTGACTCTGCTTACGGAATTCCACCAGTAGTCGTGGTTTCCGCGCAGCAAAACCTTTCTGCCGGGCAGAGCGCCGATGGCGTCGATATCCGGCTTTGCCTCAGATAGCGTCATCGCCCAGGATATGTCGCCGGGGATAAGCACGATATCCTCAGGCAGCACTCTGTCTGTCCAGTCCGCGCTGATGCGTGCAAAATGATCGGTCCAGTGAGCGCCGAAGACGTCCATAGGCTTCTGCCTGCCTCCCGGCAGGTGCAGGTCAGCTACCGCGAATATCCTCACACGGAATCTCCGCTGTCCTCGTCGTCTTCCTCGCCGTCCTCGTCCTCGAAATCTTCGTCGTCCGTGAACACGTCTTCGTCGGCGTCGTCCACGCTCATCTCTATTTCGTCCATGGAGCTTACGGAATCTATATCGAGATCGCGCGCGGTCGGATCGTTCACGCCGTCGTCGTTCGCGCTTGCTTCAGTGCGGCGCTGCATCTCCTTCAGGCAGAACGCGCACACCTCCTGCCCCGGAATAACGGGATTCTCTCCGCATTCCGAGCACAGCTCGATTATTTCGTCGCTTTCCTGTTCGCCCTTGACGTCCTTGCGGCATACCGAGCACATCGTCTCGTTTTCGTACATGTAATTGAGCTCACATCTGGGACACTTGATCAGCTTCATAATAATTCCTCCGGGCAAGCGGGACACCGCTTGATTAGCGTATATATAATACACAAAAAAGCACGCTTGAAAACCCCTGTGGGCGCTATTTTATATTAAATTTTTGTTACACTGTACGAATTCCTGTCTCTTATACGCGTTCGCCGCACGCGCAAGCAGCAGTGACGCCCGGTTTTCCGAGTTTATTACGGAAAGCTGGACTTCTGTTATTCCGCATCCGATAAAGCTGTCCATAAGCGCGCTCACGAGCATGAGCGTCGCAAACCTGCTTTTTCCGGGCGGATATGTGACGAACACCGCGACGCGCGGTATATCTCCCTTGAACGTAAGCGCGCAGCCCCGGACGGCGCCGTTTACGTCGCGCACGCAGTACGAAAAGCGCGTGTCTATATAAGGCGCCAGCTTTTCCGCCGTGCGCACATATGCGCGTTTATGCGCGCGCTCAAGGTCGAACGCGACGCGCGCCGTATCGTGAAAAAACGCTCCCTCGCGTATTTGCGAAACCTTCGCCTGAAAGCGTTTTGCCGCCCATTCGGCGGCGGAAGCGTATTTGTTTACAGACGGTATCCGGGCCGTGAACGCCTCAAACACGCACTCTGCCTCAAAGCCCGCATCAAGGAACGCCTCCAGCCTTTCCCTGCCCGGAAGAGACGTGAACAGTCCGCGTCTGCCTTCGTCGCCGCTTCCCGCAAGTCCTGTGAAAACAAAGCTGCCGTCCGGCATGAGCGGCCCGCGCAGACAGCGGCTGCCCGCTTCGGTATGCAGGCGTACGGCCTCGCTTGCAAGCATACTGAGCGCCGCCTTGTCGCCGTCCGGCAGAGCGAAAAAGCCTTCTCCGCGCGTCTGCCAAGTAAGCAGTCTCGCAAGCGGCTGTCCCTTATGCATACACATCAGATATATGCCTCCGGGCGCGCGGGCGTATTTTTGAATGTATTCGCACTCTCCCGCGGTATAACCGCACGTTTCCGAAAACGAAAAGAAAGCCTTGAGCTCTTTGCGACTCCCGGCTTTAATTATCTCAGGCATTTTGCTTTATCCATTCGCCGAGCAAGCGTGTATCCTCTGCATAGACCGATGCAAGGCTGCGGTTGTAAATGACGCTTGCGGGATGATACATGGGATATATCAGCAATCCCTCCGTTTGGATGAAGCTGCCGTGAACGCTGCCGATTTTTATGCTTTTCCCGCCAAGCGCAAGCAGCGGCACGTTTCCCAGCGTCACCGCGACCAGCGGCTTTATAATCTCCAGCTCCTTTAACAGATACGGTCTGAACGCGTCTATCTCAGCGCGCATAGGCGGACGGTTTATATTCCTTCCGCTCTTGCCGGTTTTCACGGGACGTATCTTAACCGCGTTGGTTATGAAAAGCTCGTCTCTGCGTATTCCGCTTAAGCACAAAAAATCGTTCAGGTTTTCCCCGGCTTTGCCCACGAACGGCCTGCGCTGCGTCTCCTCGTTTTCGCCTGGCGCTTCGCCTATGAGCACCACGCGCGCGCGTACGTCTCCCTCGCCGGGCACGAATACCCTGTCCGGATATACCTTGCGCGCTTCGTCGTATAAGCGCAGAAGCTCGTCATTCATCGCCGCTCAGCTCCTTAAGCTTTTGCCTGACCGCCTTGAAATCCTCCCACGCTTCGCGCTTCTTCGACGGATCGCGCAGCAGCGCGCTGGGATGGTACGTAGGCATGAACCAGACGTTCTTTTTCTGCACCCAGCTTCCGCGCAGAAGCGATATGGGCCTTTCGTCGTTAAGCACGTACCTGCACGCGACCTTGCCCAGCAGAACTATTACCTTCGGCCGGACGAGCACGAACTGCCGCCTTAAAAACGGCAGGCACGCGGCTGCCTCGTCAGGCTCCGGATTGCGGTTGAGCGGAGGGCGGCATTTTACCACGTTTGCGATGTACACGTCAGTTCTGTCCATGCCTATCGCGTGTATCATCCTGTCCAAAAGCTGCCCGCTCGCGCCTACGAACGGCCGCCCCTGCAGGTCTTCGTCACGGCCGGGTCCTTCTCCGATAAACATGAGAGCGGCGTCCGGTCTCCCCTCGCCGGGCACGGGCTGCGTGCGTTTTTCACACAGACGGCACGAGGTGCACGCGCCTATATCGTTAAGAAGCTGCGCCCACGATGTGTTCATGTCAAAGCACCTGTTACCTGTTAACCTTAAGCGTACGCTTTATTATCTCCCAGAACGTGCCGAAGGATACCGGTATATCGTCCCTCAGCCATTCCACGAGCGCGTTCAGCATAAGCAGACAGACGAGCGCCGCGCCAAGACACAGTATCGTGACTATAAAGTCGTAAAGCCCTGCGGCTATCTGAAAGCGCACGCGGCGTCTGCGGTATTCTCTTTTAGTTACGACCTTTGCCATGCTCAAGCGTCCTTCCATTCAGGCGTCGGCAGACCGTGCAGCTTTCCTTTTCCCGACAGACGCGGGAAGCCCTGCTGTCTCAGAGCCTCGTATAAGACTATCGCAACGGAGTTTGCAAGATTCAGCGATCTCGCTTCCTCGCGCATCGGTATGCGCAGACAGCGATCGTAATTGTCGCTCAGCAGCTGCTCGTCCAGTCCCTTCGTTTCCTTGCCGAACACGAGGTAATCGTCCGGTCCGTATTTCACCTGCGTATAATCCCGCGGTGCCTTCGTGCTCAGATAATAAAGGCTTGCGCCGGGGTTTCTTTCAAGAAACTCCGTCCACGTCTTATAAACAGTATACTCCATCAGCTGCCAATAATCAAGCCCTGCGCGCTTAAGATGCTTGTCGTCGAGCACAAATCCGAGCGGCTCGATAAGATGCAGGTGCGTGCCGGTCGCGGCGCAGGTACGCGCTATGTTTCCCGTATTCGGCGGGATCTCAGGCTCTACCAGTACAATATTCATATACTACTCAGACAGCGCAAATCTTTCTATGACCTGCGCTGCGCCGTCGCTCCCGGCAGACGGCGCGATAAGCTTCGCGACGCGTTTAAGACTGTCTGCCGCGTTTTCCATCGCCACGGGCAGGCCCGAGGCTTCAAGCATGGTTATGTCGTTCGTGCCGTCGCCCAGCGCCATTATTTCGTTTTGCGCTATGCCGTACAGCTTTGCAAGCTCGCGCACCGCCTTGCCCTTGCCGCCGCCAGATGGCATTATTTCAAGATTATAGCTGTAAGCGCTTGAAACGTAGAAGCCGAGCTGACTGAACTCGCGCCTTAACCGCTCGATGAAAGCCGGGTCGTCGCTGTACGCTTCGAATTTGTACGGGCCGTTTACGCCCTCCGTGAACATGCGCTGCGTGTCGTCGATCACGGCAAACTCGCTGTCCGGCTTTGCTTCACTGACGCGTCTTGCGTTTTCGGATTTTCCGGCGCGCTCGTGCAGCACGTAAACCTTCGTGCCCACATAGCTCGTCATAAAGCAGCCCGAAGCATAGAGCTTTTCGCAAATCAGCTTCGCGTCGTCCCTGCTCAGCCTGTCCTCGTATATGGGACTTACGTAAGTGTGGGCGTCCGCGCGTCCTCCGTTCGCCGAAATGACCGGGCAGTCTATGCCAGACTGCAGCGCGACAGAAGCGGCATTGACGAACGTGCGTCCGCTGGCGAGCACGATTTTTATGTTTTTTTGAGCGCAGCGCTTTATGCACTGACGCGTGCGCTCAGAAAGGCTTCCGCCTATCGGGACCAGCGTACCGTCTATATCCGACACGATCATCCGTATCATGTCATGCCTCCGCGCACGCCTTTACCGCGTCTGCAACGCATTTCGCGACGCGTTCGTCGAACGCCCCGGGGATTATATACTCAGACGTCAGCTCCGCGTCCGTTACGAGAGATGCGATCGCCCGCGCCGCGGCGAGCTTCATTTCCTCGCTTATGTCCGCGCAGCGCGCTTCGAGCGCGCCTTTGAATATGCCCGGAAACACGAGCACGTTGTTTATCTGGTTAGGATAATCGCTGCGTCCGGTGGCCACCACGTACGCTCCCGCGGCTTTGGCTTCCTCGGGCAGTATTTCCGGCGTGGGATTGGCCATCGCGAACACTATCGGCCGCTCAGCCATCGAAGAAACCATTTCGCCGGTGAGCGCGCCGGGACTGGAAACGCCGACAAACACATCCGCACCGGCAACGGCGTCCGCAAGCGAGCCCCGCAGATGATGCCGGTTCGTCTTTTTCGCCATATCCGCCTGCGCGGGATTGAGCCACTCCTCGCCCTCGCAGACCGCGCCCTGCCTGTCGCACAGAATCACGTCCGCAGGAGAAAAGTTAAGCATAAGACGGGCTATCGAAATGCCCGCGCTGCCCGCGCCGCATATCACCACGCGCGTATCCTGCCACGCCCTGCCCGTGAGTCTGAGCGCATTTATAAGGCCCGCGCAGACCACTATCGCGGTGCCGTGCTGATCGTCGTGAAACACGGGAATGTCGAGCTCGCGCCTGAGGCGCGATTCTATCTCAAAGCAGCGCGGCGCGGATATGTCCTCGAGGTTTATACCGCCGAAGGCCGGCGCGATCAGCTTTACCGTGCGGATTATCTCCTCGGTATCCTTTGTGTCAAGGCATATCGGGAAGGCATCTATGCCGCCGAAGCGCTTGAACAATACCGCCTTGCCCTCCATAACCGGCAGCGCCGCTTTGGGGCCGATGTCCCCAAGCCCCAATACGGCTGTGCCGTCGGTGACTACGGCGACTGTATGGCTTTTTATGGTATATTTATATACGTCGTCAGGACAGGCGGCGATTTTGCGGCAGGGCTCTGCGACGCCCGGGGTGTAAGCGCTGGAAAGCTCGTCTCTGTCGTTTACGCTCACCGTCGGTATGACGCTCAGCTTTCCTTTATGCGTTTCACAGATTTCAAGGCTCTTTTCGGAATAATTCATTTCGTCTCCTCCGTCAGCACGTCTCCAAGCGCGAACAGCACCCATACGTCGTCTTCGAGCTCGAGCAGCGCCTCGAGCACCTCTCCGCGCGCGTTCTGCCACGCCAGCACGATGCGGTGTCCGGGCTCGTCCTCGTCAGACAGATTTATGCGCATAATTTCGCAGCCCTCGCCCAGCAGAGCGCTTATCTCGTCAAGCGGCGTGCCGTACTTAAGCCTGCTCGCTTTTGCAAAATTGCCCTCACTGAAGGCCGCCGCCTCGCGCACGTCGTCAAAGTACCGCGCCTTTGCGAGCAGCCGTCCGCTTTCGTAAAACGCGCACAGGGCGTTTCCGAAACGGATATAATCGCCGCACTGCTCGCCCTGCCCGTATTTTTCGGTCAGGCTGTCAAGCGACGCGCTCATTTCTATTTCGGAATAATTGTCGCCGGTATTGCCGCCGACCGTTTCGGCGCGGCAGCAAACGAAGCACAGGCACAGCGCCGCAAAAAGCAGCGCGATTCGCTTTGTCATAATCGTTCCTCCTGCGTGAGCACGGCGTTTTTTACGCTTATCATCAGGCCCGCGTTCGCGCCCGCAAGGTCGTTTTTGTCCGTACAGGTAACCAGCGTCTGCACGCCGGTCAATCGGTCTATAAGCAGTCTTCTGCGTTCGGGATCGAGCTCGCTCATCACGTCGTCGAGCATGAGCACCGGCGCTTCGCCCGTTTCCTCGCGCATCAGCTCTATTTCGCTGAGCTTCAGAGACAGCGCGCAGGTACGCACCTGTCCCTGCGAGCCGAACGCGCGCGCGTCCATCCCGTTGACGAACACGCCTATATCGTCACGGTGAGGACCCGCGCTCGTCACGAGCCGCTTTATGTCGTTTGCGCGGCAGGCAAGCAGTGCTTCACCAAGCGCGCAGGCGGTATCCGCCGCGCTCTGACGGATTTCCGTATCCGGCTCGTAGGTCACGTCGAGGCGCTCCTTTTCGCCCGATATGCCCGAGTGTATCACAGATGCGCGTTCGGCAAGCTTTTTTACGAATTCCGCACGGATATGCATTATTTCGCTGCCGCTTTGAATAAGCTCCTCGTCCCACATATCCAGCGTATCTGCAGTCTGCGCGCCCGCCGCTATCTGCCTGAGCAGCGCGCCTCTTTGCTTGAGGGCGCGGTTATACCTTTGCAGCGCGTAATAATACGACGGACGCAGCTGACTTAGCTCCATGTCCATAAAACGTCTGCGCAGCGCCGGACCGTCCTTCACCATGCGCAGATCCTCCGGAGCGAACAGAACTCCGGTCACGTGGCCAAGCAGCTCTCCGGAGCGCGCGGCGCGGCTGCCGTTTATTTTTATGATGCGTTTCCCTGCGCCCGAAAGCGCGATTTCGACCTCGTGCTCGCCGTCCCTGCGCAGCACCGTGAGCTTCACATATGCGATATCTTCGCCGGTTTTTATAAGCTCCCGGTCATGAGACGTACGGTGCGAGCGCCCCGTGCAGCACAGGTATACCGCTTCGAGTATATTCGTCTTGCCCTGCGCGTTGCCGCCCGTAAATACGGTGACCTCTGCGCAGGGCGCGATTTCGGCTGATTCGTAATTTCTGTAGTTTTTAAGAATTATCTCTTTTATTACCATCGTGCGCGACAGGATGCTTCGTGTGAAAACAGAAAGCCTGTTTTATGATCCGCAGCAGCCGCTCGTTATGAATGACTTCCTCTTAATCCCGAGCATGGGGCTGCCGGGCAGCCCCATGTGTCATGCTTTCTTGCGTGCCTCCAGTTTTTTGCGTGCTTCCGTAGCAAGTATCTTTTTGCGCATGCGTATCGACTTCGGCGTTATCTCGACCAGCTCGTCGTCGTCGATATAATCCATCGCTTCCTCGAGCGTGAGTATGCGTATGCCGGTCACCTTGAGCGCCTCTTCAGCGGCGGCGGAATTGCGTATCGACGTCAGGTGCTTTTTCTTGCACACGTTTACGTCTATGTCGCCCGGACGGGAGTTGCGTCCGACGATCATGCCCGTGTATACCTTTGTGCCAGGCTCTATGAACAATTCGCCCCTGTCCTGAATATAGAACATCGCGTAATTGGTGGTCTCGCCCGTTTCCCACGCGACCAGAGAGCCGCTGGGACGCGAGGGTATGTCGCCCTTGTAAGGCTCGTAACCGCTGAACACCGCGTTCATTAAGCCTTCGCCGCGCGTGTCCGTAAGGAACTCGCTGCGGTAGCCGAACAGCCCGCGCGAGGGCACGCTGAACACGAGCCTCACCCTGTCCTGCCCGTCCATGCTCACCAGCACGCCCTTGCGGCGGCCGAGCTTTTCTATGACCGAGCCCGCGTATTCCGATGGCACGTCGCATACCAGCTCCTCCATCGGCTCGCAGCGTACGCCGTCTACGTCCTTATAAAGAACTGTGGGCTTGGTCACGGCAAACTCGTAGCCCTGCCTTCTCATGGTTTCGATAAGTATCGAAAGATGCAACTCTCCCCTACCGGAAACCTTGAAGCTGTCGGTCGCTCCGGTATCCTCGACGCGCAGCGACACGTCCGTCTGCATTTCCTTGAACAGACGCGCGCGCAGGTGACGGCTGGTTACGTAAGTGCCTTCTGTGCCTGCGAACGGCGAATCGTTCACCACGAAATCCATCGCGACGGTGGGCTCGCTTATTTTTACGAAGGGCAGCGGCTCGGCCATCGCCACGTCGCAGATAGTATCGCCTATCGAAAGATCGCCAAAGCCCGTGACGGCGACTATGTCGCCGACCTTCGCGCTTTCACAGGGCACGCGCTTAAGCCCGTCGAACTCGAACAGACCGCCCAGGCGCGCGGCAGGCGATACGAAGGACTGTCCGTACACACATCTGACCGCCATCTGTCCCGCCTTCACGGTGCCGCGCTCGATCCTGCCTATGCCTATGCGCCCCACGTAATCGTTGTAGTCGATCGTGGAAATAAGCAGCTGCAGCGACGCTTCGTCGTCGCCCTCGGGCGCAGGGATATGCTCGAGTATCGTATCAAACAGCGGCAATAGGTTAACCGCAGGCTTGTCAAGATCGAGCGTCGCGACGCCTGTGCGTCCCGAGCAGTACACGACCGGACTGTCGAGCTGCTCGTCGGTCGCGTCCAGCTCGAGCAGCAGCTCCAGTGTTTCGTCGACCACCTCTTTGCACCTCTGGTCGGGGCGATCCATTTTATTGATCACGATTATCACCGGCAGCGAAAGCTCCAGCGCCTTTTTAAGCACGAAACGCGTCTGCGGCATCGGACCCTCGAAGGAATCGACCAGCAGCAGCACGCCGCCGACCATTTTGAGCACGCGCTCCACCTCGCCGCCGAAATCGGCGTGACCGGGGGTATCGACTATGTTGATCTTTACCCCTTTGTAGTTCACGGCGGTGTTTTTGGAAAGTATGGTTATCCCGCGTTCACGCTCGAGGTCGTTTGAGTCCATAACGCGCTCGGACACCGTCTGGTTGTCGCGGAACACGCCCGACTGCTTAAGCATTTCGTCTACCAGTGTGGTCTTGCCGTGGTCTACGTGCGCGATTATCGCTATGTTCCTTATGTCGTTTCTTACGGTTTTCACACAATTTACCTCTTTTGTCATACCTCGATCGCGTCTGCTGCGGCGCGGTCAGCGGTCTCGTTCAGCTCGAGTCCCTTATTGTTTTCCATGCACAGGCGTATCGACCATTCGTTTTCGAAAAACAAAACGTCCCTGTCCGCCTTGTCGGCCGCCGGCACGGTGGTCGACGGCAGGCGCAGCTTGTCCACGGGCTTTGGCGTTTGCTTTACCCAGCGCACGTATCTGTACGGCAGAGTTTCGCGGTTTATCTCTACGCCGTACTCGTTTTTGAGCCTGTATTCCAGCACGTCCATCTGCAGTATGCCCACGACCCCGGCGATCATCTCCTCGCGTCCGATGTTCGGGCGCTTGAACGTCTGCACCGCGCCTTCCTGCGAGAGCTGGTTTATGCCCTTCAGAAACTGCTTGCGCTTCATAGAGTCCACCGGGCTCACGCGGGAAAAGAATTCCGGCGCGAACAGCGGTATGCCGCCGTATCTGACCGGCGCGCCCGTGCACAGCGTGTCGCCAAGGCGGAATATGCCCGGATCGAACAAGCCGATTATGTCGCCCGGGTACGCGGTTTCGACCGTTTCATGCTCCTGCGCCATGAACTGCTGCGGCTGAGCAAGCTTTATATGCTCTCCGCTCGAGGAATGCCAGACGGTCATGCCCTTTTCGAACACGCCCGAGCAGACGCGCATGAACGCCAGGCGGTCGCGGTGCGCGGGATTCATGTTGGCCTGAATTTTGAATATGAAGCCCGTGAATTTTTCGTCCATCGGGTCTATTATTCCCGCGTCCGAGGTTCTGGGCGTAGGCGACTTGGTGTATTTCAAAAACCTTTTAAGAAAAGGCTCCACGCCGAAATTGTTGAACGCGCTGCCGAAGAACATGGGCGTAAGCTTGCCGGCAAGTATCTTTTCCAGATCGAACTCATCGCCCGCCACGTCCAGTAGCTCTATGTCCTCGAGCAGCTTGTCGTAATAGGTTTTGCCTATCGTGTCCGCGCACGCGGGATCGTCGACAGAGATCGTCTTTACCTGAACCTTGCTTTGTCCGTGGTTGCCTCCCGCGTACATTTCTATCTCGCGGGTGTCTCTGTGGTACACTCCCCTGAAATCGTCGCCGTGCAGGCCGATGGGCCAGTTTACGGGGCAGGAGCGTATGCCGAGCACCTGTTCGAGCTCCTCCATCAGCTCGAACGGGTCCTTTCCGGCGCGGTCGAGCTTGTTTACAAACGTGAATATAGGTATCGAGCGCATACGGCACACCTTGAACAGCTTTATCGTCTGTTCCTCGACGCCCTTGGCGCAGTCTATAAGCATGACCGCACTGTCCGCCGCCACGAGCGTGCGGTACGTGTCCTCTGAAAAATCCTGATGTCCGGGCGTGTCGAGTATGTTTATGCGGAATCCGTCGAAATCGAACTGCATAGCCGACGACGTGACGGATATGCCGCGCTGTTTTTCGATTTCCATCCAATCGCTCGTAGCGTGGCGCGCGGTCTTGCGCGCCTTGACGCTGCCCGCCTGCCGTATGGCGCCGCCGTACAGAAGCAGCTTCTCGGTAAGCGTGGTTTTGCCCGCGTCAGGGTGTGATATTATAGCAAAGGTACGCCGTCTTTGCGTTTCCTGCTTAAGCTCAGGATGCGGCATTGCTGTTTCCTCCTTAATATATGACTGACATCGTTTTAACAACAGCACCGTCTGAGTATCAATCAGCTGTCCGCACGAGCGCTTCCTCCTTATTGACATAACGTACAACATTATATTTTATTCCGCGGGATATTTATCTGTCAATCAGCCAGCCGTTAATTTATGCTTTTCAGAAACGGAATATTGTGCTATAATATGTCCGGGCATCAAAATAACGCAGCGCAAGGAGAAGAATTATGGCAGAAAAACTCAGAAAACGCTCTGAAGTACCCGTTCAGGATACATGGAAGCTTGAAGACATTTATCCCGACAACGCCGCCTGGGAAGCGGACTTTGAAAACGTTCGGCAGCTTATACCCCGTTTTGCGGCGTATAAAGGCAAATTATCCGACAAAGACACGCTGCTTGAGGCGCTGAAGCTTGCGACGAAGGCGGAGCGCATCGCCTCCTCGCTGTTCGTCTATGCGCGCATGCGCCGGGACGAGGACAATTCAAGCACGTTCTATCAGGGACTCGTCGCGCGCATATCGCAGCTGTCCTCGAAGCTTGCGAGCGAATGCGCGTTCATGTCGCCGGAAATGCTGACTCTCAGCGAGGAGTACCTGACGGGCGTCAAGGCCGATCCTGCGTTCAGCGATTACGACATGCAGCTTGACGATCTGATTCGCCGCCGCCCTCATACGCTTTCCGAGAAGGAGGAGACGCTGCTGGCGCTGAGCCGCGATATGGGCGGCGCATGCGGCACAGTGTACGACATGTTCACCGACGCCGACCTACGCTTTCCTGAAATCGAGGACGAAAACGGCGAAAAGGTACGTCTGACCCACTCGAACTACATACCCTTCATGATGAGCCGCGACCGCAGCGTTCGCAAGCGCGCGTTCGAGGCGCTGTATTCGACCTTCAAATCGTTTTCCGCGACCGTACCCGCGATATATGCGGGCAGCGTAAAAAGCGACGTGTTTTATGCGAAGGCGCGCGGCCATAACAGCGCGCTCGAGGCCTCGCTGTTCCCGGACAACATTCCCGTCAGCGTGTACGAAAGCCTAATACAGGCCGTAAGCGAGCATATATCGTCGCTTCAAAAATTCATAAGCATAAACTCGAAGCTGAACGGCATAGACAAAATGCACTTTTACGACCTGTACCTGCCGCCGGAACTGGGCTTCGACATAAAGCTCCCCTTCGCCGATGCCTACGCAAAGGTGACGGAGCTTTTGTCCGTGCTGGGCGAGGATTATACCTCCGTTCTCAAAAAAGCGTTCGAGGAACGCTGGATCGACCCGTATGAGAACGAAGGCAAATCCTCCGGCGCGTACTCGTGGGGCACTTACGATTCGCACCCGTACGTACTGACGAACTATAAAGAAGACCTTGACCACATGCAGACCGTGGCGCACGAGATGGGACATTCGCTGCATACGTTGTATTCGGATACGACTCAGCCTTATACCAAAAGCCAGTATTCGCTGTTCGTGGCCGAGGTCGCCTCGACCGTGAACGAGGTGCTCACGCTGATGGGGCTTATGGACCGTTACAAGGAAGACGAGGCGCAGGCGTACCTGATATATAACTTGCTGGACAGCTTCCGCGGCACCGTTTTCCGTCAGACGATGTTCGCCGAGTTCGAGAAGGCCTCTCACGCTATGGAGGAGCAGGGCGAGCCCCTGACGGCCGAAAGCCTGAACAAGGTATACGCCGATCTGAACCGCAAGTATTATCCGGGGCTTGAGTTCGACGAGCTCATATCCTACGAGTGGATGCGCATACCGCACTTCTACAATTGCTTCTACGTTTACAAGTACGCGACCGGCTTCTCCGCCGCGATGGCGATCGCCGGCATGATAAGAGCGGAGGGCGCTCCGGCGGTCGAAAGATACAAGCGCTTCCTGAAGGCCGGCTGCAGCGTATATCCGCTGGACGCGCTGAAGCTCGCGGGCGTAGACCTTTCGTCGCCGGAGCCCGTCAGAAGCGCGCTTAAGCAGTTTGACGAATATGTGGACAAATACGAAAAAGTCTGCGCGAAGCTTAAGAAATAACGCGCAAAATCAGGAGACGTATGAGTATTCTGCGTTATCAACTAAGGCTCGGCGCAGAAGCGCCGTTTAAAATAATCCACGCGAGCGATACGCACCTGACGCTTGCGGACGACAGGGACGATGAGCGGAAAAACACGCTCGCGGGCAAACGCGCGCGCGTGTTTCCGGACGCCATGCAGATGCTGCACGGCGCGGAAGAGCTTGCGCAAACGGAACACGCGGCGTTTATCGCGCACACGGGCGACCTGATCGATTTCGTGAGCAGCGCAAATCTTGACGAGGCGCGCCGTTTTACTCACGCAAACTGCGTGTTCACCGCCGCGGGCAACCATGAATTCAGTCTGTATGTGGGCGAGGCGCTTGAGGACGAGGCGTACAGAAATCAAAGCCTTGCCCGCGTGCAGGCCGTGTTTACAAACGACATACGGCAGAGCAGCACCGTTTATAACGGCATAAAGTTTATCGCACTGGACAACGGGTATTACCTGTTTGAACGCAAGCAGCTTGAGTTTTTAAAGCGCGAGTGCGCGTGCGGCCTGCCGGTCGTGCTGCTTATGCACACTCCCCTGTTTACGCCCGAGCTGCACGAGTACATGCTGAACATGCGCGGCAATCCCTGCGGCTACCTGTGCGGAACGCCGGAGGCGCTCACGCGCCTGTACCCCGAAAACCGCCGGATACAGCAGACGCCCGACGAGCCCACGCTCGAGACGGTCAAGTTTATAAAATCCTGCCCCGCGATAAAATGCATACTTACCGGACATATACACGCGGACGTGAGAAGCATTCTCACGCCCGCGCTCACGCAGTATGCGGTCGGTCTGGATTCCCTGGCGGTATTCGAAATCAGCTGAACGTTTACCAGTCGCTGTCCCAGTCGGTACCGCCCGAATCCCAGCTGTCGTTGTCGTCCCAGGAGTCCTCGGTTTCCCATTTGTCTTCGTAATAGTCACGGTATATGTCACTGTCGTAGAACGAGCCCGTGCCGTAATCTGAACTGTATGAGCTGCCGAGGTAATAATCCGACATTCCTCTGGGTACGTCGCGGACTTCAGTCCAACCGTAATCGTATATGAACCACGTGTTGTGCTCGTAGTAATAGTAACTGTCGCCGTAATAATAATAACCTCTTTTGGTCGCGCAGGAGTATGCCAGCATCATGAAGGCTATTATTAATACAATGACTGCGATGACCACGATGGTTCTTTTTCTTTTTACCGCCGCGGAAACAGCCGCTCTGCTGCCCCCGTTGTTCAGTGCCTTCTGGTTGCCTATCTCCTGCTTCAGGCGCAGGTACAGTTCGTTCACGCCGAAAGCCTCGTCCGGTCCCTGATAGCGTATCGCGCGCGTGCCGTCCGCTTTGTTTTTGTATACAACGACATTGCCGCGCCCGTCGCGGTATATGCCGAACGCCTTCGGCGCTTTATAGTTCTTGCCTATGAAAAAGCGCGTCACGTCCTCCGGCGGCAGATTGTTGGCGATGTACCATTCCTGCAGATCCTCGATCGTGCGCGGGATCCCCACGAACGGCTTAGGCGGCGGAACGTCCCCCGGCTGAACGGGAGGCTGGGACTGGGATATCGGCGGATCGGCTTCCTCGCGCGGCGCGGCAGCGCGTTTATATATGAGCGCGCTCAGGTCCGCTCCGCAGGAAGCGCAGTTTCTGCCGCGCTGAAGCACAGGCGCGCCGCACTCCGGGCAAACTGTTCCGAGCGCGCGCTCCGCTTCGCGTAGGACGTCCGCCTGATATTCGGGTATATCCTGTTCCGGCGCAGGCTGAACGTCTGAAATCACCGCGCGCAGGTCGCCTCCGCATACGCTGCACACGTTCGTGCGGCGTGTGATGGGGCTGCCGCAGTGCGGGCAGAAGCGTGCCTCTGAAGTGCGGGGAGCGCTTGTTTCGTACGCGTCAGCGTATACCGTCTGTTCCGCCTGAGCCTGTTCAGGCGCGGCGCTTAAATCAGTGCCGCAGATCGGACAGCTTTTGACCCGCTGTGTGATCTGATATCCGCAGTGCGGGCACACGCGCGCAAAGCGGCTTGCGTTGGTTCGGTTGTCCATGATTGCCTCCTTACTCCGGCTTTTTGTTGTATTCCCCTGCGAGCGCGCTTACGAGCATATCTATAAGGCGCGTATCGCATACGGTATCCTTGGGCGTATGGATGCGCGGCGTGTAGACTATGCGCTTTCCCTTCAGGCAGGCGGCTATTCCGAGCGATTTGTCGAAATTCTTATGGTCTGAATTCATGCTGGCGTCCACGCTCATTATTAACTCTGCAGGCAGCCTTTTAAGCCTTTCGGCAAATACCGCGTACTGTCTGTGCTCATGCGCGCGCTTGCTTTCCTGCACTACGAAAATATTTCCGTTCCCGATGCAGTCCATGTTTATGACGAAGGAATCGTGCTTGACGTTTCCGTGCTCAGCTGCGTACGCATTGCTTCCCTTTTTCCCCTTCTCCTCGTCGTCGAAGAGTATGAACGCGGCGCCGGGCATCCCGCGCTCCGCAAGCTGCATGACCGCGGCGGTACCGGAGGTATTGTCGTTTGCGTTATGCGGGTTTTTGAAAGCGCGCATTGTAAGATAAAACAGCAAAAAATACACACAGGCGTAAGCGAACAGCGCAAGCTCCCGCCGGTCCGGATACAGCTTCATCAAAGCAAACGCCGCCGCAAGCGCCGGAAGGAGTATAGAAAGCACGACCGCAAGGGTGTAGAGTATCTTCAAAAGCGGATTCAGCGGCAGCATGATATTCGGAAGCAGCGAACGCTTCGGCGTATCGTAATGCGCGGTGAACACCACGTCGGCGTTCACCGGATCTCCAAATACGATGTTTATATGACCCGCATTGTTTTCCTCGCGCGTATAAAGTCCGGCAGCGTTTCCGCGCTTCAGCGCCCAGCCTCGAAACGCCTGCTTCTGCTCAGGCGTATTGCGCACGGGAAACAGCGTGTTTATCTCAGTATGCACGTTCATTTCAGAAATGCGAAATACGCAAGCGCGGCAAGCAGCGCGATCTGGAGTATCATCGTGAGCGGCACGATAATTTTGAAGCTCGGGTGCTGCGTCTTGTGCCTGAACACACGCATGCCGACAAACGCGCCGATACCGCCGCAGCACGCGCTCAGAAGCAGCAGCGTGCGCTCGGGCGTGCGCCACGAGCCGGATTTGGCAAGACGCTTGTCCCTGCCGTATGCGATAAACGCGATCACGCTCATAAGCACGAGCGCGGCGGTATAAATAAAGAACAGCGTTTTCATTACGTCCTCCTTAAATGTCTATGCTGATGCCGTTCACGGTCACGCCGTCGTCCGCGGGTATCAGGATATACTTCATGCCGTCGATTATCCGCGTTTCTATAAGACTTGCCTGTTTGGAGCTGACCTTTACGAGCACGTCCGGAGTGCGCAGCTCGAACTGCTTGTCCTCCGCGATGCCGGCCAGCGGCAGGTCCGCTCCCGCGCCGAACTCCTGGTCGAATTTTTCCTTGAAGCTCTCTGCCCTGTCGTCCGACACGCCGGATCTGAGCAGCATATCCGCGAGCTCCTTGCCGCCCACGCGCGCGGGATCGGCCTCCTTGTCCCTTTTCTGTTCGTCGAGCTTTTCAACGAGCTGACTGTTCATGTTCTCGACCACGTCGTAGCTGCATTCCTCCTCCAGCGCATCCATAAGCACCGCTTTGAAGCTTTCGCGCTTTTCGAGCGCGGGCGTTATCTCGTTTGCATTTAACGCGCTGGTCAGAAAATCGCTGTGATCCTCTCCCATGTCTCTTGAGTAAAACAGCGCGCCCGATATGTTCGCCCCTCCGTCCTCGAAGCAGGGGAACATAAAGCCCATGACCGGCGCGTTGACTATGTAATCGGGTTCCCTGGTCTTGAAATCGTTGTCCGCGAAATCATAAGAAAGCGCGGGCTTGCCCTGCTTTACCGGACACACCACGCACATGATGTATTCAAATACGTTTGACGCATTTTCTGTCTCAAGCGCGCCCTCGTCGCGGTTCGAACGCGAAAAATCGGTGTCCCAGGTATCGTGCATCAAGAGTATCAGGTTATTGCCCTCGAGCTTCGTGTTTTCGGTTACCGCGTCCAAAAATGCGTTCGCGGCCGTCTCGTCCTCAAAGCCTCCATGCACCAGCTGCATAAGACGCGCGTGGGTCTCGCCTTCCATGACCTCGTTCATCGTAAAGGTAAGCTGCGTAAGATTCCTGCCGATTTCGCCGGACAGCGCACGTTTGAAAATCTGGGTGTATTTGTCGCACTCGGTCTGGGTAAGCGACATAAGCGAGCGGGAAAATTCGCTCACTACTGCTTTTTTGCCGTTCACGTACCGTCCGCGGATGACGATCGGGTTTCTGCTGTCCGCCGTAAGGCGGCGCTTGATTTTTGCTATGTCAGATTTGTTCATGTATCCACCTTTATTTATTAAGCTTATGAGTCGGCTGTTATTATACAACAAACCCGAGGATTTGGCAACCGTGAGCGGGCGGTTTTTCTTTATACGCCCATGCAAAAAGCACAGGCATGCGAAAAATCGCGTCAAAGCCGACATTATGCTTGCAAAGCCTGCGCTTTCCTGCTATACTTGTTTTACAAACTGACAGGAGGGAATACCATATATACTTACTCCGATTGAAGCCGGAAAGATGTCCGTCGAGACGATGATGCGCAAGTTTCGCGCTCCCGATCTGCCGCCTGCCGGAAGATTTCATTACCATCAGGGCGTGTTTTTGTCCGGCGTATACGAAAACTATCTGATAAACGGCGAAGAGAAGTACTTTGAGTATATTAGGCAATGGGTCGACAGCTACATAAGCGAAGACGGCGAGTTATCCGGTTTTGACGACAAGCAGCTTGACGACGTACAGCCCGGCATACTGCTGTTCCCGCTTTACAGGCTTACGGGCGACATAAGATACAAAAAGGTGCTGGACAAGCTCTGCGGCGTCGTATGGGACTTTCCGCGCGATCCCACTGGCGGTCTGTGGCACAAGCATTACTATCCGTATCAGATGTGGCTGGACGGGCTGTATATGGGAGGCCCCATCTGCGCCGAATACGGCAAGACCTTCGGCAGGCCCGAGTTTCTCGAGCTCACGGCGCGGCAGATACACCTGATGATACAGCACACGCGCGACGAAAAGACCGGGCTTTTATACCATGCATGGGACTACAAAAAGGAACAGCCCTGGGCTGACAGGGAGACCGGGCGCTCGCCCGAATTCTGGGGACGCTCTATCGGCTGGGTGTGCGTGGCGATACTGAACGACCTCGATTTCTTCCCCAAGGAGCATCCCGCGCGTCCCGAAATGGAGCGCGAAGTCGTAAGGCTAATCAAGGCGCTCATACCGTATCAGGGCAGGGACGGGCGCTGGTATCAGGTCGTGGACAAGCCGGAAAACCCCGACAACTGGCCCGAAAACTCCTGCTCCTGCCTGTACACCGCCGCAATATGCAAGGCCGTGCGGCTGGGCATATTGGAGGAAGGAAATCTCGCATACGCGCGCAGGGGCTTTGAGGGCGTGGTAAATTCGCTCAAGCGCGACGGCGACGATTTGCTGATCGGAGACGTATGCGTGGGCACGGGCGTAGGCGATTATACGCACTACATAAACCGCCCCACCTCCGTAAACGACCTGCACGGCGTAGGCGCGTTTCTCATAATGTGCGCCGAGTGCGCGAGGGTTTTCTAAATCAACGAACGCGGAGGGGCTGCCGTTCACGCTCCTCCGCGCTTTTCTGTTCTCCGTTGTTTTTCAGGACTTTGGTATGTGCACGTTCATCCTCGTGCCCAGTCCCTCCATCGAAACCACCTCAAAATACCCGTCGTGGCGGTCGACTATCCATTTTGCGATGGCCAGGCCAAGCCCCGTGCCTCCGTTTTCACGCGTGCGCGAATCGTCCGCGCGGTAAAAGCGGTCGAAAATATACGGCAGCGCTTCCTGCTTTATGCCCACTCCGGTATCCTGTACGGTAAAGACGGCTTCCTTCTCGGCGTCAGTCGCTCTTATGGTTATGCTCCCGCCCGCGGGCGTATATTTTGCGGCGTTGTCCACAAGTATGCGCACGGTCTGCTTAAGCAGGGCCGCGTCGCCCTTCAGCGGAACGGGCGCAGGGCTTTCAAACGCATACGTATGCGCGGAATCTATCATGCGCGATTCGTCGTACACCTCGCGCAGTATGTCCGAGATATCGCAGTCTGTAATATTAAGCTTCGTCCTGCCGCTGTCTCCCCGCGCAAGAAACAGCAGCTGCTCGATAAGCCGCGTCATATTGGCGCTTTCCGCGCGTATCGCCGCAACTGACTCGTCCAGCACCTTTTCGTCGCTTTCCCCCCAGCGGTCAAGCATATCCGCGTAGCCCTTTATGACCGCGATCGGCGTTCTGAGCTCGTGTGACGCGTCCGAAACGAAACGCGTCTGCTGCGCGTAAGACTCGCGCATACGCTGTATAAGGTCGTTCACCGCTTTTTCGAGGCCTACCAGCTCGCGGTCGCCCGTGCGCAGCACGGTATCGCCGGCGGAGGGACTTATGCGGTCTATGGCGCTTTCGAGCTCGATCAGGCGTTCTTCATTGAATGCGAAGCCGTTGTTTATCCGCTCCGCCATCTGTGAAAGGTCCTCGACGGGCTTTAGCTTGTGTCTTACGCTGCGGCTGCCGAAAATCAGCTTGAGTATAAGCAGAATAAATTCCACGCCTCTGACTTTAAGCAGCATCGGCGAGGTGCAGTTGTCCATATAGTATGAAACAAAACGCACGAGCGAGTTTCCCTGCCCGAACGCTCCCTCGTCGTACGCCTTCGCTGCGATTATTACGACGTTCAGCACGCAGAAGCACATAATGAGTCCCACGGCTGCGGAAGCGGTTATTCTGAAATTCAGCGAGCCTGTCGAAACGCTTTTGTTTTTCATCAGTCTTTGACGGCGTAGCCTACGCCGCGCACGGTCTGAATGAGCCTGACGCCGTATACGTCGTCTATTTTGCTTCTGAGATATCTGATATAAACGTCCACTATGTTCGTCTCGCCCGCATAATCGTAGCCCCACACCTTTTCCAGCAGCGTCTCGCGCGAGAGCACGATATTTCTGTTCTCAAGCAGCGTTTCAAGCAGTGCGAACTCCTTGCCGGTAAGCTCCACGGGCTTTCCGTCCCAGGTGACCTCGTGGCGCGGCACGCTCAGACTCAGAAGGCCGAAGGAGTATTCCTCCTCCGGCTGTTTAACGGCTGCGCGCTTGCGCGTCACGAGCCTGATGCGCGCAAGCAGCTCCTCGATCGCGAAGGGCTTGGTTACGTAATCGTCCGCGCCCATATCGAGCCCGGACACCTTGTCCATGACCGCGTCGCGCGCGGTAAGCATGATTACAGGTACGTCCGAGGTTTTCCGCAGGCGGCGCAAAACCTCCAGCCCGTTGATCCCCGGCAGCATAATATCAAGCAGCACGCAGTCGTAGGCGTTTTCAAGCGCGGCCTCAAGTCCGCTCCGGCCATCGGTGCATTTATCCACCGTATAGCCCTCATGAATAAGCTCGAGCTCCGTGAAGCGCGCGATTTTCTCCTCGTCCTCTATTATCAGTATGCTGCCGGGCATAAGCTGTCTCCTTTATTCTTCGGAGTTATCCGTATTTTTGCGGCGCAGATGCCTGTTTTTGAAGTTCTGGCCGAATTCGTGCACCTTGTCGCCCACCTGACGGGCGGCGGCGTTTATGGTTTTCTTGCCCAGCTGAGGCCCTACGAAGCTGTACTGACAGCCAAACACGAAGCTGACGAGCACGACTATCACAAGTGTCCAGAACGACGTGAACATGAGTATCGCGGCGATCAGTATCGGCAAAGACATGATCACGTCCCCGCTGTTGCCGCGGATGACCAGCGTATTGCGGATAAGGAAAGCCCATATCCACTTGAGCATGCCCTTTAAGCCAAGATGCCTGGGCGCGTACAGTCTGCCGTCGGTACTCTCCTTTTCGGAGCCCTCGCGCTGCTCGGAGGCGCTGCTGTGGTATTCGCCGCTTTGCTTCGGTATGCGTCCTTCGCGCTCCAGCTGAAGCGCCGCGTCAAGCATGTTCCAGCCGCAGTTTTCGAGCGCCGCCTTTGCTTCCGCTAAGCTCGCGCCGGTCATTTTTGCAAGTTTATCCGCCATTTCAAACTGTTCCATATCGGGAACCTCCTTAATTTGATGGCGTCAGTATAATACCGAAAAAATAGTTTTTGGCTTGAAACGGATTAGAAAAGGATTAGAATGCGCTTTAATCATTCTGAAGCCTTGCGCTCAATCCTCCATTATGAGCGCCGCTTCCATGCTTATGCCGTACAGCATGGCCTGTTCGTTGGGCAGGAAGCGCTCGCTGTGCAGAGGCGCGCCTATATGCTCCTTATCCGGCGAGCAGCCGACATGGAAAAACGCGCCCGGCGCGTGATCCAGAAAATACGAAAAATCCTCCGCGCCCATGCTCGGCGCGTCCTTTACGAGGGCGGCGTCCGCGCCGAACAGCTTTGCGGCGACGTCCAGCACGCGCTTTGCGTGCCCCGCGTCGTTTACCAGCGCGGCATACCCCTCGCTTATGCTGCATTCCGCCTCGCAGCCCATAGCTCTGCCTGTGTATTCGCAGATTTCCCTGACGCGGGACACGAGCATGTTTCTGAGCTTTCTGTCCGCGGCGCGCAGAGTGCCTTCCATCTGTACGGAATCGCAGATGATGTTGCTCGCTTTGCCTCCGGAAATCTTTCCTATCGTTATGACCGCGCTTTCCAGAGGAGATACGTTCCTCGCCACTACGCTCTGCAGCGCCGATACTATCTGCGCGGCGCAGAGTATGGCGTCTTTGCCGGTCTCCGGATAAGCGCCGTGCGCGGAAGCTCCCCGCACGGTGACAGATATGGTGTCCGTGCTTGCGTTCAGAGTGCCGGGGCGGCTCTCGATCTGCCCGACGACGAGACGGGGCATCACGTGCGCGCCGTAGACCCTGTCCACCTTGTACCTTTCCAGCATGCCCGAATCAGCCATCGGCTTTGCGCCGCCCTCGGTTTCCTCCGCTGGCTCGAACATGAGCAGCGCTCCGCCCGCGAAGCCCTCAGGCGCGTTTTTGAGCAGCTTTCCGCACGCAAGCAGCATCGCGGTATGCATATCGTGTCCGCAGGCGTGCATATAGCCCGGATGCAGGCTTTCAAATCCGCAGCCGACAGGCTCCTGTATAGGCAGCGCGTCGAAATCCGCCCTGAGGGCCGTCACCTTGCCAGGACGTGTGCCCGGAATATAGCAGCTTATCCAGCCGCCCTCGGGAGCTTCGTATTCAAGACCAAGCTCCGTAAGCTTCTGTTTTATGAACGCTTTGGTTTTTTCCTCGTGAAAGCCGGGTTCTGGTATCCTGTGCAGCGCGCGGCGCGCCGCGACCGCCCATTCGAAAACCTCGCCCGCCATGTGCTTTATCTGTTCAGGTGTATACATCGCTTTCATCATAAAGTGGCGGCAGATCGTCTGCCGCCGCATTTTTTACTCCTTGTCGAATACGGGCTTATTCGCCGCGTAGAGCATTTTATACTTTTCATACGCTTTGCGGTACGCGGGACGGGTTTCTTCTGAGGGAGTATAATACTTCTCGTCCTCCTTCAGCACCTTGATCGCGTCCTGCAGGCTCTTCCATATGCCGGCTCCCACGCCCGCGACGAGCACGGCGCCGTACGCGCCGCCTTCCTTGGCAGCCGACATAGTATAAACGGGGATCTCGAATATATCCGCGGCCATCTGCTTCCACAGCTCGCTCGACGCGCCCCCGCCCGAGAGGTAAATCTTTTCGGGCTTTACCTTATCCGCCATAAGCTCTACGACCTGCTTTAACGAGAAGGTGACGCCCTCCATGACCGCGCGCGCCATTTCCGCGCGGGTCGTGCCCAGCGACAGGCCGTAGAATATGCCCCTTGCGTTCGGGTCCGGATACGGGCAGCGTTCACCCGACAGATACGGCGCGAACAGCACGCCGCTTGAGCCCGGCGGTACCTGCGCGGCTCTTTCGTCTATGAGCGCGTAAACGTTTTTGCCCGCCTTGTCCGCGTCCGCCTTGTCTTCGCCGGCAAGCGTCTTTGTGAACCAGCTTAACGCGCCGCCCGCCGTGAGCGTGCAGCCGAAGCAGTGCCACAGGTTTTTATCGTTGTTGCAGAACATCTGCAGCTTGCCGCCCGGATTGTCGCTGTAACGGTCCATTCCCATCGATACGTTGCCGCTGGTGCCGATGACGATGCCGAGTATGCCGGGCTCTACGAGCCCCGTGCCGGTGGTCTGTATTACGGCGTCGCCGCCGCCCGCGTATACGTTCAGTCCCTCAGGCAGTCCCGTTTCGAGCGCGGCCGCCTTGCTTACCTCGCCCGCCTTGTCCACGGATTCGAGGCACTGCGGGAATATGGCCTTGTCGAGTCCCGCGATTTTTATAAGCTCGTCGCTCCATACGCGGTTTTTGGTATCGAAGAAGCCCGTTCCGGACGCGTCCGACATATCTATCGCGATCTTGCCGGTGAGCCTGTGGCGTATGTAATCCTTCGGGCACACGAAAACCTTCATGCGGGAGAAATTCTCAGGCTCCTCGTCCCTGAGCCAGAGTATTTTGCCTCCGGTGTAGCCGGTAAGCATGCGGTTGTTTGTATATTTAAGCAGCCCTTCCACGCCGCCCGCGCGCTCTGTGAGCCAGTCGCACTGCTTCTGCGTGCGCTGATCGTTCCAGAGTATTGCGGGCCGGATCACATTCAGATCCTTATCAAGCGCCACCAGACCGTGCATCTGGCCCGAAAAGGATATGCCCGCGATCAGGTTCTTGTCTATGGGGCATTTGGTGAACAACGCGTTCAGCCCGCGCTTTACGCCGTCCCACCAGTCCTCGGGATCCTGCTCCGCCCAGCCCGGCCGGGGAGTATAAAGCGGGTATTCCTGCGTCGACGAAGCGAGCACCCTGCCCGTATCGTCGCAGAGTATGCACTTCGCTCCGGAAGTACCCACGTCAAGTCCTATAAGATATCTGCTCATGCGCGTTTGTTCCTCCTGTCCTTTATTTTCTGTACCATTTTTCGTGAGACTTCTGTGATCTTATTTGCGTCGAGCCGGTTTTCGTTGCCGTGAATCAGACGCTTTATATTCTCCCTGTGCCCGTACAGCGCCAGCGCGCACATAAGCAGCGAGAGTATTTTAAAGTAAATATTACCGTGAAAAACGAAAAACACGCTGATGGGCAGGAGTATCGCCGTCGATAGCGAAGCGACGGACATATACCCCGTTATAAGCACGATCACCGCCTGCACGATAACCAGCGCGATCGCGACGCGCCAATCAGCCACAAGCAGCACGCCGAACGAAGTGCTCATTCCTTTGCCACCCTTGAAGTTATAAAAAAACGAGTAATTGTGCCCGAGTATCGCGCAAAGCCCTCCTATGTACAGACCCGCCTCCGGGTATATGAGCTTGCCTATATAAGCTCCCAATACGCCCTTGAGCGCGTCGCCGGCAAACGTCAGAAAGCTCGGCACCCAGCCGAGCGTGCGCATGACGTTCGTCATGCCCACGTTGCCGCTGCCGTTTTTGCGTATATCGATGCGCCCGTAAGCCTTCGAAACGATCACGCCCGTGGATACGGAGCCGAGCACATACCCGACCAGCGCACAGGCGATTATCGCAAGCACGGTTTTCATTGTTCGTTTTTCTCCTTTTCTCTGAGTACGAAACGCAGAGGAGTTCCCTCGAAGCCGAACGCCTTTCTGAAGCTGTTTTCAAGGTAGCGTTCGTATGAAAAGTGCATTAGCTCCTTGTCGTTTACAAACAGCACGAACGTAGGCGGGTTTACTGCCTGCTGAGTGGCATAGTATATGCGCAGTCTTCTGCCGCTGGTGGCAGGCGGCTGCAGCGCCGTCTGGCAGTCGGTGAGTATATCGTTCAGAAGTCCGGTGGTTATGCGGCGCGAGGCCTGCGCGTACACGCTTTTTACGCTTTCAAGCACGCGCCCCGTACGCTGCCCGGTAAGGGCGGATATGTAGATGACCGGCGCATATTCCATGAATTTCAGCTTTTCGCGGATTTCCTTTGTGTATTTTTCGAGCGTGCCGGTCTCCTTTTCGACCGCGTCCCACTTATTTACGACTATAACTGCAGGCTTGCCCGCTTCGTCGATATAACCCGCAATTTTGGTATCCTGCTCGGTCACGCCGTTTGATGCGTCTATAAGCAAAAGCGCGACGTCGCAGCGGTCTATCGCGGCAAACGAGCGCACGACTGAAAAGCGCTCGAGCGACTGGTATTCTATAGCGCGCTTACGGCGTATTCCGGCCGTGTCGATTATGACGTACTCGTCGTCTCCGTCCTTGAAGCGCGTGTCTATCGCGTCGCGGGTAGTGCCCGCGATGTCGCTGACCATTACGCGGTTTTCACCGAGTATGCGGTTGACGAGCGAGCTCTTGCCTACGTTAGGCTTGCCGACCACCGCGACCGCGATGGCGCCGTCGTTATCGTCAGTCTCGTCTTCGTCGTGAAAATAGCTTACCACCACGTCCAGCAGATCGCCCAGGTTCAAAAGGTTCAGCGAGGATACGCCGATCGGGTCGCCCATGCCGAGCGAATAAAAATCGTACACCTCGTCCATCAGCTTTACGTTGTCGATTTTGTTTACCACGAGTATGACGGGCTTTCCGGAACGCCTGAGCATCTCCGCCACGGTTTCGTCGTCTGCGGTCATGCCCTGCCTGCCGTCGGTAAAAAACAGTATGACGTCGCAGGTCTCGATTGCGATTTCCGCCTGCATGCGCATCTGCTTAAGCAGCGGATCGTCGCTTCTGGGATCGATGCCGCCGGTATCTATGAGCGTGAATTTGTGCCCCAGCCATTCGCAGTCCGCGTATACCCTGTCCCGCGTGACTCCGGGCGTATCGTCTACGATCGATATGCGTTTGCCGGACATTTTATTGAAAAACGTGGATTTGCCGACGTTCGGCCGCCCCACTACAGCAACAAGAGGTCTTGCCATTTTATGTAACTCCTATTCCATATTGCTTGTATTGTACAATATCCACGCAAAAAATACAAGCACCTCAGTATAATTTAGCTTGACATAATGTAGGTATACAATTGATGTGAGACAAAAAGAGGGATACAAAAGCGATTGAATCTGGTAGAATGAGAGCACGACCAAACAAACTACGGAAAGGATTCAATCGCATGGATATTATAGCACAAAACAGGCGGTATTTACCAC
>JAFYFC010000024.1 GCA_017543905.1 Clostridia bacterium
GGCCGTCCGGCTGCGGCAAAACCACGCTGCTGCGCATCATACTTGGGCTTGAAGCTGCGGACGGGGGAGAAGTAAACGTGCCGGACGCGCCGATTGCGTGCGTGTTTCAGGAGGACAGACTGATAAGGCACTTATCCGCGCTCAGAAACGTAAAGCTGGTACTGCCGCGGTGCGCGACAGACGAACGCGCACGGGAGCTGCTTACGCAGGCGGGGCTTTCCGAAAGCCTTAACAAACGCGCGCGCCTGCTTTCAGGCGGCATGGCGAGACGGGTGTCCATAATGCGCGCGCTCGCGTACGACGCGCCGTGCGTGATAATGGACGAGCCGCTCAAGGGGCTGGACGCGGGCACGAGAGAGCTAATGATCGAGCTTATCAGGCGTCACATGAGCTGCAAAACGTTCATAATCGTGACCCACGATTTAAGCGACGCTCACGCTTTCGGCGGCAGCGTGCTCGAAATGGGCTTTGCGGACAAAGATACTTAACTTGGACTGCGCATAATCATAAAGAATATGACTTATAATCAGTGCAGTCTTTAAATATATGGAGGAAATGCAATGGAACGCGAAATCGCATGGAAATCCTATTCTCCCGAAGAGCTCGAAAACGTGACTGCGCTGGGCGAGCGCTACAAGGACTATCTGGGCAAGGGCAAGACCGAGCGCGAATGCGTAAAGGAAGCGGTAAAGCTTGCCGAAGAAAACGGCTATAAGGACCTGGAGGCGCGCATCCGCAGCGGCAAGGCGCTTAAAAGCGGCGAAAAGCTGTATCTGAACCACATGGGCAAATGCATCATGCTGTTCGTGATCGGCAAACAAAAAATCGAAAACGGCATAAACATAATCGGCGCGCATATAGATTCCCCGCGCCTGGACGTCAAGCAGAACCCGCTGTATGAAAGCGATGGGCTCGCCTACATGGACACGCACTATTACGGCGGCATAAAAAGCTTCCAGTGGGTCACGCTGCCGCTTGCGATGCACGGCGTGGTCGTAAAGAAGGACGGCAGCGTTACGGAGCTTAATATCGGCGAGGACGAGAGCGATCCCGTATTCTGCATATCCGACATACTGCCGCATCTGGGACAGGATCAGGCGAGAAAAACCGTGTCTGAGGCGATAGACGGCGAACAGCTCGACCTTATCATAGGCAATCAGCCGCTTATGCAGGCTAAAAAAGGCACGAAAAAGAACGATAAGCCCGACACGGAGAGAGATGCCGTCAAGGCGCTCGCGCTTAAGCTCATCAAGGAAAAATACGGCTTCGAAGAGGAGGATTTCCTGAGCGCGGAGATCGAAATAGTTCCCGCAGGCAAGCCGCGCGATCTGGGCTTCGATCGTTCGATGATACTCGGCTACGGTCACGACGACAGAGTATGCGCCTATGCGCAGCTCGAAGCGATGTTCACTCTCACGGGCGCGCCGGATAAAACTGCGGCGTGCATACTTACCGACAAGGAAGAGATCGGCTCGGTCGGCGCTACGGGCATGCGCGCGCGCTTCTTTGAAAACGCGGTCGCCGAAATCATGCACCTGCACGGCGAGGACGGCGAGCTGGCGCTGAGACGCGCGCTTGCGGCCTCCTCCATGCTTTCCTGCGACGTATCCGCGGGCTTCGATCCCGCCTTTGCGGGCGCTTTCGAAAAGAAAAACGCCGCGTTCCTGGGCAGGGGCGTATGCTTCAACAAGTTTACCGGCTCCCGCGGAAAGAGCGGCTCAAACGACGCGAACGCGGAATTCATGGCCAAGTGCCGCGCGATAATGGACGGCGGGAACGTTAAGTTCCAGACGGCGGAGCTCGGAAAGGTAAATCAGGGCGGCGGTGGAACGATAGCGTACATCTGCGCGCTGTACGGCATGAACGTGATCGATTCGGGCGTGGCGGTGCTCTCGATGCACGCGCCGTTTGAGATCATTTCCAAGGCCGACCTTTACGAGTCCGTTAAGGCGTACAGGGAGTTCGTGCTTAAGGCATAAAGGCAGAATTCCGGCGCTGCTTTGGCGGCGAACAGCACACACATATATGACCGCGGACTGCGGAGCGCGTCCGCAGGCGCGGTCATTTAAGCTTATGCACACGGCGGACACATTAACAGTATTGACGGGCGAGACACACATGCGGCAGTATTTGTACGAAACACATCTTCACACGTCTCAGGGCAGCGCCTGCGGCAAAAGCCCGGGACGGGATTACCCCGCGATATACCGCGACCTCGGCTACGACGGCATATTTGTGACGGATCACTTTTTTCAAGGCAACTGCGCCGCGCCGCGTACGGGCAAGTGGAAAGACAGGGTCGACGCGTATATGGCGGGCTACGAGGACGCGCGCGAAGCGGGCTGCAAGGTTGGCCTTAAGGTGTTTTTCGGCATCGAGCAGAACTATGCGGGAGACGAATACCTGATATACGGCGTCGACCGCGAGTTTTTGCTGGAGCACGAATACATCGAGGCGTGGTCGAGGCAAAAGCTGTTCGACGAGGTGCGCGCGTGGGGCGGCGTCACGCTGCAGGCGCATCCTTTCCGCGAGCGCGGTTATATTAAAAAGCTGCACTTTACGCTAGAGGGGATCGACGGCGTGGAGGGTCTTAACATGGGCAATAATCCGTGGGAGGACGTCTGCGCGTTAAAATACGCACGAAAGCTCGGCTTGCCCGTCACCTGCGGCAGCGACATACATAACGCCGCAAACGCCGTGCCGGAACGGCTGGCGGCGGTCGCGCTGGACGAGCCTGTAAACAGCTCCCTTGATTACGCATCGTACATCCGCGCGGGCAAACGCATAAGATTTGTGTATCCGGCTGAGAGACTTGAGGGCATATCCGCGCGCCTGCCCGAAACGCCGTGGGAGGCTGCGGGCGGAGACGGACAAATAACTGATTTCAGGCTGGAAGACTATTTATTCGGAGACTCATAATGAAGCGAAGCTTTGTCATAACCGGTATGAGCTGCGCGGCGTGCAGCGCGCGGGTGGAAAAGGCGGTTAGCGCGCTTGCGGGCGCGGAAAACGTGAGCGTGAATCTGCTCACGAATTCGATGACGCTCGAAAGCGCCGCGCTCTCGGACGAGGAGATAATCAAGGCGGTTAAAAACGCGGGCTACGGCGCGTACGTCAAAGGCGCGCCTACTCAAAAAGCAGCCGCGCCGGGCACGGAGGACAGCTACAGCGCCGACATCAAACGGCGCAGGCGCGCGCTTATCTGGTCGTTTATTCTGCTGGTCCCGCTCATGTATGTGAGCATGGGACACATGCTCGGGCTTCCGCTGCCGAATGCGGCGAGCCCGCTGCACAACCCGTCCAATTTCGCGCTTTTGCAGCTGCTTTTGTGCATACCGATAGTGATAATAAATATCGGGTATTATACACGCGGCTTCGGCGCGCTTTTAAGACGCTCGCCCAATATGGACAGCCTTATAGCGCTGGGCTCGGCGGCGTCGCTCGTATACGGCATATTCATGCTGTTTAAAATGAATATACTTACATCCGCGGGCGATAAAGCCGCTGCGGCGGAGCTTGCGCACAATCTGTATTTTGAAAGCTCGGTAATGATACTCGCGCTCATAAATCTGGGCAAATACATGGAGGCGCTTTCGAAGGGACGCACGACGGATGCGCTCAAAAAGCTTAATTCACTCGCGCCGCAAAGCGCGCTCAGAGAAACGGACGGCAGCGTGAGCGAGATAGACGCGTCCGAGATCCGCACGGGCGATATACTGCACGTGCGGCCGGGCAGCCGCGTGCCGGCGGATGGAGTAATAATCGAGGGCGGCGGCGCGCTCGACGAGAGTATGCTTACGGGCGAAAGCATGCCTGTGTACAAAACCGAAGGCGCCATCGTCAATACCGCGACGGTGAACACGGACGGCTTTTTCCGCATGCGCGTAACTGCCGCAGGGTCTGAAACGTCGTTCAGCCGCATCGTGCGCATGGTGGAGGAGGCGAGCGCTTCAAAGCCGCCGATATCCCGCCTCGCGGACAGGATTTCGGGCATATTCGTTCCGATAGTGATAGGTATTTCGCTTGCAGTGCTTATTATCTGGCTGGCACTCGGCGCGGACTTTTCGACCGCGCTCACGCGCGCGATAAGCGTACTGGTGGTCTCGTGCCCCTGCGCGCTGGGGCTTGCGACGCCGGTTGCGGTAATGGTCGGCACCGGACGCAGCGCGGAGAACGGCATACTCATCCGCGGCGGCGAGGCGCTCGAATACAGCGGAAAGATAAACACGCTGGTCACCGACAAAACCGGCACGCTCACGCAAGGCGAGCCTGTGGTTACGGGCGTGATACCGCTTGGGGCGAGCGAAAGAGAGCTGCTCGGGCTTACCGCGTCGGCGGAGTCCCGCAGCGAGCATCCGCTGGCCAAGGCGGTTATGCGCTGCGCGGAAGGCACAAGGCTATCCTATACTGCTCCTACAGAATTTGAAAACGTCGCGGGCAGGGGAATACGCGCTCAGGTAAGCGGAAAAACGGTTTTGTGCGGCAAGCCGGAGTTTTTGCAGGAAAACGGCGTAAATACGGCCGCAGCGCGCGATCATCTGGCGGCAATCGCCGAAAAGGGCGAGACCCCGCTGCTCACCGCCGCGGACGGTTGTCTCGCGGGCATACTCGCCTGCGCGGACACATTAAGGCCCACCTCCCGCGCGGCAGTCGACGCGTTCAGGGAGATAGGCGTGGAAACCGTGATGCTCACCGGCGACAACGAGCTCACGGCCCGCTCGATCGCCCAAAAAGCGCATATAACGCACGTCATCTCAGGCGTGCTGCCGGACGGCAAGGCGCAGGAGATCTCACGCCTGAAGGCCGAAGGGCGGAAGGTGGCGATGCTGGGCGACGGCATAAACGACGCGCCCGCGCTCAGGACCGCGGATATCGGTATAGCGATAGGCGCGGGCACCGATGTCGCGATCGAAAGCGCCGATATAATCCTTATGCATTCCGATCCCGTCGATGCGGTAAACGCCGTGCGCATGTCCCGGGCGGTTATCAAAAATATAAAGGAAAACCTGTTTTGGGCGTTTTTCTATAACGTCCTTATCATATCTGTCGCGGCGGGCGCGCTTTCGGGCGTCGGCATAAATATGAGCCCGATGATAGCCGCAGCCGCCATGAGCCTTTCCAGCCTGTTCGTGGTAACGAACGCGCTGAGACTCAGACGATTTAAGCCTATTGCTCCGGAGGAAACGGCTCTGGCCGCTCCGGAGGAGTATATATTATCAAACGATACGGAGGGACATAACATAATGATCAAGCTCAAAATCGGCGGGATGATGTGTCAGAACTGCGTGAAGCATGTAAAGAAGGCGCTTGAGGCGTTCCCGGGCGTAAGCGCGGACATAGACCTCGCAAAGGGAGAGGCCAGCGTAAACGCGCCGGATACCGTAAGCAGGGAAGAGCTGATAAAGGCAGTGACTGACGCGGGATACGAGGCGGAATAAGCAGCGTAATCATAAAAGACGGAATGCGCCAAGGCGTGTTCCGTCTTTTAATATGAAGACACTCAGATACCCACTTTGACTTTAACTGACTTTTAACACAATTTGTTAGCACTCACTATTGACGAGTGCTAACAAGCGTGCTATAATACCCACGTAATCAAGCGAAGGGAACCCGAGGGCGGACAAAGTACCGAACGCCGCACCGAGGGAATCCTGAGCGCGGCAGGCCGCCCGAAGGCACAGCCAAAGGGCGGCAGGAAACAAAAAACGCGATCAATCTAAGGAGGAAGATTGTTATGTTGATGAGAAGCTTTTTTAACGACGATTTGTTCAATGGATTTTTTGACGACTTCACCGCGCCGGTAAAGGCCGCACACGTGGAACGTCAGGTAATGTGCACCGACATCAAGGAAAAGGAAAACGCATACGAGCTGGATATCGACCTGCCCGGCTACAAGAAGGACGACGTGCAGGCGGAGCTCAAAAACGGCTACCTCACCGTGAGCGCGAACGCGAAGAACGATACCGAAGAGAAGGACGGCAGATATATCCGCCGCGAGCATTACTCCGGCAGCTGCTCCAGAACCTTCTTCGTGGGCAAGGACGTAAAGCAGGAGGACATCAAGGCGCGCTTTGAGGACGGCGTGCTGAAAATCGAGATTCCCAAGCCGCAGCCTGAGCTTCCCAAAAACGAAAAGAAGTTCATTGCCATCGAAGGCTGAGCGCAGGCGAAGGGGCTGCCGCGAAAGCGACAGCCCCTTTAGCGAAAACGGATTACGACTTAAATCAAAAACGCTGCAAAAGCGGCGCTGAGACGCAGATAAGCTCGCAATATAATAACTTTAACACTTATTTCGTCTCTATGCTATTGACAAACAACCCTTAAGAGTGTTAGTCTATGCAATGTGATTAGCACTCAATACAGATGAGTGCTAACGAATACGGACGAGAGGAGCTGCAATATGGTACTTGACGAGAGAAAGTTTATGATACTTAAGGCGATCATAGACGATTACATTCTTACTGCCATGCCTGTCGGCTCCCGCACGATCTCCAGAAAGAGCGGCGTAGGCTTTTCTCCCGCCACGATACGCAACGAGATGAGCGATCTGGAGGAGCTGGGCTACCTTGCTCAGCCGCACACGAGCGCCGGACGCGTTCCCTCGAACAAGGCTTACAGGCTGTACGTCGACAGAATTCTTTCCTCCGGAGAGATATCCGCGGAAGAAAAGCAGCGCATCGAGGAGTACATGAAGCGCAGGAGCGGTCAGGTGGAGGACATCATCCGCGCCGCGGCGGACGTGCTTGCGGACGCGACCCAGTATACCAGCGTGATCGTCGCGCCGCAGATACAGACGCTCCGGATAAAGCGCGTGCAGATAGTGCCGGTGACGGACACGACCGCGCTTATGATAGTCGTGACCAGCGCCGGTATAATAAAGGACGCCATAATCAGCGTACCCGCGGAAATGGACTCCGAAAGCCTGCACAAGCTGAGCGAAATGCTCACGCACGAGCTCGCCGAGCATACTTTAGCGGAGGTCAGACAGATTTTCGCGCGCATGTTCCGCGATCTGTCGATAAACAGACGGCTGCTGGGCGGGGTAATGCAGGTAATGGAGGACAAGCTCACCGAGGACGCGCCCGAGGACGTGGTTATCGGCGGCAGCACGAAGCTGCTTAATTATCCCGAATACAGCGACATCGAAAAGGCCAAGAATTTCCTTGCGTTATTTGAAAGCCGCGACCGTCTGGCAGGGCTGTTAAAGCGCAACGGCGGCATGGACGTGACCATACACATAGGAGCCGAAAACGGCGTCGCGGCGCTTAACGACTGCTCGCTCGTGACCGCTTCGTACAGGGTGGGCGAGCACGGCAACGGCATGCTGGGAATAATAGGACCCACGCGCATGAATTACAGGCGAGTGGTGACGATCATGGAATATATGGGCGACGTGATAAGCAGAATGCTTTCCAGTGAACAGAAATGAAATACAATAAAAAGAGGAAGAAAAAGGCAATGGAAAACAGGCAGAAGACCGCTGAAGCAAACGCAGCAGACGAGAAGTTTCCCGAGGGAAATATCCCGATAGAGGATGCGGCGGATACGCAGGCGGCTCCGAAGCAGGACAGCGCGCAGGCCGAGGAAGTGACTGCGCAGGAAGACGCGGCGCAGACGTCTGAGAGCGAAACTCCCACTCAGCAGGAATGGGCCGAAGCGCTTAAAAAGACGGTAAGCGAGCGCGACGCTTACAAGGACAACTGGATGCGTACGCAGGCCGAGTTTCAGAATTTCAAGCGCAGAAACGCGTCCGTACGCGCCGAAAGCTATGACGACGGCGTGCGCGAGGCGATCGCAGCGGCGCTGCCGGCGATAGACAATCTCGAGCTCGCGCTAAAGCACGCAGAGGCTCAGGGCGAGACCGGAGCGATGTACGACGGCGTCAAAATGACATTGAAGCTTATGACCGAGGCGCTGGGCAAGCTGGGACTTGAGGAGGTGCCCGCACTGGGCGAGGCGTTCGACCCCGACAAGCACAACGCGGTCATGCGCGAGCCGGGCGGGGAGGAAAACGTGGTAACCGAAGTATTCCAAAAGGGATATAAGGTTAAGGACAAGATGATTCGCTACGCGATGGTCAAGGTATCATCCGGAGAAGAAGCATAAAAACGATTAAAACAGCAAGTAAAGCAATTGATTACAGGAGGCTGAATATTATGTCTAAAATCATTGGTATCGACCTTGGTACTACCAACAGCTGCGTCGCCGTTATGGAAGGCGGCGAGCCTACGGTTATCGCAAATGCAGAAGGCAGCCGCACCACTCCCTCCGTCGTAGCCTTTACGAAGAGCGGCGAACGCCTTGTGGGACAGGTCGCAAAGCGTCAGGCAGTCACCAACCCTGACAGGACGGTTATATCTATAAAGCGCGAAATGGGCACCAGCCATAAGGTTTCAATCGACGGCAAGGATTATACTCCCCCGGAGATCAGCGCGATGATACTTAAAAAGCTCAAGGACGACGCCGAAGCGTATCTGGGCGGACCGGTAACCGACGCGGTCATCACCGTGCCTGCGTACTTCTCCGACGCTCAGCGCCAGGCAACTAAGGACGCCGGCCGCATCGCGGGTCTGGACGTGAAGCGCATTATAAACGAGCCTACCGCTGCTGCGCTCGCCTACGGTCTCGACAAGGGCGAGGTGCACAAGATTCTCGTCTACGACCTGGGCGGCGGCACGTTCGACGTCAGCCTTATGGAGGTCGGCGACGGAGTGTTCGAGGTGCTGGCCACCGCGGGCAACAACAGACTGGGCGGCGACGATTTCGACAACCGCATAATCGATTGGATAGCCGGAGAGTTCAAAAAGGAAAACGGCATCGATCTTCTGCAGGACCTGCAGGCGAAGCAGCGCCTTAAGGAGGCTGCGGAGCGCGCTAAGATCGAGCTGTCCGGCAATCTGACCGCCAACATCAACCTGCCCTTCATAACCGCCGACGCTACCGGCCCCAAGCATCTGGACATGACGCTCACGCGCGCCAAGTTCAACGAGCTGACCAGCGACCTTGTTGAAAAGACCATCGGCCCGCTCAATCAGGCGCTGTCTGACGCCGGCCTGCGTGCAAGCGACATAGACAAGGTCATCCTCGTGGGCGGCTCGACCCGTATTCCCGCAGTGCAGGAAGCGGTGCAGCGCATAACCGGCAAGGAGCCCTTCAAGGGCATCAACCCCGACGAGTGCGTGGCCGTGGGCGCCGCTATACAGGGCGGCGTGCTGGGCGGCGACGTCAAGGACGTGCTGCTGCTCGACGTAACGCCTCTGTCTCTGGGCATCGAGACGCTGGGCGGCGTGTTCACGCGCCTCATCGACAGAAATACCACCATCCCCGCCAAGAAGAGCCAGGTGTTCTCCACTGCGGCGGACGGTCAGACCAGCGTGGATGTGCACGTGCTGCAGGGCGAGCGTGAAATGGCGCAGTACAACAAGACCCTCGGCCGCTTCCAGCTTACGGGCATTGCGCCCGCTCCCAGAGGCGTACCGCAGATCGAGGTCACGTTCGATATCGACGCGAACGGTATCGTGCACGTATCCGCGAAGGACCTCGGCACGGGCAACGAGCAGAACATAACCATCACCGCCTCCTCCAATATGTCTGAGGACGACATAAAGAAGGCCGTGAAGGAAGCCGAGCAGTACGCGGCGGACGACAAGAAGCGCAAGGAAGAGGTGGAAACGCTGAATCAGGCGGACAACCTCATCTATCAGACCGAAAAGACCATGAAAGAAATGGACGCAAAGCTCGATCCTGCCGACAAGGCGACGCTCGAAAACGAGCTGGCGGATTTCAAAAAGGTGCGCGAAGGCAATAATGCAGAGGAGATCAAGAGCGCCATGGAGAAATTCACCCAGAAGTCTTACGAGATATTCGGCAAGGTATATCAGCAGTCCGCGCCGGGCGCAAATCCGGGCGCGCAGGCGGGCGGACCGACCGGCGGCGTGAACGACGACGGCACGGTGGACAGCAACTTTACCGACAACAACTGATAACGCATTATGCCCGGCTGCCCCGGCAGCCGGGTGCCAAATGGATGCGAGCGAAGGCCGGACGGCGTTCGCTCTTGTCCGATTTATTGTGAAAGAGGTATACGGACTTGGCAAAGCGGGATTATTATGAAGTGCTGGGCGTTGAGCGGGGCGCCGACGATGCCGCGATAAAAAAAGCGTACCGCCAGCTCGCAAAAAAATACCATCCCGACGTAAATCCGGGCGACAAAGACGCGGAAGAAAAATTCAAGGAAGTAAACGAAGCCTACAGCGTGCTGTCGGACCCGCAGAAGCGTTCACGCTACGACCAGTTCGGCTCCGAGGACAGCCCCACGGCCAGCGGCTTTGAAGGCTTCTCGGGCTTCGGCGGCTTCGGCGGTTTCGGCGGCATCGACGATCTGTTCAACATGTTCACGGGCGGCGGGTCTGCGTCGCAGAGGCGGAACGTTCCGATGCAGGGCGACGACATCAGGATGAACATAAACCTGACGTTCGAGGAAGCCGCGAAGGGCTGCGTCAAGGATATAAACCTGTCGCGCATCGAGGTATGCGACATGTGCAAGGGCACCGGCTGCAAGGCCGGCTCGAAGCCCCAGACCTGCAACCGCTGCAAGGGCACGGGCGTTGAGACCGTGATTTCAAATACCGCGTTCGGGCGCGTTCAGAGGCGCGTGGAATGTCAGGCGTGCCGCGGCAGAGGCCAGACCATATCGGACCCGTGCCCGAAGTGCGGCGGCAACGGCAAAATCCGCACGACTAAGCGCCGCAGCGTGAATATTCCCGCAGGCGTGGACGACGGCAACGTCGTGAACGTGCACGGCCAGGGACACGCGGGCGAGAACGGCGGCCCGGCGGGAGATCTGCAGCTTGTAATAAATCTTAAGCCCCACAAGCTGTTCACGCGCAGAGGCGCGGACCTGTTTATAGAGATTCCGATTTCGTTCACGCAGGCGGCGCTGGGCGCGGAAATAGACGTGCCGACGCTGGAAAAGCCCGTAAAGCAGAAAATACCAGAGGGCACGCAGTCGGGCGAGCAGTTCCGCGTGCGCGGCATGGGAATACCGTACGTGCGCAGCGCGAACAAGGGCGATCTTTATGTGACGGTCAAGGTGGAGGTGCCCAAAAAGCTTACCGACAAGCAGAAGGAGATACTGCGGATTTTCGACGAATCCACGACCGGCAGGGAATACGAGCAGAAAAAATCGTTCCTGAATAAAATAAAAGAAGCATTCGGCGGGTAAAGCATGGACTGGATGAAAATTACCGTATTGACCACTACGCTGGCCAGCGACCTTGTTAGCGAGGTGCTTATTGACGCGGGCAGCGCCGGCACTGTGATAGAGGACAAAAACGACGTCGCCCTCAATCAGCGTCCGGAGGGACAGTGGGACATAATAGACGAGGATATCGCCCGCCGCATAGGCGACGACGTGAAGGTGACGGGCTTTTATCCGATGGACGAGCGCGCGGGCGATACGCTGGCGTGTGTGCGCGAAAAGGTAAAAAAGCTGCCTGAGCTCGCGCCGGATATAGACCTTGGCAAGCTCGAGGTGCAGGTAAGCGGCATAGACGACGAGGACTGGGCCGAAAACTGGAAAAAGAGCTACAAGCCCTTCCGGCTCGGCAGACATATAGTCATACGCCCCGGCTGGACGCAGTATGCTCCGGAGCCCGGCGACAAGGTAATCACGATCGATCCGGGTATGGCCTTCGGCACCGGTACGCACGAGACGACCGGCATGTGCGTGGAGCTGGTCGAGCAGTATCTGCGCCCGGGCATGACGGTTATGGATATCGGCACGGGCACGGGAATACTTGCGATAACCGCTGCGCATATGGGCGCGAAAAGCGTGCTTGCGAGCGACATAGACCCGATGGCCGTGCGCGTCGCTGACGAAAACGTCCGTTTGAACGGTTTTGGCGGCACGATCTCCTGCGTATGCGGAGACCTGCTGGACGTGGCGGACGAGAAGGTGGATCTGATAAGCGCGAACATAATCGCGGACGTGATAATAAACATCTGCGCGCCGGTGCGGGATTTCATTAAGCCGGGCGGCGTGTTCATCTGCTCCGGTATCGCACGGGAACGCGAAGACGAAACGATAAACGCGCTTAAGCGCGCGGGCTACGGCAGGCTCGACGTCCGCCATAACGGCGAATGGACTGCAATAGCCTGCTTTGAAAACTGATGCACAGATTTTTTATAGACGCGGCGCTTGTGAATAATAACACGGCGCCGCTTTCGCCTGCCGAGGCGCGCCATGCGCTGAACGTGCTGCGCTTAAAGGACGGCGCTCCGGTTCAGGCGCTGGACGGACGGGGCAGCGCATGGAGCGGCTGGATACGCACAAATGACGGCAATGTGTATATAGAGCTTGGTGAGCCTCTGGTATCCAACGAGGCTCCGGTCAGGGTAACGCTGTACATGGGGCTGCCCAAGGGCGATAAGCTGGAGCTGATTTCACAAAAGCTCACCGAAATCGGAGTTTCGCAGCTCGTGCCGGTGCGCATGGAAAGATGCGTCGCAAAAATCGAGCCCTCTGAAGCCGAAAAAAAGCTGTCGCGCGCGCGGCGCATTTCACAGGAGGCTCAGAAGCAGAGCGGCAGGCAGTGCGCGCTGGAAATCAGCGATCCCGTGGATATGAGCCGTTTGCCGGAGCTCGTCTCGTCCCATGCCAGGTGCTTTTTATTGTGGGAAGAGGCGCGCGGACGCAGACTGTACGACGAACGCACGGACGATCCGGACGTTCGCGACATAGCGTGTATAGTAGGCCCGGAGGGCGGCATCAGCGAAAAGGAAGCCCGCATGCTTGAAAGCGCGGGCGCGCGCGCGATAACGCTGGGCCCGCGCATACTGCGCGCGGAAACCGCGGCGATTGCAGGCTGCGCGGCGATACTTACGCTGTGGGGTGATTTGTGATGCCCACGCTGGCATGCAGGACGCTGGGCTGCAAGGTAAACCAGTACGACACCGAGGCGATGCGCGAGATACTTGAACGCGCGGGCTACGTAAGCGTGTCTTTTGAAGAAGACGCGGACGTGTATCTGGTAAACACCTGCACGGTGACAGGCACGGGCGACGCCAAGTCGCTCAAGCTGATACGCCGTCTGCACAGGGAGCATCCGCGCTCTGCCGTCATAGCGGCAGGCTGCCTCGCGCAGAGAGCGCCTGAGAAGGTGCTGAACGAAGGTGCGTTGCTTGCAATCGGCGTACAGCGCAGGGGAGAGGTAGCTGAGCTGCTTAAGCAGGCGCTTGAGACGGGACGTCCGACAGACGCGACTGCTCCGCTTAAAGACGCCGCCTTCGAGCGTCTCAGCGTTTCGCGCCACGAGGGCAAAACGCGGGCGACTATGAAGATACAGGAGGGCTGCGACCGCTATTGCTCCTACTGTATAATCCCGTTCGTGCGCGGGCCGGTGCGCTCGATGCCGCTTGCGGACGTGCGCGCCGAGGCTGCGCGTCTGGCGCAGTCCGGTTACCGCGAGATAGTCGTGACCGGCATACATCTGGCCTCCTACGGACGCGAAAACGGCGGCACGCTTATTGACGCGCTGGACGCGGCGGGGAATACCCCCGGCGTCATGCGCGTGCGTATAGGCTCGCTTGAGCCTGCGTGCGTCACGGATGAATTCGCGCGCGCGCTCAGGCAGATACCCGGCATCTGTCCGCAGTTTCATCTGTCGCTGCAAAGCGGCTCGGATACCGTGCTGAAGCGCATGAACCGGCGCTACACGTCCGGTGAATATTTGGACGCCTGCGATACTCTGCGCAGATACTTTCCCGCCTGCGCGGTGACCACAGACGTGATCACGGGCTTTCCGGGCGAAACAGACGAAGAGTTTGACGAAACGCTTAAGTTCGTTAAGAATGCGCGTCTTGCGCGGCTGCACGTGTTTCCGTATTCACGGCGCTCCGGCACATACGCCGACAAATTGCCCGGGCAGGTAGCCGAGGAGGTCAAAAAGCGGCGCACGGACGAGCTTATAAGGCTCGGCAGGCAGCTCGAGTGCGAATATGTGCGGGGGCTTATCGGCACGTGTCAGAGCGTGCTGTTTGAAACGCGCAGCGAAGACGGCATGTGCGAGGGCTTTACGGAAACGTACGTGCTCGTGCGCGCAAATGCGGAGCCGGGAGAGCTGAAAAAGGTATTCATTACCGGCGCGCAGGACAATCTGTGCACCGGAGAAGGAGTGAAATGATATGGATAACTGTCTGTTCTGCAAAATAATCGAGGGAAAAATCCCGTCGGCAAAGGTGTATGAGGACGATAAGGTGTATGCGTTCAGAGATATAAATCCGCAGGCGCCCGTGCACGTGCTGCTCGTGCCGAAAAAGCATTATGCGAACGTATGCGAATGCGCACGCGAGGACGCTGATCTGGCGGGCTATATGCTTAAAAAGTGCGCGGACATCGCCGAGTCCGAAGGGCTTAAAAACGGCTTCCGTCTTATCACGAACAACGGACCGGACGCCTGCCAGAGCGTTCAGCACATGCATCTGCACATTTTGGGCGGAGAACAGCTTGCTGACAGGATGGGCTAAAAACGCGTCCGCCTGTAAGAAGCCTTAAACCAAGCGGCTTTCGCTAAGACGCGCAGCTGTTCCAATTAGTAATCCCTGTGCTTTCTCCATATATCCAGTACGAGCAGATACCTTTCGAGCGGCAATCCCCTGAAGGGTACGTTGCTCGTGCAGTATATATAGCCGCCGCCGGGCTTTCCGTATTTCAGGCAGTATTCCGCGCTTTCGCGTATCTCCTGCTCAGTGCCGGTCTGCAGCGCGGCGCAGTGCACGTTTCCGCACAGCGCGACCTTGCCGCGCGTATATTCCTTTACCTGCCGTATATCCACGCCCGCCATCGGGTCGAGCGAATGTATCGCGTGCGGGCGGCAGGAAACGAGCTGATCGAGTATCTTCGATATGTCCCCGTCCGTGTGCTTGATCGCATAGCCTCCGTTGGCGCGGATATCCTCGATTATCCGGTAAAGGTACGGAGTTATGAAGCGTGAGAACATTTTAGGCGATATGAACGGCCCTTTGTTGAAGCAGTAGTCCGAGCAGAGTATAAAACCGTCCAGACCGTGCTCCAAAAAGCGCCTGTTGTGCGCGATCGCGTCCGTACACATTTTTTCCGCGATCGCCTCCGCCTCCTCGGGCTCGTCTGTCATCATGCAGCTCATTTCCATCATGCCCTTTGCGTCGCTTATCGCGTACGTGCCGTCTCCGTGAGCGAGCAGCATGTATTTGTCTCCGACCAGCTCACGGATTATACGCGCGGTTTCGAGCATATGCGCTTCGTCCAGATAATGCAGGCAGATCGCGTCGTGCTCGAGATACTCGTACACCTTTATCATGTATTCGGCGTTTTCGTGCAGCGCGCGGTCGATTTCCTTGGGGGAGAGACCGTTCAGATCCCGTTCGCGCAGAAAGTCCTTTCCCATCAGCTCCCTTGAAAGCTGAAATTCCAGCTCGAACGTCGGCACGCGATCCGGTATTCCGAGCGTAAGCGCAGTGATGAATCTTTGTTTGGGCGTCATAACAGCCTCCCGGATTATTAGTGATGCGTCTTTACTGATATAATTATACACCTTCATGCGCTCAGGGGCAAGAGGAAAATGCGCATTGACCCGCCGGAACAGTCGTATGCGGCGCGAAAAAGGTGGTTTTTCAACTGAAATCCGCTTTTGAGCTTCCGAAAGTATTGACAGGCACGGGCGCATATTGTATAATCGTGTCAAAAAATGAAAGGAACAATCTGCACATAAAATGAAAATCCGCAGCTGACATCCGGGAGCAATCACGTACCCATGAAGCATGGGTTTATTTTGCTGCCGTTTGGAGGTTGCGTTTTTGCACGCCGAACGTGTTTTTGTACGCTCCCTCCGCGGCGGAAGGGAGCGTTTTTTATGCCTGATACACTTATCGAAGCTTACAATATAACCAAACGCTACGGCGAGAGAACGGTTCTGCAAATAGACCGCCTTGCGGTCAGGGACGGCGAGCGCATCGGCCTTATAGGCGAAAACGGCGCGGGCAAATCCACGCTTTTGTCGATACTCGCGGGCAGCGTAATGCCTGACAGCGGCACAGTCCGGCGCTTTGCAGAAATCGCCGTCATAAGGCAGCAGGGCGCAGCGGACGGCGCGATCAGCGGACAATACGGCTCGGTATTCCGTGCGCAGGCCGACCGCGAGGGGCTTTCGGGCGGCGAGCTGACCCGCCGCAGGATCGCCTCTGCGCTGTCGTCGGACGCCGCACTGCTGCTGGCGGACGAGCCCACCACTGACCTTGACGCGGAAGGCGTCGCCTTGCTCAAGGAGCAGCTGTCCTCGCGCAGAGGCGCGCTTATGCTGATTTCGCACGACCGTTATCTGCTGAACGCGCTTTGCGATCATATCTGGCAGCTGGAGGACGGACGTATCACGGAATTTCCGGGCGGATACGACGCGTGGGAAGCGGAGCTTGCACAGCGCCGTAATCATGCCGGATTCGTCTACGAGCAGTACCGCGCAGAGCTTACGCGTCTGAAAGCGGCACTTCAGCGTCAGACGGAGTGGACGCAGTCCGTCAGAAAAGCGCCGAAGCGCATGGGCAACAGCGAGGCGAGGCTGCATACGCACGAATACACGAACGCGGTCATCGCGCAGAGCCATGCAAAGAAAAAGCTGCAAAACCGCATCGAGCGTCTCGAGGTAAAGCAGCGCCCGCGCGACCTGCCGGACATACGCATGGCGCTGGGCGCGGAAGTTCCGATACAGGCGAGGTTCGCTGCTTTCTGGCGCTGCGATTTTCTGCGCGTGCACGGCAGGACGCTGCTGCACGACACGGATTTCAGGCTGCCGGCGGGCAAGCGCACTGCGCTCGTCGGGCCGAACGGCTGCGGGAAGACCACACTGATACGCACGCTGCTCGGCACGAGCGGGAGGTACGTGAGCTTCACAGGCGAAGCTTACATTAATCCGGCTGCGCGGATAGGCGTGTTCGATCAGGACTATGCGCGTCTGCTCGACCCGGAAAAGACGGTGCTTGAGAATGCGATGGCGGAATCCTGCGTGTCTGAGGCGGCTGCGCGCACAGTGCTCGCGCGGCTGAATCTGCCCGGGGATCAGGTGTTCAAGCCCGCGCGCGTGCTGTCGGGCGGAGAGAGGGTAAAGGCTGCGCTCGCAAAGCTTATGCTGGGCGACTGCAATTTGCTGATACTCGATGAACCGACCAACCACATGGACGTGTATACCCTGCGTGCGCTGCAGGAGCTGCTGTCAGACTATGCCGGAACGCTGCTGTTCATAAGCCACGACAGGGCGTTCACGGACGCCGTGGCAACGCGGCTTGTTAGCTTTGAGGGAACGAAGCTGCGCTCCTTCGAGGGCACGCTTTCAGAGTACGAGGCCGAAAAGCTCCGTGACCGCAGCACAGAAGCAGTACATCTCGAACTTGCGGCGCTTGAGATGCGCATGGCTGAGCTTACCGCGCGCATGTCGAAGCCCCGCAAAGGCGACAGGCCGGATCTGCTTAACGCCGAGTACGAGCGTCTCTCGCAGGCAGTCAGGGATCTGAAAAACAGGACGTAAGCGCCGCTGCCGTATTAAAGCGGTTCTGCGCTTATATGGAGGCGTTAGGCATACTTTTACCCTGTTTAAGCCAAATTATAACATACAGGGCGCAACTTGTCCCGCTTAAAGTATGGACAAACACACCAAAAAAGCTTATAATATCAAAGGTATAAGATACCAATCCATGACTGCAATTCATTAGGAGGTTTATTCTATGGTAAAAGTTGCAATTAACGGCTTTGGACGCATCGGCCGCCTCGCTTTCCGTCAGATGTTCGGCGCGGAAGGCTACGAAATCGTCGCCATCAACGACCTGACCAGCCCCGCGATGCTGGCACACCTGCTCAAGTATGACACCGCCCAGAAGGGCTACTGCGGCGTGATCGGCGAGAACAAGCACACCGTGGAGAGCAAGGAGCCCGTATTCGAAGAAGACGGCAAGACCGTAAAGGTTCCCGGCTCGATCACCGTTGACGGCAAGGAAATCACCATATACGCCATGCCGAAGGCTCAGGATCTCCCCTGGAAGGCCCTCGATGTTGACGTAGTGCTTGAGTGCACCGGCTTCTATACC
>JAFYFC010000025.1 GCA_017543905.1 Clostridia bacterium
GTGGTAAATACCGCCTGTTTTGTGCTATAATATCCATGCGATTGAATCCTTTCCGTAGTTTGTTTGGTCGTGCTCTCATTCTACCAGATTCAATCGCTTTTGTATCCCTCTTTTTGTCTCACATCAATTGTATACCTACATGTAAACAAATCGTAATTTCGGTTGACTGCCTGAGTATTCCGCGTCAGGTTGAGCATCGCCACCGGGCAAATTGAGCGTCGTTTCCGCGCGGGTTGAGCAAGATTTCCGCGCCCGTTGAGCGTGCGGTAAAATGTAGGTATGCATCCATGCAGATGCAAATATCTACAGAGGAGGTCAGTCGAATGACGACCAATGAATTGCGCTTTACAGCGCATGAATTGCCTTGCGGCATGAATAGCGCCTGACGGCGCATGAAGTGTCCTTCGGGCATGAAGCGCAATTCAAATCATGCGCGCAGCGCATTTCACGGCGCAGCCTTTTCACGGAGCGCAGCGAGAATTCATGCGCGCAGCGCATTTCACTTCTCACCCTCGTTTCGGCTCCTTTTTTTACCATTTTGAAAAATCCCCCTGCGTAAGGTATTGCTTGTTACGCAGCGTCATGTTGTAGGATACATGGCGAAAGGAGGCGAAGGCTATGTCAAAATACACGACTGGAGAGATTGCGAAGCTCTGCGGCGTCACGGTCCGGACGGTCCAGTACTACGATACCAGAGGCATCCTGATTCCCAGCGAGCTTTCCGAAGGCGGGAGGCGGCTCTATTCGGACGGCGATCTGAAGCGCATGAAGATCATCTGCTTTCTGCGGGAGATGGACCTTCCCATCGACGCTATCTCCCAGATTTTGAAAGAAGAGCATCCTGAGAATGTGATATCCCTGCTGATCGAGCAGCAGGAAACCGTTCTTACGGACGAGATTTCCGAAAAACAGGAAAAGCTGGAAAAGCTCCGTGATCTTAAAAACGGGCTGAAGGGCAAAACAAACTTCTCTCTCGAAACCATCGGCGACATAGCCGTCATTATGGAAAGCAAGAAAAAACTGAAAAGAATGCGCCGGATGCTGCTCCTGACCGGAAGCCCGGTAACGGCGCTGCAATGGTTTTCCATCGTTTTGTGGATCGCGGGAGGCATCTGGTGGCCGTTCGTCGTCTGGGCATTGGCAGCTGCTGTCTGGGGAACAGCGGTCAGCCGTTACTACTTGAGTCATGTAAAATACATCTGTCCGGAATGCCACGAGACATTCAAGCCCGCTCTGAAGGAAGCCTTCCGGGCAAATCATACGCCGACCGCCCGCAAGCTGACCTGCACTGCCTGCGGCCACAAGGGCTTCTGTGTCGAGGTCTGGGGAGGCGACGAGAATTGACGGAATTTGAGAAAATCGTCGTCGGTAAAAGCAGCGTACCGTCGCTGATCGTCACCGTCGCTTTAATGATCGCGATCCCCGTCGCCTTCTTTATCTGCTGGCGCAGGAAGCATAAGCAGCAGACAAACGTCAGCTATCTGATCGCGGGCGCTCTCGGGTTTATCGTATCAGCGCGGGTGCTGGAGCTTGGCGTGCATTATTTCTGCATCGTTCGGGATAATCCTGTCTCCCGCTTCATTAACGGGAGCACGGCTGCCTATGTGCTTTACGGAAGCGTCATGGCAGGCGTTTTCGAAGAGTGCGGACGGCATGTCGTGCTTAAATACGTCATGAAAAAGAACCGTACCCGTGAAAATGCGGTCCTGTACGGCATCGGTCACGGCGGCATCGAGATTTTGGCTGTCCTTCTGCCGTCCATGATCTCCTATCTTGTAATCGCGGCGCTGTTTTCTCAGGGAGACGCGGAACACGCACTTCGTTCCCTGAAGATCACGGAAGAAACTGCTGCCGCTGCGCTTCCGTCCGTGCAGGCAGCAGCTGCGTTCGATTACGGGGCGACGGCCATGAACGTCATCGAACGGCTGTTTGCGCTGCTCCTCCATATCGGGCTGACGGTCGTCGTGTATTACGGCGTCGTCAACGCAAAGAAGGCGTATCTTCCGACGGCGGTCCTTCTGCATATGCTGATGGACACGTTCCCCGCGTTGTACCAAAGAGCTGCACTTCCGCTGTGGGCGGTCGAGATATGGGCCGCCGTATGGACTGCCGTGATCGTATTCATCGCCGGAAAACTGTACAGAAAAATGAAAGCATAAAGACGCCATGCGGCACCCGCACTGCCGTCGTCGGCGGGGAGCGGAATAATAACAAAAGCACCTCTGAACCTGATCGGCTCGGAGGCGCTTTGGCATCTTGGGTCTTATTCCTTTATCGTGTCGTCCTTACTGTCTCTGAAGGAAAACGGCTATTGTAAAATACTAATTTAGAATAGTCGAAATATGATTCGCGGCATGTTGTTCCAATAGCTTTGACATTATTCCGATAAAATGGTAAAATAAAAAACGGTATTCATATCTGGTTTGAGGGCATCCATCCCTTTATCGACGGCAGCGGCAGGACCGTCAGACCGCTCATGAGTCTTGAACTGATGAAAGCGGGCTATCCGCTGATCGTCATCAGGTTTACGGGCAGGATCGCTTATTACAACGCCTTTGACGAATATCATGTGAAGCACGATCTTTCCGCTGTGGAAAGCCTGCTTGCCGGATACGTCAGCGCAAAGCTGGATATATTTCTGACGATTTTGAAGGATTGATCATGAAGCTTTCAGTAATATTTGAAGAAAAGCCCGAAAGATGGGGATTCAGAGGAGATCCGTACTTTTGGGATCACTTAAAGGAGCGCGCCGGGAATATGGATATTATTTCACCCGACGAACTGGAAAAGTGGATAAAAGAGGAATACTTCTCGCTTTCAGGCAAGCCTCTGACCGGCGAATATATGGACTTTGCGGTAATAAAGCAGTTTGCTCATGGAGGAATGAGCTCCGGCGGCGTCGATAACCGATGGTGGACGGAAGAAGGAATTCCACTGTTGAAAAGCCGACTGACTTCGCTCCGGAAAGACGCAGATACAGATTCAGAGGAGCTCCTGCAATGATTTATAAAAACGCAGACACAAGTGACGCAGAGATACTGATAGAAATATATAATTCCGCCTTCCGTGAGGATTTCATCCGTTACGGACGATGTCAGGCATACGGCCTTTCGCGTGAAAACATGGAACGGTCAATCACGGAGTACCCGAAGATCATTGCTTGGGAGCATGAAAAGCCTGTCGGTGTCATCTCTTATAAAGAGGAAGGGCCGGGCAAGTATTATATCGGCTGCCTGGCGGTGATCAAGGAAGCACAGGGGCGCGGAATCGGAACGTCGTTGCTGAAGCGGTTTATGAGCGAGCATCCTAAATGGCACGAGCTCACTCTGGTAACGCCCAAGGATAACGAACGCAACATCAGGTTTTATACCGAACGCTTCGGCTTCGAGATAGTCGGTGAAGAGGAAGACGGGGCGGAAACGGTGCTTTGGTTCAGGCGCAGAAGGTAAGAATGAAGCGCGCCTGCGGCGCATGAAGTGCCTTTCGGGCATGAAGAGCGCTTTACAGCGCATGAATTGCCTTTCGGGCATGAATTGCGCCTGACGGCGCATGATTTGCCCTGCGGGGAAGGAGGAGCAATTCAAATCATGCGCGCAGCGCATTTCACGGCGAAGCCATTTCACGGAGCGCAGCGAGAAATCACGCGCGCAGCCCATTTCATACGCGTCCCTCCGGATATTCGCCGCCGTTAAGACGGCGGAAGATTTTGCCGCTGCACAAGCGTCAATTATAGCGCATACCGGCGCGCAAGGCAAGTTAAGTAATCCCTGATTAATTCGGCGGCGCATCCGGCGGCGCCTTTTTCGCCGTCTACTTCTTGCAAATTCTTCGATTTACATCCAGTCCGCAGTAAAAAGAATACAAAAAATAACACAGTAAAACAGGAAAACAAAGCGTTTGCGTAGAAAAAGAATGTGGTGAATTTTGGGCAAAAACGCTTTGCGCTTTTCCTTTTGTTTTATACTTGCGGCAAATACTGCGCTCAGGGGTGACGGCGTTGAAAAGGTTCAGAAATCTGGTTATAGGCGGAATACAGAGCAAGGTGCTGGCGCTGATACTCGTATCGATGCTGCTGGTGGCGGCTGTATTTCTTTTGTCTATGGTGGCGCAGAGCAATATGCTGACAGAGCTGACCAACGAGACCAACGAACGTCAGGTTTCCACGATGACCGGCACTACCGAAGACGTCATCGAGAATGTGATCACGCAAAACATGACGCGCGTATCGCTGCTGGAATCCGCGCTGACCGACAAGCTGTTTGGCAATCTGGCGATACGCGTGAAGATGGTGGGCGACTACGCAAGGACGCTCCTCACACACGCCGACAGCGTGCCCCGCGCCGAATGGCGCAGGCCCGACGCCGCGCATGACGGCGAGCTGTTCGTAAAGGCGCTGTTTGCGCCGGGGCTTAACGAGGACGCGGCAGACGAGCGCCTGGGGATCATCGCTAATCTCGAGCCGATGATGCTCTCCGTGTGCGCGGCGTACGAAGCGGACAACATATGGTTTACGCTGCCTGAGGGCGCGACGCTGATGGCCGATACGGTTCCCGGCAACTGGATAAACGAGGACGGCTCGTATGTCGCCTACGACGCGCCCGAGCGTTACTGGTATACGCAGGCGGTCGAGGCGGGCACGCTCATATATACGGACGTGGAGTACGACCGCCGGCGCGACGGAGAGCTGGCCCTTACCTGCGCGCTGCCTGTGTACGACGATAACGGTACGCTGCTGGGCGTGGCCGGAGCGGATTTCTACCTTAAGGAAATGCAGCAGTCCATAATCGAAGCGTCCCAAAGCGGCGGTTTTCTGGTGGTGGTCAATCAGTACGGCCACGTGATAATGTCGCCGGAGGAGCAGGGCGTGTTCCGCGTGGTGAATTCCGCGGACGCAGCGGACCTGAGAATGTCCGAAAGCCCCGAGCTTGCCGCGCTGGTGCGGGACGCGATGCAGGGCAAAACGGACGTGCGGCTGGTATCCACTGCGGACGGAAACTATTATATGCTCGGCGTACCGATGAAAACGGTGGGCTGGACGCTGCTTGCGTGCTGCAGCGAGATCGAAGCGGAGAAGCCCGTCAGGCAGCTGCAGGAGGATTATCACGCGATACAGCAGGAAGCCGTCAGCCTGCACCGCAGCAAGAGCGCTCAAAACAAAACACAGATGTGGATAGTGCTTGCCGTGCTGCTGGTTTCGATGCTCGCGGGAGCGTACTATCTGGGCAAGCGGATAGTCAGGCCGCTCAATACCATAACGAGAAAGATAGCCCAGCTCAGCGAGACCAATCTCGAATTCAAAATGGAGGACGCTTACCGCACCGGAGACGAGGTGGAGGAGCTGGCGCTGAGCTTCGCGGCGATCTCGCACAAGACGGTAGAATACCTGAACACCGTTAAAAGGGTCACCGCCGAAAAGGAACGCATCGGCACGGAGCTCGCTTTGGCTACGCAGATACAGGCGGCGATGCTGCCCCACGTAGTGCCCGCGTTCCCGGAGCGCAAGGATTTCGACATCATAGGCTGCATGGACCCCGCCAAGGAGGTGGGCGGCGATTTCTTCGACTACTTCCTTGTCGACAAGGATCATCTGTGCATGGTAATGGCGGACGTATCCGGCAAGGGCATACCCGCGGCGCTGTTTATGATGGTCAGTAAGATAATCCTGCAAAGCGTGGCGATGCTGGGCGGCTCTCCCGCGGAGATACTGACCAAGACCAACGAAGCCATCTGCTCAAACAACGAAGCGCAGATGTTCGTCACGGTGTGGGTAGGCATACTGGAATTGTCCACCGGCAAGCTGACGTGCGCGAACGCCGGCCACGAATACCCTGTGTTCAAGCGCCCGAACGGGAAATTCGAGCTCTTCAAGGACAAACACGGCTTCGTGATAGGCGCCTTCGACGGCACTGAATACAAGGAATACGAAATGCAGCTCGAGCCCGGCACGAAGCTGTTCGTGTACACCGACGGCGTGCCGGAGGCGACGAACGCCGCCAAGGAGCTGTTCGGCACAGAGCGCATGCTTACGGCGCTGAACGGCGCCCCCGACGCCGCCCCGGCGGACATACTCAAAAACGTAAAAAAGGCCGTGGACGGCTTCGTAGAGGAAGCCGAGCAGTTCGACGACCTGACGATGATGTGCCTTGAATATAAAAAAATCGATTGAAATGAATCAAAGATTCATTTTGAACGGCTTGATTTTCTGCAGTTTAATAAGGTTCTTGGATAAAACGTTCGGCGGTGGGGTTTTCTGCAGCTGAGTAAGACTCTTGGATAAAACGTTCGGCTTTTGGATGGGCTGCAGCAGGTTTTGCAATTTTTGTCGAAATCTCCGCGGAGATTTCCGGGCGCAAGGCGCACCGCCTCAAATCGCCGATTTGAGCCGATGCGTCCCGCCGAATGCGGGATTGATTTGCCAATGGCAAATCAACCTCAAATTGTAAGGAAGCGATTATTTGCTCCGGTCGTCTCCGCTGAGCTCCGCTCGACTTCGCAAAAATCGCATCACCGCGCCGCGCAGCGCGACCTCTCCGGCTATAGCTAACCTCCCGTCCGTTCAGACGTTTCAGCGTCTGCGCGTATATTTCATTCGCAAACAGCCGCGTATGCCGCGCGGCAAGCCCTGCTTAGCAGCTCAGGCGCAGCGCTGACGCGTTATGCGAGCGCCCGCGCCGCGGCTTAATCCTTAAGTAAATCGGGGGCGTCTGAATAAGTGTATTTGTAATCGTTCTCCCGGCAGTATTGCGCGGCATATGAATCACGCTCGACCGTAAACGTCAGAGAGTCGGCGCAGTCTGCGAACGCATCCTCGCCGATGCTCGTGACGCTGTCCGGAATGGTGACGGCGGTAAGGCTGCAGCAAAAGTAGAACGCATCCTCGCCGATGCTCGTGACGCTGTCCGGGATGGCGACGGCAGTAAGGCCACAGTTGGCAAACGCATCCTCGCCGATGCTCGTGACGCTGTCCGGGATGGCGACGTCAGCAAGGCTTCTGCAGTAGAAGAACGCACCATCGCCGATGCTCGTGACGCTGTCGGGGATGGCGACGGCAGTGAGGCTGCTGCAGCTCCTAAACGCATAATCGCCGATGCTCGTGACGCTGTCCGGGATGGCGACGGAGGTAAGGCGGCTGCAGCCGTCAAATACACCCTCACCGATGCTCGTAACGCTGTCCGGGACGGTGACAGAGGTAAGGCTGATGCAAAGGTAAAACGCATAATCGCCAATGCTCGTGACGCTATTTGGGACGGTGACGGAGGTAAGGCTGAAGCATGCGGAAAACGCACGATCTCCGATTGCAGTCACTGTATGCCCGTCCAAAACAGACGGGATATCGAGCTCTTCGGCTTCGCCTTTGTATCTCGTGATCTCCGCCCCGCCGTCCGGCAGGAGCGCGTATTCGAAGTCTCCGCTTTTGAAAACCTCGCGCGCTTCGTCTTCTTCCGCGAGCGCGCAGAGGGTGAGTATTAGCAGGAAAACACCGAGCAAAACAAGCAGCTTTTTCATCCGAACTACCGCCTTTCGGTTATTTATGCTGCAATTATACAGCGTCAAACAGACCTTGTCAACGCGCCGAGCCGCCGTACGCGGCGCGGCAGCCTTGACAGGCGAAGGCGGCAAGACGCTCAGCCGTAATGCGGCGAGGCGCTTAAGCTGCCGCCGCGCGCGATTTGTTTTCGGATTGCCATGCAGGGCAGTTTGGTGTATAATTGAGCGCGGGCGGCGCGGCTGGGACGCGGGGTTTGCCGTCCGCAGCGGGATTACTTGCCGAAGGGAAGTGTGAACATGCCTGTGCTCGCGGCGTATATGGTGCCCCATCCGCCTATGCTCGTGCCCGAGGTGGGCTGCGGCGGCGAAAAGCAGCTCGCAGCGACGAACGCGGCTTACCTGAAGGCGGCGGAGGACGTCGCAAGGCTCAAGCCGGATACCGTGATCGTTTCAAGTCCGCACGCCGTAATGTACGCGGATTACTTTCACATATCGCCCGGCGAGAGCGCGGAGGGCTCGTTTGCGCAGTTCGGAGCTAAGCAGCTGCGCGTAAGCGTCGCCTACGACGCCGCGCTGGTAAGCTGCATACAGGATATTGCGAAGGCGGAGGGCTTTCCGGCGGGGACGCGGGGAGAGCGCGAGCCGGCGCTTGACCACGGAACGCTGGTGCCGCTGTATTTTATACGCCGGAAATACACGGATTTCAGGCTCGTTCGCGTAGGACTGTCGGCTTTGCCGCTCGAGGCGCATTACCGTCTGGGGCAGCTTATAAGCCGCGCAGTCGCACAGACGGGACGGCGCGCCGTGTTCGTAGCCAGCGGAGACCTTTCCCACAAGCTGCAGGTTTACGGGCCTTACGGCTTCGCGCCGGAGGGGCCGGAGTACGACCGGCGCATAATGGACGTATGCGGCCGCGCAGCGTTCGGGGAGCTGTTCGCATTTGACGAGGCGTTCTGCGAACGCGCCGCCGAGTGCGGACACCGTTCGTTCGTTATGATGGCGGGCGCGCTGGACGGGCAAAGGGTGGAGGCGCGCGCGCTTTCCCACCAGGACGTGACCGGCGTGGGCTACGGGGTGTGCGTATTTCATCCGCGCGGCGCGGACGCGAAAAGCCGTTTTCTGGATATATGGCAGCGCGCCGAGGAAAAGCGGCTGGCCGATAAGAGGGAGGCTTCCGACGCGTGGGTACGTCTGGCCCGGCAGTCTGTGGAAAGCTATGTGCTTGAGCGCCGGACGCTCGCCGCGCCTGAGGGACTGCCGGACGAGCTCATAAAAACGCGGGCGGGCGCGTTCGTTTCCATACATAAGCAGGGGCGGCTGCGGGGCTGCATAGGCACGGTCTCGCCCACGCGCGCGAGCCTTGCGGAGGAAATAATCCATAACGCCGTGAGCGCGGCGTCGAGGGATCCGCGCTTTAAGCCGATCACGCCGGAGGAGCTCAAGTGGCTGGAAATAAACGTGGACGTACTTGGCGAGCCGGAGGATATTAAGTCCGAGGCGGAGCTGGACGTAAAGCGCTACGGCGTGATCGTGACGAACGGGCTTCGCCGCGGGCTGCTGCTGCCCGACCTTGACGGAGTGGACAGCGTACATCAGCAGGTGGAGATCGCGCGGAAAAAGGCGGGCATCGGTCCCAATGAAGAAATATCCCTGCAGAGGTTCGAGGTGGTAAGACACTTCTGACGCAGGGCGATACGGCAGGCGGCGGATTTTATTTATAAGAAAGGCAAAACAGATGGAGCTTAAGAGACTCGGCCATAAGCTGACCGTGTGCAAGGTATCCGGCGTCACGGATATCGATCTGCAGGCCGATTTTTATTTTATAGGGAAGACGGACGAGGAATTGTCGCTGGTGTGCAAAACGGAGGATACGCCTGAAAACGCTTTGGCGCGTGAGGACGGATGGCGAGGCTTCCGCATACAGGGCGAGCTCGACTTTGCGCTGATCGGCATTTTGGCGAAGCTTTCCGGCATACTCGCCGCGCATAAGATCGGCATTTTCGCGGTATCCACGTACAACACGGATTATATCCTCGTAAAGGAAGAAAACTTCGCGCGGGCGCTGAGCATTTTGGCGTCCGAAGGCTATACGGTATCATAAAGCGGGACAGGAGAGGAGCTTAAGCATGATACGCACAGCTGCGGTCGCGGACGCAAAACGGCTTATCGAAATATATTCCTATTACGTAAAAAACACCGCCGTTACCTTCGAGTACGACGTGCCGTCTGTGGAGGAGTTTGCTCGGCGCATAGAAAGGACTCTCAAAAATTATCCGTATCTCGTGCTTGAAGAAAACGGCATAATACAGGGCTATGCCTATGCAGGCGCGTTTGTAGGCAGAGCCGCCTATGGCCGCTCCTGTGAAACGACGATATATCTGGATCACGATTCCAAAGGCCGCGGCTACGGGCGCGCTTTGTACGAAGCTCTGGAAAAGGAGCTTAAGCGCAGGGGCATACTTAACCTGTACGCCTGTATAGGCGATCCCGTCACTGAGGACGAATACCTTACACGCGACAGCGAACGCTTCCACAGCCGCTTAGGCTACACCAAAGTCGGCACGTTTCATAAATGCGGATACAAATTCGGCAGATGGTACAACATGATCTGGATGGAAAAAATAATCGGAGAACACGCGTGACGCTTGCGCTCCGGCGGGATGCGGCTTAGCGGGAGATAAAGTTTTTGCGGCAACAATACGCAATATTACACAAACCCATTGACTTCGTGTGTAATATTGTGTATAATTATATTGGTTGGGAAGGAAGCGAAATGAAGCGGCGCGATGTTATCAAAAGGCTGGAAGAAAACGGATACGTACTCAAACTCAACGGGCACGACCACGACATCTACTGGAGTTCCAAGCTGAAACGAACGATTCCGGTCAAGAGACACCGCGAGATAACGGATAATGACGCACAGAAAATATTCAAAGAGGCGGGGCTTAAATAAGGCCCGAAGCTCTCGACCATAAAAAGGAGGCTAAAAACGATGTCTGTTTATGTGGCGATTTTTGAGCCGAGAGAACCCGGTTATTACGTATCCGTTCCCGACGTGCCGGGCTGCGTGACCTCCGGCGACACTTTTGAAGACGCTATAGCGTCAGCGAAGGACGCGCTGTGCGGCTGCCTGTGCGTATACGAGGACGAGGGTACAGACCTGCCTGCTCCTCATATGCCAAAAGAGATCGATGTACAGGAAGGCGCATTCGCGCTCGCTCTGGACGTCGATCTGAACGCATACCGCAGGGAAACAGATAACCGCGCGGTCAGAAAAAACGTCTCCCTGCCCGCATGGATGGCCAATATGGCGGACAAAAGGGGCATAAACTGCTCTCAGGTTTTGCAGGAAGCGCTCGCAAAAAAGATGGGCGTGGCGGTTTATCGCTGAAGCAAGCGGCGCTCTCCGTAAAGCGGAGGGCGTTTCGTTTTTTGAAAACGCAAAAGGATAAAGCCTATCTGTTGCAGTGCGAACGACGTCTGACGCACTTTTTTCTTTGCAGCCGCCTCCCGAATATTGAATAAACGTATGTTTTGCTGTATAATAGCTTCAGGCTAAAATTGGGAGGGTATATTTATGAAGCGGATAGGAGTACTTACCTCCGGCGGGGACGCGCCGGGCATGAATGCCGCGGTGCGCGCCGTGGTCAGAACCGCGCTGTCGAACAATATGAGCGTGGTGGGCTTCAAAAGGGGCTTTAACGGCATGCTGATGAACTCGCTCACAAGCACGGACGACTTTTTCGACATGACCTCCCGCTCGGTTTCGGGTATAATCCACAAGGGCGGCACGTCGCTGATGACCGCGCGCTGCATGGAGTTTTACAAGCCGAGCTACCAGAAAAAGGCCGTGCGCAACGCGAAGGCGCTGGGCATAGAGGGCATGGTGTGCATAGGCGGAAACGGCACGTTCAAGGGCGCGGAGGCGCTGAACGCGTGCGGCCTGCCCTCGGTGGGCGTGCCCGCCACGATAGACAACGACCTTGCCTACAGCGAGTTTACTATCGGCTTCGACACTGCGCTTAACACCGCCGTGGACGCCGTAAACCGCATCCGCGACACGGGCGACGCGCACGAAAGAGCCTCCATCGTCACCGTAATGGGGCGCGACTGCGGAGACCTCGCGCTGCATACCGCGCTCGCGTGCGGCGCGGAGGCCGCCGTGGTGCCGGAGGTGCCGTGGAGCATAATCGAGATCGGTGAAATGGTGCACAGGGGCGTTATTAGCGGCAAGCGTTCAATGATACTCATATTCGCCGAGGGCGCGCAGAAGTCCCTTAAGGAGGACGTGAAGGACCTGCGCAAAAAATTCCCCAAGCTGCACATAAACAGCGACAAGCTGTCCTCCAGCCAGTACGCGGAAATAATCGAGGCGGTAAGCGGCCACGAGACGCGCGCGACCGTGCTGGGCTATACGCAGCGCGGCGGCTCGCCCACGGCGAACGACCGCATACTCGCCACCCGCACCGGCTCCTACGCGGTGAAGCTGCTTTTAAACGACATAGGCGGCCGCGCGGTGGGCATACAGGGCAACAAGATAATCGACGTCCCGCTCTGCGACGCGATGGTCGGCTCCACCTTCGAGGAGGACTTCTACGAGCTGGTAGGAATAACGGGGTATACGAGGAAATAAAACGACTGCCATGCAAACGCGTGCCGCCTCAATCGCTTTTGAGGCGGCATTTAAGTACGGCACCAATATCACAAAAGAAGGCCTTTTTACTGCTTCTCTGTTAATGGACTGCGCCGGTTATTCAGGCGATTACATGGCGCCGGATAATCTGATAATTACTCAGTTATTTATGGGAACATAGATTTATAAAGAAAACACAAAGAACACCCAAATCTGAAACAGAGCGCGCAAAGCGCTACAGGGCTGATTATCTGAACAGAGAAGGCAAATAGTATGACTAAGTTTGATGATTTTTTGGCACAGCAGCTTAAGGACGAAGAATTCCGCAGGGAATACGACGCGCTTGAACCCGAATTTGAGATCATACAGGCGCTGATCGACGCCCGCGTCGCGCAGGGGCTTACACAAAAAGAGCTCGCAAAACGCTCCGGTATCGCTCAGGGCGATATCAGCAAGCTTGAAAACGGGATAGCCAACCCGTCGCTGAAAACGCTGCGCAGACTGGCGGCGGCAATGGGAAAAAAGCTGAAGATAGAATTTTCGTAAGTGCTTATACCGCCACCACGGCGACCGCTGCAGAAGCAGAAGCCCCGCAGGATGGTTTGGAGAGGCGCTACCCCTCAGGCTTCATTGCGCAGCGGCGGCAAGGCGCTTTGTCTCAAATTCTATTTGAGACAAAGCGTCCCGTATAGCGGGATCAACTTGCCAGCAGGCAAGTTGACCTCGTACGCCGCGAGGAACGATTTTTGCGTCGGAAGAGCAGCGGAGACGACCAGAGCAAAAATCGTTTCCTTACAGTTTGAGGTCGATTTGCCACGGCAAGTCAACCTTATCTCAGCAAAAACTGCAAACCGGCTGCACGGCTTGCCAAAGGTCTGGCGGTTTTGAGTACGATCTTTATAATTCGGCGTAACTCGACCGTTCAAAATGAAATCCTGTTTCATTTAAAACGAAGGAGCCGTTAATCGGCTCCCTTTATCACATCCTCCATCGTATACATCCCCGCCGGTTTTCCGGCGAGGGTCAGGGCGGCGCGGAGGGCGCCGGAGGCGAAGATGCGTCTCGACTGGGCCTCGTGGCGGATCTCCACCGTTTCGCTGTCGCCCAGAAACAGCACCCTGTGCTCGCCCGCCGCGCTGCCGCCGCGCACGGCGTGTATGCCGATCTCGCGGCCACGCGCGCCCGGGCGTCCCTCGCGGCCGTACACGCGGGGCTTGTCGCCGCGCACGTCCGCGGCCTCGGCAAGCGAAAGCGCGGTGCCGCTGGGCGCGTCGGCTTTTTTGTTGTGATGGGTCTCGATTATCTCTATGTCGAAATCCTCTCCCAGCGCGAGCGCGGCCTCCCGCACGGCCTTTTTAATTACGGCGATTCCGAGGGAGTAGTTCGAGGAGCAGATCACGGGTATGCGCCCGGACGCTGCGCTTATCGCCAGACGCGCGTCCTCAGACAGCGCGGTGGTGCCTATCACGAGCGCGCAGGAATATCTGAGCGCGAGGTCAAGGGAGGTCTGTACGCCCTCCGGCGCGGAAAAATCCAGTATCGCGTCCGGCGTCTCTTTTTCGTCCCACGCGGGCAGCAGCGGGTCGATCTTGCCTATCACGCGCACGTCCCCGCGCTCCCGCGCAGCCTCCTCTATCATTTTTCCCATGCGGCCGTAGCCGATTATAAGCAGCTTAGTCATGCCTGACCTCTCGCAATCATGCTTTTAAAAGCCCGTACTTTGCAAGCACACGCGTGAGCTTTTCCCTGTGCTCCGGCTCCATTTCGCACAGCGGCATGCGCAGCGGGCCCACGTTCATGCCCATCAGGTTCAGGGCTTCTTTGACTGGTATGGGGTTTACCTCCATGAACAGCGCGTGGATGAGCTCAAGGTATTCAAGCTGCAGCGCGAGCGCCGTTTTGGCGTCTCCCGCCAGATACGCGTGCACCATGTCCGCGGTCTCGCGCGGGCACACGTTCGCAAGCACGCTTATAACGCCCGTGCCGCCCGCCGCCATCACGGGCACGGTGATGTCGTCGTTTCCGGACACGATGGCAAAGTCGTCGCTTGCCAGATGCGCTATGTTCATGACGTAGGACATATCGCCGGAGGCTTCCTTTATGCCGATTATGTTTTTATGCGCGGAAAGCTTTTCCACGCTTCCCACCGAGAGCGCGCAGCCCGTGCGCCCGGGCACGTTGTACACGATTATGGGCGCGCTTACCCTGTCCGCCACGTCCGTAAAATGGCGCACCATGCCCGTCTGGTTGGCCTTGTTGTAATAGGGCGTGATAAGCAAAAGGCCGTCCACGCCCAATTTGTCGTAGGCCACGGATTTCATTATCGCGGTCTCGGTGGAGTTCGAGCCGCTGCCTGCGATCAGCGCGCATCTGCCGCTTATCGCGGAGAGCGCGCACCTTACCACGTCCTCGTCCTCCTCGTGGCTCATGGTGCTGGATTCGCCCGTCGTGCCCAGCACGACTATGCCGTCCGTGCCGTTTGAAATCTGAAATTCGCACAGCTCCTCGAGCTTTTTGAAATTCACGCTGCCGTCTTCGTTGAACGGCGTGATCAGCGCCACGTAGCTGCCCCTGAGTTTAAGCATGCGTATACCTCCAGTAATATACAAAAACCGGCCTGCGCGCACAGCGTTCGGCCGGAAATAACCGCATCCGATAGCTCTCCCGCGCACGCGGACAGTACGGCGGATGTTCTCCGCAATACCATCGAAACAGGCCGCCGCCCGCCCCGATTCGGCAGATTCGCCGCCCGTACGGCTCCATCGCCCGCCGGCTCGCCGCACGTTTATCTCCTCTGCGCCTCTATCACGCGCATAATTATACACACAATTTAAATATATGCAATTACGATAAGGTTAATTTATGTGTGGAACGGCGCGCCGCTCAGTATATGCATAAGCGCGAAACGGCCATGAAGGCGTTTTCCTTACCGCGCAGGATTTAACTGTGAAAATTATCGCCGGACGGCTTAAACAGCGGTCCGGCGATAAAAACGCGCTTATGTCCGCCTGAAGGGCGAAATTGCATTACAGCCCGTCTACGTCCCCTATGTCCGTCTGCTGCGCGCTGTTTAACGCCGCCAGCGCGGCCTGGGCGTATTCGTCGGCGGCTTTCGTGCCGTATTTTACGTACAGAAGGCTGCTCGATACGTATTTTGCCAGATACACGCTTACCATCGTGCCTTCCTGACCGTACCAGAGATTCATGTAATAGCTTATATAGCCGGGCTTGGCGATCTGCAGGCCGACGTCTCCGTACAGCGAGGAGAGCTTCGCGGTAAGGTCGTCGAACGCCGCGTCACAGTCCGCGCACCTTATCTGATAAGCGCCGTAACAAAACGCGGTATGCTCCTCGTCGTATACGAGCCTTCCCTCTGCGTCCGCGGTATGAGCAAAGTTAAGGCTTATGCCGTCTAACTCGTAGCCCGCGACCTTCACGCCCTTAAGGCTTTCAGGCTCGGCGCTTACGCTGCAGCCGATCTCTGCGTCCTGACGCTCCAAATAGTTGTACATCATCGATTCGATAGGATACCAGACGATCAGTTCCGTCACGGGCTTTAACATGACGCCCTCGGGCAGGCATTTAAGCACGCTGTCGATCGCCGCGCCCCATTCGGCCCCGCGGAAGTATATGGGCTTGTCGTATACCGGAGGGGCGATTTCCGCCTCTTCAGGTTCTTCGGCAGTCTCATCTGTGATTTCGGCGTCGGTCCGGCTGTCTGCTTCCGGGTTGCTGCCTGCAGCTTCTTCGGCAAGCGCGCCGGTGCAGAAAAGCAGCGCAAGCACGAGCAGCAAAGCTGTTGTCTTATTCATAAAGCATTGTCTCCTGAAATTTTGTTTGCAAAACCGCGCCGGAGCAGCCTCCCGCGCGGCCCGCCTGGCGGCATTATACCTTATACGGCTAAAAAGTCATAGCGCAGAAGGTATATTTTTTGTCAAAAGCTCATTAGCGGGGGTTTGAAGCGCACGGTGACGATATACTGCTTTTCGCCCTGCGTCCACGCGCCGTAGGTGGTGGCGGCCACGGTGCCGTCGTTTAATACCAGCACGCCCGGATACGCGCAGTCGCAGCCGCTGTAATTTTTCATTAGTCGCACGCGGTATTCCCCCTCGCGTCCGTTTGCTATGTCGTCATACGTGCCAACCCAGCCGCACCAGTCTCCGCGCGTGGGCGATTCGTGACACATGTCGCGGAAGGAGACGAACAGGCGTCCGTCCTTCAGATAGCGGATCGTGTGCCTGTCCCCGGTGAGCGCGCCGGGCATCTCGCGCGGCTCGCTCCACGTTTCGCCGTTGTCGTCCGAAAAACACACGAACGAATTGTACTTGCGGGAGTTTTCCCTGAGCAGCATCGCCAGCTGCGTGCCGTCCGGCGAGCGTACCACGCCCGGCTCGCACAGGCTCGCGCTTTCGTGAGTGCATACGGGCCTTAATTCGCCCCACGTGAGTCCGCCGTCCCGGCTGCGCACGCTGTAAACCGTAAAGCGCCCGCGCCGCGCCGCGGAGCCTTCAAAGTCCGCCAGGGTGACAAAGCGCTTTTCCCACATATTGCCCGGCACGTTCTCCGCCTTCGGGGACGAATTCCACACGCTTGTGGGCACCCAGCCGCCCTTGCCGTCGGACGCGGAATACACTATGCGGGAGCAGATGTCCGCGCCCTCGCCCGTCACATAGACCTCAATCAGGTTGACGCTGTCGGGCTTTATAAAGCGGCCGTCGTCGTGGAAAAACGCCAGATATTCGCCCTTTCCCACATGCGTCACGTCGCCCATCGCCACTATGCCGCCGAAATCGCCAATGGGCGCAAGCTCGCTCCAGCTTTCGCCCTCGTCCTCGGAATGCGCCATGCGGATCGGATACATTCCGCTGAACATGATTATGTGCCGTTTTCCTTCCGCGTCTGTTGTGCGGTACAGCGTAGGCACCTCCAGGGACGTCGCCCACGACTCCGGCACGCGCAGACGCTCCGTCCACGTTTTGCCGCCGTCATAGCTCTTTTTGAGCGCTATCGGGCCCTTGCCGTGGCTTTTGGGATAAACCGTGATTATCGTTTGGCCGTCGTCCAGCAGCACGGTAGTGGGATGGCCGAGATACTGACCCTCTTCCCTGTCCACCACGTATTGGCGAAACGTGTCGTTCGCCAGATCGAGCAGCGGTATCGTGTAACCTCTCAGCATGGTTTTGCCTCCTGTGTGATTATATTGTACTGTTTTCTTTTCTTCTTTGTTCGAAATACTTCTTCACTTCATCAAGTTTATCAGCCGGTATCAATGCCGCCATTTTTTCAAGTTTCAGATCACTTTCTCGTATTCTTGCATAATGCTTCGGATTTTGCGTACAAATCCAACGTGGTTCTGCTTTCATCGCAAATGTATATGACCCTCCACATTTGCATCTTAAAATCCCATCCCTGGGATATTGTTGATCAGTATTCCTTTTGTATCCACATACAACGCATTCCCAATAAACTCTATCGTCTGAGCTATTCCGTAGTATTAGTTCGTTGTTACATATTGGGCAAATATACTCGTCCTGTTCTACTGTATTAATGATCTGTTCAATATCAGGATACATTTTTTTGAATGTAGCAATTGCTGTGGGGTCTTCTACACGTTCCATGTATTCTCCCGTAGAACCTGTGAAACTAAGCGCGTTCAATGAACCGTTCCAGTACGTAGTATTGTCAATAAAGATGAGTTTTTCATGCATGTTTTTCTTATAGATTATTTTCACACCTAAAGCTTTCAATTCTTTTTCACACTGACTATAACGGTTTACTTCTCCTTTTGCTCGATCTGAAATGCTTTTTGTTACAATGATAATCTTCCTGCCGCTATTTATCGCATCAATAAAATATGGTTGTAATTCCGCTATCCGGTTCTGGGTCATAAAAGCGGAGAAAATCAGCATAGTTCTTTTGAAATTTCGCAGATCCCATCTAAAGTAAACATCGAAAGATTCCCCTGTACAAGATAGCTTTTTACCTGTTGGTTCTTCGTCTGTAGAAAAGCTCGTTTCTCTTACAAAAACAATTTCCGGTATAAGTTGCTTTACATCAATTATCTTCAGTTTCATTTTTGTGATCAAATGATCGAGAAAAGCCGCAAGTGCGTTATTTTTAGCCTTTCTCTGACAATAAGAGAAATTGCCAATTATATACATTTTGAACTTTGCTCGTGTGATAGCTACGTTGAACATTTTCTTTAATGCCTCATTTGCTTCCTCATCTGAAATAAAAAGATTTGTTTTCCAGTGAGGCTCATCAACAACAAGATCAAATATAACAATATCTGCTTCTGTTCCTTGAAATCTGTGTATTGTTCCAGCGTCAATAAAATATGGATGATCACCATGAAAACCACGCTCTCTGTATTCCAATTCAATCAGTTGTTTTATATATGTAATATGTGCTTTATAAGGAGCTATAATAAGTATAGAAGCTCCATTTTCAGTATCCGTTTCTTTTTGATAGTTTTCAGGATCAATCTGACTTAGCTTTTTCTCAATTAATTTAAATGCAATCTCCACATCTATGGCTGCTGAAAGAATATTCAATCTGCTGTGCCCTTTTCCTTGCGGAACGCCTGTTACCCAAGCATGGAGGCTTTCAGTATCAACAAGGTGGATATTATTCTTCGTTTGTTTACCTGCATACCATCCATAGAACTCTTCTCTTTCTCTTATTTGTTTATTTGAAGAAGGAGACTCAAGTCCTCCATATTCTCCATAATACATATTAGCTACACCAGCAATATCTTTTTCCATTCTGAACTGTTTTTTTAGCATAATAAAGTTCTGAGCTGTGTTTCTCCTGCTTTTGGCTATTTTCTGTATGCCGCTATGATGGAAAATATCTGTGCCGAGCCATTTTTTGCAATAGGTGTTTCAGCCAAGAAAATAGGGGGCAATTGTAAAAAATCTCCGACAATAACAAGACTTTTTTCTGCCAAATAACTTGCACACCACAGGGCTGGTATAGGCGCCATCGATGCTTCATCCAGTATTACAGTATCAAAGCTTCGTTGCCTAAGTATATCGCTTATATAACTTTTAACTAATGTTACGCCAACAATCTTTGCAGAATCTATTACTTGCTTTTCAAGCCCTTGTAATTTCGCTTGTATATCATTAAGCTCGTGGCTAACGGCTGCTAAATCAGATTCTGCCTTTTCTTTTTTTCTATTTAAAGAATCAAAGTCAATTTCTTTTATCTCTGCTTCGACTTTGTAGGATAATTGATTTAGTTCTTCATACTGTGATTCTATCTCTTCAGTCTTAATTTTGTATGCAAAAGCGTTTACAAGAGCCGACTCTTGCTGTAAATAAGACAAACAGTTTTCGGTATTCTTTTGCAACAACTCCTGTTGTTCTTTCAAATCTTGTTTAGCCTCCAGCAGCTTTTCTTCAAGTCCGTTTATTGAGTTGAAGATTATTCGCATGCTTTCGATTTTTTCATTAACTGTTTTTATCTGACTCTCTATGAATTCAATCTTTTCTTTGTAATTTAAGATTTTTTGTTTTTTATTTTCAAATTCTGCCGTTGTGCTTATAAGTTCTTCTTTCCAGTATTCGACATTTTTTAAAGGTACCAAAGCAGATAATTGTGCATTAATAAGCTCAACCTCATCAATTTGTCTTTTATATTCTTTTCCCAATTCGACAGTTTTTTCATATTCTGTTTCTAATTCTTTTATACTCTTTTTTATTTCAGAGCGCTTTTCTTTTGCTTGTTCAAAAGTTTTTTTGCTCGAAAATAATCTGGACAAAGAGTTTTTGTTCTCATAATCACGCAATACCTGATCATGTTTTCTTTTGTTCTCTTTCAGCTTCTTAATTTCACAGTCTATTGATGCAATAACTGCGTCGGCTTTTTCTTTTTCTGTTTTCAGGAAGTTCAATGATTTATATTTTTCCTGCTTTGTTCGTAATTCGTTGTATATAGTGTGTTTTTTTATTTCTTCTTGCACGCTTTCCATATGTTTTTTTATTGCATTTAGATTATTCTCTGTTTTATTTCTTTCGCTTATTCGTACTTCCAGTTCCAAATACAAGGATGACAAATCAGCTAACATCGAATTATAAGCTTCGTATTCAGGATGCGCAGCACATTCTTTCTTTTTTTCTGTTTCAAGATTATTGATTCTCTCTTGAAACACACCGATTTGTTTTTTATACATTTTACGAGTAGTTACCAAAAACTCCAATTTACCGATTTGGCTTGTTTTTATCCACGTATATTTTGCCACAGCAATCGATATATTGGCAATTATCTTACTAATATCTGCTTTTTGTTTTTCAAGATTTTCCTGTTTAGCGTACAGTTCGGCACCAAGTTCGTCTATGTGACTCTTTAATAACACTCTTTCGGGTAATTGTCTGCTTGGGGTACCGAGTCGCAGAATAGGATAAGGTAAAATCGAGCGTTCATCTGTTTTACTGTCACTGAACGACTTGTCAGCCTGAGCTATAGCTGCATCGACAGCAGTATTTGTGTGTGACACTATAAGAACAGAACGATTATGTTTAAATAATTCGTTGACGATTTTCCCGATAACCGTAGTCTTTCCCGTGCCCGGCGGTCCCCAAATGTATGTTACATCGTAGGTTAATGCCGCTGATATTGCTCTGTTTTGTTCTGCGTTGTTTTCTGTATAATCTAATTCCAAATCATCATAAAAATAGATTTGCTTTGCAAGATAAACACTCCCATTCTCTTTGAACAAATGGTTGCCTAATGTATTCTCTTTGTTTGAGTTTTCTTCTATGCAATGAATCAGTTTTTCCATTAAGATGGTTGAACCATTCTCAAGACGTGCTTTTGCTAAAGACTCGTTGATAATCTTATTCGATACTACTATAACAGAATTGTCGTCGAATTGCACTACTGTTACTTCATATTCAGCAGTGCCCAATATGATTTTACAAGGAGTATCCGGTGGCATTGCCGGAACGTATGTCGTACTAAAACGATACCAAAAACCCTGACCAGGATGATCAAGTCTTTGCCCATTAGACAAGAGAATAGAAGACTGACCTGATTTTTCAATCTCCTTAATCTCATCTTCGAGCGCATTTCTGAACTCTTCTAGAATACCAGTAAGAGCAACTCTCTCTGTACCATCTTGTGAATATCTTTTTTTCATGTTTGCTCCTTATTATAAGTACGACAAGAAAACTTTGTTCGATGAAACAAAGCATTCATTTCTCCGTGATTTTAAGCGTTTTTAGGTGGTTTTTGAGTTCCGGAGTGCGTACGCCGACGATACTCTCCGCCGCTGCGCCTGATACGAGCCTAATTAACCGCGGCGTACTCCGCGTTCCGCAGGCTGAAGATTTCCGCCCGTATCGCGTCAACGTCCATTTGCCGCCTCCGCCGTCCCGGTCACAGGCGGCTTTCGAGCACGAGCTCGTACAGGCCGTCCCCGGGGGTGAGGGAGCTGTACTTCGTGAGCGCCGCTTCGAGTCCTTGCGTTTTGACGAAGGCGCGCACCTCGCGCGTGCCCGCGTCGTCGTTTTCGTATTCGTAGCCCGCCCTGAGAGCGCGCGCAAGGCTGACGGGCGCGCCGCCCGCCTTAAGGCACAGCCGCGCCGGACCGGCCAGGCGGTCGAAGGCGCCCAGCTTGCGGCGGGAATCCGCGCCCAGCCGCTGCAGATCGTCCTCGATATACGGGTTTTCCAGAAGCGAGAGTATCGTTTCGCGCCACGCATTCATTTCCGCGTCCGTAAAGCCGAATTCGTGTATAAGCCCCAGACTCGCCTCCATAAGCGCAGTTTCGAGCGCGCGTCTCATGGCGGGGTCTGATACCGCTTCGAGCGCGGTTTTGAAGCCCGCGGGCAGGCCGAGATAGCACAAAAACGCGTGCGCCATGTTGAGGGTGTAGAGCTTGCGGGTCTCCTCGCGTTCGATGTCGTGCGTCAGGCGCAGCCGGGGCAGCACGGGCGGCGGGCAGACAAGCGCGTCCGCGCTGATCGCCTGCTCGCTCCAGCCGTTGTTCCACAGCGCGAGGGGGTCCTCGGCTTTGAGCCAGTCGGGCGCGAAGGGGGATATGCACATGGCGAATATGCCGCTTATGCCCACTCCGCGGGCGAGATATTCCCGTCCCGCCGCGCTCAGGCGCGCGTTCAGCAGCTGCCTGAAGCGCACGTCCGGACGCGCCATGTTCACGTTCATCAGTATGTCCATGGGCAGAGCGTTTATCGCGCGGCGCTCGATAAACGGACACAGCATGTCCGCGGCCTCTTCCAGCACCGGCGCGTGCAGGGCGATATCCAAAAGCAGCTCCGGCTCGTCGAAATACGCCTGTATCGCCGCGCTTTCAGAGGTGTGCAGCGCCGTAAAGCCGCCCTCGACACGCGTGCGAAAAATGCCCTCCCGCGCGGCTTTGGCTACGGTATACGCGCCCCGCGCGCGCAGCGCGTCAACCAGTCGCGCGTCCTTGTCCACGAATACAAGGCGGAAATCCGGCGACTGCCTGAAAATGTCCGCCACGAAGCCCCTGCCGATGCGTCCCGCGCCCCAGACGATAAGTGTACGCATATTGTCCTCTCCTTATGCCAGATGCCGGTTCAAAAGGTACATACGGTAATCCTCCGGCTCGAATACTCTGTCCGAGCATGGGTCGCCGTAGCGGCGCGTCAGCTCGCCCAGCGTAATATCGCGCGCTTTTCTGAGCGCGGGGATGTCCTCCTGCACGATGCGGCGCACGAGCTCGCCAATCGGATCGGTCTTAAGATTGCCTATCCGCCATTCGGGCCGCATATGCGTGAAATTGAAAAACAGGTCGTATGTGTTCGATACGTATATCACTATCTCGTTTTCGTTGTGGGGCAGAACAGGGGTCTGCTCGCGCGCCCACATTTTGCAAAGCTCCCGTTCGGTAAACAGCTTGTCGTAATCCAGATAATACGGTATAAGCTCGCGGGGTATATGCTGCCTGCATATGCGGATGCCGTACAGCTTTTGGTTTTCGCCGTCGCAGCTGCCCGCGTGCACGAAAAAGCGGAACACGCCTTTAAACGCCTCCGCGCGGCGCTTAAGCTCCAATTCCTCCGAAAGACTGAGAAGATACGCTATTTCGCCCTTGTTTTCCTCGTTTATGAACGCCTGCCAGCGGGGGCTTATCCCGTGCTCGAGCAGCACGTCCGTGGCCTTCAGCAGCTCCTTAAACGCGCCCTTGCGCCCGACGTACTTATCCGTGGTCTGCTCCCCGCCGAAAAACGTAAGCTGCACGCAGCCCACGCCCGCCTGCTTAAGGAACGCGGCGTATTCGCTCTCCCGCGCCAGACGCCAAAAGCTTGCAAGCTCGAAGCGCGGCGGCACGGCGTTTACGCACAGCGCCTTGTCTCTTTCCCAACGCGCGCGGTAATCGGGGCAGAAATCCGGCTCCCGCAGCCAGCTGAAAAACGTGATTTTATCAAAATACGGCCTGAATTTGTCCACTATCCAGCTGTCCGCGCCGGATTCCATGACGCGGCTTGGCATATGCCCCAGCCAGCAGTGCAGGCAGCGGTTCGGGCAGCCGTACATGTCTGCCGCGACGACGAGCGGCTTCATGACGCGTAAAGCGCGTACGTCCGCGCTGAAATCGAAAGAATGACGATTCCGGTCTTCATGATACATATCCTCCTTTAAACAGCCTTGCCAGCTAAAATGCTCTCGACAAGCTCGCGCTTTTCGTAAAGGACGCAGCCGCCCTCGTGCTCGTCCATCAGTATGCCTCCGTCGCGCAGCGCCGTAAAAAGCGGCGAGTGCAGCGCCTCGCACAGGGAGGCGTTTCTGACGTTTATATCCGAATACGGCGAGAAAGGACACGGCTCCGCCCCGCCGTGGGAGTTTATATGGAAGAAGCCGCGCCCTGCCGCCACGCAGCCGCCGGAGCTTTTTTCGTCGCCCGGGAAGGAGATGTATACCATTTCCGGACGCTCCCTGCGCAGACGGTCGATTTCGCCTGCCAGATATTCCCGCTCACTGTCTCCCGGGGCAAGCTCCCTGCTTTCCTCCGTTACGGGAACGAATTCCACGAATATCACGACCTTGCAGCCGCGCTCGGAAAGCGAATTCATAAACTTCTCGTTCGTGACCTCGCGGACGTTTTCCGTCGTCACCGTGACGGACGCGCCGAATATCAGTCCGCGCCGCTTAAGCTCCTCCATGTTCTGAATCAGGCGGTCGTAAACGCCCTTGCCGCGCCTTGAATCCGTTATCTCGCATCCGCCCTCTATGCTCATTACCGGCAGCAGATTACGGCAGCGGCCGAACAGTTCGAAATACCGCTCGTCCATAAACGTCCCGTTCGTAAAGATCGGGAACATGATATTTGGCTGCTTTCCGGCTGCCTCGATAATGTCCCGCCTGAGCAGCGGCTCCCCGCCGGCCAGAAGGATGAAGCTGACGCCCAGCTCCTCCGCCTCGTTAAATATGCGCAGCCACTCTTCGTCCGTAAGCTGGCTGACCGGCTCTGCGTCCACGGTTGCGTGATTGCAGCGCGAATAGCAGCCCGCGCAGTGCAGGTTGCACTTGCTGGTGATGCTGGCGATAAGGAAGGTGGGCACGTGCTCGCCGGCGTCCTCAAGCTTTCTGCGTTTTTTGGACGCCGCCTTGGCCGCAGACGCGAATTTCAGCATGAACGCGCTTTCTCTGGGGTTTTTCAAGGTCGCCCTGACCGCTTCGGCGATCACGCCCTCCACGCCTTGTGTCAGGTATTCCTGCAGATCGAAATTGTTATTGATGTTGCTCATGTATCCGCCTCTGTCCGTATCCGCCTCTTATCCCGCCGCCTGTGAGGGCGGCGCGGCAGTACGTTTTATAAATAAGTATTTACCGAACTTTTTCGATTATCAATTCCGCCGAGCCTGCAACAAGTGCGTTGTGCTCGTCATAATGAACGTGATCTCCGGGCTTTCCCTCCGCAAGCGCCTTAAGATGCTCCGCCAGCGAGAGCAGTCCCTCTCTGTTTGCAGAGATCACGGCTTCGCCGTTTTCGGAAATGACCTTGATTTCAAAGCCGCCCATCCATTTGGTTTCCATTCTCCTGCCCTCCGCAAGCCCTTTCCGGGCGCCGCTCCCGTCGCCTGTTACGGCAGCGAGGGCGCATGCTGAGCTTATTTCAGCTTCAGACCGTCCTTAAACGCGTCGCCGACTCTGCCGCCGACCATGCAGCAGCCGTGGGTGCAGGGATCGAAGGCAATCGCCTGCGTGGTTTTGATTTCCTTTTCATTGTGATATCTCCTGCGTGTTTTTGCTTATAACAGGGACAAAAACTATAACTTGTTTGTACAGTCGATACAAACAAGTTTAATAATCGCCTCGGGCGTATATCGCTGCTTTCAATCTGAGGTTATTGTCAAAGACATTTTCGCTTCGGCCGTTCATTTCCAGTAAGCTTTGTACGCACCATTCAGGGTCCTGAGTGTGAAACGAGTAATAAACGTTATTTAACTGCTTATAAGGAAACAGCTTCATCGCAAACTTAGTCGTAACTCCCCTCGTATATGAAAGATATCTGTACATATAGCCCATCCAAAACATTGCGCTTTTTGAGTATTTTATTCTGCCGTAATCAGATTTCCCAAATTGATTCTGAATGCTTTCTATTCCTTCGTTTACATCCAGTGTCAGAAGTGTTGCGTCGTTTTTGTCCAGCTTCCTGACAAGCTCCGAATGCAGAAACCTTCTGAGAAAAACTGCGGAAGAACAGCTTAATTCTGTCGATCTTTCAAACAGCTTTCCCTGATATTCCGCCAATAAAAGGCCGTCGTGATCAAACTTTTTCATTTTAACAGCTCCTCGATGTACAGGCCCTCTTTAAACTGCCTTTTTGCCAGCTTGAGCTTTGTATCTATCACATAGCCTCTCTCTATCAGCGTGCTTCTGCAATCCTCCCGTTCCGGTACGGAAAGATAATACCTCTCTATCGGGATACATTTGCTTAATGCTTTCTCTGTTTTTATAATATACTGAGAGCCTAAGCCGGATGCCGACAACGAATGAAGAGCTGCGTCTGCATTGATCTCTCCCTCCGCAAATTGTGACATCACATAAAACATCTTATTGTCCGCTATCGGCGCAATCACGATATCCGCATCTTTTACTTTATTGACGATCTGCTGAACCATGCTGCTTTGAGCGTATTGTTTTATCGTGCCCCTGAAATAGCAAATCGCAAGCATCCAGTCCAACGAACAGTCAAATTCTATCTTTTTCAGTCCATCAAACGAATACCTGAACGAATACACCGAAGATTTATCATATTCACACACAAACGATAACGCCTGGCGATAGGTCTGACCTAAATAAAAACCGTTTCCAAAATCACAATTGTTTCTCGAGCCTGAAACCGTCACTTCCGACAGACCGTATTTTGAACCATGGAACAACACGTTTCCATACTTTTCTTTTATCAGCTCTTCTTTAACCGAATTCAGCCGATAATCCTGTTCGTATATATATGAATACAGCTTTTCACAGACTTCATTAGTGGCAGTGCCCTTTTTTTCTATCGAATCGAGCGTCGTTCTCGATAACCCGGTCGCCTCTGACAGCTCAAGCTTGTTTATTCCTTCAGCTTCGAGAATAAAACCTATGTCGTCTCTGATTTTGTATTCACAATCAACGGTCATCTTTCAGCATCCCTTTTTACCCGTATTATATACCAAAACAACTTGTTTGTACAGTCTGTTCAAACAAATTTTATTATTTGGTGATTTTAGTATTCCGCGCCTCTTCCGCCCCCGTGAGGGCAGCGGAAGAAGCGCATGCTGAGCTTATTTCAGCTTCAGACCGTCCCTGAACGCATTTCCGTCTCTGCCCCTGAGTCGTCACAAAAGCAATTTCCGCAGTGCTTTCATGATATCCGTATACCCGATTCCACCCGCATAGGTAAACCTTTGCCGATACTTTTCCCACATGTTTTGGAGCTCGTTGGCTTTCAGACTCATCGCCTTTGAGCTCATAGCAGCACCTCCAAATATTTTCTGAGTTCTCCGTCCACTTTGAATACCTCAGCATAGGCGGAAAGCCTGTTCAGATCCTTCTTGTCAGAAGCCGCGAAGTTTTTGATGGCAGAGATCACCGTTTCCTTGTCACAGCGATCCCGGGTCTGCAAAAAATCGCAGATCGTGCGCTCAACGTCATAACATCTTACCAGATGTCCGAATGTGGTCGGCTTTTCCGTTAAACCGAGCTTGTGCCACGCAGGTTTTATATAAAAACAGACACACTCATCCTTAATCGAACCCGGTACGGATTTGTTGCTGGGCATGGTGATCGTATGCACGAACGGAGTCCGGTCGGAAATGCCATGCAGAAACAAAGCGCTTTCATGCGAAAATACGATGCTTTCAGACCTGAGCATCAGCGTGTACATATCGTCGTGCACAGCGTCAGGGATAATATAAACACCCTGTCTGACCCTTTCCAGCAGTCCTGCTTTCACATAATTGGTCAGAGTCTGCTTGGAAAATCCGAGCTTCTGAACAAGCGAGGTGGTAATCATGTTGTCGTTATCTGACAGCGCGTTCATAATAATCGGATTGATGCTGCTCATAGAACCACCCCCTTGCAGTTGACTTTCGTTTGGAATTATATCGTTTTTCCTTTTAAAAGTCAACCCAAACAAAGCCTTCAGCGCAGGAACCGCTGACCTCGAAGCTCATCTGCTGCTTCAGTCGATACCTTAAAACCGCAGCCGTCCCCTTCCCCGCCCGGTTCAGGCTGCGCCCCGCTTTTCCGTCACGCTTCGACCTTAAGCAGCGTCCGCCTCCGGCGCGTTATACTGCGTGTCGGCCTTGGTTATTCCCTCTGCATAGATACGCACGAAGTCGTTTTTCATGGAGATCGGGATATAGCCCTTTGCGCGATGATCCGCCGACTTTGCTTCCCAGTCCTGCGTGCCCCATTCTCTTACGTCGTCGTCCGCGACGATCATGTAGGCCTGCGCGGGATAGGGGTTTCTGCTGTCGACGGTGTAATTCATCATGCTCGTATCGCTGCCGCTGTTGCCGAAGGCCAGCACCGGCCGCTGCCCGATCTCCCGCTCTATCCATATGGCTTTGTTGCCGTTTAAGTTTTTCTGGATAAAGCCGCCGGTCAGGATCAGCTCGTCGCCGTTTTCATATTTGAAATTCATGTTGGACGATTCGTTTTCGTGTCCGGCCTGCTTTACTTCAAAAGCCGTTCCGATAACGTGATTGGGCGTCACGTAAGCGCTGATAGGGGAATTTGCCACTATCGCGCGCGTGGTCGTGCGCTCCGTGCCGCTGATCACATAGATCGTGAAGCCGTTGTCGTAGAGGTATTTTACCAGCTCCACCATCGGGATATAGCAGCCGTCCATGTAGCGCATGTTCTCGAAGCTTTCGGTTTTCTTCTGTCCGAACTCGAGCGCGTAGTTATACAGCTCCTCCACCGTCATCCCCGCGTAGGCCTTGGCAAAGCTTCTGGCGAGGTTTTCGTCCGCGACGTAGCCGGGCTTTATGGACGCGGCGATCTGCTTCAATTCGTCGGATACTCTTTCCGGATGGTCATAAAGACAGTACTCTATAAACATCATCGTGTCGTAATAGGTATAATACGTCTCGCACGTCAGCGTACCGTCCATGTCGAACACGGCGATGCGGTCTTTTATGGGAATAAAATCTTCGCCGCCTTCCTTTGTTACAGCGTTTACGTAGGAAATGAGCTTGTCTCTGGCCTCGGAATCAGACGCCCAGGAAGACAGCGCCTCCTCGCCGCTTGTCGGCTTTGCGGCGGCGGGCTTACTTTTCAGGCTCAAGGCCGCCCAGCAGGCAGCAAGCGCCACACAGAGTATCAGCGCCGTTATGGCGACGACGCGCCAGATGTTTTTTTCCGAGCTCCGCTTTTCGTTCTCCATGTCAGTTCATATCTCCTTTTCGTCAAATACGGTTGTTCAGTTCGGATGTTCGTCTCATGCGGCTTATTTGTTTTATCGAAACACCCGAACTGCCTACACCTTTACCGCAACTGCAGTTTCTGTCGTTCTGAAATCATTATATAGTAACGGCCTTCCCTTGTCAATCGTCACTCCCGCCCCGGAAATCGGGAAAAAGGAACGAATCGGCTGCGCCGTGAATTGCGCTGCGCTCATGCTTTCTCGCTGCGCTCCGTTATTGATTTGCGCCTCATGCCCCGCAGGGCATTTCACGCGCCGCAGGCGCAATTCATGCCCGAAGGGCACTTCATGCACGCAGTGCACTTCATGCGCCGCAGGCGCACTTCATTCTTTGATATCGCTCCTCTTCGCATTCCTTCTTGTAGAAGGAGCGTTCCAGTGGATCATATATCTTCAATAGTTCTACATAATGGCTCCAGGTCAAAAAGTCAGACAGTGTCTGACTTTTTGGAAGGTAGGAACAGCTTCCACATGTAGAAGAATATCACAAAAAGAACGGCTTTCCCGCCTTCTGCGTGGGCTTGCCGTCCCTTTTCTGTGGGATTTTTACGTCCCCGTCGGCGCAGAAGTCGTTATCTCCAGTCGTACTCTGTTTCTTCGCCGTTTATAAGCCATCTTTCGGGGCAGCAGGTGTCCATCCAGTCGAGGGGGACCGCGCTGTCGGTCTGGGTCTGCGCGCGGCGCAGCGCCTCTGAAAGCTCGCTTAGCTGCGCGTCCGTGGGCACGTCCGGGTCTACCGACACGAACAGCGGCGTGCCGGTTTTGGAGACCAGCTCCAGCCATTTGCGGTTCTTTTCCCACGGTATCTGACCCGTCACGCCCACGCAGTCGTGATCCGCCTTGTAAAACGCGCCGTCGTACATAAAGCGGAACGCCGTGCTGTTTACGCCCATGCGGCGCGTGCGCTCCCAGCTTTTGCCGCTGGTGTCGTCGCCCGCGCGGTTTATGTGGCACAGCCCCGCGGTGAGGAAGCCGGGCGCGTTGCACGCGAGTATCACCGTGCCGGGCGCGGCGCTTTCGTATACGGTTTTATAAAGCTTAACCGCGATCTCCGCAGAGGTGCGCGTTTCGTCAAAGAAGCTCTCTTTGTATTCCGCCAGCCAGCTCGGGCGTCTGAAGCCCCAGTCCCCGAACATGTCGTGGCAGGAAAAATCGTGCTTTATCAGCTTATAGCCCCATTCCTGCGTGAGCAGGCGGGTTATGCGCTTTACCTCCGAAAGCACCTCGGGATGCGAGGGATCGAGGTATCTTCTGTCCCGCTTCTGCCGCCACGCATCCGGTATATCCTTAAGCGCGCCGTCCTCGTCCGAAAGATAGCGCACCCATATGCCCGGTATCGCGCCGCGCGCTGCTATCTCCTGCGCGAGAGTGCGCATGTCGCCGAATTCGCGGTTGCCCGCGTCCCACGGCGCGCTGCCCCAGTGTTCGCTCCAGCCCGCGTCTATCACCATGTAGGGGCGGTTCTGATTGCCCGCGCACAGGCGGGAGATCAGCTCCGCGTCCCGCAGTATCTGCGCGCGGCTGCTTTTGCCGTAGGCGTAATACCAGTTGTTGGAGCCGTATACGGGCTTTTCGGGCGTGAGCGCGTCGCTGCACAGGCCCGCGTAAAAGCGTTTAAGCGCCATGTACGCGCTCATGCAGCGGTATTCGCCGGTTTTTACCTCGCACACGGCAAGCTCGCGCCCCATAAGGCGCACGCCCGCGCCGCCGCATCTTATATCCAGCGTGAGCGTCACGCCCCGCCTTTCGTACTGCCACGCGCAAAACGCCTTCGGGCGTACGCTTACGCCCCAGCACTCGGTGTAGCGCGTGCTTACGTCGCGCGCGCTGTCGGTGCCGTTCGACACCGCGAACGCCCACGGCATCAGCTTATACGGCTGCACGCTGCCCCACGCGAGGTCTCCGTAGCTGCGCTCCCAGCAGTCGGACAGCACCCTGACCGGCTCCGTGCGCATTTCCGAGGGCGTAAAATCCCACGTAAGCTTTACGAACATAAGCGGCGTATCGCCGCCGGTCAGATTTACCCTGAGCGCGTCGCCTGCCAGCTCGCACGTTACGCACGCGTCAGCGGATGCAAGGCGTCTGTCCGTGCCGGAATACGTGCCGCCGTCTGTTTCGAGGCTTATGACGTCAGGTATGCGTATCCTCATAATACGACCTCCCGTCCGCTGCGGGCGGATTCGTATATCGCTTCAAGTATCTTTATCATGTTAAGCCCCTGCTCGGGCACGAACATAGGCGCGGCGCCGTCCAGCAGCACGCTTACGAAGTGCTCGAGGTTCGCGCCGTGTATCGAATAGGCCTTATTGTCTATGTTCGGCATGAAATCCGCGGTCTTGCCGTATTCCTCGGTGAATATCGACAGGCGCTCCGCGCGGTCGGACCAGCTCGCGCCCGCCTGAGTGCCGCGAAGCTCGAAAAAGCGCGTTTCTTTTTCTATGTTCGACGCCCAGGAGAATTCTATCTGCATGCACGCGCCGTTTTCAAAGCGTATGAAGCCCATCGCGAGGTCCTCCACGTCGAACGTGCCGCCCGCCTTCTTCTCGCCGAAATCGGAGTTCACGCTGTCGCTTATGTCGGAGGAGGCGAACTTGTTGTACGTGCAGCCCGACACGCTCACGGGCTTCGGATTGCCCATCAGCCACATAGTCAGGTCTATCATGTGCACGCCCAGATCGATCAGCGGCCCGCCGCCCGACTGCGCCTTCGTGGTGAACCAGCCGCCCTTGCCGGGTATGCCGCGCCGGCGTATCCAGCCGCAGCGCGCGGCGTATATCTCGCCCAGCTTGCCGTCCTCTATGTATCTTTTCAGAAACGCGCTCACGGGCATGTAGCGGTTGTTGCGCATGACCATAAGAACCTTGCCGCTTAATTCGGCGGCGGCCTTCATGCGCTCGGCCTCGCTCACGCTCACGGCGTCCGGCTTTTCGCAAAATACGTTCAGTCCCCTGTTTAACGCCTTCACCGCGATTATGCTGTGCAGGTAGTTGGGCGTGCACACGTCCACCGCGTCCAGGCCCGGTATATCGAACACGTCCTCGTAGTTTTCGTATACCGAGGGTATGCCGTATTTGAGCGCGGCCGCCTCGGCCTTTTCGCGCACGACGTCGCATACGGCGACGAGCTTTACCCTGTCCCCCATGCGGGCGTAAGCGGGGAAGTGCACCGCGTTTGCTATGCCTCCCGCGCCGATCACCGCGATATTAAGCGTCTTCTTCATGCTGCGTCTCCTCCCCGGGCGTTGTCTGCCCCTCCTTCGCGCTCTGCCTGTAGGCAAGCGGCGTCATACCTGTGTAAAGCCTGAACCTGCGGGTAAAGGAGGACGCGTCCGCATAGCCGGACAGCCCGCATACGTCGCCTACCGCGAGATCCGTCTGCGCGAGCAGCTTTTTGGCCTCCTCCATCCTGAGCATCGTCAGATAATCGTTGGGCGTCATGCCCATATTGGTTTTGAGCTCTGCCGCCAGCCGTCCCGGCGTCACGCCGGAAAGCTCCGCCGCGCGGCTTATGCTGAAATCGCTGGCCGTGTAGTTTTCGGTCATCACGCGCATGATTTTTTGTATCAGGGGCGAACGCTCCGCGCTTGAGCGCGCGTTTATCACGCTTTCGCACACGCTGCGCAGTATCCCGTCCAGCTCGTCCAGACTCCTGCAGCCGGACAGCGAGAACAGGTTATATATCTCCGCCCCGCTGTAGCCGGAATCGCCCGCCTCGGCGAGTATCGCGTTTATTATGTCGTTGTACACCTGCCGGAACGTGAACAGGTTCATTTCGCCGCCCTTCAAAAACGCGGTCAGCTCGCCTATCGCTTCGTCCACGCGCGTACGGTCGCCCTCCGCGAGCGCCTCCTTTATGCCGCGCGCGTATTCCGCGGCGGCGGGCACCGTCCTGCCGCCCGCAAAGGCGATCTCACTGAAGCTTAAAAGGTGCGCGTCGCCCATCACGAAGCGGCTTTCGTAGGCGCTGGTGGCCTCCAAAAACGCAGCCGGCAGCTTTTTGAAATCGTCGTGCACGCCGCTCATCGCCGCGGCGATATGCTGCGCGCGCACGCGGGGCAGCGCGCTCACCGCGCGCGCGTACTCGTCCAGCAGCTTTACCTCGTCCGAAAACGCCACCACCAGCATCTGCTCGTTTTCAAGCAGCTCCGTGCCCGCGCACACCACGCCCTCGGGCGCGGGAGACAGCACGCTGTCGAGATACACGTCCCGTCCGCGCTCGCGCGGCGCGCCTATCAGCAGCACGCAGAAGTACTGCTTCGCTATGTCCAGACCGATCTCCGCGCCCGCCTCGCGCGCGCTTTCGGCGTCTTCGTACCTGCCCAGCGCGAGCTCGCGCGCGAACATATGCCGCCGCGCGGCGAGGGAGCGGGTTTCAAGCTCCATATTGCGGCTTTCGAGCTCGCTTATTCCGCGCGAGATCGCCTGTATGTCGTCAGTGCGCGCGCCCGACACGGTGCCGAAGTGCGAGCTCATGCGCTGTATCGGCGCAAGATTACGCCGCGATATGATTATCATGAATATCACGCAGGGCAGCGCTATCGAAAGCAGCACCGCCGTGAAGCCCAGCCACACGCTCGCGGCCTTCGTGTATATGCCCGTAAGCGTCAGTACCGACGTGTACACGCTCTCGCCCTGCGCGCCCGCAAGGACGATAAACACGTGCTCGCGTCCGTTCATGCGCCGCGTCTCGGTGTATATCTCCTCCTCGCTGTTTACATGACGGCTCACGCGCAGGATTATCTCGTCGCTCACGGAAAAGCTGTCGCCGCGCGTGATTATGCGCCCGCCGCTTATCACGTAGCGGCTGCACGCGGTGCTCACGTCGCGCGTGTCGGGCACGTCGAACGCGCCAAGCGGCAGCAGGCACACCACGCTGCCGCCGGTAAAGGGATATACCGCGGGCACGTATTCGTTTTCCTCGCCGTACACGCTTATCCTCTGCGCGGGCGAAAGCGTGAATTCGCGCGTTTCGAGCAGCGCTTTTAAATCCGCGTCGTTAAGCTCCGAAAAGCTTACCTCGCGCGCAAATTCGGAAAAGCCCGTTCCGCCCTGCGCGCTTATAACGCGCCCGCTGTCAAGATAAACGTATGTATGCGCGCCCTCGCAGGGCAGGTAAAAGCTTTGAAGCGCCTGCGCGCGCGCGTTTTCGCCGGGCTGCGCGTCCATGCGGGAGGCGAAATTTCCCAGCGCGGAAAAATATCCGTCCGTCATGTATTTTATCTGCCACGCCAGTGAGGTCTCCCCGGAGATCACGGACGAATACACGCTTTTGCGGTAATAGCTGTACATGTACAGCGTGATACCGCCCACCAAAAGCGCCGTAAGCAGTATGTAAGACACGATATAACGCACGAACGTGCTTTTGAAAAACGAACGCAGCTTTTTGGGCATAATCGCACTCCGCAGCTTGATAAACCGATTATAACACGAATTTCCCGAACGCACAAGTGGAAACTCGAAATCCGCCTCTGTGACAGACTTCGGTATGTTGTTAAGAAATTATTGAGATTTATATCCGCGCATATACTGAATGTTATTAGATTGGTTATAGGAAAGTAAATAAAGCTTACTTGCTATAAGGTATAATATCGCACGATGGAGGTGTATACATATGACAAAGAAAATCGTATCGATCATACTAATGATCTGCATGACGTTTACGATGCTGCTGTTTGCAGACGCCGAAACCGTCAAGCTGGCGCATAAGTCCGGTTCCATAACGCTGCGCAAGGGTCCCGGCACGAAATACGGCGCCGCGGGTTATCTGAAGGACGGCGACAGCATCACCGTGACCTCGGCCGGCTCGATCTGGAGCAAGGTCAAGACCTCAGACAGCAAGGAAGGCTACATCAAGAACCTTTACATAAGCGGCAACGGCAGCGAATACGCGTCCGGCACGACCTACACGGGCAGCAAGTCCGCCAAGATCAAGTGCAGCGGCAGCGCGAACCTGCGCGCGGGCGCGAGCATGTCCAGCGCGATAATCACCACTCTCAAAAACGGCGCGTCCATTAAGATACTCGGCACGAACGGCGAGTTCTATCTTGTGGAAAAGGGCGGCACGCAGGGCTTCGTGCATAAGTCGCTGGTAAGCACGAGCTCCGGCGGAAGCGGCGGCGGCGGCTCCACCAGCACCTACGCCAGAGTGACTGCGTCCGCGCTGGTGCTGCGCGCGGGCAAGAGCAAGGACACCAAGAAGCTGGGCTCCGCACCCAAGGGCGCGAAGGTCAAGGTGCTGAGCAGCGCCTCCTCCTGGTGGCACGTAACGTACAACGGCAAGACCGGCTATATGTACGGAGGATATCTTAAGAAAATCTAAAAAACGGGGCTGCTTGCGCAGCCCCTTCGATTGAAATGAAGCTGCGCTTCATTTCAATCGGGGGGGGCTTTTTTGTAGCTCAATAAGGTGCTTGGATAAAACGTTCGGCTTTTGGATGGGCTGCAGCAGGTTTGCAATTTTTGCTGAAATTTCTGCGGAAATTTCCGGGTGCAAGGCGCAGCGCCTCTAATCGCAGATTTGAGGCGCTGCGTCCTGTTTTTAGCGGGACTCCCTCACTGCAGCGCGGCGTTGCAGGCGCTTATGCAGGCGTTCCAGGCTTCTTCGAAGTTCGCGCCTTTTACCACGTTTTTCACGAAGCTTGACAGATTACTGCGCACCGCGGCCGCGCCTTTTACGTTTGGCAGCGCGCCCGCTTTGTCCATGTTCGCGTTTACCGCTCTCAGGCTCTGGGCAGCGATCGTTTCTCCGGAAAGATAAGTGCTGTAAGCAGGCAGCGCGCGCGTGCCCGCGTACGGCGACAGGCCCTGCACGGCCTGCACCCAGCCGAAATTGACCTCGGGAGATATGAAGTATTTAACGAACTCATAGGCGCCCTGCACGCGCGCGGAGTCGTCGTAGTCGAACACGATAGGCCCGCGGTTCCACGTGGGATACCAGTTGTCGCAGGGCATCGGCGCTATAGCGAATTCGAAGTCCTCAGGCATTATATACGCATAGCCCGCGGACGAGCCGATATACGCCGCGCACGCGCCTTCCGTAAAATCATTGGAGAAGTAGTCCATCGTCGCTTCTGTCAGGAACAGGCCCTCGTTTACGCAGTCTATCAGCCACTCAAGCTGTTCCTTCGCAGCATTTGTGTCGAACGCGACGCAGTTGTTCTGCACGTCTATATACCCGCTGCCGCTTTCCATTATGAGCGCCTGTATGCAGTCGGTCAGCGAATCCAGGCCCACGCCGGGTATGCCCTTCTGCTGCCTGATTTCGCGGCAGGCGGCCTCAAGCTCTGTCCAGCTGGTCGGAACGCTCAGCGCCAGCTCGTCGAACAGCGTTTTATTGTAGTACAGCACGGGCCCCGTGGTATACGCGGGCAGGAAATGGATATGGCCGTCGGAGAAGCCGTTTATCTCGCCCTCCAGTATGCCCTCAGGCAGGCTTTCGTCGAAGCCGGCTATGCCCGCTGAGCCGGAATAGATGTACGCGTCGAGATTCGCCGCGCGTCCCGACTCCACGTACTCCGTCGCGGCGGAGGCGTAATTGAGTATGATGTCGGGGCCGGTTCCGTCAAGCACGGCTTCCTCCAGTTCGCTTGTAAACGAGCCGTTATTCTTCGATACGAGCTCCACCTGATACCCGTCGTGCGCGGAATTGAAGCTGTCCGCGCAGCTCTGCAGATAAGCGCTCTGCCCGCTCGAAAGCGTGTGCCAGATGGTGACGGTAACGGCGTCTGAAAGCGCTTCGAAGGGAATGTTGTTGTCGTTTGCATAGGTTTCGGCGTAGGAGCCCGCCGGAGCGGTGATCGTAACGTTGTCAGTGTTATTAAAGGCATTTCCCTCGATGAAGGTCACGGACGCGGGCAGGATGATTTGGGTCAGATTAGTGCAGGATTCGAACGCATGTTTGCCTATGCTCAATACTCCGTTTGGGATGGTTATGCTGGTCAGGCTGGAGCAGTTGGAAAACGCGCCCTCTCTGATTTCCGTCACGCTGTTTGGGATAGTCAAGTCAGTCAAACCGCTGCAGCCTGTGAACGCCCAATCAGTCACGCTCGTTACGCCGTAAGGGATCGTTATTTCGGTCAGACCGCTACAGAAGCAGACCGCGCCCATACCAAGGCTCGTCACACTGTCAGGGATAGTTATGCTCGTAAGACCCGTGCAGTAATAGAACGCCTCTGTACCTATGCTCGTCACCCCATCCGGGATAGTTACGCTCGTCAGGCTGCCTGAGGATGCGAATGCACGGTCTCCTATTGCGGTCACCGTGAGTCCATCCGGGGACAGCTGCGGCAGAACCAGCACCGTATCGCTGCCCGTATAGCCGGTGATCTCGCAGGTATTTTCGTCTATGACTTCGAATGTGTAATCGCTCGTGTCCGGCACTTCTTCGCTTATGTAGGCATAGTTAATATTGTTTTCTATCGCGTAGGTCTCGGCATAGCTGCCTTCCACGCAGTAGATCACAAGGTTTTCGCTGTTGCCATATAAAGCCGTATCTGCGTCTATAAACGTTACGCTGGCCGGGATGGTCAGGCTCGTCAGGCTTGAGCAGTTGCAGAACGTATTGTATTCTATCAACTGTACGCCGTTGGGAATTACGAAGCTAACCAGACCCGAGCATCCGCGGAACGCCTCGCCCTCTATCGTGGTAACGCTCGCGGGCAGACTGATTTCCGTCAGGTTGACGCAGTCCGCAAACGCGGCATATGCTATCGTATTTACGCTTACGGGAACCGACACGCTCGTTTTGCCCGCAGGGCAGCAGATCAGGCGCGTTTTATCATTATTGTACAGCACGCCGTCTTCTGACGCATAATACTCGCTGCCTGCAGAAACCGTTATACTGCTCAGGCTGCTGCAGCCGTTTATTCCGTCTCTTTCAAAGTATGTAATGCCCGATGACAGATGTATGCTCGTTAGGCTGCTGCAGTCCAAGAACGCGCCGCCGTAGATGGTAATTACGCTTTCCGGTATGGTTATTTCAGTCAGATTGCGGCATCCCGTGAACGCAAAGTCCCCTATCTCCGTCACACTCTCCGGAATGGAAACGCTTGTTTTGCCCGAAGCGCAGCGGATCAGGCTTGTTTTGTTCTTATTATACACCACACCGTCTTCGCTCGAATAGCATGGATTGCCCTCGGCAACGATTATTTCCGTCAGGGAATCATCGTAACCAAACACATACATTCCTATGTAGGTTATACTTTCCGGTATGGTTACGGAAATGAGATTCGGATTATTAGACAGCGCATTGCTTTCCAGACCTACAACGTTTCTCGTTACCCCGAATTCGTCCGTCCAGCTGCTGGGCAGTATCAGTTCTGTTTCGCTGCCTGTATAGCCAGAAATAGAGCATTCATCTTCGCTATTAATATCAAAGACATAGTCTCCAATAATAAAGCAGCTTATATTGTTCTGAATAGCATAAGTCTCGGCATAGCTGCCTTCATGGCAGCAGATGACGAATCCGTCTTTACAGCCTGTAAAGGCATTCATGCCAATCTGTGTTACGCTGTCAGGGATAGTGATGCTTGCCAAATTTGCACAGTTGTAAAATGCATATTGTGCTATTGCCGTTACGTTTTCTTTCATGACAACTCTGGTCAAGCCTGAGCAGTGCGCAAATGCATACATCCCGATATAGGTGACGTTGGAGGGCAGATTGATCTCTGTCAGGCCTGTACACTGAAGAAATGCCGAAAATCCGATGTACGTTACGCTGTCCGGCAGCCATATATAGTTCAGTTTGTCGCAGCCATAAAATGCATTATTCTCTATCCGGGTCACACTTCCAAGAACATCTGCGTAATCCCGGCCAGGAGGACAGCAAACCAGAACGGTCTTGTTTTTATTGTACACCACACCATCATAAGTCGAAAAAAACTCATTATCATTAGAGATATTGATTTCGGTCAGGTTTTTACAGTCCATAAACAGGTCGTTGTCCAGCGACGTCACACTGGCAGGGATATCGATGCTTCTTAAGTTGTAGCAGAAGCCGAAAGCATTGCTGCCGATTGAGATGACGCCATAGGGGATATCAATATGAGACAGGCCTGTGCAGCCCATAAACGCAGTACCGCCGATCGTGGTGATACTGTCTGGCAGCATGATAGACGTGAGCGATTCATTGGTGTAGAACGCTCCGGTACCAATCGCCGTCACGCTTTCCGGCAGGGAAAAATCGCTCTTTCCGGCAGGCCAGGTGTGAAGGGTGGTCACGTCTTTGTCGTACAGAACACCGTCTATAGAAACATAATTGGGGTTGTCGGTGTCAACCGTTATCTGCGTCAGAGCGCCGCGGGAAGCAAACGCATGGTAGTTGATAAATGTGACGGAAGCAGGTACTGCAATCTCTGTCAGGCTGTCGCAATACTGGAATACACCTATACCGATCCGTACTACTCCTTCCGGGATAACTACGTTGGTAAGGCCGCTGCACCAAGCAAACGCATAATCGTCTAAAGAGGTTACGCTTGCAGGAATGATAACTGAAGTAATCGCTCTGTTATAGCCAAACGCATACTGACCGATAGCAGTGACGGTCCTGGTCACTCCCCCATCGTCCGTCCATTCGGAGGGAAGCGTTAATCCGGTCTCGCTGCCGGTGTAGCCGGTGATACGGCAGGTGGTATCGTCTATGATATCGAATGTGTAGTCGCTCGTGTCTTCTCCGCTTTCGTCTATCGCAACAAACGTGATATTGTGCTCTGTCGCATAGGTCTCGGCGCAGGAGCCGGAATAGCCGTAAATCGTAAGCCCCGTCACATACTCGAACGCGTCGTCCGCGATGTACGTAAGCGACGAAGGCAGGCTTATTTCGCTCAGGGAGCTGTATGCGAACGCCCCGGCGCGTATCTCCTGCGCGCCCTCGGGCACTGTTACGCTCTCAAGCGAGGCGCTGCCGTAAAACGCCCTCTCGCCTACTACGCTGAGCCCCGCGGGCAATTGCAGCGTGTTTTCCGCCGGCGCGGACGCGCAGAGCGCCACAGCCGCGATCAGCGCAAGTACGAATATCGCCTTTATAAGCCTCATGTTCCCATCCTCCTGTATTCCGGCGCGAACGCGCCCTCCCCGCCGTTTGCAAGCGCCCGGCAGTAAGTTTTGCTTTCTATTAATTTTACCATAATATAAGCCAACCGTCAACGTTTATTTGTGTTTTCAGCGGTTTTAAGAGGGAAATTCGGGTGGTTTTCAAAAGGAATTTTATCTGGAAAGGGAATAATGGCTTTGTTGAGGGGCGCGTGCTCATGCCTTCTCGCCTGCGGGCTCGGTCACGGTTCAGCTCTGACAGTCCACTGGACTGTCATTCACTACCGAACCGCGCTGCGCGCCCCTCAAGGGGAAGCCTTTACTCGGTCGCGCTCGTGCCATTCCGCGGCTTCGCGCCCCTCCTACCCTTCCCTCCTGAGCCTATACACCTTTTCCTCTTCTGCGAAGGTGCGTCTTATTTCTATGGTGTCGTCGTTCAGGGCGCGGATCAGGGTTTCGCCTTGTTTCAGCGCTTTGGAGGCGTTTCTTTCGCATATTAAGCGTTTTATCTCGCTGTGCAGCTCGCTGTCCCCGCGTCCCCAGGGGTACGTGCCGCGGCAGAACGGGTCGCCCATGCCGGTCAGGCCCGCGTCGTCGCCGTAATACAGCATAGGCATGCCGGGCAGGCTGCACACCAGCGCGAAGGCCTGTATGAAGCGCGCCTTTCCGCGCTCGTAATCAGACCTCGAAAGGGGTATAAAGCGTCTGTGCTCGCGCGGGGGCTCGAGATTCTGCTGTCCGGCGAGCACGTTTATAATGCGGGGCTTGTCGTGACTGCCCAGCAGGTTCATCATCGAATACAGCATCGGACGCGGCAGCGTGCTGTGCTGATAGTTCAGAAATTCCTCGAACACGCGGGCGTTTTCGCGCCCGAGCAGGAAGTTTATCACGTTTTCGCGCAGCGGGTAGTTCATCGCGGAATCCAGCGTGTCGCCTGTAGCGTAGCACCTTTGTCTGCCGTAGGCGATTTTGTTGGTGACGTCCTCCCACACCTCGCCTATCACGCACGCATCGGGGTTTTCTTGCTTTACACGCGCGCGCACGGCGCGGATGAACTCCATCGGCAGCTCGTCCGCCACGTCCAGCCGCCAGCCGGACACGCCGCACCTAAGATAATGCGAAATCACGCTGTCTCGTCCCGTCACCGCGAACTCCATAAACGAGGGCTCGGTCTGGTTGAGCTTGGGCAGCGTGTGTATGCCCCACCAGCTGTCGTAATCATCCCGCCCGTCCAAAAAGCGGTACCACGGCGAATACGGGGACTCGCCGTATTTGTTGTACGCGCCCTTCGTGCGGTAGGTGCCGTATTTGTTGAAATAGCGGCTGTCCGCGCCGGTATGGGAAAATACGCCGTCCAGCACCACGTGCATGCTTTCCGCCGCCGCGTCCGCGCAGAGCCCCTTAAGGTCCTCCTCCGTGCCGAAGGAGGGGTCTATCTGCATATAGTCCGCGGTGTCGTATTTGTGGTTCGAGCGCGCGCGGAATATGGGCGTAAGGTACACGGCGCGCACGCCCATGTCCTTAAGGAAGGGCAGCTTTTCGCGTATACCGTTTAACGTGCCGCCGAAAAAATCCACGGCCTCCTCGTCGTCGCCGTTTCGGCACAGATCCGGCGGTTCGTACCAGCTTTCGTGCAGATACGCGCCCCGCCCGTGGGGAGGCACTTTGCCGCGCGAGCCGATATAAAAGCGATCCGGCATTATCTGCATCATCACGCTTTCGCGCATCCATTCGGGGCTTGTAAACGCCGCCGAGTACACGGTTATCTGAAAGGAGGGCGGCTCGTGATCGTACAGCGCGCACGCGCCGCCTATCGGCTTGCCCAGATAAAAGCGCTCCCCGCCGCAAAGGTCTATAACGAAATAGTACCACAAAAGCCCCGCGTTCGTGCCCACGCTCACGTGCGCCTCGTACATGCCGCCGCTCACGGGCCGCATGGGCAGCCATTCCTCGTCCACGCCCCGCCACAGGCGCACGTACACGTTCTGCGGCGCGTCGGGACAATTCACGCGCAAACAAACAACGCTCCCCGCAGCGCACGCGCCCTGCGGGAAGCGGTCGATAAACGAATACGGATCGTGGCGGGCGCGTATCACAGACGCACCTCGTCCAGATGCCAGATCTTCTCGTTGTATTCCTTGATGACGCGGTCGGAGGCGAATATCCAGCTTCGCGCCACGTTCACTATCGCCTTTCTGACCCAGCTGTCGCGGTCGGCGTAATCCCTTACGAGATTTTCGCGCGCGCGCACGTAACCGGGCAGATCGCTCAGCACGAAGTACTGATCCGCGAAGCTGCTGCCCTCGCCGAAGAGCAGCGAATGGTAAATGTCGCGGAACAGCCCCGGCTGCTCGGGACACAGCGTGCCGTCTATCAGCTGCGTGAGCACGCGGCGTATCTCGGGATTGGTCTCGAATATCGCGCTCGCGCGGCTGGGCTGCATGCTCGCGGCCTCCACCTGCTCGGCGGTCATACCGAAAATGTGTATGTTCTCGCTGCCCACCGCGTCGAGTATCTCCACGTTCGCGCCGTCCAGCGTGCCCAGCGTTATCGCGCCGTTCATCATGAACTTCATGTTGCCGGTGCCGCTGGCCTCCTTGCCCGCGGTGGAAAGCTGCTCAGACACGTCCGCCGCCGGGATCAGGTCCTCCGCCACGGACACGCAGTAGTTTTCCACGAACACCACCTTCATGTATCTGGACGCGACGGGATCGTTGTTGACCAGGCGGCCTATCTCGTTTATCAGGCGGATTATGAGCTTCGCCCTGTAATAGCCGGGCGCGGCCTTCGCGCCGAATACGTACGTGCGCGGCTGCACGTTCGCGCTGGCGTCGGGATTGTCCTTTATGCGGTTGTACAGTATGAGTATGGACAGCGCGTTCAGAAGCTGGCGCTTGTACTCGTGCAGCCGCTTCGCCTGCACGTCGAACATGTCGTCCGTGCGCAAAGCGGTGTTCTGCGAGGCGGTCAGGCGCTTTGAAAGCCTTTCTTTATTGGCCTTTTTGACCTCGAAAAACTTCTGCCTGAAAGCTGCGTCGTCCTTGAAGCGCTCAAGCTCCGCGAGCTTTTCGTAATCCTTGCGCCACGCGTCGCCTATCGCCTCGTCTATCAGCGTGGACAGGCGGTAATTCGCCATCATCAGCCAGCGGCGGTGGGTTATGCCGTTCGTGATCGCGATGAACTTCGAGGGCTCGGTCAGGTAGAAATCGTGGAAAACGCTTTTTTTGAGTATGTCGGTGTGTATCTTGCTCACGCCGTTCACGCTGTGGCCCATGTACACGCACAGATTTGCCATGTTCACGTAGCCGTAGCCGATCACCGCCATGCGTCCGATGCGCTCCCACTGGCCGGGGAAATACTCCCACAGCGCCGCGCACTCGCGCCGGTTGATCTCCTGCAGTATCATGTAAATGCGGGGCAGCAGCCGGCTGACCATGTCCTCCGGCCACTTTTCGAGCGCCTCCGCCATAACGGTGTGGTTGGTATAGGCGAACGTGCGGCGGGTTATATCCTCCGCCTTTTCCCAGGAAAGCCCCTCCTCGTCCATGAGTATGCGCATGAGCTCGGGTATCGCCATGCCGGGATGGGTATCGTTTACGTGCAGGGCGACCTTATCCGGGAATATATCGAAATTCCGGCCGTATACCTTAATAAAGTCCTCCACCGCGTACTGTACGGACGCGCTGGACAGGAAGTACTGCTGCTTAAGGCGCAGCTCCTTGCCCTCGATGTGGTTGTCGTCGGGATAAAGCACCTTGCTGATAACCTCGGCAAGCTCCTTTTCCTCTATCGCGCGGGTGTATTCGCCGCGGTTGAAGGAGGGCATGTCGAGGGTCTTCGTGGCCTTCGCCGACCAGCATCTGAGCATGTTCACCATATTGGAATCGTAGCCCAGCGTAGGCACGTCGTAGGGCACCGCCTGCACGGTGGTATAATCCTTAAGGCGGTATTTCACGACTCCGTTCTGCTCGTATCTTTCGACGTAGCCGCCGAAGCGCACCTCCTGGGTCTGATCCGGACGGCAAACCTCCCACATCGAGCCGTTTTCAAGCCAGTTGTCGGGCAGCTCCACCTGATAGCCGTCCACTATCTTCTGGCGGAACAGGCCGTATTCGTAGCGAATGGTGCAGCCCATCGCGGGCAGGCGCAGCGAGGACAGACTGTCCAGAAAGCATGCCGCCAGACGCCCCAGACCGCCGTTTCCCAGCCCAGGCTCCGGCTCCTCCTCGAATATCTTGGAGGGGTCCAGCCCCAGCTCGTGCAGCGCGACCGCGTAGGCCTCCTCGTTTACCAGCGCCACCATGTTGTTGTGCAGCGCGCGGCCTACCAGAAATTCCGCGCTCAGATAATACAGCTTTTTGCAATGCTGCTTTTTGCGCTCTCCGCGCGAGGCGGTGCGGCGCTTCATTACCTCGTCCCTTACCGTCTGCGCAAGCGCGTCGTAAATCTGCGCTTTGGTCGCGTCGCTTATTTCACAGCCGTAATTTCTTTCGAGCTTGCCCTTTATGGAAGCCTTGATCTCGTCAACCGTCAGTCTTTTAACAATCATCCCGTAACCCCCGAATAAACGCGTTGTCGGAAGATTATAACACCTGCGGAAAAATCACGCAAGCAAATTTGCCTTTAAGTTGTTAACAAAACGCGGCTTTATACGCAAAAGAACCTGTTTTTTACGTGTTTTCAATATTGCAACGCGCGTTCGGACGTGGTATACTTAGATCAACCTGTAAAATGGAGGATTGTTTATGATCATCAGCAAAAGCGAATACGAGCGCATGAACGCGGTATACGCGTCCCGTCCCGCGCTGCGCGCCGCCGCGCTCGCGATGGGCCGGCAGGATCTGAACGAGGTTATTTACGACAGCGCGCAGGGCGCGAAATGCAGCTTCGTGTTCAATCACGAGCTGGAAACGCTGCCCGTGACCAACCAGAAGCGCTCCGGGCGCTGCTGGCTGTTCGCGGCGCTGAACCTGTTCCGCGAAACGGCGGCGAAAAAGCTGAACGCGGACAAATTCGAGCTTTCGCAAAACTACATCGCCTACTTCGACAAGCTGGAAAAGGCGAACTATTTCCTTGACAGCATTATGAAAACGCTGGACCTTTACAAGGACGACCGGCTGGTAAACTATATCGTCACAACCGGCATACAGGACGGCGGCCAGTGGGACATGATGGCGAACCTCGTAAAAAAATACGGGCTCGTGCCCAAGGACGCGATGCCCGAGACCCATATGTCCTCGAGCACCCACTCCATAAACGCGGCGGTCAACGTGAAGCTGCGCCGCGCGGCGGCGATACTGCGCCGCGAGCACGCACGCGGCGCCGGCGCGGAGGAGCTGGAAAAGATACAGCGCGACACGCTGACCGACATACACAACATGCTCACCGCGGCGTTCGGCTGCCCGCCGGAGAAATTCGACCTCGAATACCGCGACAAGGACAAAAACTTCGTGCGCATAGAGGGTCTGACGCCCAAGACCTTCTGGGACGAATACATAGCCTTCCCATTTGACGAGTACGTATCCCTGATAAACTCCCCCACCGATGACAAGCCCTACGACAAGGCCTACACCATCCGCTTCCTCGGAAACGTGGTAGAGGGCGATCCCGTGTGCTACCTGAACACCGACATGGCCACGATCAAAAAGGCGGTCATGCAGACCATCGACTCAGGCGAAAGCGTATGGTTCGGCTCTGACGTGGGCTGGTTTATGGACAGGGAGACCGGCGCGCTGATAAACGACCTGAACGACTATTCGCCCCTGTTCGGCGGCATGGAGTTCAAGTGCAGCAAAGAGGACAAGCTCGATTACCGCATGAGCGCGATGAACCACGCGATGACCATAACCGGCTACCACGAGGTGAACGGCACGCCCGTCAGATGGAAGATACAGAACTCCTGGGGCGACGAAAGGGGCTGCAAAGGCTACTACATGATGAACGACGAATGGTTCGACGAATACGTCTATCAGGCGGTAGTCAAAAAAAGCCTGCTGCCTGGTAAGCTCCTTGACGCGCTCAAGGCCGAAAAGCAGGTGCTCGAGCCCTGGGACCCGATGGGGACGCTGGCGGAGTAGGGCTGCTTGCGCAGCCTATCGATCGAAATGAAGCGTTGCTTCATTTCGATCGGTTTGGTTTTCTGTAGTTTAATAAGGTTTTTGGATAAAACGGCGGGCGTTCGGCAGATTACGTAACTGGTTTACAATTTTTGCTGAAATCTCTGCGGAGATTTCCGGGCGCAAGGCGCACCGCCTCAAATCGCAGATTTGAGCCGATGCGTCCCGCCGAAGGCGGGATTGATTTGCCAATTGCTAATCAACCTCAAACTGTAAGGTAGCGATTATTTGCTCCGGTCGTCTTCGCTCCCTGCGCAAAAATCGCTCCTCGGGCGGGCAAAGCTCGCCCTGCGGAATGAAGTTGGAGGGGCTCGGCCCCTCCAAGCCTCCCCTTACGGGCTTATACGCTTCGCTGAAGCCCGCGGGGGTTGCGTTGGTTTTATAATGATTATCCTCTGAAACGGCAGGGTTTTGGTGATAGAGGCGATTGATAATAATAATTAGCTTGGTACAAGCCGCATTTGCGGCAATGCCAAACTAACTTTTATTTAGCGGTTATTAAGTCTTCAGTTTTCAGTATTCATTCTGAGGGAAAGCCTTGCAGACCTTGCATACCTCCCATCTCCATTTAATTTAACACGTTATTAACAGAGCGGCGCCCTTATCGGTGTATAATTACATCATATACATCGAAGGGGTGCTTCTTATGAAAAAGCTGATACTCGCTTCTGTATTGGCGGTCGCGCTGATCGCTTTGCTCTCGTTCGCGTGCGCCGAACACAGCGGCACGTGGGGGTCGCTCAGCTGGACGCTGAACGCTGCGGGCGTGCTTACGATAAGCGGCTCAGGCGATATAGCCGATCTCGAATTCTACGGTGAAGACGCCTGGCTTGCGTACACAGACGACATCACGCAAGTAATCGTTTCAGAAGGCATAACAAGCATCGGCGACAACGCGTTTCAGAACGCCTTTAATCTCACTGGCATATCGCTTCCTTCCGGGCTGACGAGGATAGGCGACGCCGCGTTTTATAGTTGTGAAAGTCTGGGGAGCATCTCGATCCCCGGCACTGTTGCAAGCATCGGCAAAGATGCCTTCCGTTGGTGCTCAGCTCTTACTGGAATAACCATTCCGAACGGTGTTACGGAAATCGCAGCCGACACTTTTTACCACTGCGAGAGCCTGACAAACATAATCATTCCGGGCAGCGTTACGAATATCAGGAGTAATGCTTTTGCCTACTGTTCCGCGTTGGAGAACATTGCCATTCCGAACAGCGTGACCAGTATAGGCGAATATGTCTTCGAAGGCTGCTCAAGCTTGAAAAACATTAGTATTCCTAACAGTGTGACAAGTATCGGCTACGGCGCGTTTTATAATTGTTCTTCCTTAACCTATCTGCCCCTGCCGGACAGTATTACTGATATTAGACGTAACATGTTCTATGGCTGCGACGGCCTGACCGAAATAACGATCCCGTCCGGCATAAAAAGTATTGGATACGATGCTTTCTATCTCTGCGAAAACCTTACAAAAGTCTCGATACCGGCAAGCGTCTCTACCATTGATGTCAGAGCCTTTCAAAACTGCACAAGCCTTACGGAAATCGTCGTGGACACAGGCAACAGCGTATATGCTTCATATTTAGGCGCAGTGTATAACACAGCGCTTACCGAGCTCCTGCTCTGTCCGGACGGAAAGACGAGCATTACCTTCCCGAACAGCTTAACCGGGATAGGAAACTACGCTTTCAGTTATTACAGCCGCCTTGCAAGTATAACCATTCCCTCAGGGTTAACGAGTATCAACTGCGACGAGGTTTTTGATAACTGCCACGAGCTTACGAATATTACCGTGGACAGCGCCAATCCCGCTTTTGCCTCTTACCTCGGCATGCTTTACGACAAAACGCTCACGCAGCTGATCAAATGCCCAAACGGCAAAACCTACGCTATCGTCGCGGACAGCGCGGTGAGCGCCGCTCCCGGTGCTTTCAACGGCTGCTATAAGCTGACCACGCTGAACATAGCCAACCTTACGGATATAGACAGTAATACTTTTTCCTATTGCTACGCGCTGAATACACTCAAGGTAAATCCGGCCAATCCGCAGTACGCCTCGCGCGGCGGCCTGCTCTGCGATAAGGCGGGCAGCGCAGTGATCCTGTGTCCCAAAGGACTTACGAGCGTCACTGTCCCGGATGGCATAACCGAGATACAAAATAGTGCATTTGCATACGGCAGTATAGTCAGCGTTACGCTTCCGGACAGCCTTACGCGCATCTGGGATAATGCTTTTTACGAATGTGAAGAGCTTACAGGTATACGTATACCCGAAAGCGTGACCGAGATCGGCGACGACGCGTTCGCAGGCTGCTGGAAACTTAAAACGCTCACTCTGCCCGCACATATGGAGCACATAGGCGCCGAAGCGTTTGCAAACTGCGGCATCGACAGACTGGTGCTTCCGGAAGGGATCACCGAGATAGCTCTTGGCGCATGTACGGCGAGTTACGTGTATATCCCCGCGAGTCTGGAGGAAATCGATGTATACAGCTTTCACAGCAGTATTGACGAAATAGAGGTTTCCTCCGCCAGCCGGTATTTCGCGGTATATTCGGGCATGCTGTTCAACAAAGACCTGACCGAGCTTATTTACGTCCCAAGTTCAGCCGTATTCTCGCTGCCCGCAAGCTATACGGTTATCGGGGACTCGGCGTTTTCTGGAACATATTTTGAAAACGTGGTCATTCCCGGCCACGTTACGGCGATCGGAGACGATGCCTTCCACGACTGTTATTCTTTACGCAGCGTATCCATACCCGGCAGCGTCGCAAGCATCGGCGCATATGCATTTTACTCGTGTGGGAATCTTTCAAACGTCACTCTCGGAAACGGCGTCACGACGATAGGCGATTATGCGTTCTGGAACACAAGTATAAGCAGCATAGTATTGCCGGACAGCGTCGTGAGCATAGGCGATCATGCGTTCGACGATTGCTACAGCCTGGTAAAGATACTCATTCCCGCAAGCGTCACGTCGATAGGAGAAGAATGCGTACCGGCAGGAACGACGATACGCTGTTACGAAAACTCTTACGCGGCAGAGTGGGCAAGCGAAAACGGCTGCACGACCGAGTACATAGTAGAGTGCGCGCACGGGCACACCGAAGAAATAACGACGCAGGAAGCAACCTGCGGCAGCGACGGCTTAAAGCTTATCGTATGCTCGGACTGCGGCGCGGTGCTCGACGAAGAGGTCATCCCGGCGACCGGCGAGCATGTCTTTTATACCGAGTCGGGCGATCCGACCTGTACGGAAGGAGGGTATGTGGTCGATAACTGTGAAAACTGCGGTTATTACATAATCAGAGCCGAATATCCCCCGCTCGGGCATACCGCGGTCACGGACCGCGCGGTCGCGCCCACGTGGAACGAGCCGGGCCTGACCGAGGGCAGCCACTGCTCCGTGTGCGAGGAGATCATCGTAAGGCAGACGGCGCTCGTGCCCCTTAAGTACAGCGACGCGCTGCTCACCCTTCCGGCGAATCTGAGCGTAATAAACGCCGGCGCGTTTACGGGTATTTCGCAAATCGACGCGATAGTGCTCCCCGCGGGCGTGACCTCTATCGCCGCAAACGCGTTTGAGCCCGGCACGCTGCTCGTGGTGCCCGCAGGCAGCCCGTGGGCGCAGTGGGCGTGCGACAACGGATACACCGCGATCGAAATGAATTGAAAAACCATTTTGGTCATGCAGGGCCGCGTTATCGGGCTGTCAGACCGCAAGACGTAAGGCTTTGACAGCTATCAGGCAGGTTTTGCGATTTTTACAGAAATCTCTGCGGAGATTTCCCAGCGCAAAAACCGCTCCTCACGGCGTACACGCCGCTGCGGAACTAACTTGGAGGGGCTTGCCCCTCCAAGTCTTCCCCGCGGGCTTGCGCGCATTGCCGAAGCCTGCGGGGTTTTCTTATCGAAGTCGGTATTTTGGGAGATAAATATGCTCAGAAGCAGTCTTATTTACATAGACGACGGCGCGCGCTATCTTATGCTGCACCGCGTGAAAAAGCTTGCCGACGTGAACCGGGACAAGTGGCTCGGCGTGGGCGGCAAGCTGGAAGCGGGCGAAACGCCCGAGGTCTGCGCCGCGCGCGAAATGCGCGAGGAAACGGGCCTGACGCCCGCCGCGCTTTTATACCGCGGGATCGTGTATTTTTCCTCGAACGAAGCCGAGGACGAGGAAATGCACCTGTTCACCTGCAATAAATATTCGGGCGCGCTCGCTCAGTGCGACGAGGGCACGCTCGAATGGGTAGACAAAACGCAGGTCACGCGCCTGAACATCTGGGAGGGCGACAAGATATTTTTGCGCCTGCTCGCCGAAAACGCCCCCTTCTTCCGCCTGAAGCTGACATACGAGGGCAATACCCTCACGGGCAGCAGGCTGCTTAAGGAGGATGAGAACGGGTTTTGAGCATTAAAGTATAGCTGTGTTTTCTAATCCATAGTATTAGCCACATCCAACAGCATACGATTAATACGGTATTGTACCTCGTTGTAGTACCTTAACTCAGCTGCTGTCAAATCCTCATCATCAGGTAAGCTGTCCCATTTTTCCATATTTGTCTCAAACTTTTTAAGCCATTTATAATAATCATACAGCATCGCTATGTCGTTCGACGACTCTGAATACTTTTTTATGAAATTTGCATAGTCAATAAAGAATTCCTCATATGCGTCTATTGCCTCTTTTACTTCTTTCCTGACGCCGTTGATAGTTGTTTCGGCGGTCGGTGTAGGCTTCGGCGTCGGTGTGGGCTTCGGCGTCGGTGTGGGCTTCGGCGTAACTTCTTCAGTTTCAAAAGCCGATTCAGGCGCAGTAGTTTCCGTTTCCGCTTTAGGAGCTTCGGTTGGTTTACTGGTGGGAGCAGCAGTTGCTTCTATATTTATATTTATCTGATCTGATTTCTGCTTATCTTCCATCCGTGTCTTTACTTCATCGATTACATTATCAAAAATTTCGCGAATTTCCGTGAAAATCGCTTTAGTGCCACTGTTCCCTATTGCATTATTCAGTTTACTGGTTGCAAAAGCGAACAATATGACCAAAATTACAAATAACCATATATATGATCTCGCGTAATTTCTTCTATTTATGTTTTTGTTTGAAACGCTGAATACTAATATCAGAATCAAGCCCAGAATTGGTATTGAAAACAGTATCGTATAAAAAATGTATCCTAAAGAAGATATAGGTTTATACTCAGCCGAATCATAATTTCTGTCTCTTCCCATGCTTCATTTCCTCTTTCCATTTTCTTATAAGCTTTGTTATATAAACAATAATAACATATATATTTGGTTTTGTCAATTCAAACGTCCAATAAAATTATGCATCTCTGATTGAAAAATCTGATATTATTGGCGTGAGGTGTTATAAATGACAGAGGATTTTGTACGGGAAAGAATCACGCAGCTGCGCATCCGAAAGGGTGTTTCAGAGTATCAGATGAGTTATGATCTGGGACACAGCCGCAGCTATATTTACAATTTCTCCTCTGGCAGAGCACTTCCTCCGCTGAACGAGCTGTTTGCTATCTGTGAGTATTTTGATCTTTCGCCATCAGAATTCTTCGATGATTCTACACAGGTGCCTGAATTGGTTAAACAAATATGTTCAGAAATAAAAAGCTTCAACGAACACGACCTAAATTTGCTGCTTGCACTGATTAAGCGTATCAAAGAATAAGCAACAAATGCTAAAAAAGAGGCACCAGTTGCCTCTTTTACCATATATCTCTGTATTTTGTTTAGCTGCGCAGATTAAGCTTATTCCTCTTCGTCCCCGAATATCTTGCTTAGCACCTCTTCGCTGGCGTCCACGTCCACTTCTTCTACGTCTGCCAGTATGTTCTGCGCGGCCGTGAGCGTGCGGGATTTTATTATAAGTTCCTTTAGATTCGCGCCGGCGAATGCGAATTCGCGGATTTCGCTCGTGCTTTCGGGCAGGGTCAGCTTTTCGTATTTAGCGCCCGCGAACGCGTACGCGCCGATTATCTTTATGCCGTACGGCACGATAAATTCATTCGGTACAGAAAGATTTGCGCTTATCACACGCGCTTCCTCCGTATCCACGAGCAGACCGTTTTGCAGGCTGAAGCGCGCGTTTTCCGCGTCCACGCTGAGCCGTTTCAGGTCGAACAGGTACGAAAGCGCGCCGTCGCCGATATAGCGCACGTTTTTGGGTATGCGCAGCTCCGTAAGCGACGTGCACGCCGAAAGCGCGTTTTCGGCGATAAGCTGCACGCTTTCCGGCAAAATCAGCGTTTTGAGCGCCGTGCAGCCCTCCAGGGCGCGCTCCCATATGCTTTCGAGCGTGTCCGGCAGCGTGAGCGCTTCAAGCTCTGTGCAGCCGCGCAGCACGTCCGACTGGAGTTCCGTGCCGTGCGCGGGCAGCTTTATGCGCTTAAGCCCGCAGCCCGAAAACGCGCTCTGCGCGATATACGTATCCGCGCCCTCGAACGCGGCCTCCTCCAGCGCGTAGCAGCCCGAAAACGCGCCTTCGCCCACGCTTTCGAGCCCGGCCGGCAGTCTAATCGCTTTAAGACCGCTCGCGCTGGTCATGTCGCCCCGGCGCACGCGCGCGTAAGACGGGCGTCCCTCGCTCTGGCCGCAGCCCGAAAACGCGCCCCGGTCGATAAATTTAAGGCTCTCGGGGAACGTAAGCTCCTCTATACCGCTGCAGCCCGCAAACGCGAGCTCGTCGATGCGGACGAGCCGCGCGGGCAGGCGCACGCTTTCAAGATACGCGAACATCGCGAACACCCGCGGCCCGATCTCAGTAACGTCTTCGCCGTCCACCGCGTCGTCCAGCGCAAGGCGCACTTCGTGACCCGCGTACGCGGCCAGACACAGCCCGCTTTCGACGCGCTTATAAAGCATGTCGAAGCCTTCCGGAACCGCGCCTTCATAGCCTTCGGGCAGTATCAGCTTAAGCTGCGCTCCCGCGCCCTTGAACGCGTTTTCCGCGATCTGCTTAACGCCCGATCCCATGTCCGCCGCGCAAAGCGACGCGCACTGTGCGAACGCGCCGTCTCCCACCTCTGTGACCGTATCCGGCAGCTTTATGCGCGTAAGCGCGCGGCATTTTTCAAACGTGCCCGCGCTGATTTTCGGAAGACCCGCGGGCAGACGTATCTCTTCGAGGCTTTTGCAGGAGGCGAACGCGTAATCGCCGATCTCCCGCACAGCGTCCGGCACGTTCACGCAGATAAGCGCCGCGCAGCCGCGAAACGCGCCCGTGCCGATACGCTTCAGGCTTTGCGGCAGCGTGAGCGTCTGCATGTGCGCGCAGTCGTAAAACGCGTTGTCGCCGATCTCCGCGACCGGCAGACCCTCGTATTCGTCAGGCATGCACACGCTTTCCTGTCTGCCCGAATACCGCGTCAGCACGGCGCAGGCGTCTTTCTTTTCAAAGCGGAACGTTTCCTTCGCGCGTCCGAACAGCATAAGCATTTCCCTCCATATGAAATCAGCGCACGCGTCGTGCGTGCGCGGAATGTTTCACGTGAAACATTTAGTAATATGTTTCACGTGAAACACAGGTTTTATTTGAGCTTCGAAAGCTTATCGCCGATACCGAACAGGTCGGCGAGCTTTTTCTCTCCGCCGAAGAAGCCGCCCAGCTTACTCTCGTCAAGCAGCGCGCCCGCCAGGTCGCCCTGCAGGGGCTTAAACACGATGCGGATGACCGCGACGGTAAAGCAGATAATAAGATATGCGCTGATTATGCCGATCACGCCGCCCAGCACACCGTCGCCCACGCGCAGCTTCGGCATACGGAATACGTTGTTCAGCAGATTTACAATAAGCTGCAGCGCCGCCCACGCGATCAGGAACACGATCACGAAGCTCAGCACGTGGCAGATGGTCTCCCATTCGCCAGGACCGAAGTCCATGTTCGTTTTCATCCAGTCCTGATACAGATCCGCGTTTATCAGCCGCGCGGCGAGCGTGCCTTCGAGGCTGCCCGCGATCAGCGACGCGCCCATTATCGCCACGAGCGAAAGCGCGCTGGTTATAAGACCCTTCTGCAGACCGGAAATAAACCCGATCGCTATGACCGCAATAAATACGATATCGATAATGCCCATAAGATTTCCTCCTTATTCTTCAGGCAAATTGATCAGATATATGGAGCTGCCGCTGGAGGCGACCGCCACGCGGTTTTCGGTCACGCCGAGCACCTCGTTTACCGCAACCGGCAGGTTGTAAAGCTTCACCCCGCCGCCGGAATACGATCCCACGGCGACCTGCGTCTGCGAAAAGCCGTAAACCGTGTCGCCGTAGCACTGCAGACCCGTGCATTTTACCGGCATGTGCAGCGAACGGAAGCTGCTGCCGCGCAGGCAGCGCACGTCGCTTATCTCGCCCGCATTCTGACTGTTCGGCACGAACAGCATAAGCGGGTCCTCGCTGTTTTGGTCAAGCGCGGTAAGATAGAAGCCCGTGACCATCTGAGAGCTCTTTTCCGCGCCCGTATAGTCGTATTCGCGCAGATAATCCGTGCCTACCGCGCAAATGAAGCTCGAACGGAACATAACGGAGTACAGCACCTGCTCCATATCGATTATAGAGCCGGTTTCCTTTTTGCCGGGCTTGTAGGTCTTTATCCGGCAGGTGGGCAGGCTGCCCGTGGCGTCCAGCGTCATTATCCAGAACAGCTCCCGTCCCTCGAAAAACCCGCAGTCCAGCACCGTTACGCCCTTGAATTCCGTAAGCGTGTCTATCACGGAGCCGTAGCGGTCGGTAAGCACGACGTTCGATTCGTGCTCCGGCCCCAGCACCGCCGCGGCGTACACGTCGCCGACTATGGCGGAAAGTATCTCGCCCTGCGCGCTGTAGGAGCCGATCACCACTCCCGTGTTTCTGTCGAATATGCTAAGGCGCGAGCCGCTCCATACCGCCAAGCCGCGGTTTGATACCCGAAAGCCCGCGTTCGGGTCTACGCTCACGTTCCATACGAATTTGCCGCTTTCGTCTATGCAGCGCAGCGTGCCTCCGTTTTCGAGGCAGTAGATCCTGTCGCCCTGCACCTGCACGTCGCGTATCATGCCCACGTTCACGCGCACGGCGCTGTCCAGCGGGATGTCCCGCGCGTTTTCAGCTATCAGCGCGGCGAGAAACGCGAGCGCCGTGATTATCACCGCAAGCAGCAGCGCCGTCAGTCGGTTGAGCGGTCTGGTTATGTCGATCCTCATCAATTTCCTCCGCAGAATATGGAAGCGGCGCGCGGAGTTTAACCCGTTTTTCACTTGTGCCGCATTCCCCTTTATATTATAATATATAAATGTGAAGAGTGCAACACTCAGACGAAATTTTGCAGAGCGTCACCATGTTTCACGTGAAACATCGTCCCGCCCCGAGAGGAGCTCATGAGCAACAACGCGGAAGGCCGCGCCGCAGGGAAAATTCTGCTTTTTCTGTTACTTGTATCGACTGCCGTATTGCTGGCAGGCGTCATCAACGCGCGTACAGTGCGCCTTGAGTATTCCGACGCGCGCATCCGCGGTCTGGACGCGCGCCTCGAGGGCGTAAAAGTACTGTACGTCAGCGATCTTAAAATTTCCTCACCGGCAGACGCAAGACGCGCCGTGCGCATGATACGCACCTTGTGCGAATGCGAGCCGGACGTACTGCTTATAGGCGGGGACATCTGCTCTAAGAGCCTTACAGACACTATAAAAGAACGCTTTTTCGGCCGGACCGCGCAGGAGACCGCCGAAAGGCTCTCCCTCGCGCGCGACGAATTTTTGTCCGGGCTTAACGGCATACTCGTCAAATACGGCGTGTACGCGGTATACGGGGACGCCGACACAGCGCTCGGCGCGCAGCAGCAGGCGGCGTACAGCACCCGTTTTTTGAACAACAGCACCCACAGCATAAACATAAACGGCGCGCGCCTGTGCATAGCCGGCTACGCGGACATAGGCGTGAACGCGTACGGCGCGTTCAGGTTTTCGCCTGACGCAGCGGGCGCGGGCGCGACGCTTGTAATGTTCCACGATCCCCGCATATACAATACCGCCGTGCTCGAGGCCAAAAAGCAAAAGGGCGCGTATCTGTTTTTAAGCGGGCACACGCTGGACGGACAGATAAAGCTCGGCGGCAGGGCCCTGCTGTATCCCGATATAAGCGCTGCGTATCCAAGCGGCGTGTATTCCGACGAAAGCGGGCTTGCGATGCTGGTTTCCTCCGGCGCGGGCAGCGAGGGCTTTCCCTTCCGGCTGGGCACCCGCGCGCGCGCGTATCTGATCACGCTGAACAGGGGGGTGGGCGAATGACGAAGGCCTTCTTTAAAAAATACGGCTTCAATTATATTCCGGGCTTCGTACTTATGATCGCCTGCTCCTGGATACAGACGCGCGCGCCCCTCGCGCTGGGAGAAGCGATCAGCGCGGTGAACGACGGACGCAGAGCCGAATTCGTGCATCAGGCGCTTATGATACTCGTGATCGCCGCCGCCACGTTCGTGACGCGTTTTGGCTGGCGCTGGTTCATAATCCGCACCTCACGCGAGCTTGAGGTATACCTGCGCGACGAATTGTACACGCACTGGCTGAACCTGCCTGTCGGCTATTTCGGCACGGCGCGCTCGGGCGACCTGATGGCCTACGCTATAAACGACGTAAACGCCGTACGGCTGCTGTTCGGCATGGTGTTCGCGCAGTTTATAAACGCGGTGTCATCTCTTATATTCTCCGTGGGCGAGATGGCAAGCGGGATAGACCTGCGCCTGACGCTGTATTCGCTGCTGCCCGTGCCGGTCGCGCTGGTGACGGTAATACTGCTGGGCCGCCTCGTACAGGCGCGCGCGCGCCGCGCGCAGGAGCTGTTTTCCACGATCTCCGGCCATGTGCAGGAGAACATAAACGGCATGCGCGTAATAAAAGCCTTCGCGCAGGAGGAGCCGCAGTACAAGGAATACGAAAGCGAAAGCGACAAAAAGCGCCGCGCCAACATACAGTGGTACTTTACCGCCGCCTACATGGACCCGATAATCCGCGTGGTGTTCGGCATAAGCTACGCGGTGGGGCTGGTTTACGGCGGGCAGCTGGTAATGAATAAAACGATCACTCTCGCGGACTACATCGCCTTCAACTCCTTCCTTACGATGATAGTCATGCCCATTATGATGATAGGCCGCATAAACAACAATCTCCAGCGCGGCATCGCGAGCTACAAGCGCCTGAAGGAACTGATGGACGTGCAGGAGACTCCTGCCTTCGACCTGACCGACGACGGGCGCACGATCAAGCCCGCCGTGAGCGCGAGGCAGCTGTCGTTTTCCTATCCGGGCAGCAGCGACTGCGCGCTTACGGACATATCCTTCGACCTGCCCGAGGGCGGGGTGCTGGGCATAGCGGGCCCCACGGGCAGCGGCAAAACTACGCTGCTTTCGCTGATACTAAAGCTCGTGCCCTGCGCGGACGGAGAGCTGTTCGTGGGCGGCGAGGACATAAACAAAGTGCCCGCCGCGGTCATACGCCGCCAGACGGGCTACGTGCCGCAGGACGGTTTTCTGTTCGACGAGAGCATACGCGAAAACGTCCGCTTTTTCTCTGACGCCACTGACGCAGACATCACCCACGCGCTGGACACCGCGGGCATGACGGGGGACATAGCCGGCATGCCCGCGGGGCAGGACACCATATGCGGCGAACGCGGCAACCATCTTTCGGGCGGACAGAGGCAGCGCGTGTCGCTTGCGCGCGCGCTTATCAGAAAGCCGGACCTGCTGCTGCTTGACGACACGCTCTCCGCCGTGGACAGCGCGACGGAGGAAAGGATACTTGCAAACCTTAAGGGCGAGCTCAGGGGGCGCTCCTGCATAGTCATCTCGCACCGCCTGAGCGCCGTCAAGGACGCGGACGAGATACTCTATCTTGAGGGCGGCAGGATAATCGAGCGCGGCACTCACGCTCATCTTATGGCGCTGGGCGGAAAATACTGCGAAATGTACACTCTGCAAAGCCGCGCGCAGGACGCGGACGATAAACACGCATGACGAAAAACGACAAAAAACAGCAAAGCAAACGCCGCTCTCCGGCGATGTGGCTGGTGGGGCTTATGAAGCCCTACGCGCATAAAATACTTTTTTCCACGCTGCTTATCGTGCTTGCGAACCTGGCGGACCTCACGAAGCCCCGCATATATGCGATAATCATAGACGATTTTCTTAAAAACGGCGGAAATCCCGACGGCAATTTCATAACGAGCTCGCTTACCAACCTCGGCATCAGCTATTTCGCTGTGATATTCGTAAGCGCGGTGTGCTCGCTGTGGCAAAGCCGCATAATCACGCGCATCTGCCAGAAGATACTGCACGAGACGCGCATGAAGCTGTTCGACCGCATACACAGGATGAAGCTTAAGGACCTGGACGAAATGGGCAGCGGCCGTCTGCTCACGCGCGCGACCAACGACGTGGAGGCGCTCGACGAGTTTTACGGAGACGTGCTAAGCGGCCTGTTCCGGGACGTGATACTGCTTGCGGGCATCATTTACATGATGCTTTCGATGAACGTGCGTCTCGCGCTGGCGGGCTTTGCGGCGCTGCCGGTCATCGCGGCGATAACGCTGTTGTGCCGCGGCGCGCTTAAACGCAACTTTACCAAAATGAAAGCCATTATAGGCAAAATAAATGGTTTCATTGCGGAAAGTCTCTCCGGCATATGCGTGATACGCTCCTTCTCGCGCGAAAAAGAAAAGTGCGAACAGCTGTATAAGCTCGACCGCGATTACCGAAAGACCACCATGTTTCAGGTGCTTATAAACGGCATAATGCGCCCGATAATGGAGGTAGTTAATTCCGCGGCGATCGTGCTGGTGCTGATAAGCGGCTTTCGCCTGGCGGGGATAGACACCTCCTTCGCGGAGGCGGGCGTACTGGTCGCGATGACCACGTACATAAAGCAGTTTTTCCAGCCCATAAACGACCTTGCGGAAAAATACAACACGGTGCAGTCCTCGCTGGTCTCCGCAGACCGCATAAAGACGCTGCTGGACAGAGACGGCGATCTCGAATACGAGGACGAAAGCGCCTACGCCGCGCCGATGCGGGGCGACATAGAGTTCAGAAACGTGTATTTCGCCTACAGCGGCGAGGACTGGGTGCTCAAAAACGTGACGTTTCACGTGAAACCCGGCGAGCGCGCGGCGTTCGTGGGCGCGACCGGCGCGGGCAAAACCACGATAATCTCGCTGCTGTCCCGCTTTTACACCGTGCAGAGGGGCGAGATCCTTATAGACGGCGTAAACGTGAACGACTGGCGGCTTTCCTCGCTCAGAAGCCAGATCGGCGTGGTGCTGCAGGACGTGTTTCTGTTCGTGGGCACGATAGGGGACAACGTGCGCATACACGCGCCGATTTCGGACGCGGAGGTGGAGGAGGCGCTGCGCGTATCCCGCGCGGACACGTTCGTAAGCCGTCTGCCGGGAGGTATAAACCACATGGTTTCCGAGCGCGGCGCCACGTTCTCGACCGGCGAGCGGCAGCTTATCTCCTTCGCCCGCGCCATCGCCCACAAGCCCGCGATACTCGTGCTGGACGAGGCCACCGCGAACATCGATTCCGGCACCGAGGCGCTGATACAGGAGTCCATAAACACTATTTCTCAGGGCAAGACAGCGGTGTTCATAGCCCACCGCCTTTCCACCATACAAAACAGCGACTGCATCTATTACCTCGAGCACGGCGAAATTAAGGAGCAGGGCACTCACGACGCACTCATGCGCAAAAACGGCCTGTACGCCGCGCTGGTCAGGGCAGGGGACGAGCAGAAATAAAACGCTTTAGGATTTACAGTGCCCTTAAGACAGAACACTGAAAATTTGCGGCCAGATGGCCGCAAATTTTCAGTGTGATTTGAAAAGATAGTAAAACGGCATCTGTCCGCTCAAATATCCAGACTATTTTCGTTCAGCAAAAAATCGTACAGATTCATGGTGGTTATGCCGTGCTCGTCCCTGCGGACGTTCAGCGTGTCGTTGACTATCACCAGCTTTTTGAACGAATCGTCCACGTTCAGCAGGGACGCCTTTTCCTGCTTCGTCTTATTTTCGTCCGGCAGGCTGAAGGCGGATTGCAGATAGTATTTCTTGCTGCCCATATTGGCCACGAAATCGATTTCCAGCTGCGCCCTTTCCCTTTTGCCGCTTCCGTTCGTGAGCCTGACCGGCACCACGCCTACGTCTACCTTATAGCCCCGCATGCGCAGCTCGTTATAAATAACGTTCTCCATAAGATGCGTTTCTTCGGTTTGCCTGAAGCCGAGTCTCGCGTTTCTGAGCCCCGTGTCCTCAAAGTAGTATTTGAGCGGCGTGCCTATGTATTTTCTGCCCTTCACGTCGTAACGGTTCGCTTCGCTTATCAGAAACGCGTCCTCGAGATATTTTATATACTGGCTGATCGTGTTTACGGAAATATCGGAGCGTAAGCTGCTTCTGAACGTCGCTTCGATTTTGGAGGGATTTGTAAGCGAGCCTACGGCGGAGGCCAGCACGTTTATAATATCGTTCAGCTCCTGCAGTTTTTCGATACGGTTTCTTTCGCATATATCCTTTATATACGTCTCTTCGAACAGCGTCGTGAGATACTGTATCTTCTGCTGCTCCGTTTTCATCGAAAGTATCTGCGGCAGAGCGCCGTAGGTCATATAATCAGCAAAGCCCTGATACCTGTCTGAAGGATACGCGCTCATGTATTCCTTGAATGAAAGCGGATAAACGCGTATTTCGTCGCCTCTGCCGCGAAACTCCGTAATCACGTCCCTCGACAGAAATTTCGAATTGCTGCCGGTCACGCAGATGTCCAGATTCGGCGTGTGCAGCAGGGAATTCAGGACCTCCTCGAAATCCTCCAGCAGCTGCACCTCGTCCAGCAGCAGGTAGTATTCCCCGCTGCCAGTAAGCCGGCCTTCTATATAGGCTAAGATCGCGTCCGCCTTTCTGTATTCCCTGTTTTTTCTTTCGTCCAGAGCTATCCCGATAATATGATCCTCCGGAACGCCGCTTTCCAGCAGATAATTTCTGTACAGCTTGAATACGAGGTAGGATTTGCCTGAGCGTCTTACGCCGGTGACGACCTTTATCATGCCGTTGTGAAGCCTGTTTTTTAAGTTGTCAAGATACTTGTCACGTCTGATCTCCATAACGCTTCCTCTGAAAATTTGCGGCCGTTTGCCCGCTTTTTTTCAGATTATACCACACTCCGCATTCCCTGACAACAAAAAAACTGAAAATTTATGGCCATTTGGCCACAAATTTTCAGTATAGCGGACGCGGCGGTTATAGCATACGGCGCGCGCGTTTCCGTATCTTAATTGTCTGACGAAATCGGCTTCTTCCGCTTTTGCCCCTCTGTTTAATACAGCTTCGCGCCGGCGGGGATGTGGGGATCGACCATCAGCAGATGCAGTTTTTCCTCGTCGCCTTCCTTATGCAGGGCGCTTATCAGCATGCCGCAGGAATCCACGCCCATCATCTGGCGGGGCGGCAGGTTGACTATGGCGATGCAGGTCTTGCCGACAAGCTCTTCCGGCTCGTAATACGCGTGTATGCCGCTTAAAATCGTGCGGTTTTGTCCGCTGCCGTCGTCCAGCGTGAATTTTAAGAGCTTTTTGGACTTCGGCACCGCTTCGCAATCAAGCACCTTCACCGCGCGGAAATCGCTCTTCGAGAAGGTCTCGAAATCCACCTGCTCCTCAAATAAGGGTTCGATCACGACGTTGGAGAAGTCGATTTTCTCTTCAACAGGTGCAGCTTTTTCAGCTTCCTGTGTTGCCTTGCAGGCCTCCTGAGAGGGGCAGGTAAAGCAGGCGCATTCGAATTCCGCGGGCTTTGCCTCTGCCTTTTCGGGCTTCTCCTTGTCCAAAGGTTTCATCGTGGGGAACAAAAGCACGTCCCTTATGCTGGGGCTGTCGGTCAGCAGCATTACCAGCCGGTCTATGCCGAAGCCGAGGCCGCCGGTGGGGGGCATGCCGTATTCGAGCGCGTTTATAAAGTCGTAGTCCACCTGCGCCTTCGTGGCGGGGTCGAGCATTCTGCGCTCCGCGACCTGACGCTCGAATCTCGCGCGCTGGTCGATGGGGTCGTTAAGCTCTGAGAACGCGTTTCCGAACTCAGTGGCGTTTATAAAGTATTCGAACCTCTCCGTGAACGCGGGATCATCCGGCTTGCGCTTGGCAAGGGGGCTGATCTCCACGGGATAGTCGTAAATGAAGGTGGGCTGTATAAGCTTTTCCTCTACGAAGGCGTCGAAGAATTCCGCCAGTATCGCGCCCTTCGTGGGTATTTCGGGCAGCTCCACGTTATGCGCCTTCGCGCAGGCGATCGCGTCCGCGTCGGTCTGCCACGCGTCGTAATCCACGCCCGAATACTGCTTTACCGCTTCCTTCATCGTAAGCCTGCGCCAGCAGCCCAGGTCTATCTGATTTCCCTGATACGGCACCACCAGCGCGCCGCACACCTTCTGCGCCACGTGCTTCATCATGTCCTCTACCAGGTCCATCATGCCGTGAAAGTCCGTATACGCCTGATACAGCTCTATCGAGGTGAACTCGGGGTTGTGCTTGGTGTCCATGCCCTCGTTTCTGAATATCCTGCCCACCTCGTACACGCGCTCCATGCCGCCCACTATCAGGCGCTTAAGGTAGAGCTCGGTCTCTATCCTTAATACCATGTCCATGTCCAGCGTGTTGTGATGGGTATAGAAGGGACGCGCGGACGCGCCTATCTCGAAGGGCGTGAGTATGGGGGTGTCTACCTCCAGAAAGCCCCGCCCGTCCAAAAACGCGCGCAGCTCGCGCAGTATAAGGCTGCGCTTCACGAACGTGTCCTGCACCTCGCGGTTCATAATGAGGTCCAGATACCTCTGGCGGTAGCGCAGGTCCGTGTCCGTAAGGCCGTGAAACTTTTCGGGCAGCGGATGCAGGCTCTTGGTAAGCAGCGTGAGCTTCTCCGCGTGCACGCTGATCTCGCCCGTCTTGGTTTTGAACACGCGGCCGGTCACGCCGATTATGTCGCCGATGTCCCAGTCCTTGAACGCGGCGTACATGTCCTCGCCCACGTCCTCGCGGCGCGCGTAAAACTGTATCTCGCCGTCGCGGTCGGATAGGTGCGCGAAGGCCGCCTTGCCCATAACGCGGCGCGACATCATGCGTCCGGCTATCGTCACGTCCTGCCCCTCGAGGCTTTCGAAGCCTTCCAGTATGTCGCGGGAGGAATGCGTGCGGTCGAATACGGTTATCACGTAAGGGCTTTTGCCCTGCGCCGTCAGCGCGTTCAGCTTGTCCAGCCTTATCTGCTCCTGCTCGGACAGCGCGCGCGCGGGAATGCTGTTTTCAGCCATATGCTTCTCCTGTAAATGTATTTGCCTTTTCGCGCAAAGCGCAGGCGAAGGCATCGCCGAATTAATCAGGGATTCATTAAGCCCCAAAAATAAGGCCTGCCCCAAACAGGCAGGCCCTTATGCGAACCTGCTGTTATCTGCGTTTTATTGCGCGTACTTCCATTTTTACCGCGCCGGCGGGAGTTTCCGCGGTCACCACGTCGCCCACGTGCGCGTTCATAAGCGCCGCGCCGATGGGGGATTCGCTGGATATAAACAGCTTCGCGGGATCGCTCTCAGTAAAGCCCACTATCGTATAATCGTCCTCTTCCTCGTATTCCATGTCGTATACCGTTACCACCGTGCCCAGCGATACAATGTCCGCGGTCGCGTCGTCCTCGTCCACTATAGTCGCGTTCGCGAGCAGGTCCTCCAGCTGCACAATGCGGCCCTGTACGCGCGCCTCTTCGTTTTTGGCTTCGTCGTATTCCGCGTTTTCGCTCAGATCGCCGTGCGCGCGCGCTTCGGCTATATCGCGCGTCACCTCCGCTTTTTTGACGGTTTTCAGCATATTCAGCTCCGCCTCGAGCTTTTCTTTATCCGCCAGTGTAAGCACCAGACCCCTCGGGTTCAGTTCGGTCATAAAAAAAACATCTCCTTACGCGTATAAACAACAGGGAACACACCGTGCCCCTGCAACGCGCACATTATAGCGTTAAAAACAGAAATTGTCAATACGCGTGATATTAAACCGAATTAAGTTTGTTTTATCTTTTTATCCTGCATTACGACACGGTTTGCTTTGCAGTCAGCAATATAAATTGCTTTTTCCAAATGCTTCGGGCAGCTTATTTGTTTCCTTTCGCGCGGTTGTGGGTCGCGCAGAGCATGGTGCAGTTGCTTATATCAGTCGCGCCGCCGTTGCTCCACGCGGTCACGTGGTCAGCGTCCATTTCGTTTATTTTGTATATGCGCGTTCGGTTGTTGTCGCTGCCCAGCGCGCACAGCGGGCAGTTGGAAACGCCTTCGGCCTTGGCCGCGTTAGTCTGCTGCGCGTATTTCGTGCGTTTTACGTTGTCGTCGAACATACGCACTTCAAGCAGCTTGGTATCGACTGAGTCGCCTAAAATGTATTCGAACACGCCCTTCTTGTTTTTGACAAAGTAATCCTCATACAGCTTTTTGACCTGCTCGTGCACCTTGTTCGGGTCGTAGGCTTTCATATGAAAGCGTTCATACAGGCTGCCCCAGTCAAGACCGCGCATTTCGTTTTCTACGTCCCTGAACACGCTCGATATCCAATCGATCACGCTGTTAAAGTAGGTTTTAAGTTCGGTTATATCGGTATCGAAGCGGTGTCTGCTCATGTAATCGTCGATATTGCCCTTGCTGACCCACGCAAGCGCACATCGCAAATAATCCTGCCGCTTTACGTCGCCTTTGATATATGCGCTCCATTTCTGAATGTTCGCGTTTTGACTGTTGCTGAACTCGGCTTTCGCAAGAGTAACGAACGGCCCGGAATGGATCGCGTTTGAAAGCTCCTGTTCGTTTAGCGGAACGCCCGCTATGTTTATCGTTCTGAACCATTCTTTTATTTCGCTTTCCGTGCCGCTGCATTCGTATATGGTCAGCTTTGTATCAAGTATCCTGCGCTGCAAATCCTCCGCAAGGCCGCTGAAATAATGCGGAACGCCGTCCGCGCCGATAATGGGAAATTTGTCCGTCAGAAAGCGGCCTATGCTTGTAATGCGCTGCTGCCCGTCAAGGATTTCAAATTTATCGTCCGCAACCTTCGTGAAGTAAATCAGACCGATGGGGTAGCCCTTCAAAATCGAATGAATAACGGCGACGTCCTTTTTGCCGTCCGCGTAAATGTAATTGCGCTGATATTCCGGCTGTATAACCAATTTGCCCGCAAGCCCGAACAGGCCCTTGCCTTCGTATTCGTTATAGACAAAGCCTTCGCAAACCTTTTCAATGGTCAGGTCTATATTTAAGTATGTTTGCATTAGTCGGGTACCTTCTTTCTAATTAGTACACGGGCATATAGTTGAATATAGTAATCGTTATCAACCATATAATAAGTTGTATCAAGTGGCTTTTGACTAACTTTGATTGCAGGCCCATCATTCAGCTTTGATACAATGCTTGTATTTCCGTTTCTGCTAACTTGCGTTTGATTTGGGTACACTTTTGAAGCTAAGCCAAACCATGTTTTTGTTATACCTATGATTTCAAATTGTTCAGGGCAATATTTATCAAGGAACGTTATCGGAACACCCATAACGCCGTCATAGTCCGACGGTATCGCGTCGGTGTACGGAACCTCTATCGCATCATAATTATCGTATTTCAAATAGCCTTGTTCCTTGATTTCCTTGTGCTTGCTGAATTTGAGATTGTCGGCCATGGTCATAAGCGGCAACGGCTGATGTCTCCGGCCATGGTCAAGGTTGGTGAACCAATGACAATTTCTGAATTTGACAAGTCCTGTGCTTTCATCAAATACGCCGTTTGCATATTTAGGGTTTATACCGATAACACGGAAAAATGCATTTCCATGATTAAAACCATTACCAAGCCAAATGCTGTTTGATCTTATCAGTGGGAATACTTCTTTATATGTTATCGCGTTTTGACTGCCTATAATTAAAAACTTCTTATTTGCTGCCATTATCCATGCAAGAAACTCACGGAACAGAGAAAACGGCGGGTTTGTAACGATGATGTCGGCTTCATCGCGCAAACGCGTCACTTCCTCGCTGCGGAAATCGCCGTCGCCTTCAAGATACTTCCATTGAAGGTCATTGATGTCGATTTTCTTGTTTCGGCGGGTCAGAGTGAAAATCTTGCCGCGATTAGGCGAAATGCTTTCATCATATTGCGGGGATTGGGTTTCGTACTCAGTCAGAAAATCGAAAATCGAAACCTGAATGCTGGTATTTTTCTGCTTGCTTTCGGTCGCATAGCTTGTGCTGATTAGCTTTTTCAGTCCTAATCTATCAAAGTTCTGCGCGAAAAAGCGCGTGAAATTGCTCCATTCTGGATCGTCACATGGCAGCAAAACCGTTTTGTCACGGAACGTATCGGGATCATAATCTAAATATGCATTGATCTCCCGCTGTATATCATCGTATTGCGTATAGAATTCGTCATTCTTTTTTTCTTTTGCCGCGCCCAACGCTTCATTTGGCATAAACCATAACTTCCTTTTCGTACCAGCATATTAACTGACAGAGTAATAATCTTCTATATTTATGGTATAAGTAGTAAGAATAATACCATACTGCAAACAAAATAGCAAGCTTCTTACGAAAATACTCATTTGGTCGTAATTTACATATACTTATGTATAAAAGCTTCAGAGGTGGGTTTTATGATTGGTGACAGGCTGAAGGATATACGCAGTGATTTTGGCGATACACAGCAGAAGCTTGCGGATAAACTCAATGTATCCAGATATACTGTACAAAGCTGGGAGCAGGGTAAAAGCTCACCTTCCAATGAGATGCTGGTTAAAATATGCAGAATGTACAATGTTTCGTCTGATTTTTTGCTTGGCCTGAGTGATGCTGACCCTGTGTTCTTTACCAGACGCGAACAGAAATTGAATCAGGAAAACCTGAAAATACTGCGAAAGTTTGAAGATTTTTTGATAAACGAACAATCTAATAATCAATAACTAAATCAATTATCATAATTATATCTGCTGTCTGCCTTATACTGTTCCCGCCGCACTTTTCACATCTCTTCGCCCGCTTGCCACTTCCTTGCGCTTTCCTCCCTTCCTCGGTTGACACGCCGCATTTATTTTCGTATAATCTGCGTATCAGGATTTACGCCCTCGGGCGGGAGGTTTTTATGGATCGGAGCAAAACCGTTATACGCACCAGCGTTATAGGCATACTGGCAAACGTGTTTTTGTCGGCGTTCAAGCTGATCGTGGGCACGCTTTCGCACTCCATCGCGATAATGCTGGACGCGGTGAACAACTTAAGCGACGCGCTTTCAAGCGTCGTGACCATAATCGGCACCTGCCTTGCGGGGCGGAAGCCGGACAAAAAGCATCCCTTCGGGCACGGCCGCGCGGAGTATCTGAGCGCGAGCGTGATAGCGGTCATCATACTCTACGCGGGCGTGACGGCGCTTATCGAATCCGTCAAAAAGATAATTTCGCCCGTGCAGCCGGACTATTCCGCCGTAACGCTCGTGATCGTGGGCGCGGCGGTCGCGGTCAAGTTCCTGCTGGGCAGGTATTTTATAAAAACCGGCAAGCGCATTAACTCCGATTCGCTGGTCGCCTCGGGCAAGGACGCTGCGCTGGACAGCGCGGTGTCGCTCTCCACGCTCGCGGCGGCGGTCGTATTCGTGCTAACCAATGGCAAGGTGAGCGTGGAGGCGTACCTGGGCGCGCTCATATCCGTGCTTATGATACGCTCCGGCATCGAAATGCTGCGCGAAACCATTTCCCACATACTCGGCGAGCGTCCCGAAACCGAAAAGGCCGCCGCGGTAAAAACGGCGGTGCTCGGCTTCAGCGAGGTGTACGGCGTGTACGACCTTATACTCCACTCCTACGGCCCGGATTACGTTATCGGCTCTCTGCACATAGAGGTAAACGACGACATGAGCGTAGCGGAGCTGGACCGGCTGGAAAGGAACATCGCCGACAAGGTGTACGAAGAGAGCGGCGTGATACTCGGCGGCATCAGCGTGTACGGCAAAAACACGCGCGGCGGCACTGCGGAACAGATGCAGCTTGCTATCCGCCGGCGCGTGATGGCGCACGAGCACGTACTGCAGATGCACGGCTTCTACATAGACGAGCAGACCAAACAGGCGCGCTTCGACATAGTGGTGGGCTTCGACGCGCCCGACCGCGCGCAGGTCTGCCGCGAGGTGACCAAGGAGATCACCTCCCTGTACCCGGATTACACGTTCAGGATAAATCTGGATTCGGATTTCGCTTAAGCCCGCGGGCATGTTTTGATCGCCGTTTTTTGAACGGAAGGACGGCGGGGAATGGAGGTTTTCTGTTATGAAGAGGCTGCTTGTTTTGACGCTGCTTACTGCGTGTCTGGCGTACGCGTTGACGCCGTTTGCTGAAACGGCGTTTCCTCAGCGTATCCCTTACGAATCTGAGGAAGGTATACAGTATCTTGTGCTCGATGATCAGAACTCGTTTCAAGTGCTCGACTCGGAAGGCAACGTAATACGGGATGGGTTAGAAGGCTATATAGAATACGATAAAGCGACTGATACCTACCTTATCAGGGTAGGCAGGCAGTACGGCTATCTGGACGGCGACGGAAACTGGCTGTTCCCCTTAGGTTTCAGTTATGCCGGCGATTTTGACGAAAACGGGATCGCGGAAGTGCGAGACAAATACGGTGAGGGTTATGTGCGTTCTGACGGCACGTACCTGTTCGAGCCGCAGTTTTCCCAAGTGAATCGCTTCAGTCCGGAAGGGATCGCTACGGTCGTTTTGAACGGCTTCGTCCGCTACGTCGATATAAACGGCAATTATGTTACGGATACAAAGTATTGGTATGGGTCTGATTTCTCAAACGGCTTCGCCGAAGTGAGCGAGGACGGCGTGCTGTGGGGTTATATCGACACGAACGGCGAATACGTTACGGAAATCAAGTATAAGGACACAAACTCGTTTTCGGAAGGCCTCGCCGCGGTGAGCGAGGACGGCGTGCTGTGGGGTTATATCGACACCACGGGCAGATACGTGCTGGAGCCTCAGTATACTTCGGCATGGAGTTTCATAAACGGCGTGGCTGTGGTTTTGCCTTATGACAGAGGCTTCTGGGATTACAGCCTGATCGCGCGCGACGGCAGCGTGCTGATCGAACACGCAGACTTTATAGACGTGACGGACAGCGGCTTAATAACAGTAGATTATCAGGGCAGTGAAAAGTATTACGCGTTCGTAAACGGTGTATTAACAGAAATAAGCGTAGTGGATAACAATATGTATCTGTACGACTACTATCCCTTCGAAGGTGATAAGGTGGTTACTCTCGATTCGGCGGCAGATATAATATGGGATACGGAGGCTCCCTACCCAAGGCTTGACGGCGCGACCGGGTTTTTGCCTACTTACGCGGCGTTCGCTCAGGCCGTGTATCCCGACGACACGCGCATCGATTCACTCCTCAAAGGCGACGTACTGTTCAGATGCACCAAAACCAATAAAGCATACAAAGGACTGATTAACGGCGATTCGGACGTAATATTCGTACAGGGACCCAGCGACGCGCAGCTTGCCGACGCCGCGGCGGCGGGCGTGGAATTCGAGCTTACACTGCTGGGCTACGAATCCTTCGTGTTCATAGTAAACGCGGACAACCCTCTAAACGAGATAAGCGTGGATCAGGTCAGAGCGATCTATTCGGGCGCGCTCACAAACTGGGAGGAGCTGGGCATAAACGGACTGGGAGAGATCATCGCCTACCAGCGTCCCAAGAACAGCGGCAGCCAGACTGCGCTGGAGCGGCTGATGGGAGACATACCGCTGATGGAGCCGCCGCAGGAATGGGTTTCAGACGGCATGGAGGACATACTTACGACCGTGGAATACCGCAACTTACCCAACGCGCTCGGCTACACCTTCCGCTTCTTCTGCTCCGGCATGGTGGGCAGCAAGGTAAAACAGCTGGCGCTGAACGGCGTGGAACCGACGCTTGAAAACATACGAAACGGCTCGTATCCGGTAATAATGTCTTTGTACGCGGTCTCGCGCAAGGGCGAACAGAACCCGAACGTGCGTATACTGCTCGATTGGATCACCGGACCGCAGGGCCAGGAGTTAGTGGAAAAGAGCGGCTATGTGGGAACCGGCGTCTATACGGCGGAGAATTAAGCAAGCATATTTCTGTTTAACGCTTCTGCGGTTACCGATGCTCCGGCTGCCCGTATTCCCGTTTCATCGCTTCCGTGGAGATGACGCACTGCTTGCCGTATTTACACGCGTCCACACCGTTTACCAGCTTTCCGTAGGCGATCGCCTTTCTGAGCGTGCTTTCGTTTAGTCCCCAGAGCTGTGTGGCGTCGATAAAAGCCATAAGTCCGTCAAAAGGCGTTTTTACTGCTTCACCGTTTTCAAACAGCTCGTCGCAGGACAGATCGAGCTCGTCGTTCCAGACGATACCGTAGCCGCCTGTATCTACCTCCACAGCGGAAAACAGCTCCGGTGTATCCTTTAATACCCGAAACGGCTTCCATTTTTCAAACAGCGGCTTTACGTCATAAATTTTGGTCACGCCTTCCGCGAATTGCACGCACAGACGCTGCTCCGTCAATGCGCTGACCGCCTTGACTTTATGAAACACGATATCAGCTCCTCATTCAAGCGGGGAAAGAGACCTGAACTCCCTTAACCTGTGGAATACCGAGTAATTCGCGTCGTGGTAATTGTGGGCGGCGTTCGCGGCGGTGCGGGTCAGGTAGATTATATCGTTTCCGTCGAACATGAAATCCGTGTACTGAAAGCCCATGAATTTGGGATCAGCGTCCGTTCTGTCTATAAGGTCGCACACCAAATACCAGCTTTCGCAGTCCCGGCTCGCCATCAGGGATACCAGATTGCGGTCGAAGCGGGTTTCGGAGGAGCGGATGCGGTTGATTATCGAAAAATACAGGCCGCTCTCGGGGTCGAAGCGTATCTCGAATTTGGAATGATTGCCGGGCAGGCTTATCGCGCGGGCGTATTCAAGCGGCGCGTCGGGGTCGTCCATGTTTACCTTATAGGCGAGCACGCGTCCGTAACCGGGCACGCATTTGCTCATGTCATAGCGCATTATGTTATACAGCTGACCGTCCGGCAGCACGGAAAGCGTGCCCTCTATCGTGCCGCAGGAATGCCCCTGCGCGGTGCCCGGCCACGCGGGATCGTAGGGCAGAGGAGGCGTCAGGTGCCAGTTGGACGCGTTAAGCAAATCCTCGTCCGCGCCGCAGGAAAACACCATCGCGGCGTGCGTGCCCTTCGCCCAGCAGCCCCATTCGCAGGTGTTCCACACGCGGTTCGCGTATTCCACGACGGGCTGCGGGTTTTTGTGTATGCCGTTTTCCTTCGAATGGCACGCGCCGCGGCAGATCACGGTGGGCTCGGTGAACGTGTATCCGCCGTCGTCCGACGCGCCTATCAGCAGATCGCCGTATTCCGTGGACACCGCGGTCATATACAGCCGTCCCCTGTGCACGAACAGCTTGCCCCAGAAGCAGGGATACAACTCGCACACGTAATGCCAGCTCTTCCCCTCGTCGTCGCTTCTGAATATCAGGCTGAGGTTCTGCGGCGCGTTCGCCTCGAACACGTCCATGCTCGCCAGCAAATGCCCCTCGGGCGCGCGCACCAGCGAGGGCGAGCACAGGTATCTGCCCGAAAACGCGTAGCAGTCGTCCTCGGGATGCAGGTAATTTACCGTCACGCCGTCCGTTCCGTCCCGCTCGCCCGTGCGCGCAAGGCGCGTGCGGCTTTCCCCGCGGGCGCACTTAACCTTCACGCAGTAATCCGTGTCCGGTTCAAGATCGGTAAAATCGTACTCGCACGCGTCCGTATGCGCGCAAAGCGCGGGCTCCTCGCCCTTTTTCCCGATAAAAACGTCGTATCCGCGCGCGCCCGCTTCGCTCAGCCACTCTATGTGTACCGAGCTTAGATAAGGCACGACCCGGCAGATATAAGGCGTGCCGGCGTCAAACAAAAACGGCGAATAAGGCCTGTAAGACCAAAGCGAATGCGCCTGCATGGAAAACTCCTTTCAAGGTTGGGCAGATGGTTACCAGTTGCCACGGCCGTGCTTAGCGTAGAACTCCTCCGCGAAATCGCGCAGCGCGTCCTGCTCTATCGCGCTTCTTATGTCCTCCATCAGTTTTGTCAGGAAGCGCAGGTTATGTATGGAGCACAGGCGCAGGCCGAATATCTCCTCCGCCTTCAGCAGATGGCGCACGTACGCGCGGGTGTAGTTTTTGCAGGTATAGCAGTCGCAGGTTTCGTCCAGGGGCGCAAATTCGCGTGCGTAGGCGGCGTTTCGGATAACCAGCCGCCCCGAACGCGTGAACACGGTGCCGTTTCGGGCGACGCGCGTTGCGAGCACGCAGTCGAACATGTCCACGCCGCGCAGCACGCCCTCTATCAGGCAGTCCGGCGAGCCCACGCCCATAAGGTAGCGGGGCTTCTCCTGCGGCATCACGGGGTTCAGAGCGTCAAGTATGTCGTACATTATTTCCTTCGGCTCGCCCACGGAAAGCCCGCCTATGCCGTAGCCGGGCAGGTCCAGCGCGGCCATCTGACGCGCGCATTCCACGCGCAGGTCCCTGTAAAACGCGCCCTGCACTATGCCGAACAGCGCCTGGTCGTCGCGGGTCTTCGCGTCCATGCAGCGCGTGAGCCAGCGCACGGTGCGGCGCATCGCCTTGTCCGCCTCGGCGTATTCGCAGGGATAAGCGCTGCACACGTCGAACTGCATCGCGATGTCGCTGCCTAATTTTTCCTGTATGCCTACGGACACCTCCGGCGAAAAAAACTGCCTGCTGCCGTCAAGGTGCGAGGAAAACGTCACGCCCTGCTCCGTTATCTTGCGCAGAGACGCGAGCGAAAACACCTGAAAGCCGCCGGAGTCCGTAAGTATGGGTCTGTCCCAGTTCATGAACGCGTGCAAATCTCCCGCATCCGCGATAAGCTGCTCGCCCGGGCGCAGGTGCAGGTGGTAGGTGTTGGACAGGATTATCTGCGCGTTCAGCGCCTTAAGCTCCTCCGGCGACACGGTCTTCACGCTCGCCTGCGTGCCCACGGGCATGTACACGGGCGTCTCTATCACGCCGTGGGGCGTGTGCAGCCGCCCGCGCCGCGCGCCGGTCTGTTTGCATACGTGCAGCAGCTCAAACTCGAAAGGCTTGCTCATTTCGTTTTCCCTTCACAATAGCTATTTTATAATATCGAAGCGCCGGCTTAACACGCGGCTTATTTTTTAAGCCTCACCGCTGAAAACGCCATGCATATCAGCATCAGCACGAGGCTTGCGGCCACCACGCACGCGCCGTTGGGCAGGTCGGTAATAAAGCTTATAAGCGTGCCCGCGAAATAGCTGACCACCGCGATCACTGCCGAGCAGATTATCATGCCCCTGAAGGAGCGCGCGAGCCGGCGCGCCGACAGCGCGGGGAATATGATAAAGCTCGATATCATCATCGCGCCCATCACCTTCATGCCCAGCACCACGCTCACGCTGGTGAGGATAGAGATTATCAGCTGGTAGCCGTCCTCGTTCATGCCGCTTGCGCGCGCGTTCGTCTCGTCGAAGGTGACCGCGAACAGGCGCGTGTACAAAAGCACGAACACCGCGATTATTATTACCGAAAGCACGCACGCGCTGATCACGTCCCCGTTTGACAGCGAAAGCACGCTGCCCTTGAACAGCGTGTCGTACACGCTTTTAAGGCCGGTGGTGTACCTGGTCATTATCACGCCCACCGCGAGCGCCGCGGTCGAGAATATGCCAATCAGCACGTCTCCGCCCAGTTCGCTTTTGCGGTCCAGCCGCATAATAAGCACGCTCGATGCGCATACCACGGGTATCGACACCAGCACGGAATAGTTCTGTAGGCCTATAAGCGCCGCGAACGCGGACGCGGCGAAGCCCACCTCGCCCAGCCCGTGGCCGATAAGCGCGTATCTTTTGAGCACCAGTATCACGCCCAGCATCGCCGCGCACAGCGATATAAGCGTGCCCACGGCGAGAGATTTGAGCGTGAGCGAGCTGGTAAGCAGCTCCGCGAAGCTTACGCCCGCGTCTTCGTTTAGCAGATCCGCTACGTACACGGTAAACAGACTCAGTGATGACATGTATGCTCGTCCTCCCTGCCGTGCCAGTCGCTTATGTCGCCCAGATATTCGACCGAGCGGTCGAGCACCAGCACGCGGTCGGCGTGCTCGCGCACGAAATTCCAGTCGTGCGTGGCGATAACTATGGACACGCCCTTTTCGTCTCTCAGGCGCATGAACACGTGGTACAGCTCGTGCGTTATTGCGGGGTCGAGCGCGCTGCAGGGCTCGTCAAGCAAAAGCAGCTCGTTTTCGCCCGCCACGCAGCGCGCCAAAAGCACCCGCTGCATCTGCCCGCCGGACAGATCGCCTATGTACGTGTCCGCAAGCGCCGTCACGTCCAGCAGCTCCATCGCCTGCGCGGCGAGCTGCCTTTGCCGTTTGGTGTAAAAGGGGCTGAAGCGCTCCTGTCTGGTGCCGGAAAGCACCACCTCCCTCACGGAGGCGGGAAAGTTCTTCGCGGCGGTGTGCATCTGCGCGAGATACCCGATTTTGAGTCCGCGCCGCTTTTCCATTTCGCCGCACGCAAACGGCATAAGGCGAAGCATGCCCTTAAGCAGCGTGCTTTTGCCGGAGCCGTTCGAGCCGACCAGCGCGAGTATCTCGCCCTTTTTTATGTCCACGCTCACGTGCTCTATCGCGTCCTGCCGGCCGGTGCCGTAGTTCATCGAAACGTCTCTTACGCTCAGGAGTATGTCCGGATTCATGCTTCTCCAAGTGCCTTTCTGATATTTTGCAGGTTCTGCCGCATAAGGCTCAGATACGTGCTTTGCTCGTTCGCACTGGTCAGGTTATGGCAGGTGTGGAACAAAAGCACCTCCGCGCCCGTGTCCGCGGCTATCTGCCGCGCGACGCCTCCGTCCGAAAGCTCGTCCGTGAACACGACGCGCGCGCCGGCGGCCTTCATCTGCTTTTCGAGCTCCAGCAGCCTGCGCGTGCCGGGCTCGTAGCTGTCGGAGCAGTCGTCGTAGGCGCTTATGTATTTTACGCCGTAACGGCGCAGAAAATGCGAATACGCGAACTTGCCGCCGAAGCAGAGCAGCGCGTCCGGATTTTGGGCAAACAGGGCGGCAAATTCCGCGTCCAGCGCGTTTATTTCGCTTACGAGCTGCGCGCAGGACTCGGTATAAGCCTGCGCGTGCGCGCCGTCCGTGCTTATAAGCGCGTCGCGTATGTTTTCGCACATTTTTACCGCCAGCACCGGATCGAGCCAGATATGCGCGTCGTAGGCGTGCCCGTGCCCGTGCTCGTGGGCTTCGCTTTCGTGGTTTTCGCCCTCGTGCTCCCAGATTTCGTTAAGCTCCTCAAGGTCGATGCCCTCCGCGCAGCGCACGCATTTCACGTGCGTGAAGCCGCCCTTTATGTTTTTTACCCAGGTCTCGAGCTCGTCGTCCGTGTATACGAACAGATCCGCCTTGTCGCAGAACAGCACCTCGCCCGCGGAGGGCTCGTATTCGTGGCTGTCCATGCCCGCGGGCAGCAGCTGCGCCACCTGCGCGTGCTCCCCGGCGATGCGGGCGGCGAAATCATACTGCGGAAACAGCGTGCATACGACGAGCGGCTTTTTGTGCGCCGTCTGCGTATCCGCGTCCTGTGCGGAATCGTCCTTTCCGCAGGCGGCGAGCGCGAATGCGAGCGCGGCGCAGAGAGCGCAGGCTATTATTCCCTTTATGAGGCGTTTGTTCATCAGTATTTTATCCTTCATGAATGTTTATTTACCATTTTGGGTAGTTTCGTCCGCCTGCAGACGCAAAAGCGCGTCTTCGAATTTCGCCCACGGGCCCTTAATGGGCGGCAGGCAGGAAAACATGACGTTTTCGCGCTTTACGGGATGCGCGACGGTCAGCGTATGCGCCCACAGCGCGATCTGCATGCCGGGCCTTCCGTGCCCGTAGCGGTTGTCGCCCCACAGCGGCAGACCGCAAAACGCGTGCTGCGCGCGTATCTGGTGCTTGCGGCCGGTTTCGAGCGTGACGAGCGCGAGCGTGAGCCCCTCCCGCACGCACAGGGGCGTGCTCGTGAGCGCGGCGTATTTCGCGCCGGGCACGTCCTGCGTGACCCTGCGCACGTTCACGCCCTGCTTTGCAAGCAGCCAGTCCTCCATGCGGGTCTCCTGCTCGAGCACGCCCTCTATCACCGCGAGATACTTTTTTTCGTTCGTGTGCGCGGCGAACTGCGCGCTGAGCCGCGCCGCCGCCTTGGACGTGCGCGCGAACACCATAACCCCGCCCACCGGCCTGTCCAGCCGGTGCACGAGTCCCAGATACGCCTCTCCCGCTTTAGCGTACTTTTTGGCGATATAGCCCTTGAGCAGCGTAAGCATGTCCTCGTCGCCGCTCAAATCGCTCTGAGAGGGGAGGTTCGGAGGCTTCACCGCCGCGAGCAGGTGATTGTCCTCGTATAATACGGCGATAGGGCCGTAGCGTGAATAAACCGCGTCTTTCAATATGTCACACCGTTTACAAGTATTCTGTGCGCGAAAAACCATTTGTCTATTACCCTCGTGTCACTGAACACGAAGGAATAGCTCTTTCCCTCCGCGGTGAAGCGCAGACGGTCTATGTCGTTTAATACCATGAACTGAAACTTATCCGGCGCAAAGCGCAGGCTTTCGTTTTCTCCGGTAAACGTAAGCGCTTCGTTCGTAAAGCGCAACAGCCCCTTTCCGCGCGGCGCGTACGCGCCCGCGTCCTGCTTTACGGACAGCTCGGCAGAAGCAGTTAGCTCGAGTTTGCCCTCTTCGATAACGCGCCTGAGCGCGGCGTATTCCATATCCGCCCATCTATCCATGCGGCGGGGACACGCCGGGTTATCCGATGTGAAAAAGCCGTATGCGTCCCTCTCAGCGGAAAAGCCGCACGCGCACTCTATGCGCGCGCCTTTTATACCAAGGGTGTATTCGCCGCCGCACGCGGGGCAGGTGTAAAGCACGTTCGTTATGCCGCGCAGGTCCTTAAAGGGCTTAAACGGCACCCTGTTTTTTTCCTGCCAGTCCCATTCGTTAAAGTTAAGCGCGGCGTTTACGCGCGTCTGTATTTCCTGCGCGCTCAAGGCGGCGCTTTCCTCGCCTGTAAGCAGACGCCTTACGCTTATGTCCACCCGTCCCTTAAAGCGTCTGTGCGCGTAGCGGGGCGAGGACATGAAGCCGCCCTCTATAAGCGCCGTATACACGGGGCATTTGAGCATATGCGCCAGCGTTCCCGCGCCGGGCAGCGCGTCCCACGCCTGCCGCCCGTCGAAGGAGGTCATGCCGGAAGCGTATATCGCCACGGTCTCGCCCGCGCGCACGGCTTTTATTATTTCGCGCACGCAGTTTAAGTCCTGCGCGCCCTGATGCTTTTTTATAAGCCCCAGATGCGTGAGCACCCACGCAAACAAGCGCGATTTTTCAAACTGTTCGTTAGTCGCCACGAAGCGAAAATGCGCGCGCGGCTTAACCGCATACAAAAGGTCAGCGAAATCCCATATGGAGGTGTGATTGCAAAACAGCAGACAGCCGCCCTGCGGCCTGTCCAAAACCTGCCTGCGCGCACGGAAAAGCACCCGCGCAAGTATGCTGATAAGCCATATCGCAAAGCGCTGAAAACAGTAATCGAACCCCCTGACCACACGCATCGCCTCCCAGTGTATATTGTAACACATGAAGAGGGAAAATGCAAACGAAATAGAACGCTTGCGCATAAAATGCGCTGCGCGAGTGATATGCGCCTTCGGCGCGTGAAATTTGCCCTGCGGGCAAGTTTTGGTTTGTTTTGGCAGAATTAAGAAAATAAAGCAGGCTTTTGCGTTCGTGCAAAAGCCCGCTTGGCTTGGAGGGGCGCGCGCATGCCAGCCCCTCCAACTTCATTCCGCAGGGGCGGCGTGTACACCGTGAGGACGCGATTTTTGCGGAGACGACCGGAGCAAAATCGCCAAAATCATGCCGTTTCAGAGCAGAATCATTATACCAAAACAACAACCCCCGGGCTTAAACGAAGCGCACAAGCCCAGGGGTGGCTTGGAGGGGCGCGCGCATGCCAGCCCCTCCAAATTCATTCCGCATGGGCGGCTTTGCCGTCCCGAGGAGCGATTTTTGCGCAGGGAGCGAAGCGAAGCGGAGACGACCGGAGCAAATAATCGCTACCTTACGCCTTTTGCGCCCGGAAAACACCGCAGTGTTTTCAGCAAAAGGCGCAAACCTGCCTCAGCGCTTCCAAAAGCTGAACGTTTTAACCAAGTCCCTTATTCAGCTTCAGAAAACTCCCCCCGATTGAAATGAAGCGCAGCTTCATTTCAATCGCCGCTTTTAAGAGCCAAACGAAGCTTCCAGCTCCTGCGCGGCCTCGGCCTGCTCGTAGCCCCAGGCGTAAACCTTTTCTACGCCCAGCTCCGCCAGACGGGTCTGCAGATCCTTGAACAGTGCGTCGAATTCCGCCTCGTCGGCCGCGAAGGCCATCTTGTACATATCCTCGAGCCATACCTGCTTGCAGGCGTTGAATATGACGGTGGTGTCCTCGTCCATCGCCTCGAAGAAGTTGGTCCAGGTCACCTGATAGAGGTGGTTGCCCCAGGTGTGATACGCGTCGGAGGGGCATACCCAGCCTTCGTCCGCGTACACGGAGCGCCACAGGTCGTATACCTTATACTCGGTCTCCTTCTGCCTGACCTCCAGCCAGCTGGTCTCTCTGTAAACCTTGCCGGCGCCCATACCGGTCTCGGTGCACTCGGCTATCGCGTAGGGGCCCCACCAGCTGCCGGTGGAGAACACGGTGCCGTCGGAAAGCACGGCTTCGTTGTTCACCATGTATTCGTTCCAGAATTTATCGGTCGCGTACAGTTCGCCGTTTTCGTCGATGTCCCACAATTCGCCCTGAGGTCCGTTGTACATGATCAGGTTCACGTAGGGATCGTAGAGCAGGTTGAGCAGCTCGACGCACTTGTCGATGTGCTCGCTCTTGGCGGAAATGGACAGGCCGTAGCTGCCGTAGGTCTGGGGCGCAGCACCTACCGGATACAGCCAGTCTTCGGCGATCTCAAGATAACCGGAGGGATTTTCCTCGTTGTCGAGGTGCGCCGCGGTGTTGTAGGGGCCGGTGTACTGACCGGTCAGCACGGAGAGCGTGCCGCCCAGCCTGTTCTTGGCGCGCAGCTGGTCGTAGGTCTGGGTGAGCGTATCGGGATCGAGCACGCCCGCCTGATTGGCCTTGAAGATGACCTTCATCGCCTCGTACCAGGGGGAATCGTCCGCGAACATTTCGCCCAGCTCGCCGGTCTTAAGATCGTAATACAGCAGGGAGTTCTTTACGTTCGCCATAATGCCCTCGACGGAGAGGACGATGTTCGCAAGGCCGGTGTCCTGTCCGTTGTTGCCGTGGAACGCCATGCCCCAGGTCTTTATGCCTTCCTCAGCGGTCGGGCACTCCTCCATCATCTGTCCCAAGACGTCTATCAGCGTGTCCCAGGAATCGATCTCGGGCGCGCCCACTGCCATGTACGCGTCCCAGCGCAGCTTGATGGACTGCGTGTCGGTGTCGATGGGGTAGTTGTTGTAAATACCGATCTGAGTGGGCATCACGTACAGGCCGTCCTGCCCGCAGGAGAACATTTTACGGGAGTATTCGACGACGTTCGGATATCTCTCGTAGATGTTGGGCAGCTCGTCCTTGTAATCGTCGAGGTTTACCAGCAGGTTGCCCAGCATGCAGTTTTCTATCGTGTTGTTCAGCTTGAAGTTGCCCATGTCGGTCAGGTTGTCGCCCGCGATCATCGTCTGCAGTCTGTCGTTGTCCTGCACGACCACGTCGATGTGTACGCCTATGGTCTTCTCGAAATAGGCGTTCAGCCAGCCGTCGAAGGTCTGGGTGTTGGGATAGAAATAGTACATCGTAATGTTGGTGATGCCTTCGTCTTCCGCCAGCGAGAAGCTGCCGAAGGACAGAAGCAGCACCAGTGCAATCAGCATGCACGCCAGTCTTTTCATGTGTCTTCCTCCTTTTTTTTACCTATTTTTACCGTCTTTCGGCGGTCAGGTACTAACCCTTTACCGCGCCTATCATTATGCCCTTAAGGAAATACCTCTGCACGAAGGGATAGACGCACATTATCGGGAACGTGACTATAACGGTTATCGTGAGTCTTATGGAGGCAGTGGATATCGAGCCTACCATGTTTTCCACTATCGAGGAGTCCATAACGCCGTTTGCAAGCTGCTTTGAAAGTATGTCCGCCTGCCTGAAGTACATCTGCAGTATGTACTGCAGGGTATACAATTTGCCGTTGGTTATATACAGCAGCGTGTCCGTAAACGAGTTCCACTGTCCCACGGCGGTAAACAGGGTGATCGTGGCGAGTATCGGCACCGACAGCGGCAGCGCCACCCAGAAAAACCGTCTCAGCACCCCCGCGCCGTCTATCTGCGCGGATTCCTCGAGCGCCGCGGGTATGGACTCGAAATACGTTTTTATAAGCACCATGTTGTATACGCTGATAAGCCCGGGGATTATGTACACGGCGAACGAATCCAAAAGCCCCAGCGAGCGTATGTTCATATAGCCCGGTATAAGCCCCGCGCTGAAGTACATCGTTATTATCACCAGACGGTACCAGAGCTTGTGACGCCACATGTTGGGCTTTGAAAAGAAATACGCGGCGTAGGCGGTCGCGAACACGCCGCAGACGGTGCCGATCACCGTACGCAGCACAGACACCACGGCGGAGGTGTATATATTCGAAAGCGCCAGCATCTTGCGGTAATTCGAAAGCGTGAAGCCGACCGGGTACCAAAGTACCCGCCCCAGATCCACCATCGTGCCGTCCGAGAGCGAGTTTATGATTATATAATAAAACGGATACAGGCACAATAGCGTGAAGACGAAATACAGGAAATAGTTGACCGAATGGAACGCGTAGTCCCAGCCCGTCAGCCTGATGCGGTTGTTTTTCCTTTTGCCCGTCTTTGCGTTCATGCCGTCACCCCGTTTCTAAAACACGGAGGAGCCGCGTATGGTTTTGCTTAGAGTGTTGGCAGTGGTGAACAGCACGAGCGCGATCACGCTTTTCAGCATGCCCACCGCTGTGGCGAAGGGTATGTTGCCCTCGCTTATGCCCTGATTGTACACGTACAGGTCTATGGTCTGGATGTATTTGAGGTTCATCGAGTTCTGGAACACGTACTGCATTTCGTAGCCGGTATTGAGCAGGTTGCCTATGTTTATTACCAGCAGCACGAAAAACGTGGGGATTATGCCGGGCACGGTTATGTGCAGTATACGCTGCAGCCGGCCCGCGCCGTCTATCATCGCCGCCTCGTAGAGCTCCTGGTCTATGCCCGCGATCGCCGCGATGTATACTATCGCGTTCCAGCCGAGGTTTTTCCATACGCCGTAAAGCCACATTTTAAGGTAAGTGTGATCCGGCGTGGCCAGAAAGTTTATGGGCGTGTCGATCTTGCCCCAGTTCAGAAGCAGCGTGTTTACGAAGCCGCTGTTTGAAAGCATGAAATACACCACGGAATACAGCGTCACCACGCTTATGAAGTGCGGCAGCGTGGTTATGGTCTGCACCAGCTTGCGCGCGCGGGAGGAATTCATTTCGTTAAGGCAGATAGCGAACGTCACGGTCAGCGGGCTGCTTAAAAATATGCTCATGAACGCCATTATAAGCGTGTTCAGCACCACCTGCATAACCTGCTTCATGTACGCTTCGTTAATAAACAGGTTCGCAAAGTTTTTAAGCCCCACGTACGTGACGGCTTCGGACTTCATGCCTACCTTGTAATTTGTGAACGCATAGTACCAGCCCGTCAGCGGCTTATACTTGAAAAGCAGTATATAGGCGATAACGGGTACGATAAAAAGGAAATAAATAAAGCCTTCCCTGTCGAATTTTTTCTTTTTTGCGCCTGCGGATACTGTCATATTGATTGCCCTCGTTCAAGTACTAATATTATACCACCGCGCGCGGAAGGTGTCAACGATATTTTAAGCTGCGGATAAAAATAAGTTAATGTATACTGTTTCGATGATAAATTTTAAGCAGAAAAATGCTTAAAGCATACGCGGCAGGCGCTTGCGCATAAATGCGCTGCGCGCGTGAAATTTGCCCTGCGGGCAAGTTTTGGTTTATTTTGGGCGGAGTTAAGAAACTAAAGGTTGCTGTTCAACAGCCTCTTGCCCGTCAGTTTATAATATGATATAATAAGTACATAACTCCCCCTGGAGGCGGATATGAAAAGGGTTTATCGCTTGTCGGTCCTGTGCGTGACGCTTGCGCTGCTTTTGTGCTGCGCGTGCGCGCGCGGCGAAATTATGAGCAGCGCTCAGAAGGAACGGCTCTACACGAGCGCGGTAACGGAGCTCGA
>JAFYFC010000026.1 GCA_017543905.1 Clostridia bacterium
CATACTGTGCAGAGCCACCGTCGTTTATCCCGACGCTCAGCCCTTCCTCGCGCTGGTATTCATATATGAAGACCTGCAGGGCAATACCGAGATAACAAATATAGCTGAATTTGACGTCGCGACGTTCACCGAAATTGCAGAGTAATATCTGATTACACGAAATATAACTGCGGGCGCCTCACGCGAGGCGCCCTGCTTTTTGTTACAGTCCGATTTTCGATATGTTCGTTCTCGTCAGGCAATGGCCGTCCTCCGGTCCGCCCGCGCAATAGGACACGAGCAGGCTGTTGTCACGCGTAAAGAACAGCGCGGGATAGCAGTAGCCGTGATCCTCCCTGCCCTCGATCACGGTCGGCGCGCTCCAGCTTTGCGCGTTGTCGCGGCTCACGGCATATACTATCGGCGTGCGGCCGCCGCAGCCGTCGTATATGCGGCGTCCGGCGTAATTGGGTATTGGGTTCCAGACTGCGTACAGATCGCCGTTTGCAGGATTTCTTGCAATCTTCATCGGGCTGCACGGAGATGAGAAAGCGCTCGGCTCAGCATTGGTCCAGTGCTCGCCGGAATCGAACGAGTACGAAACGTACTGACAGAGCTTATCCGTACGCGCGTACGACATAAGCAGATCGTCTCTAAGCTCGATAACGCCCGGCTCCTGCAGGCCCGCGCCCGCACGCGTGAACGGAGGATATACGATATCCGCCGCCTCGCGCCAGGTCTCCCCGTCGTCGTCCGAGAGCAAAAACATTTCTATCGAGCGCCAGTCCGTATAGCCGTTCTGAACGAGCCCCCGCCTGTGATACGCCAGGGGCAGCACTATGCGCCCGCTTTTCAAGCGTTCCGCGCGGTCGTTGTTGATTACAAAATAAGCGGGTCTGTCGCTCAGCGTGCAGGGCGTATGGCGGTAAAACGTAACCCCTTCGTCCCTGGAGCGCGAAAGCATCACAGTGCTCGATCTGTCGTTTTGCTTTATAAGATAAATAAGCCCCAGATCGCCGTTCAGCATGCGCAGAAGCGATACGCTCATTATATTTTTAACGCCCCACGTACCCGCTTCCATCAGTACCCGCGCTTCAGACCAGCTTTCGCCCTCGTCGCGGGACACTTCGCAGACCAGATCGCACGCTGCGTCGTCGTAGCCGTTCGCGCCGGTAAAACGGCTGTAGACGAACAGAATTCCCCCGTCGTTCAGACGCAGAAACGCGCCCTCGCTGTTGCGGGTGTACGTTTCGTTTCTGCCGATCGTGTGAGTGAGCTTTACCGACATAAGCAGCCTCCTTGCAAGTCAGGTTTTTAAAATGCCGTCCCGAATATTATAATTTTAATATCAGGCCTTTGTCAAGTTGTTTTGACCAGTATCTGCAATAACCGCTTCCGGCATATTTAACGCGCTTTTCACCTGAGCCGTACTTCATAACGCGCATGACGGGGATTTTAATACGCAGCGGGCTTGCAGCTTTTACATCCTTCAAGTATAATGTATAAAAACATCCGATTTGTTATATAAACGCGAACAAGCATACCGGGGTGAAGCTATGCGTAACGAAAAACTGCGCGGCGCGCTTATAATAGCGTTGTCCGTCGTTTTAGCCGCGATACTGTTATTTGAAATCGTACAGTCGCGCCGCGACAACAGCCGCAGGGCCGCACACATAAAACAGCTGCAGGCGCAGGTCAGACAGAACGAAGAGGAAATCGAAAGGCTCAAGCTCGAGCTCGACAATCCCGCCGAACCAGAACAAGAGGCGCCTTCAAAGGGGCTTGCCGTCATCGCGTGGCAGCCTTCGGACGCCGCAGATATCGCGCTTATCGGTGAAATATGCGGCGCGAACGGCGTTCAGCCCGTGATAGTGCTCGACTGCAGCAAGGATATAGCCCTGCTTACCGAGCTTATCGTACACGCGGCAAACAATTGCGAAGGCGCGGAGATAGCGCTGACCGCCGATACCATAGACGAAGCCGCGCTGCAAAAATGCGCCTTGGTAAACGAACGCCTCACGGTGCTGGGACACGCCGCAAGCAGCGTTTTTATACTGAACGAGCGTGACGACACGCCTGAAAACCGCGCCGCGCTTGAGGATAAGGGCTTCAGCGCTTTTGCATGCTGGTCCGATACATTTGAAAGCGGTATAAGCGAAAGCGGCTTCCCCTATGCCGCATATACGTATATTCGTTCAGACAGCGACGACGCACGCGCGTCGCTTGACAGGCTCGGCGAAAACGGCAGCACTCTCCTCGTGATATACGAGCTTTCCGCAGAGGGCGGCAGGCTTTCCGAAGAAGCAGTCAAAGCGTCCGTGTCAGACGCGCTCGCGGAATCGGAGGCTTACGTTGTAACCGATCTGAACACCGCGTTCGAGCATATAGTCTCCCTCGCCGACACGCAGCAGCAAAGCGCCGAGACCGCTGAGTCGCTCCGCGCAGAGAAGCTGCAAAGGATAGCGGAGCTCGAAGACGAAATAACAAGGCTGTACGCGTCGTGGAACAAGTATTGACCGGCAAGGCGCAAACGGAAGATATTTGACGCAAACCAAGCCTGTGCTGCAGAAGTAGTTTAACTCCTTATTCCGTTCGCGCCTGTCCTGTACTGATGCCGGAATGCAGCCCGCACACATTTTATTAACCCGCACGTTTCATAAAGTTTTCATTTCGGTATTGCATTTGAGCCTGCGTTGTGGTATCATATTCAAGCGTTGAACGTGACGCGCTGATGTAGCTCAGTAGGTAGAGCGCATCCTTGGTAAGGATGAGGTCCCCGGTTCGAATCCGGGCATCAGCTCTTGAAAATCCTGCAAATATGCAGGATTTTTCGTTTGTTTTGGGGCATTTTTGACTGGTTTGGCGGTTGCAAGCTGCAAAACCGAGACCTCATCATCTTTTTCGTCAGCTTTTCGTCAGGTCGGGTTTGAGAGATGCCTTGAAAAATAAGGCGGTTTGGGGCAAAAAAGCGCCTTATTCGATAATAATATCGTCCTTTTCAGCTTTATACCCGTTTGGATTGCTAAGCATCGTGTCTTTAAGCGACTCTTTCAGTTTATCACAGCATGGTTTAAAAGACAGGTAAGTAATCGAACCTCCAAGCACTCCTCCGACGACAGGTATCGCTTTTTTAAAGAATCCGGCGAAGACCTGCTTTGTCATCTTTTTCCCGAACCATTTAGCTACATTCTTGACTATCGGATAAAGCGTTCCCTTTGTCAGCACGGCATTTAAAAGCTTCTTTTCGACACCCTTTGCCAAAGCGTTCGCCATGGCCTTGAGAGCGCTGTTCGCTCCGGCGACTCCATACATAACGCCGAGGCACAGCGTAAGCACATTCATCGTTTCAGAGTCGAAGGTCTGTTCCTTTTCAGATACGTCTATTTGGGGAAAACCGTACAAATACATAAGCTTCTGCGCAGCCCTCAGCATAAACCCGTAATACTGCGCGATATCTGTGGGAATAGTCGCAGCCATCGCAAAGCCTCCCGGCATTCCGAGAGCTGCAGAAATTCCGGTAACGCAGTTTCGCTCATAGGCAATAACCGCATCCGCGAGCTTATCAGCTTCATCGACTGTAATGCCGGCCTGTGCAGGTGTAGTCAGTATTGCCTGCTCGATAACTTCCTTAGGAAAATCTCGTTTAAGTTCTGCTCTCAAAAATGCTTCGCGATTAACGCCCACACCCGGGATTCTTAAACCGAGAATAATAAAATCGTCGATCTCTATCGTTCCGTCTCCGTTCGCGTCGATAAGATTCGTCAGGCGTTTTGCGCCATCGTTCATGAGCTCTCCGGCTTTTCCGGTTAAACCGTTAACAGTTTTGCCAACGGTGTTTGTGACGCTCGTAAACATATTCCCTATGGAACTGTTTTTCTTATCAGACATTGCAGTATCCTCCTTAATACAACTTGGCATAGTACATCGTTAGTTCTGTTCAGGCAAAACAGATACGCATGAACAGCATTAAGCGTTCGCCATCGCCGCGTGCTTTGTTGTACATTATCTATGCCCAATCATACATACCTCATTCCTCTTATCATCCGGTGCAGGGCGAAATACTTATTTGCGGGCCAGATCGTAGCGTTTCTTACCTCGTAGTACTCACCCGCGCAGGTGAAATACAGGAAGGACGTATGCGCGACGCCCATCGCGCTGACATCTTCTATCGGGAACGTATGCGTCGTATCGCCTTCAAAGGACAGGCTGTCGCCGTAAATGGTCATTCTCAGATTCTCGCCCAGCAGGGCTTTGGTATTGCCGTTTACATGATACAGAACCGCGCGGTCGTCGTGCGTGAGCTCGGTGTGAGTACCGCGCGCCGCGTCCGCAAGGCGCTTAAGCTCGCCGCGCTGCCACATATCCCAGTCGTACACGTTGTCGAAGCGCACACCTTCGCCCTCGAAAAAGCCGTATTCGTTGACCGTAACGCGCATGCCGCAGCTGCAGCCAAACGTGTTGCCCGCGCTTTTGAGCGCGCCGACGCATCCGCAGGAAGGGCACACGAACAGCGTCGTTTCGAGATATTCAGCCCTGTGCGCGTCCTTGTATTTATATAAGTGCTCGCGCTGGTACGCGTATGCGTCGGAATACAAATCCTCGCAGATATGCGCGTATATCTCTTCAGACGTCATTTTGCTCAGTTCGGCGCGGGAATACTCTCGCACGACCTGTCCGAATATCGGACCCTTGCGCAGCGTATGTCCCCAGCGAGGCGTCTGCATGTACGCGCCGTCTATGCGGTAGGTTATAAGCGAGCCCGTCGCGTGCTTTACCAGATCTCCCGTGCGCGGGGAGATAAAGCCCGTTCTGCCGTTAAACGAACGGTTCCCCTCCGCGTAGAGTATGACCGGTATTCCGAGGCGCAGATTTTGCTGTATCATCCGGACGGTATTTTCCCCGCTGACGGCCTTGCGGCGCGGTATCGGGTTTACCAAAAAGCGGAGAAGCTTAGACAAAAAGCCCTTGCGCAGCAGGTGATCGCTCACCACGAAACGGATATAGCCCTTTACGGCTATCGCGTTTAAAAAATGGTCCACGGTGGAATTGTGATTTGTGAGCAGCAAAAACGTACTGTCCTGCGGCTTATACTTTTTATAATGAAAGCGGTTGCGGATTTTAAAATACGGCGTCAGGAATATGCGCAGTACGACGTGTACGCTCCTGTTGCGAAGAAGCCCTTTCGTCCAATAGCTGTCCGGCGGCAGAGTGAAGTCGTTCATAAGCTATTTTATATCCTCGAAGCTGAAATCGTCCCACGGAATATTTACAGACGCATGGCGCACAAGTATGTCGTCGACATGCATAAGCAGAGGGTAATTGTTCAGGCTGACCTCTCCTCTCTGCGCGCGCGCACGCACCGCCCGCGCCACGCGCTTTGCAACCACCAGCGATTCAAGCGTCACGCCGCGCAGCTCCGCCTCGGCTGAGTCTATATCGAGCCCGCGTCCCAGCAGTATGCCGATCAGCCGCGTGCGCCCGCCGTATACGGTCACGTACAGATCGCCCGCGCCTACGGCCAGATTTTCAAGCGCGGGAGCGCCGAGCAGCTTTAGCAGACCGCCCATTTCCCTGACCGCCTGATAGAACACGCCCGCCTGAGAGTTATAGTGCAGCTCGCTGTCAAGGCCGAAGCTTTTCTGATTTATGCCCACGGTAAGCGCCACTGCGAGCGCGTAGGCGTTTTTGAGCGCGACCGCGCTTTCTATACCGGCGACGTCGTTCGAAAGGCTGATATGATAATAATCCGTGTGCATTATGGCTTTTATGCGCCTGAGTGCGTCCGTATTCGCGCCGCAAAAACAGACTTCGGTCTGATCGCGCGCGACCAGCTCATAGCTCGTGCAGGGGCCGCCGACCGCGCACAGATTAAGCTTATGCTGCATTTCGTCAAGCTTCCGCTGCCAGATATAAGGATACGGTACAAGCGTGCCGTCCGGATAATCCATAAGCCCTTTCGTGACAGTAAGCACATCTGTGCCCTCCGGTATCTTTGAAAGCACACGATCCCTAAACCAATCCACGCCGAAGCTGGAAACACCGCCTATAACGAGACTGCTGCCCGAAAGCGCGGCGTCAAGTTCTTCTATTTTATAAAACTTTATTCCTTCGGGAAAATCACGCGTGAATTTGGGATGGCGGTTATGCGCGCGGCACGCATCGATTATTTCCGCGTCCAGATGCGTACCCACGAGGCGTACCTCGTGGCCGTTTTCACGCGCCGGAAACGCGAGCGCCGAGCCCATCATGCCTGAACCGACTATAGTAACGACTGCCATGTAAACGCCTCCCTGATAAAAATATAAAGCGCTTGCCAAAGCAAGTGCCTTAATACCGGCGATCGGATTTGAACCAATGACACTTCGGGTATGAACCGAATGCTCTAGCCAACTGAGCTACGCCGGCAGAATTGCGGGGGAGGGATTTGAACCCTCGACCTCCGGGTTATGAGCCCGACGAGCTACCGGACTGCTCTACCCCGCGTCATACAGTCGCCTCTCAGCGACTAAAATAGTATATCACTGAGAGGCGTTCGTGTCAATGCTTTTTTGTCAAAATTCAAATATTAACAATCAGGCTCACAGCTCCTGCTGCAGATCATACAGCGCGTGCATGGCGTCTGCCGTCTGCGCGTACAAGGCGGCGAACACGCGGGACTGCTTTTCGTATACGGCGGCGTCGGCAGCGTCCGGATGCAGTTCCGCCCCGGTCTTTACCGCTTTGGCGGCTTCCGCAAAGTCCTTCCATATTCCCGCGCCTACGCCCGCGCAGATCGCCGCGCCCAGCGACGTAGCCTCACGCGGATTTAAGTGTACGCGCGCGCGGGCGCTAAATACCGACGGGAACAGAGCGCGCAAGGCGCTGCTTTTGAGCGCGCCGCCCGAGAGTATCAGCTTATCCGCCGCGATACCGTTGTCTCTGAGCACTTTGACGCACAGATTCAGCTCCTGCGCCACGCCCTCGTATACCGCGCGCACGATATCCGCGCGCGTGTGAGTAAGCGTGAGGCCCATCAAAGAGCCGCGCGCCAGCGGATCCCACCACGGACAGCGCTCGCCCATCAGCGTAGGTACATACACAAGCCCATGAGCGCCCGCAGGCGCGGACATGCAGAGCTTCTCCGCCCTTGCGAAATTGATGCCGCCGTCGTCACCTGTGATGCCAAGTATGGTTTTAAGCGCGTAATCCAGCGCGGTCGCCGCGCACTGCACCGTACCGCACACGGTGACAAAGCGCTCGTCCATGTCGGTATAATTGAACGCGCGCATACGCTCATCTATGCACGGCGTTTTCGACAGCGCGGCTGCCCATGCGCTCGAGCCGACAGTCAGATACGCGCCGTTTTCGTCGAACACGCCGCTGCCGTGAGTGGTGGCAGGTCCGTCCCCCGCGCCGATCGCGACCGGGATGCCCGAGCGCAGGCCCAGAAGGCGCGCAGCGGACTCTGAAAGCCCCGCGCCCGTATAGTGCGAAGGATAAATATCCGGCAGCTTGCCGCCGTCGATGCCAGACGCCGCTATTACGTCCGTATCCCACGCGCGGGTATGTATATTCAGCGCCCCGAACAGAGAAGCGTCGGAGTAGTCGCTGCGCCCGTGAAGCCCTGTAAGGAAGCCGTATATGACGTCCTTGGTGTTTACGGCCTTCCAGGCGCGTTTGTATACATCCGGCTCGTGCTGCTTAAGCCACATAAGCTTCGGCAGACCGTAATGTACGTCGGGACGGTTGCCGGTCAGGGCGTAAAAGCCGCTTGCGCCCAGCTCCGAGCGCAGCGTTTCCACCTGCGTGACCGCGCGGGTATCGAGATGGATGATGTTCGGATACAGCGGCTTGCCGTCTGCGTCGATCAGGGCGCAGCCGTTCATCGTGCCGGTCAGCCCGATGCAGTCGATTTTCGCGAGAGACAGCTTCTGCGAAAGCCTTGAAACCGCCTCCACGCAGGCCGAAAGGATTTCCGGCACGTTCTGCTGCGCGTAGCCTTCATTCGGATAAAACGTAACGTAGTCGGCCGTACACGCCCCTAAAAGCTCTCCGTTTTCGTCGAACACGGAGCACTTAAGCGCGCTCGTACCCGCGTCGAAGGTAAGTATTTCAGCCATTGTCCGGAATCGTCACGTGCGGACACACGAGCGCGTCCACTCTGTAATCCGGCTTCGCCCAGCGCACGGCGTTTTTGATGACCGTCTGAACTGCCGGATTTTTATAGGTCGGGAAGCTTTCGTGCCCCGGCTGGAAATAGAATATCTTACCGTTTCCGCGCTTATAGCACAGACCGCTTCTGAACACCTCTCCCCTTTCGTAGCCGCCGACGAACACGGTTTCGTCAGGCTCCGGCACGTCGAAGGGTTCGCCGTAGGTCTCCTCGTGCTCCAGATATATGAAGCGGCCTATTCCCTTTGCGATCGGATGCGCAGGCTTTACCACCCACACGCGCTCGAAGTCGCCGTCCTCACGCCAGGTGAGGTTGCAGGTCGTACCCATGAGCAGCCTGAACGGCTTTGAATGATGCCCCGAATGCAGGAATATCATGCCCATACCGCACAAAACCGCCGTTTGAACGCGTTTGGCGACCTCGTCAGGAACTCTTTCATGCGCCATATGGTCCCACCAGATCAGTACGTCCGTGTGCTTAAGCGCTTCGTCCGTGAGCTTTTCCGCGACATCGTCCACGCACACAGTGCTTACGCTTATGTCGTCTTCCGTTTCCAAAAAGCGCTTTATGCACATGTGTATCCCGTCGGGATAGATTGCAGCGATGGCAGAATTGTTCCTTTCGTGCAGAAACTCGTTGTACACCGTTACGTTTATCATATTGACCTCCTGTGCCGATTTTTAAGCGCAGTGCGTACACGCACCCGCCCGATGTTTATTTAAGGCTGCCGAACAGCTTGTAGCCTTTAGCTATCGCCTCTTTCACGGCTGAAGGACGCGCGCTTTCTTCGGGATACAGCAAAAGCAGCTGCGTATACGGCGGCTTCTGCTCCGGATAGTATTCCACGCACCATAACAGCGCGCTCACCTCCCGCGAAACGTCTCCGGTATACGAATACGCGCTTGCCAGACGATACGCTGCGTCATAGCTTTTACCGCGCCTTAATGCCTCGTAATAGTGCTCCACCGCCCGCGAATAGTTGCCTCCGCGCATACAGTCGTCTCCGAGCAGTACGTAGCCCTGCGCTTTGCCTATGCCGAGGCTTGCGAACGTACGCATACCGTCCGCGCTCAGATTGCCCCAGCTCACGAACGCGATCAGCGCGCACACCAACAGTCCGAGCGCTGTCAGCGAACGCAGATGCCTTTCCGCGAACCGTCTGCGCCGGCTGCGTTTGCGGACCGCAGGCGCACGCACGCTTCTCTGCGTTTCAGATCGCGCACGTACGCTTCTCTGCGTTTCAGATCGCGCACGCACGCTTCTGACTGACACGGTGCTTCGCCCGTGTACTGAGTGGCTGCTTCGAGCTGCGCTGAGCGTTTCACGCCCGCGCGGCCGGCCTTTTTTTCGGGCGGACGCATTATATGTACGCCTGCCTGTTTGCCCGCGTGAAGCCGCGCTGCCGCGCGCGGTCTGCCTGCCAGGCGTCTGCGCTGCGGGATCGATAATAAAACCGTTTCGTTTAAGCTGCTCTATTAAGTATTCTTTTATTCTGCCGTCGCCTGAGCCTGCGCAAAACCGCCTGATCGCCTCAAGCAGCCGGCGCATCGTCTTTGATGCGTACCTTCCGGCAGATTTCAGACCCTCGCCGATGCTTATCAGCGTACGCCTTGCATATCTTCTGAATTTTTTGCGCAGATCCATACGCGCCTGCAGGCGGGCAAGCTGCTTTTCCTTCTGCAGGAGCTTTTCGAGCTTAGCGGCTGTGATCACACGCGTGCCGCAGTTCGGGCACTGCTTTTCGCCCTTTACCGCTTTGCGGCCGCATTTTACGCAGTACAGCCCCTACACCCCCTTTATCAGCGCAGACTTATTCGCCCTTGAGCGTTTCGTAATACGGATCTCCCGCAAATTCCCTGTCGTGCGTGCATTCGCCGCCCAGCATTTCGATGGCGTTTTTAAGCTCCATGTAATCGAGATAGTTGATGTCCGGACGGTCGAGCGCATCCGTAAGAACCGGAAGCGCGCGCTCGTCGCCGTATTTGCCGAGCAGTGACGCATACAGCGCGCAATTGCCCGGGTCTGTTTCAAACGCCTGCATAAGCGCTTCGAATACGCGGCTGTCGCCCGGATAATTTGCGAGTATATCCAAATAGGTTTCGCGCGCCTCGGGCGATACCGAATCGAGGCGTTCGAGTATCTCTTCCTTGCAGCTGGCAGCGTTCATCTGCAGAAGCTCCGCCGCGACGTCCGCAAGCTCGTCGTCCTTCATGCGCCGGTCAATCAGCTCAAGGCAGGTATCCCTGGCGGCGTCGCCCGCGTCCAACTCCTTTAAGAGATTTACGGCCAGCATGCGCAGCGAAGACGAATATGCTTCGTTTTTTGCGGTATACAGCAGCGGTTTTACGCTGTCGGCGCCCAGATCGGTTATCCTGTCGAGCAGCTGATCCGGCACGGAGATCCCCCCGTCGTCGTACAAGCGCACCCACTTTACCAGCTCCGGCGCGCTGTCGTATTTCTGAAAAAACGCGCCGGGCGTTTCCCCGCCGAGAAACGCGGCGGGGCTGTTAAGCCAGCGCAGGTATACCTCCGGCATCGCTTCCTCCATCTGCTCGAAGGTTTTGAACTTGCCCTTGTTCATTTCTATCCATTTTTCACTGTACGCGGTGAAATTCGCATCGAAATCATATAATTCGAACATTTCAGTCACTCTCCGTCCGGTCGGTCCCGCTGCAGCGCGTGCGTATAAGCTTAAGCATACGGCTTAGCCTGCGCGCGCTGATTTCATAATCGCGCAAAAGTCTGTTTTTATTTATATGCTTGCCCGTGTTTCTGAGCGTAATATACACAAGCCCCGCCTCCGCGGCGGCTACGTCCCGTAAGCACGCCTTGCGCAGGCTTCTGTCCGACAGCGCGCGCAGCATGTTTTGCATGAGCGCTTCGTGCAGATGGAACTCCCCGCTTTTTGCGACGTACTCAAGCGCGTTCATATACAGCCGCTTCACCCACGGGCTCTGGCTCCTGATAAGCACGTCCGGCGAGGGCGCGTTCGCCTTTACGAGCACTGCGTACTTTTTTCGTGCGGCAGTTATCCGCTCCGGTGCGAGCATGCGTATGCAGCAGTCCCGTGCCTCCTGCGGAAGCTCCGGTCTGAATATGAGCATATCCGTAAGCTGACGCGCCTCGGGCGTGTCTATGCTGCCAAGCACGCTGAGCGCCGCGCTCTGCAGGCTCCTGTCTGTGGAAAACACGAGTGCGGCAAGCAGCTCGCGCGTTTCGCTTTTGCGCTTTTCCTCCTCCGGCTTTCCCAGCAGCTCGTTAAGCCTCATAAGCAGCGACAGACACATTTCGCTCGTCAGTCTGAACTCGTAATCCTCCGGCGCGCACAGCAGCTGCCCGCCGTCATAGGCTTTAATGAATTCACGGCAGATAAGGTTATGCTCGTCTGCCTTCAGTATCCTGCGCCAGCCCCTCATAACCTCGCTGCGCGACATGCCAAGCGCGCACGCTGAAACGCTGAGCGCATGGCACAAAAGCGGATTGAAGCCGTTTTTTGAAAGCTTGTCGCGCGCAAAGGCGTATACTGCGTCGGCTCTGCCGATCACCGCGAGCGTTTGTATGTACACGAGCGCGTCCTCGTCATGGATTTCGGGCGGAGTCAGAAGCCTTAGCATATTGTAAGTATCGTCCGCGTTCATGCCCGCGTTTATGCAGGCCTGTGCGGCGATGCACAGCGCGCGCATGCCGTTTGGCACGTCGTCGTGGAGATGACCGAGCGCCTGTTCGATATGCGTGACCGCTTTTGCCTTTTTTGAGGCGTCCTTCGTAAGCGCAAGGGCGTAGAGCGCATTTGCAAGCGGCGACTTTTCCGCCGATTTAAGGCACTTTTCAAATTCCCGGAAAGCCTCTTCGCTTTGTCCCTTAAGCACTAAATCGGACGCCCGGCGCAGACGAATATGCGCTCTCTCCATGCGCGGCGTCGCGCCGGATATACCGGTGCGCAGGTACTGTGACAGCTCGTCGAGCGTTCTGAGCGTAAACTCGCCGCTTGTGTCCATTGCGTACAAAGCGTTCAGGGCGTTGGTACTGGCGAAGGCATCGCCGCGCGCGCTCAGAACCGAGGCCAGCGCATAAAGCAGCTTGTCGTCCGGACAGCCTTCCGCAAGCGCTCTGGTAATGTAGGCTGAAGCCTGCTGCGTGAGGCCTGCCTGCGACGCAATAAGCGAAGCGTCAAGCAGCGCTTCGCCGATTTTTTTGTTTCCGCGCAGACCGTGCTTTATAAGGCGCAGCGCGTCTTCGATATTGCCCTCCACGAGGTTTATCACAGCGCGGCGATAGAAGTATTCGCTGCCGCGCTCAAATGCCACTAAATTTGCGGTGCTTTTCTGTTTCATACGTGTTATCTGCGGGTTTTCAGTATAAGCGCTTCCAGGTCTGCGGACGTGAAGTGTCTGCGGGTATTGCAGAAATGGCAGTCGACGTCCGCGCTGCCCTGCTCCGCTATCATGCTGCGCAGCTCCGCCTCGCCCATTGATACGAGCGCGCGCTCGACCCGCTCGCGCGAGCAGTCGCATTCGTATTTTATGTTTACCCGTTCGAGCACCTCAGGCTCGAGGTGAGTAAGCAGCTGCTCCAGCGTGCCCTCAAGATGATATTCGCTAAGCGTCTTGGATATGCCCAAAAACATGCCCGCGCTGTATTCCACTGATTTTATGGCGGCTTCGCTTGCGCCCGGGAGCATCTGAATAATGAGACCGCCCGCGGATACCGTGGTATCCCCGGTCAGCACGCCCACGCTGACCATGGAGGGCGTCTGTTCCGAGGAGGTGAAATACATCGCGAAATCCTCGCCTATCTCGCCGGATACCAGCGGCACCTGCCCTATGTACGGTTCACGCAGACGCATGTCCTTAATGACCGTGAGCGTGCCGGTTTTGCCCACGAACGCGCCTACGTCCAGCTTGTCACCGCGTCTTGGAACGTCCGCGGACGGATGGGACACAAAGCCCTTTACCGTGCCGTCCGGCTTGCCTATCGTGAGTATAAGCCCCGCCGGACCGTCTCCCTCCACACGGCAGGTGACGGATTCGTCTTTTCCCTTCAGCATGCAGCCCAGCGCGCACGTGACCGTGAGCGTACGACCCAATGCGGCCGTCGCAGTGCGCGACAGAGAATGTATCCGCCGTGCGCGTTCGGTAAGATGCGTGCTCTCCATCAGGAAAGCGCGCGCCTCGCCGCCCAAAAGCGATATTCTGAGAAGTCCGTCGGGATAAATTATGTTATTCTGCATCGTATTCTCCGCTTTGTTTTTAAGGTATTACGCTTTTCTTGCCGAAAAGTATACGCGCTCGTCGGAATCGGCGCCGTCGGTCAGAACGTTTTCAAAGCCCGCCTGCTCAAGCAGCGGCAGTATGTCCTTGACTGAGTATACGCGCTGCACGTGCGTTTCGCACTTTTTAAGATACATGCCGTTTTGCTGTTTTATGAAAAGGCTGAGATTCATCGTCAGCACGCTGCCGCTTTTGTCTAAGCTGTTCTGCCAGATATAGCTTTTGTCCTCGTCGTCCTCGGCAAACAGCCCCGTTTCGGCCATCGCGCGCAGCTTTGAAGCAGAGGATATGTCGAACGCGAACGCTCCGCCCGGCTTTAGGCATTCGTGCGCTCTGGCAAAAAACGCAGCGGCGTCTCTCGTCTGCCTTAAATAATTCACGCCGTCGCACGCGCAGAAAAGCGCGTCCACGGGATGCGGAAGCGTCAGAAGCCTCATATCCTGCCGCACGAAGGGTATATGCACTCCCTCGCGGCGCGCTTTTTCGCCCGCGCGCGCAAGCATTTCAGACGACAGATCGACACCCGTCACTTTATAGCCGCGCTTTGAAAGCTGCACGGCTATACTTCCCGTGCCGCAGCCGCAGTCGCATATCTCGCGCGCCGACGGATTCTGCGCCTTGATCAGAGCCTCGTATTTGTCTGTCCACAGGCCGTAATCGAAGTCATACGCAAAAAAGTCGTATACCTCCGAGAGCGCGTCGTACATCATTTCGTATTGTGTTCCCAGAAGCGCTCCTGCTTTTCGCCGTCCTGCTGCGTATCCGCAGTATCGTCCTCATCGTCATCCTCAGGCGTGTGCAGGCCCTTGTTTACCTCAGCGCCCTCTATGCGCGGGTTCAGGAACCTGTCAAAGCACTCGTTCGCAAACGAAGCCTGTACGAAGCCCGTGAACGCGAAGCCTATGATGCCGTAGAGTATAAGCAGCACCAGCACATTTATCGGCAGCGGCACGAGCAGCGCTATCGCAAAGGGCACGCCGAACTCGAGAAGCAAAATCAGAAACGCTTTGGGAAGCTTGGCGATAGACATTATTATCGAGTTTCTGATAATGTCGCGCAGACGCATGTTATAAGTGACCATCATGACGAACATGAGCTCGTTCGCCATCCACCACAGCAGCAGCAAAACTACCATTATCGCCTGCGGTATCAGGAAGAACCAGCCGCTCTGGCCTGCAAGCTGCCCGTAGGTTATATACGCCACGTAGAACAGCAGGAACGAGAAGCCGTTTATAAGCCCGACGCCCAGAGCCTGCTTCCAGTTGGTTTTCACGCTGTCCTTGAAATCCTGCCACATGAACGAATGGTCGTCGCGCGCCCAGTTGCGCAGCACGTAAGCGGCGCCGACTCTGCCGATCGCGCCCAGCGCTACGAGCGGCGCAAGTATCAGCAGCGACATGATCACGTTGCTGCTGAGCGCCGACTGTATATACGCGTCGTACTCCGCAGCCGCCTCGTTTGCCGCCTGCCTGAGCGCAGCGACCGCCTCCGCGTCCTCGGACGTGACCAAATCGTTGCGGGCAGAGGCAAGCTGCTCCTCGAGCTCGACTTTAAGCTTCTGCATTTCCTCAAGCGTGTACACTCCCGTGACGCTGGCTTCGTTTGCGACCTCTTCGCCGTTGTTGATGCGCTCTATATCGCGCTGTGCGTCCTTGATTCTGTCGCTTAAGCCGTCTATACGGCTTTGCGCGTTTATTACGTTTTCATATGCGGTTTTGGTCTGGGAATAGGCTTCGTACGCCGCGCGCATCTGCGTGCTCTCTCCCGCCGCCTGCCACGCGGTTTCGGGGTCCGCAAACTGCACGGCCGCGCTGATCCCCACAAACAGCCATATGAGCATGGGCAGCATGAACAAGAACATTATAAGGTTAAGCCCTATCAGGGACGAAAAGCGCACCTTAAGCGTGGTAAAAAACAGCTGTCTGCGGTTTGTGGGCAGCTGATCCACAGTGTAATCAGCCTGTCCCGCCTTGCCGTAGTAGTAATTATGCATCAGTCCGCTCATTGTATTACCTCCAAGGATTATTTATCCGCGTCTGTCGAGCTCCGCCTTCAGAACCTTTACGTATTCGAAATCGCAGTTGCAGCAGCCGCCTATATACGACACGAAGTCCAGCGCCGGCTTTACTTCTTCAAGGAACATCTCAGCTGTGTAGGGCGCGGCAGTGGTGCCGTTCGTCGCGCTTATCGGCAGACCCGCGTTGGGCTTGAACACCAGCGGAAGAGCAGTGCATTTTCTGAACTCTTCTATTATCGGCAGCGCCATCACCGGGCCCAGCGAGCAGTTCATCCCCACCGCGCAGGCGCCGGCTTCCTCGAGCGCGCGCGCGACTTTTTCAACGCTGTCACCCATCAGCGTTTTGCCCGTCTTTTCGAAGGTCATCGTAGCGTACAGCGGCAGCTTGTATTCAGCTGCGACTTTGCAGGCTACCAGCATAGTATTAAGATCAAGGAAGGTCTGCACCATCACGCCGTCCACGCCTTCCTCGTACGCGGTGCCGATAAGCTCCGTGTATATATCGTGCACCTCTTCCTCCTCAAGGTCTCCGTAAGGCTCCATGAAATCCTTGAGAGGGCCGCACGCGCATAAAAGCTTTATGCCGGTGCCGTCCAGCGCCTTGTGCGCCAGCTTTACGCCTGCGCGTACCACGTCCTCGGCTTTATAGCCTGAAGACAGAGAGACGAGCTGACGGTTAGCACCGAAGGTATTGGCAAGCGTCATCTGTACGCCCGCCTGCGCGTAGCGTGTATGCAGCTCAACTACCAGCTCAGGGTTTTCGAGATTGTACTTCCAGACTGGCACCCGCTTTACGCCTGCGGCGTCCGCGAGCTGCCACAGCGTCGTGCCGACCGCGCCGTCGAGCAAAACAGGTTTATTCATAGAAGCTCCTCCTTATTTGCCCGCTACGGATATTTCGCCTATATACAGCGACGGAGACGCGATCGCGCGGTCGAGCTCAAGGTCGTTTGCGACCGTGCGAACGTTTTTGAGTATTTCGAAGAAATTGCCGGCAACCGTTATCTGTTCCACAGGATAAGCGATTTTTCCGTCCTCTATGCGGAAGCCCTTCGCACCCAGCGAAAAGTCTCCGCTTATCGGGTTCGCGCCGGAATGCATGCCCATGAGGCTCGTAATGAGCAACCCGTCTCCGGCTTCGGCGTACAGATCGTCGGGCGTTTTGTCCGACGCGTTTATAAACAGATTCGAGGGCGCCACGCTCACCTTGCCCGCAAGCCCGCCCTTCGAGGCGTTCGCGGTGGTCACGGTGCCCGCTTCCTTCGCCGTAACGCGGTTATGCAAAAGCGTAATGAATTTTCCGTTTTTGATTATGTCCTTCGTGAAGCACGCCACGCCCTCCGAATCGAAGGGAGCGCTTGCAGGCGCGCCGTCCAGCAGCGGATCGTCCGTGAGGGTTACACATTCGGAAGCGATGATCTCGCCCTCGCGGCCCTTGAGCAGACTCATGCCCTTGCGCGCGCTCTCACCCGAAAACACGCCCGCGAACGTAGCAAGCAGCGCGCCCGCCATATCGTTTCTGAGTATGCATTTATACTGTCCGCTGGGAATCGTGCGCGCGTTCAGTCCGTCAAGGGCGCGCTTTACGCTTTTCTCCGCTACCTCGCGAATATCGATATCGCCCGGGTGGCGCGCGAACTTGTGCGCGAAAGAAAAGTTTACCTTGCCGTTTTCGCTCACGACGGGCGCGACTCCCGCAGTATAATTCGCTCTTTTGCAGCTGACGTCAAGTCCCTTTGAGTTGACGATGCGCGTTTCTCCGCAGAAGCTGTTTACGCCGCAGCCTTCCACGCGCTGTACGCGCGCGTCGAGGCTTTTTACCAGCTTCTCAAGCTCGAGGCTCAGCGCGATTTTTTCGGACGCGGGTATCTGTGTCACCGCCTCGTCGTACGTGTTTACCTGCGGATAAGCCGCGCTTCCCTCGAATATGCTCTCGCCGTCGTCGGTCTCGAGCAGGGAAGCGTTGTTTTTAACGCCCTCGGTAAGCATTTCTATGGCTTCCTCGTCCTCTATCTGAGTGGAAGCGTAGCCCATCCTGCCGTTGTACAGACCTCTGAAGCACCCGCCGGAGGAATCCGAAACCGAATACTCCTTTATCGCGCCGTCGAGCACGTCGACCTCGAAGCTCTCGCCCGACGAAAAAAACGCCTCGCATTCCTGAATCCCGCAGGCCGCCGCCTTTTCAAACAGCTTGTCTATAAATTCACGTCTGTTCATTTTCTGCCTCCTACGGTCATGTCTGTCACGCGTATCATCGGCTGACCCACGCAGGTGGGAACCGAGCCGCTCGCGGAGCCGCACATGCCCTCCGCCATCCACATTTTTCTGCCGACGCGGTCTATTTTCATAATGGTTTCTCCGCCCTTGCCGATGAGCGTCGCGCCGCGCACAGGCCGGTCGATCCTGCCGTTTTTGATTAAGTACCCCTCACGCACGGCGAAGTTGAATTCGCCCGTAAGCGGATTCACGCTGCCGCCGCCCATTTCCTTTGCGTAGAGCCCTTCTGCGGTGGAGGAGATGATTTCGCTTTCGTCGTCTGTGCCGGCTGCGATATATGTATTTCTCATGCGGGACGTAGGCGCGAAGGCATAATTCTGCCGCCTGCCGGAGCCCGTCACCGGCATGTTCATCCTGCGGGAATTGAGCCGGTCCACCATGTAGTTTTTAAGTATGCCGTTTTCTATAAGCAGAAGCTTCGTAGTGGGATTGCCCTCGTCGTCTATGTTCTCGCTGCCCCAGTAGTTCGGAATCGTACCGTCGTCGTATGCACTCACCTTTACAGAGGCGATCTGCGCGCCAAGCTTACCGCAAAACTCGCTGTTGCCAAAAGCGACCGAAGTCGCTTCGAGCGAATGTCCGCACGCTTCGTGGAATATGACGCCGCCGAAGCCGCCGTCGATTATAACCGGCATGACACCCGCAGGACAAAAATCGCCGTGCAGCATCGTGACCGCCTGTTCAGCCGCCCTGCGCCCCACTTCCTCGGGATCGACTCCGGTTTCGAACAGTTCGAAGCCTGTATGCCCGCCCGGACTGCAGCTGCCGGTCTGGTTTACTCCGTCCCTGGAAGCAACCGCCTGCACGCTCATACGCGTGTACACGCGCGCGTCGCTTTTGAACATGCCTTCAGTATTGGCGATAGTCACGTGCTGCTCCCAGTCCCACTGCGCGCTTGTGACGTGTGCGATCTCAGGCGAAACGCTTTTGGCCGCGAGGCAGGCGCTTCTTACAAGGTTTGCGCGTTTCGCGCCGTCCACGTCCATGGGCAGCTGCTTTACCTCGTGGATATTCGGCGTAATCGAACCGATCAGGTGTATGTCTCTGCCCTCTCCGCGCACGGAACCGATCGCGTCCGCCGCCGCGGAGGCGATTTTCATAAGACCCGCAACCGAAGTATCGTTCGAATGCACATACACCGAATTCAGACCGTTGTATACCCTTATGCCCGCGCCGTGCACGCGCGCGGTGCTTGCGGTGTCGATCCTGTCGTCCGTCTGCGATATGCGGCTGCGGCGGGTATCCTCATAGAATATCTCCGCAAAATCGCCGCCCGTAGAGACGGCGCGCGCCAGGGCTTTTTCTGCCGCCGTTTTATTGAGCATCTGTTTTCTCCTTTTCAGTTATTATTTTGAGCGCGACGGGCAAATCTGCCGCCGCCATGTCATACCTGTTCAAATCGTTCGGGAGCACCCATTTGATTTCCGCAGAATCGAGCGCGCGCGCTTCTCCATTTACAAGCGTACACTCGTAAAACAGCACGAGCACGGTTTTTTCCGGGTATTCGTGAATGCGCGCGTCGTATATGCGCCCCACGCTCACCTGAACGCCAAGCTCCTCCGCAAGCTCCCGCTTTAGCGCCTGCTCCGGGGTTTCGCCCCGTTCTATCTTGCCGCCCGGGAACTCCCACTTGCCGCCCGCACCGCCGCCCGTATGTCTGCGGGATATAAGTATGCAGCCGTCTTTCCGTATCAGACCCGCGGTCACCGCAACCGGCGTCACAGCTGTCTCATCTCCCGTTATTCGGCAGACGTCTGCGCGTCTGCATTTTCGTAAGTTTTGTCGGTATCCGTACCCGCCGCGCTTCCCTCCTGCGCGTCTGCACCTGCAGCTTCGTTTTCGCCGTCAGGAGCTTTACTTTCGGTCTGAGGGTCGGTATAGCTCGCGCGGCTCAGCGCGGAGCGGTCCGCGGCAATCTGGCATACCTCTATCTTGTCCCCGGGGTTATATTCGATGCCGGGCCTTATCAGCTTTCCTTCGCTTTCGAATATCGTGCTCTGCGCGCTGCCGTTTATGTATATGCGGCTGTCTGTAGTGAAATTCTCGCCGGTCACGAACAGGTTGCCCGCAAGGGTGTATACGCTCGATATCGTGATCGGCTCGATACCGAAGCTCATTACATCCGTGCGCGTGAGCGTACGCCCGCCGTAGATATAGCGGTTGCCGTAGAGCATATCGTACTGCAGTATCCGCATTTCGCTCAGGTAATCTTCTGTGTCCGCATATTTCTGATGGAATTTGACCATGACGCCGGTATCGACGCCGACCAGCTCCAGCGCGCGCGCGCCCAGAGCGTAGGTTTCGATATCCGCGTCCTCGCCGTCCAGCTCGAAATTCGCCCATATGACGTACGAGGTCGTATACGGGTCTATGCCGTCGAGGTCCGCCGGCTCCTGCTTGAGCCCGGGCTGATGATCTCCGTAGAATACGACCATCACAGGCTCCGGATATTCCGAAAGCGTATTCACAAGACTGCCTACGAACGCGTCGGTCTCGTACATCTGCGTTATATAATACTCCATGCTCAGTCTTTCGCTCTCGCCCGGCGCGGCGCTTACCGTGAACGCGGGCTGCGTGTCGATCAGAGGCGGATACTCTCCGTGCGTCTGCGCGGTCACGACCATTAAAAAGTCCCGCTCGGAGCTCGTATCCAGCGCCTGCACGATATATTTTTCGAGCACCCAGTCCTTCGCCCAGTCCTTCTGGGTTTTGTCGTAGCCGGTCATGTATTCGATCGAAACGAAGCGATCGAAGCACAGGTTGGAATATACCGTGTTCCTGCCGTAGAACGAGCCGGTGTAATTGTGTATGAAGGTGGCTTTAAGCCCGTGCGCCTTCAGGTCCGTCGCGAGAGATTCGCATACGTTTTCCCTGAGCACCGTGCTGAACGGGAATTCCCCTGTGCCCATAAAGTCGAGATTGCAGCCTGTGAGCACCTCGAACTCCGTATTCACCGTGCCGCCCGAAACTACGGGCACGTACAGAAGACCCGAGGGATACTCCTCGCCGAGACTTCTGTAATTCGGTATCGGATCGCCGTCTATGGTGTAGCTGAGCAGAGAGAGCGGATCAAAAAACGACTCGAGCTGCACGAATATGATGTTCGGCACGTCCCGCTCGTCCTCGTCCGGAATAAGCTTTCTGACGGTCTCGACCGCGTCTGCGGTTTCCGCCGTGTCTCCGTCTCCGAAGAGCGAGTTCGCAAGGCGCTGGATCGCGCCCACATCCTCGGTATATTTTGTCTCCTGCTCCTCCTCGGTCAGGATGTCGAGCTTTTCTGCAAGGTTTTTAACGGTGTTCTCCGAATACTGCTGCGAGCCCGTCATACCCTTGTCGATAAAACCCTGCGCGAAGCAGTAGGGAAAACCGTACTTTACGTACGAATCGTAGACCGAAGGCTTAAGGGAGGTAGAGACATATCCTGCGCCGATAGCCCACAGACCCAGCAGCGCGGAGATCGCGGCGGTTATCAGAAAGCGCAGCAGACCACGCCCGTAATCCCGTTGATACCTGGGCGATTTTACGCCGTATATGATGAGCCCCGCAAGCAGCGCCGCCACGAACATGGCTATCCCGATTATCTGCCACCACGGATAGTATTTATCCATCATGAGCAGCGCGTCCATATCTATGTGCAGGTCGACCTCGGTGAGCGGCGAATGCGTGCGGCGGCTGATTACCATGCAGTCCGCCACGCCCAGCGCCAGCCACATAACAGTGACTATCGACAGCGAGAACATCTTTTTGCGGAATATGAGCGCGATCGAGATAGTCAGCGCGATTATGGCACAGTTCAGCATGAACGCGACAGGATTCGACCACAGGAAGGCGAACGCCCGTCCCGGGTTTCTGCGCGCGAGAGATTCTATTATCAGTTCAAGCAGTATGCTCCCGCACAGCATTATCAACCACGGGCGCACGCGCAGCCGTCTGCCTATGCCCGGCCGCATCCGCGAGGTGATGTCGTTATTCATAAAGCCTCCGAAAATTTAGCATAAAAGACATTGTATAATTATTCTATGATATTATAATATATAAACGGCAAAAATGCGAGGGGAAAATGAAAAAAACATGAAAACATATTATGACGTAGTAATAATCGGCGCAGGGCCCGGCGGCATATACGGCGCATACGAGCTTACGCGTCTGCGTCCGGACCTGAAAATAGCAGTTTTCGAGGGCGGCCATCCGCTGGACAAGCGCAAATGCCCGATAGACGGCGAGAAAATAAAAAATTGCGTGCACTGCAAAAGCTGCTCGATAATGAGCGGCTTCGGCGGCGCGGGCGCGTTTTCCGACGGCAAATACAATATCACCAACGATTTCGGCGGCACGCTGTACAAATATATCGGCCGGAAAAAAGCGATAGAGCTTATGAAATACGTCGACGGCATAAACATGTCGATGGGCGGCGCTGGCACGAAAATGTACACGTCCATAGGCTCCAATTTCAAAAAGCTTTGCCTGCAGAACAAGCTTAACCTGCTCGACGCGCAGGTAAGGCATCTGGGCACGGATATCAATTATGTAGTGCTTCAGAACCTGTACACGCTGCTTTCGGACAAGGTCGAGTTTTTCTTCGACACGCCGGTTGAAAGGCTGGAAAAAGCAGACAACGGCTTTAAGGTCGTGACCGAAAAGAGCGCCTGCGAATGCGGCAGATGCGTGGTGTCCGTAGGCAGGAGCGGCAGCAAATGGCTCGAAAGCACCTGCGCCGAGCTTGGAATAACCACGCACTCGAACCGCGTGGACATCGGCGTGAGAGTGGAATTGCCGGCGGTCGTGTTCTCGCACCTTACAAACGAGCTCTACGAAAGCAAAATCGTATACCGCACGGAGAAATTCGAGGACGACGTGCGCACGTTCTGCATGAATCCGAACGGGATCGTCGTTACCGAAAACACGAACGGGATCGTGACGGTAAACGGCCATTCCTACGAGGACGACAGGCTTAAAACGCAGAATACGAATTTCGCGCTGCTGGTTTCAAAGCACTTTACCGAACCGTTCAACGATTCAAACGGCTACGGCGAAAACATAGCGCGCCTTTCAAACATGCTGGGCGGCGGCGTTATCGTACAAAGATACGGAGACCTTATCCGCGGGCGCAGAAGCACGAAAAAGCGCATCGAGGAAGGACTCGTTATCCCGACGCTCTCGGCTACGCCGGGCGATCTGAGCCTTGTGCTCCCGAAGCGTATACTGGACGGTATAATCGAAATGATAAACGCGCTGGACAAGATAGCGCCCGGCACGGCGAACGATGACACGCTGCTCTACGGCGTGGAGGTAAAATTCTACAACATGGAGGTCGAGCTCGACGAGCATCTGGAAACCTCCATCCCCGGCCTGTATATCATAGGCGACGGCAGCGGCGTAACGCACTCGCTCTCACACGCCTCGTCAAGCGGAGTGTTCGTGGCGCGGGAGATAGCCGAACTGTAAACGCCCCATCATAAATAGCTGTTGCAGCGGCACATAATCCCCAGGGAGGTTTGGAGGGGCGAACCCCTCCAGCTTTCAAACGCCAAATCCGCCGCCAAAATCCTGCCGTTTCAGAGCATAATCCTTTACAAACCCGGGCTTCAGCGAAGCGCACAAGCCCGCAGGGGTGGCTTGGAGGGGCTTGCCCCTCCAACTTCATTCCGCAGGGCGAGCTTTGCCCGCCCGAGGAGCGATTTTTGCGCAGGGAGCGCAGCGCAGCGAAGACGACCGGAGCAAATAATCGCTTCATCTCAATTTTTGCGCCCGGAAATCTCCGCAGAGATTTCAGCAAAAATTGCAAAACCTGCTGCAGCCCTTCCAAAAGCCGAACGTTTTATCCAAGAACCTTATTAAACTGCAGCAACCCACCCGATTGAAATGAATCCCCGCTTCATTTCAATCGACAGGCTGCGCAAGCAGCCCCTTTAGTATTCTCTCAGCACGAGGTCCGTCTGGCCTTCCGTTCTGCCTCTGGCAATACGGATCACCTTCATGTGATATTTGTATTCGCGAAAGAGCATATCGCGTATGGCGGTGCCGTTGTTGAAGCCGTGAATCACGCGCACGCGGTAAACGCTCATATCCGTTTTTCTGAGCGTTTCATCCAGTATTTCCCGCGCCTCGTCCAGCCTACAGCCGTGCAGGTCTATTTCGATCACAGCGTCCGTAAAAATCGCCTCCTGCGTAATTATACCGTTTCGGACGCGCAGAGTCAATCAGTCATCGTGCCGTGACGCTTCCCACAAGCTCCGCTCCTTCGGTTTTTCCGGAAGCGTACACGTAATCGAGCAGTTCGCCCTGATGCGTACCGCCGTAATAGATACTGTAGCTTGCGCCGCTTTGCACATTAGGGCTTACGAACACGCAGCTCGAATACGCTTTGGGCGCGGCAAAGGCGATCAGCTCGTTCCCCTCCGCGTCGGTCAGTGTGAGCAGGCCGCGCAGGGAGGAGCGGGTAGAAAACGCGATCACGCCTGCGTTTTCGGAGCTTGTCACACTCTCCGCCATGCCCGCGGCGCCGACGGCAAGCAGCGTGCCGCCCGTATAGCTGAACGAGGTCTCATAATCCAGCGCACCGTTCATCGACTGGGTCGGCCCGTATACGAGCAGCGTTCCGCCGCTCATGGTGATGAAGTTGTTTGAGTCCACGCCGTCTCCGTCCGATATCACAACTATGTATCCGCCGGAAATATTCAATTCCCCCAGCCCGTTTCCGCCGAAGCGGGAATACGTCGTGCCCGTGGTGACCTCTTTATCGTCGCCGGAGGCGTTTATGCCGTCGTCTGAGGCGTTCAGGCGGATATTGCCGTCCGTTATGTTTATAACGGTCGCTTCGAGCCCCTCGTAGCTTGAGTAAACCTCAAGCTGTCCGCCGTTCACGGTAAGCACGCTGTCGGCGTGCACGGCGTCGTCGCCCGCATAAATATATATGTCTCCGCCCGAAACGAGCGCGCTGCCGTTTGAATGCAGGGCGTCGTCGACCGAATCTATATACAGCGTGCCGCCGCTTATTTCAAGCATACTGCCGCTTTTTACCGCTTTTTGGCTTACGGTATCCGCCGCTTGGGCTTCAGCGCTCCGGCCGCTGCCGCCCCGGCCGCCGGGG
>JAFYFC010000027.1 GCA_017543905.1 Clostridia bacterium
AAGGAAGCACTGATTAAATGAGGTGGTCAGCCGGCGAGTGAATTTTTCGTCAGATACGATTGCAAATTCTGAAGGTTTACTGGAGGTAAATCAAAGAATTTGCAAGAAGTAGATGGCGGAAAAGGCACCGCCGGATGTGCCGCCGAATTAATCAGGGATTCCCTAAGCCATATGCGTCTCAAGGCGGCTCATGATTTCCCTGTAGGCCTCCTCCACTCCGCCCATATCCCGGCGGAAGCGGTCCTTGTCCAGCTTCTCTCCCGTCTGCGCGTCCCACAGTCTGCAGGTATCGGGGCTTATTTCGTCGGCCAATATAATGCTTCCGTCGTTCAGGCGTCCGAATTCCAGCTTGAAATCGACCAGCGTTACTCCGCAGGAAAGCCAGAACGCCTGCAGCTCTTTGTTCACGCGGAAGGCCAGCTCGCTTATCCTGTCGATTTCGGCCTTTGTCGCAAGCCCCAGCGCCTGCGCGTGATATTCGTTTATAAGCGGGTCTCCCAGCGCGTCGTTCTTGTATGAGAATTCGATAGTCGATATTTTGAGCGGCGTACCCTCACAAACGCCGTAATGCTTCGCAAACGACCCGGCGGCGATATTGCGGATGATCACCTCGAGCGCTACGATCTGTACCCTCCTGACCAGCGTTTCCCTGTCGCTCAACTCCCGCACGAAATGTGTGGGAACGCCGTATTTTCCGAGCATGCGCATCAGCGCGTTGCTCATACGGTTGTTGATGCTTCCCTTGCCCGCGATCGTCCCTTTTTTGAGACCGTTAAACGCGGTGGCGTCATCCTTGTAGTCGACGATCAAAAGCTCGGGATCGTCAGTCGCGTAGACCTTTTTGGCCTTTCCCTCGTATAAAAGCTCTCTTTTCTCCATAAAAGCCCTGCTTCTTTCCAAAGCGGCTGTCGCGCGCTGTATTCAGGGACGCTTATCGCTGCAAATGCCGTCAAACGGCACAGGCAAGGGAATCGATACAGACTCCCTTGCCCATCTGAAACAAGTATAGCACATAAGCGCGCGTTTGTAAAGCCGGAAACTCGTTTCGTTTTTATAACGCAATATGCAGATTTTTGTCTGAAGCGCTTTATTTTTTCACAACAGCGGTGTATAATTACCGATATCTTTTTCACGATTGAGGTGAAAACTTTGAAGGAATATGTAATGGGCAACGCCGCGCTGGCGCTGGGCGCGCTGAGCGCGGGCGTGGGGCTGGCAGCCGGATATCCGGGCACGCCTTCGAGCGAAATTATCGAAGCCATCTCAAAACGTCCCCACTCAGGCGTGCATGTGGAGTGGTCGGTGAACGAAAAGGCCGCCTTGGAGGTCGCCGCAGCCGCCGCCTACAGCGGCGTGAGAGCGCTCGTGACCATGAAGCAGATGGGTTTGAACGTGGCCAGCGATCCGCTGATGTGCGTTTCCTATGTGGGCGTAAAGGGCGGGCTGGTAATAGTCAGTGCCGACGATCCCGGCCCGATTTCCTCCCAGACCGAGCAGGACAGCCGCCGCTTTGCGGACTATTGCCGCATCCCGGTGCTCGATCCCGCTTCGCCCGAGGAGGCTTTTCAGATGGTGCAGGACGCCTTTGAGCTGAGCGAAAAATACGGAACGCCCGTTATCCTGCGCCCCACCACGCGCGTCTGCCACGCATACGCCTGCGTCGACGCGCCCGAAACCACTGCTCCCAGGCAGGGCGAGGGATTTGTCAAGGACTCCAAAAAGTGGGTCATCTTCCCACGCCTGTCATACATGAACCACGGAAGAATCGAGGCGCGCAACGTCGAAATTGCCAAAGCTCTGTCCGATTACGGCTATAACCGCGTCGAGGGCAGCGCGGGCGAAAAGGCGGTAGTCGCCTCCGGCGTCAGCTACGCTTACGTGAAGGAATGCCTTAAAAACCGTCCCGACGTCAGGCTTATCCGCGTAGCGACTGCGTTTCCTTTCCCGGAAAGCTTCATGCTTAAGGCGCTTGCTGGCGTAAAGGAGGTTATGTGCTTCGAAGAGCTTAGCCCCTATGTGGAGGAGCAGCTTCTTAAGCTTGCGGGCAGGTACGCGTTTAATATAAGCGTATCTGGCAAGCTGGACGGCAGCCTGCCGCACAACGGCGAATACTCGACCGAGATATGCGCAGCGGCGCTCAGCCGCTTTCTGGGGCTCGGTATAGGCTTAAAGCAGATAGACACGTCCGACATGCCCGCGCTGCCGCTGCGCCCGCCGGTTTTGTGCGCAGGCTGTCCGCACAGAGCCTCGTTCTATGCGGTCAAGCGTGCTATGCAGGGCAAAAAAGCCGTTTTCTGCGGCGACATCGGCTGCTACACGCTGGGCAACGCGCTGCTTCTGGACTTGGTGGACACCTGCCTGTGCATGGGCGCGGGCATCACCATGGCGCAGGGCTTTTATCACACGGATAAGGACGCGGTATGCTTCGCTTTCGTGGGCGACTCCACCTTCTTTGCAAGCGGCATGACGGGTGTGGTGAACGCGCTGTACAACGAAGGCGACATCGTGCTGGTCGTGCTGGACAATTCGACCACCGCCATGACCGGGCATCAGCCCCATCCCGGCACGGGCCGCAACATGACGGGCAATTTTGTGGACAAGGTCGACATCGAGGGCGTGCTGCGCGGCATGGGCGTAAAGACCGTGCTGACCGTCGATCCGCTCGAGCACGAAAAGGCAGTCGAGGCTGTCAAAGCCTGCGCCGCACAGAAGGGCGTTAAAGCCATCATCTTCAAATCCCCCTGCATCGCGCTCAGCAAGCCCAAGGGCAAATGCAGCGTAGACGCGGATAAGTGCATCGGCTGCAAAAAGTGCGTGCGCGAGCTCGGCTGTCCCGCGCTGACAGTTAGCGGCGGCAAGGTCGTTATAGACAGAAATCTGTGCACAGGCTGCGCGCTCTGCGCCAAAATCTGTCCCATGAACGCCATAGGAGGTGAAGCGCATGAATAAGGATATACTCATCTGCGGCGTGGGCGGCCAGGGCACAGTGCTGGCCAGCAAGATAATCGCTTCTGCGGCTATGGACGAGGGAAACAGCGTCCATTCCGCCGAAACCATCGGCATGGCGCAGCGCGGCGGCTCGGTCACCAGCCACGTGCGCATAGGCGAAAACGTGTTTTCGCCCTTAATCCCGTTCGGAAGCGCGGACCTTCTGCTGGCCTTCGAGCCCGCCGAAGCTGTGCGGAGCCTTAAATACCTGAAGCCCGAGGGCGTCGCGATCGTAAACACCGTGCCCACCCTGCCCGTGACGGAGAGCCTGAACCCCGGCGCTTACGATCCGCAGCGCATGCTCGAATACCTGAAAACCAAATGCGCCTGTATTTTCGTGAATTCCGACGAAGCCTGCGCGCCCTTCGGCTCGAACAAGTTTTTCAATATCGTCCTGCTCGGCATCGCCGCAGGCTCAGGCAAGCTCGGTCTGAGCAGGGAGACGCTTATCAGGCAGATAGAGCAGCGCGTGCCCGCAAGGTTCGTAGACGTCAACAAGCAGGCGTTTGAAGCGGGCTGCGAGCTGGGCAAACCGAAACTTTAAGATTTCAAAACGATCATCGCTTATTTCAGCAAAACAGCGATCAAAGGAGCGCAATATGAGAATAAACCAGACTCAACTCGAACTCGTGGACAAACAAATAAAACGCATACTCGCCAGCGGAAATTATTACAGCGGTGTCTATAAGCGCGCGGGCATAAGCGGCGTAAGCTCCTACGAGGATTTTCTTAAAATACCCTTCACCGAAAAAGCGGACCTCCGAAACGCCTATCCGCTGGGCATTCAGGCTGTGCCGGACGAAAAGATCGTGCGCATCCATTCCTCGAGCGGCACCACAGGCAAGCCTGTGATCATCCCCTACACCGCCAAGGACGTGGACGACTGGGCCACCATGTTCGCCCGCTGCTACGAGATCGCGGGCATCACGAGAAAGGACCGCATACAGATCACCCCCGGCTACGGGCTGTGGACGGCGGGCATCGGGTTTCAGGCAGGCTGCGAAAAGTTAGGCGCGATGGCTATCCCGATGGGCCCCGGCAACACCGAAAAGCAATTGCAGATGATGATCGATCTGCAGTCCACCGTCATCTGCGCCACCTCCTCTTACGCGCTTCTGTTGGCCGAAGAGATAAACAAGCGCGGCCTGAGAGACAAAATAAAGCTCAAAAAGGGCGTGATCGGCTCCGAGCGCTGGAGCGACGCAAAGCGCGCCTACATCGCCAGAGAGCTGGGGATAGAGCTGTACGACATATACGGACTTACCGAGATATACGGCCCCGGCATCGGCATCAACTGCCCGGGCGAGACAGGCATGCACATATTCGACGACTATCTGTACACCGAGATAATCGACCCCAAGACCGGTGAGGTGCTGCCCGACGGTGAAGAGGGCGAAATAGTCATAACCACATTGGTCAAGGAAGGCGCGCCGCTTATCCGCTTCCGCACGCACGACCTGAGCAGCATAATGCCCGGAAAGTGCCATTGCGGGCGCAGCTACCCGCGGCTTACCACCATCAAGGGCCGCAGCGACGATATGTTCAAGGTGCACGGCGTAAATATGTTCCCCAGCCAGATCGAGGAAATACTGGGAGAGGTGGACGGCGTATCCAGCGAATACAAGATCGACATCGCGCACGACGACCTTAAAAACCGCGACATAATGATGATCACCGCCGAAGCTGACGGGCGCGTGGATTTCCAGAAGACCGCCGAAGCGCTCAAGACGCTGTGCAAGTCCCGCCTGAACGTGACGCCGAACGTGGCCATCGTTTCGCTGAACACCCTGCCCAGAAGCGAAAAGAAGACCCAGCGCGTATTCGACCACCGCGGAGACTGAGAAAGGCAGGCTGACCGCAAGCTGCGCAGCAGCCCCCGTACCGATTCGATGCGTTTATTCATCTATTAGTAATAATTAATCGTGCGGTATCCCGCCTGAGTAGCGGGATACCGCACGATATATATGCCAAGTTTAATTCAGATAAGCCATAACTGCTGTATTTCTTGCGCTCAATTCGCTGTAATACGCACTCATGCGGCTGAAATACGAAATATCGAATGCATATGACTTTATAACTTTCATATCAAACGCCATTGACGAGACTGCCGATTTGATTATAGTCAGCTGTTGATACAACATAAACTGATTGTTCTTTATTTGCTGGAGGTCGTCTATTATTACGTCCAGTCTGCTGATAATAGTATCTTTCCGCAATTCATCTTCATACAGGTTATACGCTCCATGCGGGCCGGTCAATTCAGAACATCTTCCAATTCTCAGATACTCACAGATACTTGTTAATGCAGGAAGATTATGATATTTGGTATAGATCACGTCTTTTTTATATAATTTGTCCAATATGCCTTGAGTTTCATACAACTTCTGCGTCATGAACGATCTTGTATTTTTGTTGCTTTGTTCATAAGCAGCTGAATCTCTTTCATAAACCGATCTGCTCTTCTTATTACTGTCATTTATTCTTTTGCATTGTTGCTCCCATTTTTGGAGCATACTCCTGTATCTCGCTTTTGCCGCAGAATTATTGGAAACAGATGCCAAAAACGGAATCAGCAATGTGAGTGCTATAAATATCGCACAGCCCAATGCAACATATCCATATGTATCACGATCCCCCCGTGCTTTCAAATAATAAGATAAATAATCATAATCTGAACTCCAATAAGCAGGATAAGATTTTTCACCCGATTCAATCTGTTCATTATACTCGCGTCCTCTTTCATAATCATAAGTATCTTTCACGTATGCACCCATCCAACCCGGAATAGTAATGATTAAAGCTAAACAAGCTAAAACAAATATGACCTCAAATAGGCAACTATTCCATATGCCCTTGAACAATTTAGTGTCTTTAAGTCTCTTGTAACCCGCTTCTTCTATTATAGGTTCTTCCGGGATTGATATTAGATTAAGAGAAGGCGCATTCTCAGCTACGCTCTTGTCAAATTCCTTTATAACGCTGCTCTGTATATAAACATCCCGTTCCAACTGAATAGCATTATCCAAATAACTTACTACCTGATCAATCTGCATAAACCATGACTCCTTCCAAATATTTGTTCAGCGGTTTATCATTTGCCGTTTTGCGGGTCTTGCAATTGGACAACGGTCACAAAAATCATTCCCATGCAAATCTTCTGCCTTCATCTGTAAGGATATACTTAGTATCGGACATTGTTTCGTTCGGATTCTTTTCAACACAGACAAAACAGCCAAGAGAAACCAAAGTAGATAGGTCTTCTTCTGTTAATCCTCTGTGCAACAGTACACTTTTATCATATGCTTCGCCCACTTTCATTTGCATAAGCACAGCTTTCATTTGCCTTTCTTCCATACTGTCAGCTCCTTTAAAAATCAATTAATAATGTTCCACTCAAATCTGCATCGCAACGTCACCCATAATCTATTATGATTATTCATGCTTATATACTAACTTAATATGACTTATTTGTCAAGCTCAATTTACCATTTATGATAGAATAATTCAAAATACTTCATGGAGCAGGGCAGCATGCCGCATTACAAAAGGCTCAGGGATTTAAGAGAGGACAGCGACAAAACTCAGGCGGAGCTCGCTGCTTATTTGGGTACGACCGCGCAGTACTACGGCAAGTACGAAAAAGGCGAAAGAGAGCTGCCCTTCTCCAGAGCAGTCGAGCTGGCTGAGTATTACAACGTAAGTCTCGATTATCTTGCGGGACGCACCAACATAAAAGCGATACGTTCAGACGCCTCTCTTGGCGAGGACGAAGTGAAGCTGCTTGAAAGCTTCCGCGCTCTTACGGAGCGCAGCAAAGGCAAGGTCGAGCTGTTCGTCGACCAGCTGAAGGATTCCTTAAAATAACCGTTTTGGATTTATCACGCTTATACCGCTTCAAGGCGATCTCCGCATATAAAAACCGAAGCTACTTCAAGATATGTGAAACAGCTTCGGTTTTAATCGATCAGCCGTACGTGCGTTACGCGTAAGGTTTATGTGCGTAATCAGGCACTATTTTGCCGCCGAGATGACCATCTTCAGCGCGCCCCGCCAGCCGCTTAGCAGCTTTTGACGCGCTTCATCTGAGATTTCAGGGGAATATGCGCGGTATGAATATGAGGAGAACACATCGTCCGTACACACGCCCGCCGCGATACCCGCCATATACGCCGCGCCTGCCGCGGAAAGCTCCTCCGCCTGTGCGCGCTGCACGCTGCAGGCGAGTATATCGCTCTGGAACTGCATAAGATATCCATTCGACGACGCGCCGCCGTCCACACGCAGACTGTCTATAGGCATTCCCGCGTCCTTTTCCATCGCCTCCAGCACGTCGTATATCTGATACGCGATGCCGTTTAGCGCCGCGCGCACGATCTCCGCCTTGCC
>JAFYFC010000028.1 GCA_017543905.1 Clostridia bacterium
ACCCCAATTTCTGAACTACTTCTCCTATTGAATCACATTCATGATATAGGGTGAGTGCGCGTTCCTTCTGCGCTTCTGTGAACATGCCTCTCTGACTCCTTTCGGAGCCCTATGTGTCCAGCTTTTTGTCCGCACCCCCGATTTGATTTTGTATATCCGGGACATTTCCTGTGTCCACGATATAACCGCAGCGTATTGTGAGCGGAGGCTTCAGACGGTTATTGGATAGAATGGATCACGCGGACGACAGCTGCGCTATACAGAGAAACCGTAAATAAGGCAAATCGCAGGAAAGCCGCTACGCGGGCCGAGCGCATTTTCACTTACGAGCCTGTTCTTTCTGCCGTGCGCGTCAGGTCTTAAGGCGCGCGTCACGGCGTCGGGGCAGGCTTTTTCCGCGCGAGCGTCGCCCAGAAGGCGGGAACGCCGCGCTCCTTCAGAAAGCCCTCGCCGTTCGTGTCGGCGTATACGTCGAGCAGCTCGAAGCCCGCTTTTATCTGTCCGGCGATCTGCTCCTCTATCGTATGGGAAAACTGCACGCCGCAGTCCTCCCTCATAAGCTGATCGAGCTGATCCGGGTTTTCGAGCGGGTCGAACGGCAGGCGTCCGCTTATGCGGGTCTCGTCCCCGTCTTCGAACAGGAAATTTATGCCGTTGTCCAGCCCCGCCATAAGCAGCCCGCCGGGCTTTAACACGCGCGCGCATTCCCGCCACACATGACTTACGTCCCGAATATAGCAGTTCGACACCGGATGGAAAATAAGCTCGAAGCGGCCGTCCTCAAACGGAAGCGGACGCGTCATGTCCGCGCGCACGATATCGATACTGTAACCCTCCCGCTCAGAAACGAGGCGCTCGCTTTCGAGCTGCCGCGCGGAATAGTCCAGCACCGTGCATTCGCAGCCGCACGCGGCGAAAATCGGCATCTGCTGCCCTCCGCCAGCCGCGAGCCCGAGCACGCGCAGCCCTCTGAGCGGCGGAAACCATTCCCGCGGCACAGGTCTGGTCGGGGTAAGCAGCATGCGCCAGTCGCCCGCGAGCGCGCGTTCGTACTCCGCGGCGGAAATCGGGCGTCCCCATTCCCAGCCCTCCTCCACCCAGCGGTCTATGACCTCCGCGTTAAGACGGGTATAATCGAAATCCGGGTTCATCGTGATGTGATCTCCTGTGGTTTTATGTGAGGGATGGGCAGCGGAGGTGACGCCGTGCCTTACCAGCAAGGGAAAGACTTTGCAGAGGCGTGACCCTTGCCGTCTCGCCTGCGGGCTCGGTCACGGTTCGGCAGCCTAAGTGAGCTTGGAGGGCTTGCACATCCAGCTTCATTGCGCTGCAAAGCGGCCCTTTATCTCCCTATGCACAGGCAAAAATACGTAAGTATCGCCAGGAAACCAAAATTGAACGCCGAGAAGCGCAGCAGGTAGCCGCCGGCGCTGTTTTTGTACCTGCCCGTGAATTCGCGGAAGGTGATCAGGCTCGCCAGCGAAGCGATCAGCGTGCCCGCGCCGCCGATGTTGACGCCGGTGAGCAGCGAAGGATAATTGGCCGTGAAGCCGCTTAGCAGTATCGCTGTGGGCACGTTCGAGATCAGCTGGCAGCTCGTGACCGCCGTGAGCAGCGTGTTTTTGTCGAGCAGAGCGCGGAAAAACTCCCTGACGGGCGCGAGCCTGCCCATATTGCCCGCGAATATGAAGAAAAACACGAACGTGAGCAGCAGCCCGTAATCGACCTGCTTAAGCGCCCTGCGGTCCAGCAGCATAAGCCCCAAAACGACCGCGCTCAGCGCGATCAGCGGCTTGATGACGCGAAACACCATAAGTATCGTAAGCGAAAACAGCAAAAGATACGCCGCCGTCCTGAGCCTTGGCAGGCGGTTTTTGTCCTCCCTGACCGATACGCGCAGGCTGTGCCTTGGTATAAGCAGGCAGCACAGGCTCACGAGTATTACCGACACTACAAACGGCGGCGCCATTATGCGCATGAATTCGCCGGTGGGTATGGCGAAGCGCGAGTACAGATACAGGTTCTGCGGATTGCCGAAGGGCGTGAGCATGCCGCCCAAATTCGCCGCAATGTTCTGCAGTATGAACACGGTGGCGGTCTCCCATTTGCGCTCAGAGGCGGAAAACACGTGATACCCCAGCGGCAGAAACGTGATAAGCGCCATGTCGTTTGCGATAAGCATAGAGCCGATAAACGTTATGTATATCAGCGTGAGCGCCGCCCAGCGCGAGGAGCCGGTAAGGTGGATTATGCGCGCGGCGATTATCGAAAAGAAGGAGATATTTTTGAGCGCGCACACGACCGCGAGCGTGCCGAACAGGCAGCACAGCGTTTTTACGTCGAAATAGCCCGCGTACTGCGTATCCGGCGGCACTAAAAACGCCGAAACAAGCGCCGCAGTAAACGCGATCAGCAATACGGCGTTGTGCTTTACAAACGGCGCGAGCGCCGGAAATTTAAGGTGTTTCGCTTCAGTCGTGCTCATTGTGATTAATCCGTCCGAATATTGTAACAGCAAGTGCATATGATAGCTGCAGGCGCAGGCGATGTCAAGCCGGATACACGGCGCGCGCCTGTAATATTTTGATTATGCGGGTAACGCGCCCTGCGCAAAGGCAAACGCATAAACGCGCGCGGCGTTTGCTTTTAAGGTATTGCACAAGCCTGCGGACAGGTGCTATAATATGCCCATGAAAACGATCATACTTTTGCTGGCGCTCGTCGTGTCCGCGCATACCTGCGCCCTTCCGCCTGTACAGACGGCACGCGCCGCGTACGGAACGAACGCGCCCGTCCGGCTCGGGCAGTATATTGGCGCGTCCGCTGAAATAAACGCGGAGGAAGCCGCGGGCGGGCGCCTGGCGCGTTTCATGGACGAGATATTCGGCGCGCTTATAGACGAATTCCTGCCGGAGAGACTGACCGAAAAGGAGATCGAGCTTATAAAAGCGCATCCGCTGGCCGCGCTGCAGGTAAACCGTGCGAGGAACATCGCCGACACGGTCACGAAGGGCTTGTTCGGTGAACGCTGGAGAACTGAGGACACGCGCGAGAACGCCTTCCGGCACTGTCTGTGGAACGCGCTGATGGCGTATTTGATCGGGCCGGAGCTGGCAAAGCAGTTCGGCGACGCGCACGAATACGGCATGCTGGAAAAATACCCGGAAAACACGAAGATGGATCTGTACAACAACAGTATCGGGTATATTCTCGGCACTGAGCCGTTTAGCGAAAGCGAGCTGGACGCCGCTGCGCAGGCGCGCCGCCTGCGCGAATACGGAGAGATATGCGGCAGCAACGACATGTACGTGTATATAATAACAGAGCGCGTATACCGCGCGCTGGAGGACGGCACGCTGTACTGGTTCAGAGACTGACTAAACCGCAAACGCTTTGATAAAACAAACGCTTCGCGCGGGCGGCGGGTCTGAGCGAAATAGCCTTAAACGTTCGGAAAGGAGCCTTCAAATGCACGACTTATTCCCGAGGACCATGGTCGAAAACATCTCTCTGCCCCGCATGCTGATGGGCACGAACTGGATGCTCGGCTGGAGCCACACCACGGCCTCCGCCGACCGTATGATACAGCGCAGATATCAGGACGCGGCGTCCTTCCGCGCGATGGCGGAAGCGTATCTGCGCTGGGGCATAGACGCGATGATGGCGCCCTTCGGCGGACACGACGCGCTGCTTAAGGGCATACGCGAGGCCGAACAGGCGACCGGCAGGCACGTGATAAAAATCGACACGCCGGTAATCGACGTGGCCGACAACGCCGCGTCCCGCGCTGCGGCGGAGGCGACGATCGCCCAATGCGCCGCGAACGGCAGCGAGATCTGTCTTATCCACCACAGCTCGGCGGAGCAGCTGGTAAGCAAGCTAAAAGGCACCATGGACCGTCTGCCCGACTATCTCGATATGATACGGCAGCACGGCATGGTGCCCGGTCTGTCCGCGCATATGCCGGAGCTCGTGCTGTATTCGGACGCAAACGGCTACGACGTGCAGACGTACATACAGATATACAACTGCGCGGGCTTCATGATGCAGATAGAGGTCGAGGGCGTGCGCGCCATAATCGAGAACGCGAAAAAGCCCGTAATGTCTATAAAGCCCATGGCCGCGGGGCGCGTTTCGCCTTACGTGGGGCTGTCGTTCTCCTTTGCCACGCTGCGCCCCTGCGACATGGTCGCCGTCGGCGCGCATACTCCCGACGAGGTCGACGAGGACGCGGAGATCGCGCTTGCGGCCATCGAGCGCCGCTATCCGGATATGCAGCGGCGCTCCAGCCCCATGAAGACCGCCGTGCTGGGCGGAGACATAAAATAGCGCTGCGATAAAGCAGATAGGCGCGTTTCAGATACGCGTCTGGTCGCCGCGCTGCGGCAGGGGAAGCGCGGCGGACGGGCACGTCGTCAGTGCAGCTCGTATACCCTGCGTATATGCTGCCCGCCTGCGCCGTCCAGCCGCTTCACGCCGTCTATAAACAGCGTATATCCCGCCTTTAAGCCTTTATAGCGCGCGCCTTCACGCCTTTGATAGTACACGTCCGCCTTATGTCCCCTCACGTATACTCCCTTTATCGAGAAATACGTGAGCCCCATATCCAGCGGTTCGAAGACCAGCGCGTCCGCCTGCGGCTCTAACCCGCACAGATGGCGCACGACGAGGTCCAGATAAAACGAATGGTTGTAGTCCGCCTCGTCGCTGAGCGCTTCCCCCGTCTCGGCATCGTAGTGCTCCGTCAGATACGGCTGGGCTATGTCGCCGAAGCGGAAGTGCTCTAACGTGTACTCCCTGAAATGCTTTGAAAACGCGCCGTCGTAAATATGGCTGTGCAGCTTGCTCTGTCTTGCCAGTGCGTCCAGCGCGATGCCCGTGGTGTAAGGCCAGCTCGGGCCGTTCCACATGCAGCCGTCCCTGCCCTTGAAATAATCCCCCATCCAGCCGCCGGAGGGCGAATACGCCGCGCAGTCGGCCGCCGTGGAGGCAAAGCCGCTTCCGCGCGAAAACAAGGCGGGATCGAGCAGGCAGTCGATCTGCCTTAAATGCTCCGCGCCCGTAATGCCCGCCCACAGCGGATAAACGCTCACGATATGCTTTACGCGGGCTTTTTCGCCTGTCTGATAATGCAGATCGTAAAAGCAGCCCGTTTCTTCGTCCCACATCTTGTCCAGAATGCCGCGTCGGACGTCAGATGCGCGCGCGCCAAATTCCTGCGCGTCCGCGTCCCCGAGGGCGCGGCACAGCAGGCTCAGTCCCAGACAGTTCAGGTACATGTATACCGAGCTGTCCACGCGCTTGAGGGGCGTATAGCCTTCCTGCGAGCCGCGCACGTTTCGCGGGAAGCCATTCGGCGCGAAATACCAGAAGCCCGGCTGGTATTCCTTGCCCGTAAGCGCATGGGCGTAACACACCTGCAGGCTGTCGTCGTTTCCCTTATGCCTTTCAAACACGCTGCGGCAGTCGCGTTTAAAATCCTCGATGACCTCGCGGATAAACGGCTCGTCGCCCCACAGCAGGTAATAACTGTACAGCGCCCACGCCGCAAAATTCGTGTATTCCTTGCCCTTGGAATCTGCCGAGCATACGGAAAACGCACCCTCCGCGTTCACAGAATCGACAAGCGCGCGAAACGCCGCCTTGCCGACGTCCGGGCGCTTTATCCAGCGCATATCCATCATCGTGAGCGGAGTCGAGAGCGGAATAAGCCGGGAAAATTCCCAGCCCGTGGGCGCGTACGGGGTCTTGCCCATCTTATGCCCGCGCCCCTCGTAAAACATTTCGTGCTTAAGATAGCCGCTTGCGGGACGCGCGAGACACGCGCGCAGTATGTATATCCTGTACCACCAGCAGCGCGTGATATACGCGTCCGAGCATTCGAATTCCGGCGCGTCCTCAAACCAGCTGAGGTATTTTTCGCAGTATCCGTCAAGCAACTCGTCCGCGCTGCCCTTATAAGAGAACAGCTCCTCCAGCCCCGAATAAAGCGACGCTTCCTCGCCCTCAAGCCCCAGCGCCGCCGCAAGCAGGAGCGTGCGCTGTTCGCCCGGCCTTAGCACGAGCCTGCCAGAAGAAAACGCCGCGTCTGCGCGGAACACCATTATAACGTTCAGCCCGTGCAGCTTTACGGGAAACGTATACGCCTGCGATTCGCGCGCGTTTTCGGGCAGTACGCATTCAAGAGTCAGTTCTTCGCCGCTCAGGTTTTCCCAGTGCTGTACGGAAACCGCCGCGTCCTGCCAGGTGATAAGCTTTCTTTCTGAAAAGCGATACGCGCCGCACTCGCATTCAAGCCGCAATTCGTCCGGATACCAGACGGATTCTACCGGCGATGGCTCTTCCTCGCAGCACGGTTTTACGGTATACAACAGCGGAACGTTCAGCTTGTGTATAAAATCGATGCGGCCTTTAAAGCCCGGCGCGGCGTCCAGATAATCCGCCCACAGCCGGCTTCCGGTCGGCCCCAGCAGCAGCTTGCCGGGATACCTGCGCAGAGAGCGGCTGCGGCTCGCCAGCAGGCGTTTTACGTCAGTATCCATTATATGCCCCTGTTATTGATTTCAAACGGATCGAAAACGGGAAAAGGCGGCCGGGAACGCCTGCTCCTTTGCCGCCTCTTATGTAGTTCTACGGCGCAGCCGCCCTGTTATTCCGCTATGTATTCCGGACGCATCGGAGCAAAGAATTCTATGAATTCCATATCCTCCAGCGCTTCCGTGGAGTGGTATTCGTTCGCGTCCCAGACGTAGCCTCCGCCGGGTTCGATAACGCCTTCCTCGTACACGCGCTTGTTTTCGTCCGCGAGCTGATACTTTAACCTCCCTGAGATCACATAGCCGTTCTGCACGGCGGCGTGATTGTGCAGCGGCAGCACGCAGCCCTTTTTCATTTTGAAATGGCACAACATCGTCGCGTCGTTGTATGACAGGTTGGTTTTGACGAGCCCGGGTCTGAGCTCCACGGTTTTGCGCTCGTTCAGCTTGGTTATCTTGTTGTTCGTGCCGCTCATGTGTTTTCTATCTCCTTGATCAGTTTTGCCCAGCCGTCCTCGAACTGGCTCCGGAAGAGCCGGACGGGCGGGAAGTTTTCAAATTCGTCGACCTTGAGGCCGTCCCTCAGATACGCTCTGCGGAAAACGTCGGATTTGCTTAAAAGCTCGTCCAATACCAGCTCGCTTTCACGTGCGTCCATGCGGTTAAGAACCGGGCTGCCTTTGTTTATCAGCTCCTCCGCAGTGCCCTTCCAGTTTATGGTTATGTCGCAGGCGCCGCCCACGAATTCCGTAAAATGGTGCAGTCCCCTCGCGCCGCCGCCCAGCAGTATGCCCGGCAGGCTCTCCTGACGCATTATGCGGTACTGCCTGCGCATGAGCGCGCAGCCCGCCTGAAACAGGATATCGGCGTCTATCTCGATTTCGCCGCGGCTCGCCTGCAGCTTAAGACAGTCGTCGAATATGCCCGCTATGCAGGTAACGAAGAAGGGGCCGCTTCCCTGCGCGTCTTTGTACGCCCTGCACGCGGCAAGACACTGCGCTATCGACATTATCTCGGTCGCGATTATAGGCACGTTCCTGCCCGCGAGGAAGCGTATCGCCTCAAGCCCCGCCCGCGTGGTGGGTATCTTGGCGATATAGTTCGTGCCGGGCTCGAGATTCTGAAGAGCCTCGTTTATTATGTTCTGCGGATCGTCCTCGCGGGTCGGATCGCCCTGAAGCGACACGAAGCCCTGCCTTTGCGGACACGCGTCGTGCAGGGGCTTGAATACAGGCAGAAGCATTCCGACTGCCGCGCGCTGAGTGAGCGCCGCCGCCTCGCCCGCATCGTGCGCCTCGTCCTTTGCACGCCTGATCGCCTGAAGCAGTGCGGGCCGCATGTCCGCGCTTTCGAGCATTTTGGCGGTATACGTCGGGTTAGTGGTACAGTTGATCGCGCCGGCTTCTATCGCCAGAGCGGCCTGCGCTGTCGTAGGATTGTTTATCCAGAAACGCGTGGGCGACTGCGCGTGCACACGTTTAAAATAATCGCCCGTCATGCCTGCTTCACCGCCTTTACAACGTCAGCTTTCGCTATATGGTATTTGTCCCTGAGCTCGGCGGCAGTGCCGCTCTCGGGATATACGTCCTGAAGGCCCAGGCGTGTCACCTTTCTGCCCGCGATCTCGCACACCGCGCTGCCCAGCCCTCCGTAAACGTTATGATCCTCTATGGTCACTATCTTTCCCGCGCCTTCAATATACCGGCTCAAAAACGCCTCGTCGAGGGGCTTTATCACGTTCACGTTTAATACCGTGGCGTTCACGCCCTCGTTTTTCAGCTCGTCCGCGGCTTCGCAGGCGTCCTTTAGCGGCGCTCCGCAGCCTATTATCACTGCGTCCGTGCCGTATGAGCGCAGTATTCTGTCCGTGCCGACGACAGGGTCCCTGCCGCTGCCTATGCGGCAGTATACCGGCCCCCTGGTCGCGTAAGCGCGCTTCACCATATCGAAGGTATCGTCCGCGTCGCTGGGCGCAAGCACCGTGAAGCCCGGCACCGAGCGCATTATGCCCATATCCTCAAAGAATTGGTGCGTCACGCCCTCGCGCTCGCCGGCGCACATACCCGCGTTGGCACCGAAAAACTTGACCTCAAGCTGCGGGTAAGCCACGAACGTGCGCATCTGCTCCAGCGCGCGCATCGTAAGAAAGCCCGCGTAAGCGCACACGTAGGGCTTGAAGCCCGCGCTCGCCATACCCGCCGCGATCATTACCGCGCTGCCCTCGGCTATCCCGGCCTCGATGATACGCTCCGGATACTTTTTCATAAGCTCGCCGGCCCTGAACACCGCGACCGAATCCGCGCTCACCATTACCACGCGCTCGTCCAGACGGAACAGCTCCTCAAGCGCCGCGACGAACGCTGTGCGCGTGCTCTTTACGTTATCCATTTATGATCTTCTCCAATTCATCGACTGCTTTGATATACTGCTCCCGGCTCGGCACGCCCTTGTGCCAGGCGTTGTTGTGCTCCATGAACGAAACACCTTTTCCCTTTACCGTATGCGCTATGACGCACAGCGGCCGGCCGCCGTGCTCCGTTCTGAGCGCGGACACTATGCTCCCGCAGTCGTGGCCATCCGTTTCCACGGTCTTAAAGCCGAAGGCGGCAAACTTGGCGGGCAGGTTCACAACGCCGCCCACGGTTTCCACGCTGCCGCCCGACTGCATGCCGTTGTTGTCGACTATCAGCGTCAGATTGTCGAGCCCGTACTTCGCCGCGGTCTGGGCGGCTTCCCAGTTGATGCCTTCGCCCAGCTCGCCGTCGCCCGTCAGCACATAGGTGCGATAAGCCTTTTTCGCCAGCTTCGCCGCTATCGCCATGCCTGCGGCGGCGGCCAGACCGTTTCCGAGCGAGCCGCTGGTCATATCCACGCCGGGCGTTTTTTTCATGTCCGGATGCCCCTGCAGCTTGCTGCCCGCTTTTCTGAGCGTGGGATACCAGTCCCGCGGAAAATACCCCTTCAGGCACAGCGCCGCGTACAGCGCCGGACACGCGTGCCCCTTCGAAAGTATGAAGCGGTCCCTGTCTTCCCATGCGGGCTCGGCGGGGTCGACGTTCATTATCTCAAAATACAGGCAGGCGATTATATCCGCCGCCGAGAGCGAAGGGGCAGGATGACCGTCGCCGGAGCGATATATCATTTCGATCACGTCGCGCCTGATACGGTTGCCCATTACCGCCAGTTCTTCAGCCTTCACTTGCTTTCACCGCCTCGTACAGCCCGAGCGCGCCCCAATAGGGGCTTGAAAAGGTTTTAAGCCCCGTACGCTGCGCAACCTCGGTTTCGTTGTCCGCCATCGAGCCCTGAGCGAGTATGAGGCAATCGGGGCATTCGAGCTTTCCGGCGGCTTCGACGAGCTTGTCCGCGCCGCCGCCAAAGGCGTTTTCCGCAAGCACGCCTTCTATGCTGACCTGTCTGCCCAGCTGCTCGGCCTTTTCCTTTACCAGACGCAGCGACGGCTCGAGCGTGGAGGACAGCGTCGCGATCACGCCTATGCGCGTATAAGCCTTCACGGCCTCCTCTGCCATCCTTTCGTCTATTCTTACAAGCGGTACGCCTATCGCCCTGAACGAGGGCTGATTAAGGCGCGCAAAATCGCCTACCGAGGAGCAGACGTTCAGTATCGCGTCTGCGCCCGCGTCGGCGGCGCGGCAGTACATACCGAGCAGCCTCGTAAGCGCGGCCTTTGAAGGACGTCCGTTTTTGACCGCGTCGGCGATGATCGACGGATCGGACTGGGTCGTCAGCGTAAGCGTGTCCCCGTCAAAGCGCCTGTTCAGCTCCTGCTCTACCCTTTTGACCAGATTTACCGGCATACCCGTATAGACCAGGCATATCCTGTACTCCATGAGCTCACCTCATTTTTCTGTTTCGTATCTGAACGGAAGCCATACGCGCATCTCCTGAAAGCCTGAATTGTCCCAGGCGAAATACGGTATGAGCTCCGCCGTTTCCTTTGAAACGCCGACCTTGCCGAGCCTTTCGTACAGCGCGCTGCTTACGCTCGACAGACGGTAAATATCCGTCTCCAGCGCGATTACCTCCTCGCCGCAGACGTTTTTTCTTCTTTCGGTGAAGCGCGCATTTGACGGTATGTATACGCCTTGTACGTTCTTGTCCTCCAGACAGTACACGATCGGCCCGCGCTGCACGCAGACGCTGCTCTCGTTTTCCTCGAGCTTGGGATGCGCGCGCACGAAAAACGGCGTCATATCGAAGCTCAGCACTGGGTTCGTGCCTGTCAGCTCCTTGTATCCCCCGCCCGCAAAGCCCGGCACGCGCGCCATAAGCCTGAACGGCACGCCGTTCCAGTTGCTTATGCTGAAGCGTATCTCTCCGTCCCACGGGTAATCGGTCGTCTCCTCTATATCGAAGCGCGCGCCGTTTTTAAGCTCCACATGCGTCCTGCAGGCCATATACAGCCCGGTGTAGAGCGTATCTGCGGACGTAAAAAACGCGTAGTGCGGAAGCTCCGCGATAAATCTGGACAGATTTGTCGGACAGCAGAAGCATTTGAAGCTGTCCGTGCGTTCTCTGGGCCACATCAGGAAATAGTCGACCTTTTCCGTGCGTCTTAACATATTTTCGTAAAAATACTTATCGCCCTTGACGTTCACGGCGGCGAATGCAAGGTTATACACGACGCGCTCTATAAAATCGATATAGGCGGGGTCGGGCCGTATGGCGAACATGCGCTGCGCCCAGAATACGCCTCCTATCGACGCGCAGGTTTCGTTGTAGGCGGTTATGTTCGGCAGCTGGTATTCGTAACCGAACGCCTGATGCACGCGTTTGGAATTTATCAGGTCTCCGAAGGGCGACGCGCCCGTATACAGCGCGCCGAGACCGCCGGTCACGTACATCTTAGTATTTACAAGGTTTTCAAAACAGCTGTCCAGCACACCGAGCAGCTCCCCGTCGCCCGTTTCGAGGTAAAGGTCGGCCACGCCCGCGTACAGGTACGTGGCGCGGACGGCGTGACCGTGCATACTGCGCTGCTGTCTTAAGGGGATCGCGTCCTGATTGTCGTCTGTGCCGTTTTCGACGTATTCGCGCAGCTTTATCGCCATTTTAAGCGCGTCCAGATAACGCTTCTCGCCCGTAGTGCGGTACAATTCCGCAAGTCCCATGTAGTGCGATGGGCAAACCGCCGTCATCGCCTTTTTTTCGTTTATCGCCTTAAGATACCTGTTGTACAGGTAATCGGCGGCCTTCCTCGCCACGTTCAGCAGCGTTTCGTCGCGGGTCGCGCGGTAGTGCACGCACGCCAGCGTGAACAGGTGGCCGAAATTGTATTCCTCGAAATCGTCCTGATCCGTGTGGCGCTGCATAAGCCCCTTGCGGGAGGCGATTATCTGCTTCGTGGATATATATCCGTCCGCTTCCTGCGCGCGGGAAATCAGCGCCGCGTATTCGCTTATGTCCATGCCGAAGCACACGCAGCCCTCAAGCAGCTTGTAAAAATCCCCGTCGCCGTAGACGTTGCCGCGGAACTCGCCGTCGCTTTCGCCCGCGGCTATCCTGAAGTTCTCCACCTCGTGGAAGAAGCTGTCCTTATCCGCGTATATGCTCAGCACGTGCGGTATCATCACGTCGCGCGCGGCTGTACGGCGCGTGTGGACGAGTCCGCCCGTCGTTTGGACGGGACCTGCGAGCTGCGCCGTTTGAGCGTACGGCGAACGACTCGTATCTACCGTCATATCTCAGTGACCCTGAACGCGTATACCGGCTCCTCCGGCATACCCTCCGGCAGATACAGGGTCAGCTCTTCCCCCGTACGTTCGAAACGCGCCTCGCATTCGAGACCCGGCACCGTTACTTTTATGTTTCCCTTCACGCAGCCGTCGCTGCCCAGCGCGCGCACGGTGAATTTACCGTCCTGCGGCGCGCCCATCGCGAGCACGTATACGTTTTTGCCGCTGCGGGTAAAGCGGAAGTCTCTGCCGGTCAGGCGATACTGCCCGCTTTCCATCGCGATGCCGTCCTTCATCTGCTGCTTGACCCGCTCTATGTTGTAATCCTCGTTGTCGGCTTTCGTGACGCCCTCCGCGGCGATTTCGAACGGCACCGTGCCGTAAATCGCTTCGCCGTATTTTTTGAGCCACGCGCCGACCGCGTAGAGCTCCTTTTTCGCTTCCTCGGGGAATGTGCCGTCGGCGCGCGGGCCGACGTTCAGCAGCAGGTTTCCGTTTTTGCTGACCACGTCGCACAGCTGCTGAAGTATCCTGCCTGCGCTTTTGTATTTGGGATTTTGTACTATGCACCAGGTTATGTTGTCCTCCAGACGGTCGTCCGTCTGCCAGACGAAGGGCTGCCTGTCTGCAAAACGGCCGCACTCGACGTCGTAGACCCCGACGCCCTTGGGCATATCCGCCTGCTTGTAGGTGATTATGCCGTCCTTTACGCCGGCCTCGTTATAGTATATATCCGCAGCCGCGCGGCGCACTTCCTCGGGCAGTATGAGCAGACGGCTGTCGAAATACAGAACGTCCGGCTTATAATTCACGCACACTTCCCGTATTTTTTCAAGCCAGACATCGCAAAAGCGCTTGTCCGGCATGCGGTACGGCATATATCTGCAGGTTTCAAGGGGCAGCGCGGGCCCGTAATATACCTCGTTTTTCGGATCGTATACGTCCGCCTCGGGGTCGCTCGACATAAACCAGCCCCACAGCCACTGATGGTGCAGCGTCGCAAGGAAGCGTATGCCGCGGGCTCTGAACGCCTGCGCGCATTCGCCCACCACGTCCCTGCCCATGTACGCCATCGAATTTATCGGATTTACGCGGCTGTTCCACAGCGAATAGTTGTCGGCGTGCTCGCTCACGGGACCGGCGTATTGCGCGCCGCTCTTTTGTACGAGCTCCGCCCATTCGTCGGCGTTAAAGCGCTCGCCCCTGAACATGGGCAGAAAACCCTTGTAGCCAAATTCGCTAAGCTTTCCGAAGCGCCTGATATGCTCCTCGTTCTGCTTTGAGCCCTTCAGGTACATATTGCGGGAATACCATTCGTTTTCACAGGCGGGCACGCTGTAGGGGCCCCAGTGGAAAAACATGCCGAACTTGGCTTTGCCGAACCACTCGGGCGCGCTTCTCATTTGTTTTGACCAATCCATAGTATCCTCCGTCGGTATATCGCCGCTTGTCGGCGGCCGTCGGCAGACAGCGCGAAAGGCGCTGCCTCGCGCGCAGACCGCTTATGCGGCGTTTTTTTATTTTATTTCTTCGTTCAGAAACGGCAGTACAGGCAGCAGCGTGAGGCTGTCCTTCACAGACCCGGCGCCTCTCATGCGCTCTTTTTCGAACGATACGCGCGCGAAACCGCTTACGGGCCGCGCAAGCGTCAGGACTATGCTGCTTCCTTCCGTTTTAACTGCTTCGATTGGTATATTCCCCGCAGCGTCCGTCAGCTCGAAGCACTCGGATGCGTCACGCGTATCCGCTTTTATAAGCTCGCCCTTTACGTTTGCGAATTCAAGGCGCACCTCTGCTTCGCCCGTTTTTAAGGCGCGCTCGATATCGGGCGCGTAAACGCCCTTGTCCATAAGCAAAGCCAGCCGTTCGCCCAGCGCCGCGTTCGAGGCGGAGCACAGGTGTATTTCGTCCGACAAGGACAGATCGCACGTAGGCAGTATAAAAACGTTTTTGAGACTCCGCGCCATTTGCCGCTGCGTCTGCCTTATCACGTCCCAGCCGCCGTCGTCGTGCGGCGCGTAATATTTGTTCAGCTGAAATGTATAAAACGGGATTTCCCAGCCCAGCGCCTTTCGCGTGTAAGTAACGACGTTTTCAAAGCTTTTTGCGTAAGAACGGGCAAGCTCCCCTGCCGCGTCCGCGCAGCCCTGATACCACAGTACGGCATTCGCGCCGCCCGCGTCTTTGATTTTCGTTATCATGTTTTTAAGCAGAGCGCCGTCCTGTTCAGGGTCCCACATGCGTATAGGGCTGCCGCCCTGCGCGCACGGAAGCAGACCGACAGGCGCGCCTGTCAGGTCCGCGTGACGTCTGCCGAAGGCTATGAAGGGCGAGGTGCCCGTCTGTCCCATCGGCGCGTTCAGGCAGTCCTGCGCGTCGGTCGCGTCGTTCAGCGGGTGAGACGCCATATCCCACCTGCCGCTGTTGCGCCTGACGTGCACTCTGACATCCGGCGGATCAGGCATTACGCCTTTGCCGTAGCCGGCCGCGTTCGATTGGCCCGCGATGGCGAACACGTCTCCGCAGCCTATGTGGTTTCTAATGTCTCCCCTGAAACGCCAGTGCTCGCCGCTCTTTGCGGAAACCGCGTCCAGGCAGGTTTCGAGCCTGTAGAGCCCGCCGCGCGGCACGGTCAGGGTGGTTTCCCAGCGTTCGGAATCTATGTGATCCGCCTTAATCCAGTCGGTAAGGCAGCTGTTGTCAAATTCGTTTACAAGGCGATAGCTTGGATCGGCGCTGCTTACGCCCGCCTTTTTCGCCCCGTCCTCGAGGCGCCATAAGCCGCCTACGGTCACGCGGCCGCTGCCGTTATCGGAGTTTATTATCTGCCAATCGTCAAGGCCGTATGTGATTCTCGTTCCGTAAAACATTTTATCCGCTCTATGCAATTTGATATGGTAATTCCCGGAGGAAATCCCCCGGGAATTACATTGTTGTGAGTCAAACTCAGTCGTGATACATCGACAGGGATTCGAGGTCGGTGCCTTCGTTCTGAGCGGCTATGATGTCGTCAAAGCCCTTGTACTGGCTCTTTACGCCTTCGACGTAAGCGGCCCATACAGCGTCATCGGTGATGTCGAGCTCGCCGGTGATGAACTTAACGGACTCGGTCTTGGCGTAGCTTTCGCAAGCGGACTTGAGCGCAGCGCGTGCAGTCTTGGTTTCGTCGGAAACGTTGACGATGGGCGCGCGATCGTAGGGAGAAATGGACTCTACGCCGCCGTTGAACGCGGTCTCATACCAATAGTGGCCTTCGTAGTAGCCTTTCTCGGGGCTCCACCAGGGCTCGGTGTCGCCGTAAGCCGCGATGGTGGAGAAGATCTGAGGCACGAACGCGATGCCGGTGCGGGCGGAAGCGGAGGACATGATGCCTTCGTCGGCCAGCAGCTGGGCACGGTCGCTCACGGGCTGAGCCATGAACTTGTCGGTGTAGTGACGCAGGCCGTCGTCGCCAAGGTACCAGTCTTCACCCTCTACGCCCCAGTTGAGCATGAGGTAGATGTCGGGAGAATACTGATAGTCGATCATGGAAACGATCCACTCGGGATACTCGGTCTCAGCGTTGACGATGATGCCCATCTGCAGATTGGTGCCGAGGTTTTTGCCGGTGATCTTGGAGCCCCACTTCCAGGCGGTGCCGTGTTCGGAGGAGGGCAGGTAGGCAAGACCCCACACGACGTCTTCGTCGCTCTGAGCGTTCCAGGTCTGCACGGAGCCGGCCCAGAGGGTGGGCACGCACAGGATGCGGGCGTTCTCGGCTTCGTCATCCGCGCTTTCGTCGGTCTGGAATTCGGAGTTGATGTAGCCAAGCTCATACAGCTCGTGGAGCTCGGTCAGCATTTCGCGGAAGTTGTCCTCGATGGGACCGAAGGCCCACTCTTCACCGTTCCAGTAAAGGGTGTCCCAGGTGTGGAAGGTGCCCACGAAGCCGCGGTAGAAGGCCATCCAGCTGGCGCCGTTGTGCAGCACGTAGTCGGCATCAACCTCGCCGGAGTCGATCAGGGCCTGGAGGTCGGCGCACAGGTCTTTGAACTCTTCCCAGGTGGTGGCGGGCTCAAGGCCGTACTCCTGAAGTACGTCGAATCGGTAGGCGTAAGCCGCAAAGGACTGAGCGCCGGCCAGGTTCACGTCGTTGTCGTAGCCGTCCCAGAAGACGTAGGACGAGCCGTCCAGGTTGTTTATGCCGTCCCAGCCGCCCACGTTGCCTTCAACGAAGGTGGGATAGTAGACCATGTAGTCCAGATAGTCGTTGAGGTTCAGCACCACGCCCTCGGCGCCGTACTGGTTTACGAGGTCGCCCTGAGAGTAGGTGTTGACGTCGGCCAGGTCCTTGGCAGCGAGCTTAACCGACTCGTTGGAGCGGAAATCATCCCACGGAATGGTCGTCCAGGTGATGTCCAGCTTGATGCCCAGGTACTCTTCCATTTTCTCCTGCCACAGCTTCATCATCTTGGTGTTCACCTGATCGGTGCCGAAGTTGGCGGTGGAGACGGTGATCTTCAGGGTGTTGTCGGGAAGATCCGGATAGTCCAGACCCTCGATGGGGCCGTCGGCGGCAAACGCCGACATGCAGCCCATGGCCAGCAACAGAGCGATCGCCAAAGCTAAAAGCTTTTTCATTAGTTCTACCTCCTTAATATTAATCATCCGCAAGCGCGGCTGATTTCGTTTTAACCCTTTACGGCGCCCACCTGCATGCCCTGCTCAAAGTACTTCTGTATGAAGGGATATATGACCAGAAGCGGAGCGATGGTGGCCACCAGACAGGCGTACTGCACGTTCAGCGCGTTCACAGCTCCGTTTGTCATCGGGAGGGACGCGTCTGAGAACGTGGCGGTTACCGACGTATAGACGATGGAGCGCAGTATGTTCTGTATGGTCTGCCTGCTTTGATCCTCTATGTAGAGCATGGCGGCAAAGTAGCTGTTCCACATACCGACTATCGCAAACAGCGAAAACGTCGCAAACAGCGCTTTCGACAGAGGCGCGATAATGCTCACAAGTATCCTGAAGTCGCCCGCGCCGTCTATAAGGGCGGCTTCGCGTATCTCGTGGCTTATGCCCTTAAAGAACGCCCTGTAAAGGAAAGTGTTCCACGCGCTCACCGCGCCCGGCAAAACCAGCGCCCAGAGGGTGTTCTTAAGGCCGAGGTTTCTTATAAGCAAATAGCTCGGCACCGTTCCGCCCGAAAAGAACATCGTGATAAGCAAAAGCACGCTGATGGGCTTTTTGAGCACGAAGTCGCTTACAGACAGCGGATAGGCAAGGCACGCGGTCATCGCCACGCTTATTAACGTATACACCACGGAGTAGAGCAGCGTCCAGCCGTAGGCGCGGTATATGGTCACGTTCGAAAACACTATCTCGTAGCCCTTGACATTCAATTCCCTGGGCCATATCGAGACCATGTTGCGGTCTATCATACGGCTGGAGGACAGAGATATGGCAAGCACGCGCATAAACGGCAGCAGCACCAGCAGACAGCAGATCACGAGAAACGTAACGTTTACTATGTCGAAGCTGTAGCCGCCTATGTGTATTTTGTTCCTTACAGCCTTCTTCGGGACAGCCGCGTTTGTCTTGTTCATATGCTCCCCTCCCTCAGAACATGGCCTGCTCCGGGTCTATGGACTTCACGATGCGGTTCGTGGTGAGCACCAGTATGAGGCTTACCAGCGAGACCAGCAGGTTTACTGCGGTGCCGTGGTCGAATTCGCCCGTCACGATGCCTATGCGGTACACGTAAGTGCTTATAACCTCGAGGTCCATGCGGTTGGTGTTGTTCATCATAAGCAGTATTTTCGTGAAGTCCTGGCTCAGAATGTTGCCGGAATTGAGTATAAGCACTATGGTAGTAGTGGGAAGTATGGCGGGCAGAGCGATGTGGCGTATCTTCTGGAAGCGATTTGCGCCGTCGATGTTGGCCACGTCGTAAAGCGAGGTGTCGACGTTCGAAAGGGCGCTCAGGTAAATTATCGAGCCCCAGCCGGCGCCCTGCCAGATGGCGGAGCCGATGTAGAACAGCATGAAGTAGTTCGTGCCCGCGTTCATATTGACCCGGTCTAAGCCGAACAGCGCGCGCACGTCGTTGAACAGGCCGTTCACGGAGCCGAATTCGTTGAGCATCGTGCAGATGACGACAACTGAAATGAAGTGCGGTATGTATGAAATTGATTGAACGGTGCGCTTAAAGCCTTTTTTCGCTACTTCGTTTAGAGACAGGGCGAGGATTATAGGCATCGGGTAAGTGAATATCAGCGAAAGCACGCCGACCTTCAGCGTCTGCAGGATTATCTGCACGCTGTTTACGTTTTCAAAAAACCACTGAAAGTTTCCGAAGCCCGTCCATTGACTGCGCCACACGCCCTTGCCGGCGTTGTAGTTTTTGAAGGCGATGAGCACGCCGTACATAGGCCCGTAGGAGAACACGAACACCAGCGCCATCGGCAATATGCACAGCGCCACGAGCGTCCTTTGCTTGTACAAGAGGGTGAAAAACCTTAGTATCGGGTTTTGTCTGCGCTTCCCGATGAGCTTCGTTGATGCTGTCCCAGTCATGTAAGCACCCCTTTGAGAACAGGTCGTATTGTAAGCGCCGCAAGTGATGAAAAAGCCCCGTGCATGGAATTTACTATTAAGATTATAAGCAATATTTCACAACGTGTCAATACGCCAATCGGAAAAAAAATAAAATCGCAAGTAAAATTTGCTATAAATTGCTTCACTTGATTAAACTAAAATTTTTAGTGTTTTGAATAGGCTGCGCGGGCATCGACTTTAACATACGGCAGGATTATAATATATCGTGCGTTTGTTCCGGTCGGTATATTAAGGATTTCGCTCAAAATTAAGCCGATTATAGTATAAAATTTACTTAATTCTGTATCGGGCGGCAAAAGTTGATTAAGTAAATGTAAAGAAGCTTTTCATCGCGCCCTGTTTAGTGTATAATTAAACCGTAATATAAACGGAGGCGGCGGGGATATGGCTTTGATGGAGAGAATCTGGTTCGGCGGCGATTACAACCCCGACCAATGGGACGAAAAAACGGTTCAGGAGGACATGCGCCTGTTCAGAAAAGCGCATATAAACCTCGTTACTCTGCCCGTGTTTTCGTGGGCGAAGCTCGAGGTGCGCGAGGGCGAGTACGATTTCGGCTGGCTGGACCGGCTCATGGACACGTTCGCCGAAAACGGCATCGGCGTGAACCTCGCCACTCCCACCGTGGCTCAGCCCGCGTGGATGAGCGCGAAATATCCCGAGGTGCTGCCGGTCGACATCGCCGGACGCAGGCGCACCCACGGCATGCGGGTAATGTTCTGTTACAACAGCCCTGTTTACAGAACGCGCGCCGCCGCGATCGCCTCTGAAATGGCGCGCCGCTACGGCGCTCATCCGGCGCTTAAGCTCTGGCACGTGGCCAACGAATACGGTACGTACTGCTACTGTCCCGTCTGCCGTGAAAAATTTATCAGCTGGCTCAAGGCGCGCTATAAAACGCTGGACGCGCTGAACGAGCGCTGGTACACCTCGTTCTGGGGCAGAACGCTGCACGACTGGCAGGAAATCAACCTGCCGAGCGAGCTTAACGACGATTACCGCTTTTGCCCTACCGTGCAGCTGGACTATATGCGCTTCGTAACGGATTCCACCGCCGAGTGCTTCACTAACGAATACGACGCCATACGCCGCTACAGCGACAAGCCCATTCAGACCAACATGTCCGGTTACATCAAAAAGCTCGACCAGTTCGTCATGGCGAGGCGCATGGACATAGTCGGCTGGGACAATTATCCCTGGCCCACGCACGACAAATCCCTCGTCGCGCTCAAGCACGACATAATGCGCGGCCTCAGGGGCGGACAAAGCTTCCTGCTGGCGGAGCAAAGCCCCAACCAGCAGAACTGGCAGCCCTACAACAAGCTGAAGCGTCCCGGCGAGGTGCGTATGCTCACGTATCAGGCGCTCGCGCACGGCGCGGACAGCTGCCTGTTTTTCCAGCTCAGGCAGAGCCGCGCAGGTCAGGAAAAATTCCACGGCGCGGTCGTTGGCGTATCCGGCAGGGAGGACACGCGCGTGTTCAGGGAAATGACCCTTCTGGGCGCGGAGCTCGAAAAGCTCTCCCCCGTGCTGCCGGGGCTCAGAAGCAAAGCGGACGTCGGAATGCTGTTCGACTGGAACAACTGGTGGGCGCTCGAAAATTCGTCCGGTCCCAACAAGGACATAAACTATCTGGACAGCGTTAATCTGTTCTACAAGGCGTTTTTCGAAAAGAACGTCGCGGTGGACATACTGTCCTGCGAAAGCGAGCTAAACGCGTACAAGGTCATCGTGCTGCCCATGCTGTACATGATTAAGCCCGGCGTAATGGAACGTCTGGACGCTTACGTGAAAAACGGCGGCACGCTGATCGCCACGGCGATGAGCGGTCTGGTGGACGAAAACGATCAGCTGCCGCCTGAGGATTATCCCGCGTTTCTCCGTAAGATCCTCGGTCTGCGCATTGAAGAAACCGACGCGCTGCTGCAGGGCTGCGAAAACGCGGTGGAGCTTGACGGGCGCAGCTACGCTTGCCGCCTCGTATGCGACGTGATACATACCGAAGGCGCTCAGACGCTCGGGCGCTTCGAGCGCGAATTCTACGCGGGCAGCCCCGCGGTCACGGTAAACCGCTACGGGCGCGGTCAAGCGTATTATATCGGCACTCAGCCGGAGCAGGCGCTTATTGACCATCTTGTGGACGGGCTCGGCCTCGCGCCCGTGCTTGCATCAGACGGAGACACTGAGATCACAAAGCGCGAGGACGAAAACCGCGTGGTTTACTTCGTACTCAATCACGGCGGCTCGGACGCGCGCGTCGTCCTTCCGCAGGGCGCGTATACTGACCTTTTGAACGGAACGCCCGCGCGCAAAGAGGTTACGGTAAAGCCCAACGACGTCGGCGTGTTTATGGCCGCAAAGGAGAGATGAGCATGACTTCCAGAGAGAGATTTATTGCAACCGTCGAGCGCAGGACAGTCGACCGTCCCGCGTGCTGGGTGGGCATGCCGGACGGCGCAAGCCTGCCCGCGCTGTATGAATATTTCGGCGCAAGCGACATGGCGGGCTTCAAAGCCGCGCTGGACGACGACGTTTATCCCATCGAGCCGCCCTACGAAAGCGAGACCGCCAGCGCCATCTACGCGGCGTTCGACTGGTATTCGCGCGGAAACGTCGACAAGGTCAACCGCACGCTCACCACTCCCGGCTTCTTCGCCGACTCGGAGGACGTGAGCGAGGTGGACGAATTCGACTGGCCTGAGCCCGCAAAATACATGGACCCCGCCGAAATCGAGCGGCGCTTCAGTCTTCTGCCCAAAGACAAGGCGAGTGTCGGAATGATGTGGAGCGCGCATTTTCAGGACACCTGCGCCGCCTTCGGCATGAACAACTGCTTCATGAACATGATAGACAATCCGGAGCTCGTGCACGCGGTGAACGACCGCATAGTGGATTTCTATCTGAAGGCCAACGAGATTTTCTACAAGGCCGCCAGGGGCAGGCTCGACAGCGTGATAATAGGCAACGACATGGGCACGCAGCGCGGGCTTATGCTCTCGCCGGAGCTGATAGAGGAATTCGTGCTGCCCGGCTGCCGCATGCTCACAAAGCAGGCGCACGACTACGGAATAAAGGTGATCTACCACTCCTGCGGCTCGATCGTGCCTATAATCGACATGCTGATAAACGCCGGCGTGGACGCCATCCATCCCATACAGGCCAAGGCCGCAGGCATGAGCGCGGAGGAGCTTAAGGAGCGCTTTGACGGCGCGGTCTCTTTCGCGGGCGGCATGGACACGCAGGAGCTGCTCGTGAACGGCCCTGCCGAGGCAATAAAGCAGCGCGTGCGGGAATTGAGAAGGCTTTTCCCGACGGGACTCGTGATCTCCCCCAGCCACGAGGCCGTGCTGCCGGACATACCGCCCCGCCATATCGCGGCGATGTTCGAGGCGGCGAAGGAAGCGTAAGCCGCATTCGGAAAGCAAGCGAAAGTCCCGCAGCCAAAACAGACGCACACCCGAACAGTGTGCGTCTGTTTTTACCCAGTCAGTAAATCCGGGTCTGTACGGCGCGGATCATGCCGTCAGTCAGGCTCCGTTTCGAATTCGAACGAGCAGAGCTTAAGGCGCACAGGCGGCGTGCGCTGTTCGCAGTCCGGCAACACGTCCTCGTATCTGCCGTATTTGCCTGAGGTGCCGATATCGGCATACGGGATGCGCGCGGGGGCTTTCGTGAATACGGAAAACCTGCATATCCTGTCGCAGGCGGTGTTCAGGCTGAAGCGCTTTTCCGCTCCGTTCAGTGTCGCCGTAAAGCGGTTCTCGCGGCAGTCGAACGCCAGCCTGAGCGTGAGCCTCAGTCCGCATGCGTAATCCGTCCAGCCTTCCGCTCTGCCCGCGCTCAGAACGCGCACGCGTCCCCCGTTTTCGAACGTTATCCGCGCTGCGGCGCCGCCCGCCTCGTCCTCCAGCTCCGCGCACACCTCGCCTGAGCCACTTACCTCCTCTATGCTCAAATCGAGCCTGGCGCAGCCGCTTTCAGAGGGTCTTAACTGCCTTTCGACGAGCGCGCAGTCGCAGGGCTCGCGGTCGCTGATCGCAAGACCGTCCGCTTCCGGCGCGATCTCAGTCCATTTGGGACGGTATACGCTCCATTTTTCGGGTATCGCGCCGGCGTCGAAGCGCTCCTCTATCTTCGGCGCGTCCTCGTCCTTAACGGGCAGCAGCAGGTGCGTTATCCAGATGTCCTCCTTGTTCACGCTGTAAACGATATGCGCCCTGCCGTCCGGCGGCTGGGGATTGTTTTCGCTGATGCCCCGCATGTACTGCGGACCCGGGTTTTTGTCCAGCCCGCCGTAACGGGCGGGCGAAAAGCGGCCCGTGAGCGCGCGCATGTTCGAAAATGTATAGCCGTCCGCGCCCGTGACCAGCGCGATGGGCCAGCGGTGCTGCGCGTCCGGCGTGGGGTTGTAAAACAGCGCGTAGCCGCCCGTGGACAGCTTCTGCCCCCAAATCTTACCCGTCGCAGTTTTCACGCTGCGGTTCGCGCGTATCTCCCCGAAGCTGCGCCCGCCGTCCTCGGAGACCATGCCCAGCCCCAGCTTGAACAGCGTGACCACCCTGCCATCCGCGGCGGTATAAAAGCAGCCCGCCTTACCGAGCGGCTTCGGAAACAGACTACGGTCTCTTTTCTGTTCCTCGTACATCTGATTGAGTACGGGGCGGTTTGAAAGCAGCTCGCGGCACGCCGAGATCAGCTCCGCGTCGCCGCTGTGCTCGTAATACGGGAAATACGGCGTGTTTTCTTTTGTGAAGCCCGCTTCTTCGTTGTTCATCAGAAAGTATATGCCGCCCAGACTGCCGTCCGGGTACAGCCGCCTTACAGCGCGTCCCACGCCCCAGCCGTCGCAGGGAGAGCACAGCGCGCGGTCGTAAACGACGCCGTAAAACGAGATAAGCAGCATAACGCCGTTTGCGCCGCAGTAAAACCCCATACGCTGGTGCGGCACCGTGAGCGTCGACTCTGGCATATGCTCCGCGCGCGGGCCCTTGTAGCATTCAAGGCTTACCCGTATGCTTTCGAACGCGACGCGCGGCCTGTCCCAGTTAATGCCGTCCGCGCTCGAGGTCAGCAGCGTATGCCCGGGCGTTTCGTGCTCGCTCACGGGGCAGGAGAGATATTCGACGTAAAAGCGTCCCGCGTACCAGCACAGCATGGGCGCGTGGTTGTACGTCCAGCCCACGCCCTCCGCTTCGTCCGGAAACGCCCGGTTCGCCCGAAGTATCTGATAGCTGCGCACGCCCTGCGCGTGCTTAAGTCCCCCGTCCGGAAAGCGTATGTCGGGCTGTCTTTCGATGTCGACTTTTATCAGATCCATTGCGTGTTTCCTTTGTTCGGAATGTGAGTTGTATGGTGGGGCGGGGTGCGCGGGATTGTAAAACGTGTTTTAAGGCAGGACAACAATAACTGGACGAACGGCCGCATTCCCGTAGTTGATACTGAATCCGGTACTGGGGACCCCTCCGTCGTCGTTGACAATTGCATAGTAAAGACCAGAGCGGCCCGGAGAACGCAGCCACCACACACAGGCACCCGCTCCCTCCGCGAGATAACGGCTGCTCTGCGTTACTCCCTGTGCTGCGGCATATTCCGTCGGCGCGCACATCCTTGAAGTATTGCCGTCAAAATAACCGTAAACCTTATCCGCGGCATAGTAATCGGTCACTTCGTTTATACTTAACAGCCACACCTTATCCTGCGTATCCTTGCCGCCCCACGTATCATATTTGGGATTGCTTTCATTTACAATATTCGTCGTTTTGATCTTCGCCTGCTCTGCGGCGCTGAACGCGTCATTGTAAAAATCTTCGTTCAGCCAGTTACGCAGCGAGCAGGTCTCCCATTTGACATCGGTATATGTATCGCTGTAAGGTTTGCAGTCAAGCGCATATTTGCTTAGCAGCACCATGCTGCCGTCACCGTTGATCTTCAACACTATCCATTCGATGGGCTCCTTGCCGTTAGAGGTATCGTTGTCCTGCTCGTAGGAGCCGAAGGTGACTGTATCGCCTATGCTGCAGGGCAAAGCTGCTGCGTCCGTCTGTTCGCTCTCGTCTGTTAAGAGCCGGACGCGCACCGCGGGAACGACGCCGAAGTAAGAGCTGTGGACAAAGCCGCCCTTCACGGAGATACCGCCAACCCAGTCGGCACCTACAGCACGCACGGAAACGGAGCCGGGGGAACGGAGCCACCATACACTCGCGCCGGTGCCGTCTTCGGCAGGATCGCTAAGCCACACGTCCTGCGCTTTTGCGTACGCGGTCGGATACTTCATCAGCCTTTCTTCGCCGTCCCAGCGCCAGTCTTCCCCCGTGTTCTTGTCTATGCTGTAATACTTCTGTATCTCCTCAAGGCTGAGCAGGAACACGTAATCGCTCGTGTCGTTCCCGCCTTTCGTTCCGGCTACGGGATTGTTCTCGTTTTTGTTTCTCGTAATCACTATCTTCGAGCGCTCGTTCGTATTGAAGGCGCTGTTGTAAAAGCTGTTTTTGAGCCAGCTCCTGAGCGTGCACGTTTCCCACGTCACGTCTATTTCATCTTTATTGTACGGTCTTGCGTCCAGCGCGTATCTGCTTATAAGCAGGCAGGTGCCGTCGCTTTCTATATCCAGCACTTCCCACTCGATGGGTTCCTTACCGTTAGACGTATCGTTGTCCTGCTCGTACGCGCCGAAGGTGACTGTGTCGCCCACCTTTATCTTAGGCGCGGACGCGGCGGTCAGCACGCTTTTAAGCTCCGCTCCCGCTGTTGCGAATATATTCGCGTACGCCGTCACGCGGAAGTCGTACGCCGTGTCAGTAGCAAGCCCGTCCACGGTATACGAAGTATCCGCCGTGCTGCCCGCGTTCGTCCACGCGGCGTCGCCGGTCTTTCTGTACTCCACGGCATAGCTCGTGGCGTGCGCGGCTGCCTCCCAGCTTAGGGTCACCGAGGACGAGGCAGCGTTCTGCGCGCTCACGCTCTGCACGCTGCCCGGGTTGTCTTGCGCGTTTTCCGGCGCGTAGCCTATCTGGGCTTCTATCGCGGCGAGCATCGCCTGCGCTTCGCCGTACGCGCCGCTCTGCTTGAACTGTATATACGCCGCGGCGGGATCGTTCGCGTTCAGATACTCCATGCCGCGGGCAAACGCCGCCTCGGCGTTCCCCATCACGAAGCCGTTGTAGCGGTCCATCGCGTCGTAAAAGCCCATGCACTGCGAATAGTACGTAAGCGCGGTGTCAATGTCGTTTTTGTATTCCGCCTCCCGCCCGCGCGCATACGCAGTAAGTTTAGTCGTGCTACCGATGGGAGTGTTCCCGAGAGAAGCTATATAATCGTCGAATTCCGGCATCTGCGAGAGCGTGTACAGATACGTGTTCAGCGCCATGTCGAACTCAGCCGCCGTGACCTTCAGCAGCACGTTCGTATAGTACCAGAACTGGCGGCTCTGCGGGAAGCCGCCCAAGTCGCCGAACTGCTTTACGATCGCGTTCAGATGCGCGGGATCGTCCTTTAAGTCCATCAGGTACGCTTCCAGCTCGCCCAGCGCGGCGTTGAACAGGTTCTGCTTTTTCGAGGTGGTCATCACTTCTCCGCATGAAAACACGGAGCACGCCAGCACCGCCAGCATTACGCACAGCGCCGTTATACGTTTAAGCTTTTCCATACACGCCTCCGGAATTGTCGGTTTATAAACTCATTATAGCACAGTTGACGCGTCTGCACAAGCATCCCGCGCGACAAAAAGCGCCCGCCGCGCCGATAAAGCCGCACATACCGTCCTATGCTCCTCTGCAAAAACGTGCGGTTTTTCCGGAGTTTTTGCATTCGATTGCAAAAACTTTTGATTTTATGAAGTTTTTGCAATCCGTTGCAAAAACTTGACAATTTGGGAGGGCGTTTGCTATATAAAAAACCTGATCGATTGGCTGCTTGAGGAATAGAACGTAAGCTTTAAGCGGCATGGCCCGAGGGTCATGCCGCTTCCGTTTGGTTTATAAGCTTTTTTCGTTTTCCGCCCGTTCAGGCGGTCTGTTTTTGTTTTTGGCTCAGAACTCGCAGAACGCTCCGAAGTCGAAATCCGCTATGCCGAGCAGCTCCACGCTGCCGTCCAGCTTCTCACAGATGAACACGAGCTTGAAGGCGGGCTGCGCGTCAGGCGCTACCACGGTCGCCTGTGCGAGGAAGCAGTGGTTGGTGCCCGCGACGACCTGAGAGCCGAGGTACGCTACGGGAACGTAGTCAACGCCCAGCAGCTTTTCCGTAGCCTTATCGAACAGCGCCTTGTTTTCGTCGGTTATCTCGAAGGCTTCTGAGGCAGTCCAGCCGCCCAGCAGCATATTGTTCTCGGCGAAAGCGACAGCGGCGACAAGCAGCATCACGGCAAATATAACGCAAATAATTTTCTTCATGGTTTTGTACTTCCTTTCTGTTGTGCTTTTCAGCTTTGTTTTTTTGGTGCCGGTTTGTTTTCCGGTTCACCCTTTTATACGCGCATCAGCGTGGGAGGGCAGCTTCCGGAATATTAATATCAGGTTAATCGGGTTCTTGTTCGCTCAGCGCTTTATTCCCCGCAGAATCATCGTTACAGATACCGAAGTATCCCATTGCTTTTTCCCCTCGCGGTATAAGCGCAGTCTTTCGTCATATTTCGCGTTTACGACATTGAGGATTTTATCCGCCTGCGGCGAATGCGCGGACAGCACGGCCTCCAGATCGTTCTGCCTGAGCGCCTCTATCATCGCCTCCGCCATAGATGCGGGATACTTGGGCGCGTCCGGCGTGAGATCCACGACCGCATAACCCGTGCGCACGTCCGCAAACCCGTGCGCCTCCATTGAAGCGGGCAGCTCTGCCTCCGACATCGGAAACCGGCAGACTCCGTACTTTCCGATATTGCTTTCAGACTGCGGGATGCTGTCCCAGAACGCGATTTCATCCGCTGTAGGTTCCAGACACTTGGCCGTGCAGTGCAGTCCTTTCCGCGCGGATAGGCACAGGCACACGCCTCCGGGCCTGAGTACGCGCCGCTGTTCGCCCCAGAACGCCGTCGGCTTTATATGCTCCTGCACGGTATTGGATATCGTCACATCGAAGGTATCGTCCGCAAAAGGCAGCTGTGTCGCGTCACATTCAAGGAATTCGATGCCGGGAACGTTCGCTTTCGCAAACGAGATGAATCTGCTGTCCCTGTCTACGGCGGTGATACGCGCCTTGGGATACCACCTGTGCAGCGCTTCGGCAAGCGCGCCGGGGCCGCAGCCGATTTCAAGGATTTTAAGCTCCGCGTCCGCATCCAGCTGAAAAGCCCTGCCGTACTGTTCGAAAAACATGTCGTCAAATCTGAGTTTTCGGCTGAGATACAGTGTCATTACGCCCTGTATATGCTCTGACCAGATAACGTTCATATATATACTCCTCCCCGCAAATCAGGAAGCGGCGTCCGCGCGGACTGTTACGCTCACGCCGTCCGGAATCACCGTAACCGGAGCGTCCTTCCTACCGATAAGCCCGTCCGCGAGCGCGAGCGCCTCCTCAAGGCTGTGCGCGGGATACATGTGCAGGCTTCTGACCAGCGCGTCCTCCGCTTCTGAAATATAGACGACCCTCGCCTTCTGCATTACGCGGATAAATATCTGCGCCTGCCACTGATCAGGCATCGTCTCGTTGCGCCCGCGCCTGAGTATGCCCTTCGCCAGCGCGTTTAGGTCGTCCGAAGCCGTCATTTCACGGCAGAAGGCCTTGCCGCCGTGCCCGTCTGCGGACTCCGCGAGCATTATTATAACGCCGCCCGGCTTTACGGTGGCCTCAGCGGCCGTCATGCCCTTTACCGCCTGATATATGTTCTGATCCAGCGGATAGCCGCCGTTGGTGGTGACGACGATCTCGGCAGGCGCCGCGTCCTGGCCGCAGTGTGCGTCTAAAAAGCGGCAGCCCTGCTCGTGGGCGAGCAGCATATCCCCCGCCACGGCGTGTATCACGCGCTTTTCGCCGTTCAGGACCACGTTCAATATGAATTTGAGCCCCGCTTTGCGGGCGGCCCAGACCATGTCGCGGTGGATAGGGTTGCCCTCAAGGCTGCCCGCGTGCGAAAGCGGGTCGGCTATGAATTCGGCGCAGTGGTTCGCAAGCACGCTTTCCCGGCTCGCGACGCCCGGCAGCACCGATTTTCTGCCGCCGGAATAGCCCGCGAAAAAGTGCGGCTCTATGAAGCCCTCGGATATGAGCAGATCGGCCTCCGCCGCTATGCGGTTTACGCGGCACTCCCCGCCGGAGGGCAGCGTGCCCAGCAGCGTCAGCAGCGCGGGGTCGTCGCAGTCGTGTATCACGATGCGCTCGCGGGAGGCGAGCTCCTCCCCGAACTTAGCGCGTATCTCTTCGGAAGTAGTGCTCCTGTGGCAGCCGGTGGCTATCAGTATGGTTATATCCGCGTGCGGATTTCCGCGGCGCACTTCCCTGAGCAGCGCGGGCATAAGCAGCCTGCTGGGCACCGGACGCGTGTGGTCGCTCGCGATTATCGTAACGCGGCGTTTGCCGCGCGCAAGCTCGCACAGCGGAGCCGAGCCGACGGGATTACTAAGCGCGCGCTCAATTAACTCCTGCTCAGTCGCGCCGGGCTCGTATTCCTCTATATGCGAACGCAGCACGCCCCTTACGCGCGCGTCCGCGATATCCAGCACGCGCTTCCCTCTGCCGTAAGGCAATTCTATCCTCATAAATTCAACCTCTTCCGCGTTTCCGCAATGACGTCAAATAACTCAAATCCTGCCGTTTTAGAATATAATCTTCAAAAATCAACGCGACTCCCGATTGAAATGAAGCAAAGCTTCATTTCAATCGACGCTCTGCGTCAGCGCCTTTTTGAACTGCGTTTCGTACAGCTCCGTATATACGCCGCCCGCCTTGACCAGCTCCGCGTGTACGCCCCGCTCCACTATGGCGCCGTCCTTAACCACGAGTATCTCGTCGGCGGCCATTATGGTGGAAAGGCGGTGCGCGATAAGTATGCTGGTGCGCTCCTTTATAATAGGCTCGATGGCCTCCTGTATACGGCTTTCGGAGATGGAATCCAGCGCGGAGGTCGCCTCGTCGAATATGAGCAGCGCTGGATTTTTAAGCAGCACGCGCGCTATCGAGAGGCGCTGCTTTTCGCCGCCGGAGAGCTTGAGCCCGCGGTTGCCCACCATGGCGTCCAGTCCCTTGTCCTGCTTCTGCACGAAGTCGTATATGTTCGCCTTTTTGCAGGCGGCGATCAGCTCCTCCTCGGAGGCGTCGGGCCTGGCGTAAAGCAGGTTTTCGCGTATGGTGCCGTTGAACAGGTACGTTTCCTGACTCACGATGCCTACGCTCCTGCGCAGAAAAGCGAGGTCCAGCTTTTTCACGTCCGTGCCGCCGTAGTACACCGTCCCCTCCTGGCAGTCGTACAGGCGGGGTATCAGGTTTATTATCGTGCTCTTGCCGGAGCCCGAGGGCCCGACGATGGCGATCGAGCGGCCCGCCTTCATAGTGAAGCTCACGTCGTGCAGTATCTGCCGCTCGGGATCGTATGAAAAATTCACGTGGCTGAACTCGACGCTGCCGTCCGAGCTTAATGGCGTGACGGCGTCAGGGGCGTTTTGTATTTCGACGGGCAGGTCGAAGTATTCGAATATGCGGGTGAACAGCGCCATCGAGCGTATCCATTCCACCTGTATGTTCAGCAGGGAATTGACCGGGCCGTACATGCGCGAAAGCAGTGCCACCATCACGGTTATGTCGCCCACGGTGATGTTTTGGTCGTAGTTCATCATAAGTATGCCGCCCACGAGGTACAAAAGCATCGGCCCGATGGACGAGAACGTGGAGATTATCATGAAGAACCAGCGGCCCGCCATGCTCTCCTTTATGTTCAGGCGGATCATGCGCTTGTTTACCGCCTTGTAGCGCTCGTACTCGTAGTTCTCCTTGCCGAACAGCTTGACCAGCATCTGCCCGCTCACGGAGAGTGTTTCGTTCAGTATGCCGTTCACCTCGTCGCTGCACGCCTGCGATTCCCGCGTGAGCGTCCAGCGCGTCTTGCCCGCGTGGCGGGAGGGGATCACGAACAGCGGGATGACCAGCACGCCCAGCGTGGCCAGCATCCAGTTGCGCTCGTACATAACCGCAAGCGCCGCGATAAGCGTTATCGAATTGGACAGGATGGACGTGAACGTATTGGTTATCACGCTCTGCACGCCTGATATGTCGCTGGTCATGCGCGTGATTATGTCGCCCTGATTGTTTGAGGTAAAGAAGCGCTGGCTCATCTGCTGCAGGTGCGCGTACATTTTGTTGCGCATATCGAAGGTGATATGCTGCGCGATCCAGCTGTTTAAGTAATTCTGCCCCACGCCGATCAGGTTGCTGCCCAGCGTGACCGCCAGCGACAGCACTATCAGCTTTATCAGCAGCTGCACGCCCTTCCGCTCCGCGAGCGCGTCCACTATGCGGCCCGTGAGCACGGACGGATACAACGCCAGCAGCGAGGACGCCGCGATCGCGCACAGGATCAGCAGAAACTGCTTCCAGTACGGCTTCAGATACGAAAACACGCGCCTAAGCAGCGCGCCCGTCACCTTCGGACGGTTGGCCTTTTCCTCCTCGGTCATAAACCCGCGGCTCATGTGTCCGCCCATTCTCTGCATACGTTTTTCCCCCGAATAAAGCTAACGCTGATTATAGCGGAAACGGCGCACGATTGCAAGCGCCGTTTCCGTTTTACGTGCAGCGCCCTGCCCGCCGCATGCGTTCCGTTTATGCCGTCAGTTAAGACTTATGTCCGCGTAGATCGGGATGTGGTCGGATGCGTTCTGTACGTCGTGGCCTATGACGGCGTTAAACAGCTTCACCTCCGCCGCGTCGTTTACGAACAGATGGTCGACGCAGTGATCCATATTGTCCGTATTCGGAAATACCTGATAGCCGAAATACGTGGGATAATCGCGTACCAGCACGGACGCTGCGTACTTTGCGTCCCGCACGCCCGCTTCGTTCATCAGCGTAACGTACGCGTCCGCCTGCTCAGGCGTGTTGAAGTCGCCCGCCATGATGAGCGGCAGGCCAGCGTACTGTTTGGCCGTTTCGGCGGCGAGGGCCGTGATATAGGCTATATTGCGTTCGTATTTCGCCGCCTGCTCACGGGGCGCGGGATGCGTGTTCGTCACCACGAAGCGCTTACCGTCTGCCAGCGTTTCAAACACCGCGACCGCGAACACGCGCGTGGAATCCCGCATTTCCACGTCCAGAACACGCTCCTCCACCAGGTTTAACGTGCGCGTATTGTACATAAAGCAGGTAGTGCTGTACACCAGCCCCGGCGCGTTGCTTACGCGGCACGCGAAGCCGTATGCGCCCGTGTCCACGAGATATGGTATCAGCGCCTTCTGCCATTTGACGTTCGCTTCCTGCAGCGCGACCACGTCCGGCATATAATACATGAGTATCGCGGCGACCTTTTCGTCGCGCCCCTGCACCGGCACGTGCTCCCACTCCGGATGCATCACGTTGTAGGACATCACGCGGATATCCGCCCCCTCCGCAAGCGCGGGATCGTCGGCATCCGTCTCCGCGGCGCACAGCGCAGGCAGCAGAAAAAGCGCCAGCACGAGCGCAAGCAGACGCAGAAATAAACGTATACGCTTCATGACGCGGCATCTCCTTTCGGCGCGGGAAAGGGTGGGGCTGTGTTTACAATTCCAGATACTCGGATAAGCTGTCTGCTATCCTTTTCGGCTTGCAATTCGGATACGTCTGGTATACGGTGCCTGATTCGTCCTGCCATATGTATATGCTGTCAAAGTGCGTGTTCTCAACAACATACAGATTTTTCGGCACGATAGGATTAAATTCCCGCGCTTCGAGCGTAACGTCCACCACATTCAGGTAAGGGTATTTACAGATGCCGACTATTTCGTGACCTTTGTATATACAAGCACCCATGTTTGAAATCAACGCTTTGTATTCATCCGAAAACTTTACTCCCAACTTTTCCTCGGCGGAAACAATACTCTCTTTACTTGCGCCTGTTGTATCCTTTAGGGTACTTCTGCCTATAATACTCACTAATCGTTCAAACAAACGTATTCCTTCTTTCTTCAATTAAGTCTTTTTACAGCTTTTCATAGAAGCGTCCCGCTGCGTTATTTATAATCTTTTTAATCTGTTCGAATTCTTTCCTATCTATTTCAGAAGACCCTTGCTGATATGTCAGAATTTTATAATTACTTCTGTGTTGTTCATATGTGAGCAAAGCCAAAGGCGCATCTTTCTTCTGTCCAACATGATGCCACTCATATGAACGTCCATCACAGTCAATTGGATTCATCCCTTTAAGCATGCGCTGCAGATTTGTTTTACCTTCTGCGTCTACTATGTTTAAATCAACACTCTCCGGCAACAATAAACGTTTATCGCCAAGCCTGTATTCTTTCAGACCCGCCTTTTTGTATATCTCGTACTCATCCATAGAATGAACCGTTCTGATGAAATCAAGCGAATAATTGCTTTCCCTTTGTATTATTGCCGCTTCTTTCCAACTAATATCTGTAGCTTTGTGCCACGTGTAAAGAAACGACGATTCGCTAATAGCACCTGAAACTGAACCGGCGATCGCACCCCACATAAAGCCTTCACTCGCTCCAACCAGAGCTTCATTAAATGCATCTTCGATATTGCCTTTCTTTATATATCCGAATACTCCGGATGATACAAACCCGAACCCCGCACTCTTTGCCGCAAATTCTGCGCCTTCTTTAGCACCAAACGTAAGTATCATGCTAATTGCAGGTGCAGACACGGATGTTATCGACGCAATTGTTACGCAAACTATGATAACACCCGCACCTATTGCTACATTCTTTAAAATTTTAGTGTAGATGTCTTCTTCTATGTATTCCTGAAACGGTATGACTGTCGTCTGATCGTCCTCACCCAGAGTGAACACATAGCGCGTCCCCTCGAACTGCGCGTCAAGCTCCGCCATTGTATAACCGAAGTATATGTTGGCACGGGTGTTGTACGCGACTTCTTCAAGGTACTCCTGTGAAACGTATACTGCTTCGACGTTTTCGACAACATAATCCGTGCCGTCAAGCGCCGTTATCAATTCAGCATAGATTTCATCTTCTATATACGGCAGGAGCGCCGGATCGCTGAAACTGAAAACCTCCGTATCTGTCTCCGCAACGCTATCATGCGATATAGATAAGGTCGTGAGCATCGCGACAGCCAGCAATACTGCTATAAACCGTTTCATTTGCTGATTTCCTCCTTCATCGCTTATTTGCCGTTCAGCGCGTCTAAAAGCTGTGCGGTCGTATAGCCCTGACGCATATATCCTGCGATACGTTCATCGCTTCCTACATAAATGAGCTTCACGGTCTTTTCGCCTGTATACCTGTTTGAAACAGTTAAGGTATAGATGCCTTCACGCGCGTAGTCCGTGCCGTTCTGCGCGGGTCGATTGAAGCGCACGTCCTCTGTGAAGCCGTTTTCGCCCTCTACGATGACCGAATAGCTTACGTCGATATCCAGATAGCGCGAATATGCAAAATCCAGATAGAATCCGTTTGGCGTGACTGAGGAATTTCTGAGTTCTTCACCCGTCTTCACATCAAATGGGAAAGCCATGCAGTTTCCGTTACGTACAGAAAAGCGGAAATAAATACGGTAATTATAAAAGCTGCTGCTTGTTGCAGCAGTGCCCAGCACGCGTGTTTTTTCAAGCACTCTGTAATCAAGTGCTACCTCGTAGTCGCCTTCTTCGTTAAGTGATATCACCGTGTCGGCAGAACCGCTCGCCTTTGCAGAGAGATAGTCCGTATAAATCTGCGTTTTGCCGGGATTGTGCTCATAGTCGTAGTGACGCACTATCAGCGCGCCCCTGCCGAGATAAGTAGGCTGCACTCCGAAGTCCTCGTCGTATCCGCCGTCGTCATTCGCGACGGTCAGAAGTGTATTACTGTTAAGCATATCTATGTCCTGCGTCAGGTGGAAATGAAGCTCCACGTCATCGCCCACCGTTTTCAGGAACATCAGCGTCGTATCGTCAACCGGCAATACGCGGGTAAACCCGCTGATGTAGAATTTGCCCAATTCCCATCCGTAATGCGGATCGTCCTTCGTTATCTTAACGCCGCCGCTATATCCCTTATTGCTTTCAATGCGCTTTGATCCATAACCGACATAGCATCTTTGTACTCCATTCGGGAGTTCCGGCTCAGCAGGTATGTTAGGATTGCCTATGTTCGAAGGCGGAGCAAAGAAATCAGCTGTGGCATTCCATGCATCTGTCGCCGCCTTACTCGTCCAGCTCCATGCGTCACCAGCAGCGCCCGCAGTCCAGTTCCAGGCATCTGTAGCTGCGCCTGTCGTCCAGTCCCATGCGTCCGAAGCTGCGCCCGTCGTCCAGTCCCATGCATCTGTAGCTGCGCCTGATGTCCAGTCCCATGCGTCCGAAGCCGCACCGATTATGTCATCCCACAGATCAGCGTGCGCCGTGAACGGCGATGCGGTCAGTATTAATGCTGACAACAGCAATGAGATTATAAAACGCTTCATTATTTTCCTCCCAGCCGAATATTTTTTGCTGCAAAGCCATCAAGAGACGTATCTGTTCTGTCTTTTCAGTCAAAGCAAGCTGATTTTCATATCATATATTATATCATCAACAGAGTTTCATTTCAAGCAAAAATCCCTCTATATATTAAACTCACTTACTTTTCCCGCAGCCCACCTTCATTTCGTCCCCGAGCGCACATTCTTTTAAAAACAAGTGGACAGGCGCGGAGTTTTGGGTTATAATCACGCTGTGAGAATATTTCGGAGGCGGCGTCATGCAAAAAAGAAAACCGGGCTTCAGGATAACCCTCAATTCTCCCGCGGTGCTCGCGTTCGCGTTCGTGTGCGTGGTCGCGCAGGTGCTGAATATCGTAACGCGCGGCGGCGCGAACGCTTACGTGTTCAGCGTATACAGGTGGAGGCTTTCTGACCCGCTCACCTACGTGCGCTGCGTATGCCACGTATTCGGGCACGCGGACTGGGGGCATCTGCTGAACAACATGATGTATCTGCTGATACTCGGGCCCATGCTGGAGGAAAAGTACGGCAGCAAAAACCTGATCTGGGTAATGCTGATCACCGCGCTGGTGACGGGCGTGATATTTATGATATTCTTCCCGCGTACGGCGCTGCTGGGCGCAAGCGGGATAGTGTTCGCGTTCATACTGCTCTCCTCCATAACGCAGGCGCGCGAGCACGAGATACCGCTCACGTTCATACTGGTCGCGCTGCTTTACATAGGCGAGCAGATATACACAGGCGTGACAAACAGCGACACCGTATCGCAGATAACGCACATAGCCGGCGGCGCGGTGGGCACCGTGCTGGGCTTCGGCATGGACAGAGCCAAAAACAGCCGCTGAGACAGACGTGCGGCGGCGAAAACATACTTTGGCGCGCCGAACAGTACGGGAGAAAGCAAGCCCGTAAACGGCATGCGCGGTACTCGGCTGAAGGACACGTACGGCAGCGCGCCCGAACGCCGGCTGCACCAAAGGCCGTAAAGCGTGCATCCGGCTGAAATCACGGGGACGCATAAGCACAGGCGGCGGCTCTCCCGCGCCGCGGAAAGGAATACGCAATGTACGATATAAGCGGGAAATGGACTCTGATAACCGGCGCGAGCCGCGGCATAGGCTATCTTGCCGCGCGCTTTCTCGCGCAAAGGGGCGCAAAGCTCATACTGCACAGCCGCACGCTCGCACACACCCAAAGGGTGCTGGGCGAAGTAAAGGCGCTGGGCGCGGAGGCGTTCGCGGTCGAAGCGGAGCTAAGCGACCTTGACGCCGTGCAGCGGATGCTGCGCGGCATAGACGCGCGCGGCGTGCAGGTGGACGCGGTGCTCAACAACGCCGGCGTGCAGGTGGCGTACCGCACGGATTATCTGAGCACGCCCGCGGAGGATTATACGGCCTCCTTCAGCATAAACACGATCGCGCCGATGATGATATGCTATCACTTTCTGCCCGGCATGATCGCGCGGGGCAGCGGCCGTATACTAAACGTCACCAGCGGCATCCGCCTCGACCCGCAGCAGGCCGGCTATTCCGCCAGCAAGGCCGCGCTCGACAAGGTGACGATAGACTTGGGCAGCAAGCTGCAGGGCACGGACGTGACGATAAACCTGACAGACCCCGGCTGGTGCCGCACGGATCTGGGCGGTCCCGCCGCACCCAACGCTCCCGAAAGCGCTGTACCCGGCATAGTCGTGGGCTTGTTCGTCGACGACAAAAAATCCGGACGGTATCTGGGAGCGCAGCATTTCACGGGCATGACGCTCGAGGCTGCGGTCAGAAAAGCCGAGGCGGAGTTTGACAGCCCGTACTGACGCACACTTCACACCTGTAAACGAAACGGAGGGACAAAATGGACAAGTATTCAGCCCGTAAATCCGCCTGCCGCATCCGCTTTACGGACAAGACCGGCGCGCCCCTTGCAAACACGCGTGTACACGCGCTTCTCACAAAGCACGAATTCCTGTTCGGCACGGGCGGCTTTTTTACCCTGCCTCTCACAAGCCCGGACACCGACGACAGCTACAGAGAATACCTTAAAAAAGTGTACGCGGACTGGAAGCAGGTGTTCAACTATACGACGCTTCCGTTCTATCTGGGCACCTATGAGCCCGAAAGAGGCAAGCCGCGTGAAGCGGAAACGCTGCGCGCAGCGGAGCTTTTAAAGCGCGACGGCAAAAGCATAAAGGGACATCCGCTGTGCTGGCACACCGTAGCCGCGCGCTGGATGTACGACATGAGCGAGGAAGAGGTGCTGGATTATTTCCTGTACCGCATAGACAGGGAGCTTGCCGCCTTCAAACACGACATCGGCTATTGGGACGTTATAAACGAGGTCGTGATAATGCCCGAATTCGTGAACGAGCCCGCGCATATGCCGCACATGAACCCCGTGACCCGCCTGTGCCGCAAAATGGGACGCGTGCCGCTGATAAAGACGCTGTTCGAGCATACGCACGCCGCCGATCCAGGCGCGACGCTGCTGCTTAACGACTTCAATACCAGCGAACGCTACGCGCGCCTGATAAGCGACTGTCTCGACGCGGGCACAGGCATCGATACGATAGGCATACAGTCCCACCAGCATCAGGGCTTCTGGGGCATGGAAAAGCTCGCGGAGGTCACCGAACGCTTCGAGCGCTTCGCTCTGCCCATACATTATACCGAAAACACCTTCGTGTCCGGGCAGCTGATGCCGCCTGAGATAGTGGACCTTAACGACTATCAGGTGGACGAGTGGCCCTCCACGCCCGAAGGCGAACAGCGGCAGGCGCACGACCTTATGGCCATGCTCGATTACCTCTTCGCCCGCCCGCTGGTCGAGGGCTTTACGAGCTGGGACTACACGGACGGCGGCTGGCTCAAAGCGCCCTCCGGCCTGATACGTCCCGACGGCAGCCCCAAGCCCGCCCTGACGCAGCTCAGACAGCGCCTTAAAACGGACTGGCACACGGACACCGAGCTGCTGACCGATGAAAACGGCTGCGCTGAGCTGTACGGCTTCAGAGGCGAATACGAGCTGACGCGCGGCACGGAAACAGCCGCCCTGAAGCTAAGCAAAGCATCAAACGAGGCCGAAGTGAGGCTGTAGAAATCTGAGGACTCGGCTGATCGGCAAACGCTGACCCCGTCTCCTGTATGACGGGGTCAGCGCGTTTGGTTTTATAGACAATTTATGATATGATTTGTCTGTAGCATCCAAGGAGGGCAAGGCGACGATGGACATTCGGGAAACTATTCGTCCTTCTGCCGATCTGCGCAACCACTAAAGCGAGATATCCAGGCTCTGCCTGGAAGAGAAAGGAGCCGTCATCATCACAGTGAACGGACGCGGCGACACGGTTACCCTGACAAGCAGGGATTGCTTATCAGTTAACCTACGATCCCGCTGCGTTCGATGGACTCGATAAAATAACGCTGCGCAAATGCATATACCAGCAGAAGCGGCATCAGGATGAGCAGCATCGCCGAGTTTCGCAGAAGCGAAAGCACGTTATTGTCGTCCAGCACATACTGCGACAGTAAGCTGTTGATGGTTTTATCGCCGTTCCAGCCCGTTATCGCCGACTCAAACAGCCCGTAAGCCTTCGGCAGCGTCCTGAGATTGGGCAAAAACAGGTTCGTGTAATAGGTGTCGTTATACTGCCATACGAACGAGAACAGCATGACCGTTACCGTTATCGTAACGGCGCTGGGGATGATAATCTGCCAGAAGATGCGAATCTGACCCGCGCCGTCTATCATGGCCGCTTCGTCCATTTCTTTGGGGATACTTCTGAAGGCCTGGCGGAACAGGAAAACAAACAAGCCGTTTCTGAGGCCGAACCCTGTCAGAGAGATAAGGAAATACGGAAAAGCCGTGCTCATGAGGTTAAACGGCTTGCCGCCGTTAAAGCGTTTAATCAGTCCAAACACATCAAAGCGCGAAAGATGCAGATACAGCGGAGTTATAAACTGCTGCGGCGGCACGATTATCGTAAGGATTACCACCGCGAACAGGAGCCTGCGCCCCTTGAAATTAAAACGCGCAAAGGCGTAACCGGCCATCATGCAGGGCAGCGTCTGCATAAGCGTGCTTCCGGCGGCGACGAGGAGCGAATTTGCAAGCGCCTTGCCGTATTTCATGGAGGAAGAGGCGACCATCAGATTGTCGAGCGTAAAATGCTTGGGAATCCACAGGACGCTGTTGTCGAACACGTCCGTCTGGGCCATGACGGATTTTGATATCATCAGAATAATAGGATACAGGATGATATACGAAAAACCGACAAGCAGCACGGCGCGAAGGATCGCGATTGCAAGCTTCAGGCCTTTTTTATGCAGGGTATTGCGGCTTATGCGTAAATTCATTACTTTGCTCCTGTCTGAACAAATCGCGGCGGTCAGTCCGTATAGTAGAACGTGCGGCGGTTGATGAGTCTGAAAACCAACAGCAAAATCAGCCCCACCGCCAGGAAATACAGCCAGCTTATGGCGCTGGACAAGCCGAAGTTGAAGTTTTTAAACGACAGCTGATATACATACTCCATCACCGAATTGCTTTCCGTGACGAAGGTGTCCACGATCGAGTATACGACGTTGACCAGAACCATCGGCATGACCATTGGAAAAGTAATCTTCCAGAATTGCTGCCAAGCATTTGCGCCTTCCATATGCGCCGCCTCGTACAGCTGCGACGGAACCGAATACAGCGCCGACAGGAACACGAAAATCTGTATGCCGGAGCAGGTGATGATTTCATAGACCTTGTTGACCGGCGCCGTAAGCAGCTCGATCATTTTACTCGACAGGCCCAGATCTTTCAGATAGACGGAAAGATTCAGGCTTTTCAGCACGCTTACCGAGCTGCTCATGACCGCGTCCAGACTCGAGGTGGTTTTCGCGCCGAAATTGTTCAGCAGCTTAAAGAAAAGATCTGAGGAGAGTATCACCGGCAGGAAAAACACAAACTTGAATATCTGCGAGCCGAAATAACTCTGCTTAAGCAGCAGCGCGACCATGAAGCTGTAAACCAGTATGATCGGCACCCGGTACAGAAGGTCCCCGATCGTGGAGGCAAAATATCTCAAAAAGTTTTCATCGAGGAGGAGCGCGGTTTTATAGTTGGCAAAGCCGACCGGCCGCAGGCTGTATCCGGAATCGACCGTCACCTCGGACAGGGAAAAGGACAGCGACAGAAACAGCGGGATCACAAATACCGCTATCACGCCTATCAGCCAGGGGAGCAAAAAGAAATATGCCCATCTGGCCCTTTTCTTCATAAGTGAGGAATGCTTGTGCTTCATAGTCAATCACCGTTTGTTCTGTTAAACGAGCAGGCGCCGATCACGATATCGCCGGCTTTTACGTCGTACGCATTGTAGTTTACATAGACGGTCACGCCGTTTTCGTATGTCGTCGCGTATACATTGTCCGTTACCATACGATGTCCGGTCATTTTCATTCCGACAAGACCGTCAAGCGCCTGACCGGAGGCGGAGGCGCAGGCTATGATTTCGTCGCGCCAGGTACCAAAGCCGGAGGCGTAATTGTCCTGATATTCCGAATTTTTCAAAACGCTGGATGCTTCATACGTGACCTGATAGCAGGGCAGCACGCCGTATTCTATCGCCCTGAGCGCCGTTCGGGCGCTGTCGGAGGTCAGGTTTAACGACGAAGTGTACATCTTCACCGCCCCGTGCAGCACCAGCTGCATAAACGGTACGGTTTCGTCCGCGATACGGTAATGGCTCGAATCGACAGGCACGCCGCACAATACGCTTGCGTATGGAAAGCAGTACAGGCACGCGCTGTCCGCCATCAATTCGTATTCCCCGCTCAGCATTTCCAGCTGCCGGCGCAGCATGGACAGCGCATTCGTGCGTGAGGTCATGCCTTTTTTATTGAAATCGGAGTATACCCTGGTCGATCTAAGCGACAGAGCACCGCTCGACAACCCGGCGTAGCTTTTAATAAACGCTTCCGTTTCCCGCCTGAACCGTGCAGGAGAGAGCAGATAAAGGCTTGATGGAGTAAGCCCTATATCGTATTTTTCCAGAAGCAGCGCGCGCGAAAGTATCGAATACATCGCTTCGTGCCCGTCCAGACGGAAAGCCGAATCCCTCGCCGGACGGAAGCCGCCCGAGCCTTCGGGGAATCTCTGGAAATCCACGTCAGGGTAAATGCCCACGCCCGCTTCTTGCGCCCAATCCAGCAAATCAAGCCACTTTTCTTTCCCGCCGAGCACTGAATCAAGCTTAAGCCGCCCGGGATAAGCGTGATAAACGCCTCCGTTAAACCAGCCGATAAGCCGCATGTCAACGGAACCGACCCCGCCCGCCATCAGCTCCTCGGCGATTTGCCGGTTTGCGTCGTAAGCGGTCGCCGCCGTAAGTCCCTCGTAGGAAACGCCCAGCTTGTTTTTCTTGCTGAGGACGGCCCCTACCGTTTCAATAAGCACCGACGCGCCTGCGCCTGAGTCAAGCTCCCGCAGAACGCCCGCCTCGTACAGTATGGAGCGGTACAAGGCGGCCATTTCGGTATAGCCGCTGCCGTTTTCCAGAAAATGATAGCTGATTTTAAAGTCCGCGTCCGCAAGAGACGTTTCAAAAAGGATCACCTTCGAGCTGTTGTCGCTGCCGGACAGATATACGCTGTCTTTGTTTATCATGCGGAATGTGGCGTATACCTCATTGCGCGGAAAATAAGTCCCCGCCGGATGGTATTTGAGAGTCGCTTTTTCCGCACAGCTGCTTATTTCGGCAAGATAGGCAGACGCGCCGTCCTTCATTCCGAATACGGGCAGCGCGGCGAGCTCATATTGATACTGTCCGGTCGACAGGGTATCGCTGGCCACCGCCCAGTCAAGACCATAGACGGGAATGGAGTATTCGCTGCGGGAATTGTAGTCGTTTTGAAAGCGCATGAGCGCGCCGCTGCCGTCAGGCAGCAGAACGAAGCCCTCTTCGTTTTGACTGACCAGGCCGAAGTGCGGCAGCACGTCGACTTCATACAGTGGAAATGCCGCCAGAAACTCGATTCTTTCCACAGGCATGGAAACGATAAGCCCGTCGTCGCTGAGCTCATAGGCGAGAACGATTTTGAATTTGGGCTTGACCGTCGTCTCGGTGGAAATGCCTCCGTCGGCGTTATCCAGCGCCAGATCCTCGGGGGTATAACCGACTTCGTCCATGTACTTCAGTATTGTTTTGTAATTGTTTCTGCCCTTGGACTTTATGCGCCAGGCGTCTTCGTCGTCATAGTATTTATAATAAGTCTGGATAACGTCCGCGTCCTCCGGCGTGAGCTTATCCAGAAAAAGAGCCTGAAAGCGTTTGCCTGTCAGAAACGCAGGCACGTCGTCGAGCGTGCGGTCATAGTCTCCCAGACGGTACTCGACATACAGAATACCGTCCTGAACGAAGGCGTCCGCCTGCTGCATATCCACCGAGTCGCTCTGGCTTTCCATATAGGAATACGCCGCGTTCGCCGTATAATAGGACAGCTTGAGCTGATCGACCGTTTGTTTGCCCGCGGCCGATACGCCGTTGGTGCTCCAAACGCCGCCGCGGCCGTCCTCCACCCGAACGACCATGTTTTCTTCAAGGAACAGCTTCATTCCGTTTTTTTCCAGCAGTGCCGCGTCCCCATCAGGATAAACCTGCCCCGTGAGCGCCGGAGCTGTGGAAATGCGGTCGACAAGCTTTTCCCTGTCGCCTGCGCTAAGTATCAGTATAAGCGCGGCGGCGACGACGAGCAGCGGAGCGATAAGGACCGCGCAGCGCTTTGTTTTTTTCATCCGTACACACCTCATATCCCGTTAAACGCGCAGGGACAGTTCTCTGTAAATGCTGTAAGCAAAGCTGCCGAGCTCCTGCAGGAGGCTGAAAAACAGCAGAAACACAAATACGATAATGGCCGCGCCTAAAGCCGTGATCAGAAGCGTCAGAAGCATCTTTCCCGCTTCGTACTCGTGTACTTCCTTTATGCCGACGAACAGCATGACGCCCGTCCAGACGTAGCTCGCCATGTCGATCAGATTCAGGTACAGCGCTTCGTTTAGCGTAAGCAGATGCGACAGGATCGGCGTTGCGAGCCTGAAGAAAATAAGCGGCAACAGGCTGTAGCAGCACACAAGGAACACGTCCTTGAACGTTCCGTTGCCGTCGTACAGAGTGGTGACCGCCCAGTTGGAGACGCAAAACAGCATCACCGGCAGCACGACTTTAGCCGCCTGTTTCAGGATGTCGAGAGGCACATTGTAGCTCATATTGAACACGAACGCCCGCGCCTGACGGTTGAAAATGCTTGCCGCGACAGCTATTACGAGTATGACGATACCGTCTGTATAGCGCCCGGTATTGTCTCTTTTCATTTCCCAGTGGCCGTAAATCGGATGCCTCAGAATATAAAACGCCTGCTTCATACTGATCCTCTGTCAAATTTCCCGCGCCGGCGGCGGCGTATGACGCTTATCACGACGAACGCCAGCGCGCATACGGCCGCAGATAGCGCGATGTACGCGAAATCACGGTTCAGATTTAAGCGGTTCAGCTTTGCGCTTGAATCCGAATAGGCCTCCCTTGCATTCACCAGCTTGTAGTATTCCATCGCCTTTTCATACTGTCCGAGTCTGTAGAGGCAAAAGCCCGCCTTGTAGTATGCCAGGTCGAAATTGATATTGCGGGAGATTATCTTTTCCCAAAGCTCCAGACTCTTTTCAAAATCCTGCTCATAGTACGCTTCCATCGCCTTCATCATGGTCGTCCAGTATTCAGTCGGTTCGAATACGATCAGTTCGGCAGTGCTTCTGTCCAGAGCATACACCTTGCCGTCATGGCAGCATATGGCCGAGGGAGACTCGAACGATCCCGTCTGTCCCGACGAAAGCGAGCCGAACACGCAAAGCAGATTGCCCTCCTCGTCGTAAGAAAAGACCCTGCCGCGCTTATCGTCCAAAGCGTAGTAATTGCCGAGGGAATCCGAAGCGATATCCACAAAGCTCGAAGGGCCCGTAATGCCGGACACGCCTGCGTATGGGTAGGATACGTCGCCCACCACCTGCTTTGAGCCGTCAATGGGCTGTCTTACCAGTACGTCTCCGCCAAAGAGATTGAGACGTCTTATCGGATGATTTACATCCGATACTTTCGTGACGGCGTAGATAAAGCCCTTATCGTCAAGCGAAAAATTCGTATATTCCACCGGAACGAACTGCGTAAGCTTGGAGCTTTGTTCCTCCGTCATGATCCACTTCCATATCCTGTCGAAAATGCCCGCGCTTACCGTATTGCTGCCGAAAAAGCCAAGAAAGCTTCCTGTTTTGGTGAACTGCAGCATACCCTCTCCGGTATTTTTAGACAGCACGAATATGCGGTTCGTTTTATCCGCCAAAACCTTCTGCGGCTGAAACACAAAGCTTTTACCGAGAATCTCCGCCTGCGGATTTTCGATTATCATAAGTGCCCGCGCGTCCTGACTAAGCTCCACGACGCGTTGACGGCCGTAATCGGCAACGTAGAGATTGTTATCCTCGTCCAGACAGATTCCGCTTGGCGAAGAAAAACGATCCATATTGCCCATGTTGTCAAACTCGTCTATGGTTCTGATATGCTTAAGCTCCGGCGAAAAAACATATATCGCGTTAGCCTTGGCGTCGCAGATATAAAGATTGCCTTCTTTATCAAACAGCAAATCCTCGGGCGAACCCAATTGCACGCCCAGCTGCTTCGAGCCGTATACCTTTCCCGGTATAAACGCCTGAGGCGCCGCCACGTCCAACGTGCCTTCATCGGTTGTGGAATACAGGTAGCTTCTGTAGGAATCCACTGCCATTGCGCTGCTAAGATACAGCGTTAAAAGGCTAAGCGCCACGAGCATCTTTAAAACCTTCATGGGATCACCGTTCACTCCCTCATTCCGGAGGTCGCCATAGTGTTTATGATCTTCGTTTGATTGACGATGAAGAACAGCGCCGGGATTATCATCATCGCCACGCCCACCGCCTGGCTGGCGCCCATCCGCACTATGGCTCCGGTTGTGATCTGACGCATGGCGTAGGGCAGCGTCTTTAACGATTCCCTGTAAACGTATCCGCTGTTATCCACGCCCCACACCTGCTGAAACACCAGTATCGCGACCGTAAGCCATACAGGCTTCGACAGGGGCATAACTATCTGCCAGTATATCCTGTAATTTGAGCAGCCGTCCATGCGCGCCGCTTCAAGCAGCGAATCTGGGATCGTCGTCATGTAGTTGCGCATTATAAACAGGCCGAGCGTCGCGCCCATCGGTGGTATGATGCTGGCAAAATACGTGTCCAGCCAGCCAAGCCAGCTTATCGTCAGATAGTTCGCAACGTCCGTGACCGCAGAGACGAACATAAGCGAAAACACTATCATGGTATTTATCGTCTTTATGCCCGGCAGCTTGAGCTTAGCCAGCGGATACGCCGCCATCGAAGCGATAAACACGTGCCCCAGCGTGACCGCAAGGGAGATAAACACCGTATTGAACGCATACCTCAAAAACGATACGCGCGTGTTTTGCATCAGGCTGAACAGCATTTTGAAATTGTCCAGCGTAGGATGGGCCGTGAAGAGCCTCGGCGGATAATAGAACAGCTCGTTGATCGGCTTGATCGCCATATTGATCGCCATCAGCAGCGGAAAAAAGCTGAACGCCGCCATGATCCCCACGATCAGCAGCATAAGGACATCGCCCGAGCTCTTTCGTCCGATCTGCGCCTCGTTGCCGATCAGCCGAACCTTTTTGCGCGGCTTCTTAAGCTTACGGATACCTGCTTCGCAAGCCATATCATGCACCGACCTTTCTGAGCAGGCGAACGGATAGCTTATTTATGCTGATCATCAGTACGAACAGCACTACCGAGATCGCAGACGCATAGCCGCGTTCGACGCGGTAAGAGCTGTAATCCATCAGGTGCGTCATAATAAGATGCCCCGCATAGTTCGTCGAGGGGAAGCCGGCCAGCTGAATGGATGCTCCGGCATTTGCGAACATGCCTGTGATCTGAAGCACCGCTGCGGTGATCAGATGGGGCGCCATCATGGGCACCGTAATATAGATCACTTCCTGAAAGCGATTCTTTACGCCGTCGATGGCTGCGGCCTCGTAGTATTGCGGATCCACGGAGGCGGTGCCTGCGCGCATCACCAGAAAGCCCGAGCCCATACTCATCCACAATTGCACCACGATTATAAGCGGCAGAATAAAGGTATCCGTCCCGAACCATTCGATGGGATTGTTGATGATCCCAAGCCGTATAAGAAAGCTGTTCGTGTAGCCATACATATCGCTTGAAAAAATAATGCTCCAGATCGTGTACACGGTGCCTGAGATCGTGGGCACATAGAATATGAAGGTCAGCAGTCCCCGCAAAAGGGGCTTGAACTCATTGATAAGCCACGCGGCAAAGAAGGACAGAAAATAGCCAAGCGGCCCCGTGATCAGCGCAAAGACGACGGTGTTTCTGAGCGCGATGGCAAACACCTCGTCATTGACGAACAGTTCCTTATAATTGTCCCATGCGACGAAAACCGGCTTTTGCAGGATGTTGTAGCGGGTAAAACTCAGCACGATCGTCATTATCACCGGAAATACCGTAAAGGTGAAAAAGATGATCAGAAACGGCGCCATCAGCACATACGCGCTGCGATTGTTCCACGCAGTGCGGCAGTTGAAAGCAAGCCTCTCCTTACAGTTTTTCAGCTTCATGCACGTTACTCCTCCAAGCCAAACTCCCGGCGTTTGGACAGGATCTCCTCGTTTATATCGTCCACGGCGTCAAGTATGGTTTCGCGCGGGCTCTTGCCCATATTGATGACAGACTTGATCGCGTTTGATACCGTTCTTCCGACATAGTACCCGCCGGGCACCTCCGGTATGCCGATCAGGTGCTTTCTTTGCTCGCTTAACGCCGACAGCGCGTCCGCGGTCCAGCCAAGTCTGTTGAACGCCTCAAGATTCGCGGTGGGCCAGCGGGCAGACGCACCCTGTATCGCTTCCAGCTCGCGCCCGTACTGCTCCTGCGTTTTGGCGGATGTCCACCATTTCAGAAACTCCCATGAGGCCTCCGCGTCGTGAGTGTTGGCAAATATCATACAGGCCGACTGCGAGCCGGGCGTTTCCCGTCCGATGCTCCCGTCCTCTCTGAGTTCACCGGGTATCGGGTACATGGACCACATGCCCGCGATTTCGGGCGCGGCTATCACCAGAGAGTTATACAGCGTATAATCCGCGATCACGATCGGCATGGTTCCCGTGCGGAAACGGTTGACGCTGCTGTAGGATTTGGTGAAATTATACTTCGTATAGAATTCCGACCATTCGGTAAAGCAGTCCACTGCCGTAATTTCATTAAGCACGCAGAGCCGGTCGTCCTCGTCGTATACACGGCCGCCTTTTTGCATAAGCAGCGTGGCAAACATCGGATTGAGCGCCGTGGAGTCGCTGCCGGACTGTACCTGAGACGGCTGCGGCAGACCGATCTCCATCCCCTGCTCCTGCAGGCTCGGCACCAGCTCATACAATTCGTCCCAGGTTTCAGGCGCCTTGAGTCCCATTTCCTCCAGTATGTCCGTACGCACGAACATCATCAGATACACCTGCTGCTCAGGCAGCCCGTAAATGCTGCCGCCCAGGCGGAAGGGCGTCACGGCGCTTTCATCGAAACGCCCGAGCACCTGCGAACAGTCGTCAAACGCGCTAAGGTCATACAGCGCGCCTCTTACGCCGAAATTCAGCGGCTGCGCCTGTCCCTGCAAAATCGCCACGTCGGGTCCCATACCGTTTGCGACCGCCTGCCACAGCACGCCCATATCCACCAGACGTATATTCAGGTTGATCCCCGTTTCGGCTGTGAAATAGCTGTCCGCGAGGTCTCTTAAGATGCTCGCCTGATCGCGCCCGGAGGTGCTTGCAAGCCACAGCGTCACTTCGCTGGTGGTTTCCTGCTTAATCATGCTTTCAACAGAATAATAGTCCACCGCAAAGGAGGCCGCGAAGTTGTCTGCGGCGAACGCCGCTCTTTCAAACACGCTGCCCTCCCGGATAAGCGGCGTTTTTTTATCGCCGTGCACGGCGAGCTTGTCGATCAGCAGCGGTACTTCCGAGGCATACGTGACCCAGGAGGACAGGCTGTTCATCCGGTCGGACAAGGTGGACATTTCTTCCGGAATGATGTCCTTGCGCCTGAGCATCGTATCGAGCAAAATCGTAAGCTGAGTGATGTAGGCCGATTGTTCGCCTTCGCCCTTGCCGAGCTTTTCAAGCAGGCAGCCCGCGTTGTTAAGCTCGTCTAAAGCTTTTTGCAGCGAGGGGATCAGATCTGGTATCGCTTCCTCCAGATGATAGTCCCTGAGCGGGTCGGGGTAGCTGCCCACGATTGCGTTTATGCGCCTATAGAGCACGGTAAGCTCCTTCACGGTGCTGCGGACCTGCGTCAGAATCGGCGACAGCTCGCCCGTTACTACTTCGAGGCGGATGACGTTTTCGCCTTCATGCAGATGAAATAAAAATGCGCCGGCTTCGTCTCCGGGCGTAAATATCTGCCAGCTTAAGCTGTACGGGATCTTCAGCGCTTCCGCCTCGCTGAAGGGCACTTCTCCGTTAATATACATCCGGCGCGCAGCGCTGGCGCCGGAAACAAAATCCTGCTTCACTCTGAACGAAACGTTGTACAGGCCGTCCTGCGGGACCGATACGTTCCATTCTATCCATTGACCGCGATACTTCCAGTTGTTTGAGCCGATGCAGTTAAGCAATATACGTTTGGAATCGAAGGGCGTTACGGCAGCAGAGCTTCTGTCCTCCACCGCGTACAGGGTCGAGGCCGACTTTTGGTATGCGTCTTCAGCTTCGACGACGACGCTGCCCTTGACCCGTTTCAGCCCTTCACGCTCGTATGCTTCAAGCGTTTGCGCATAGCTCGTCTGTTCCGGTTTGACATACAGACGGATTTTCGAAAGAGCCATCGGCTCTTTGACGCTCTCAAGCGTCAGGGTATGCTCTCCGGCTTCCAGATAAAGCTGCAGCGCCGCGTCGGTAAAGCCGAAGCTGCTGCGCGCATCCGTAACATACCAGGCGAAGATTTCCTTCTGCCTGCGGCGATACTCGTTGCCGGAGGTAGAGTATCGTTTTTCTCCCTCGTCTGTAAAGCAGCGCGTGAACAGCAGGCTTCGCGCCTCCTCGTACGGCAACTCTCCGTCGAGATACAGGCATCTTTCGATCGTATCGCCGTATCCCTCCAAAGGATAGTATTCAAACGAAACCGTGTATAAACCGCTGTTTTGTACTGTAAACCGATAGGTGACGCTGCCCGTCCCTGTGGTCGCCAGAGCGTCCTTTCCGTCCAGCGCCACTCTGGAGGGCGCGTCGCCCGTATAGTCCGAGCAGCCAAGCGCGCTTATCTCGATAAATGCATCCGCAGGGGCGGAGACCCTGTTTTCGATATACTCTTCATATTCGCTCTTCGTCAAGGCGGCAAGGCTGCCGGCTTCGCCTGCGGTGTTCACATGCTTTACGCCGCACGCGCAAAGCAGCAGGCACAGCCCCAGCATGCCAGCAAACGACACCGCCTTCAGTTTCCCCGACATAGGACCTCCTCCGCTTTTTGAAGAATCTCCCGTTTCCGGTTTACAGGGTCTCCGCTATTGCTTTTAAAGCTTTTATTCGGACTTCAGATAATTGTTGTACGTGGCGTCTATTATGGCCTGCAGCCTGCCGTCCGTGGCCTGTATGACTGCCGCCGGCGTGCTTGTGCCGCGTATGACCATGCCGAAAATGTCATCGGCCACAAGAGAGCCCAGATCCAGACTGACCGCGGGGTAAAGCTCTATCTCCCTGCCCATTTCAAGCATGAATTCGGCGTCCTCCATCGTGATGTACTTCTTGTCCAGACGCTCGTCCAGAATCGTCTCTTCGTCCGCCTCGAAGTAGCCCTTTTTGTCCTCGGGGTCCCAGGTGCGTTTGGCTTCCATCCAGAACGCGGCTCTGTCGCTCGCGCTGAAATTGGACTCCTTGGGCAGGCACCAGAAGGCAAACGCGCCGACCGTATCGTTCAGCTTTTTGCAGGAGGGCCCGACGGGAACGGTGACGATGGAATAATCGCTGAAGCCCGATTTCTTTAGGGTGTCCAGATTGGGATAGAAGGCAAACAGCAGTTTTCCGTCCTTGAAGGCGTTGATCGTCTGATCCATCGCCTCCTGCCCGTCTACCCAATCGCCCAGTATAGACTTGTCCTCCAGCGCCATCTTCTGTATCATTTCCAGAACTTCCATGCCCTGCGCCTTCGTTCCGGCATAGGTGAAGGCATTGTGATAGCGTCCGTCCTCGTCCACCGCCGCGTAGTCGAAATCGTTTGCGGTTTTAAGCATGGAGGCCAGCATAAAGGAACCGACGCCGTACTGCTCCCTGCTCGGGTCCGTGGCCGCGACGCAGTAGCGGCGGAACGTCTCCCAGTCCCATTTCCCTTCACGCGCCAGCTCCTGAGGATTCTCAAGGCCCAAAGACTTCATCAGCTTGGTATTGAACAGGAAATAGTAGGTCGGCTCGTAAAAGCTGTTTTTCGCCTCGAGGCCCCAGGTTTCGCCGAACAGGCTCGAGGTGGTCGTGTTCCAGTACTCGCTGTCCGGCGCGGAAGCGATATACTCTGTCGTGGGCAGAATGAGCCCCTGCTGGATAAGGCTTACATAGTTCCAGGAGTGACACATCATGATATCCGCGTATACCTCGCCGGAAAGCGACATCTGGATGAACTTGTTGAAGTGGGTCTCCTGAGTGTTCACGATCCATTCGATCTTGCAGTTGTATTCCTCGCAGGCATGCTTAAGCGAATAATACCACGCGTCCTCGCTGTCGGAATTGCCCAGCGTTGGAATCTCGGGCTCGTACCAGATGGCGACCTTCAGAGTCTTCCCGCCGAAGTCCGCCTTTTCCTCCTGCGCATAGACAGCCGGCCCTGTCATCAGGCAAATCGTCATCAGCACGCACAAAAGCCTTAATAAACGTCTCATATGGTTCTCCTTTCCATAATTGCGTTTTATTCGGGCAGGTACAGAAGATAGTCTTCGCCGGTATTGGCTACCAGAGCCGCCGTCTTAAGTCCCAGCATGGAGGGATCGTCTTCGCTTGTCCAGTATACGCGCACGTATACCTCGCTCAGACCGTATACCTGATCCGTAAAGTCGAATAGATACTTCTGATCGTCCGAAGCGTCCTCGGAAGGCACGATCTCGCGCACCTTGTTGTACTTCTGGCCGTCGGTGCACAGATAAATGCGGATGGCGGAGGAATCCTTGAAAGATGCATCGGTATACGAGAATCTGCCCGTGAGCATCAGATGGCAGTCCTCGAACGTCTCGCCCTCGGCAGCCTTCAGAAGCCAGGTGACATAGGCGTCTTCTCCCGCCTCACACTGCGTAAGCAGCTGCGTGCCGTTGTAGCCGAATACAAGGTTCGCGGTCTTGTAAGCGTCAAGGTCGTCCTTCTCCGCTTCGCCCTCTTCAAGGTCCGTAAAGTTCTGCACGTTGACGATGGCCATTTTGCCCGACTCGCCGCCGCCCTTTCTGACGCCGCTTAAGTTGCCGCTCAGCGTAATTGAACGGATGCCGAAGATATGCGGGCTGTCGAAGACCAGCCATTCAAGCTTCACGAAGGCCTGCGGGTAACCGCTCACAAAGTCGCTCAGGTCGACCGTGAAGCGCTGGGTATCGTCCTCGTCGTCGGTCGCGTGAAATTCCTGAGCCAGAGTGTAGCTGTCTCCGTCCACGGAGACGAACACCTTAAGATAGTTATCGTCCTTCACGTCCGGGTTCTGCCACCAGGTACGGCCGACGATAGTCAGAATGCAGTCGTCCAGAGGCTGGCCTTCCTCGGCGCTGAGCTGCCAGGTCGCGCTGGCCGTCTCGTAGCCGTTACGCGGAGAAAGCAGCGGTACGCCGTCGATACCGAAAAACATGTTTCTTTCATCGACCGCGCCGATGTCCGATGCCTCCACCTCGCCGGCGACAAGACCGTTAAAGTAGTAGGTCCGGCTCACCATCGTGAGCTCCTCGGGCGACAGAGCCGTTTCCACCTTTTCAGTCGGCGCCTTGTTGACGGTGATCGCGCTGGAAGAAATCGCGGCGCCCTCATACGTGTTCCAATGCTCCATAACTGCCTTTACGTATATCTCCTTCTGCCCTTCCGCTGCGGGAAGCAGCAGGGTCACGCGCTGCTTTGTGGTAGGCTCCCAGGGACTGCCGTTGCCCTGACGCTGTCTGAAGACCAGCGTGTATTCTTCGCCGTCCGCGGAAGCGTAAATCTCGACATATCCCTGAGGATCGCCGTCCGCCACCCAGTAGTCAAGATCCAGCTTGGCGTTTTCGATCGTTTCGCCTTCCAGCGCTTCCGCCTTCTGGATGAAGTAACCGGGGCCGTTATATCCGCCGGGGTTGACCACCGTCTCGTGGTTGCCCTTCAAAAACAGGTTATCCGCGTCGACAGCGCCCGCCGCGAGCAGAGCTTCCTTCGCCGCAGCCTTCGACGCGGCCTTCTCTTCGGCGGTAGCGCCTTCGGCTATGGCGTTCATGCCCGCAAAGTCGAGCACGCTTTTGACCTCGTGTCCCTGCACTGTTGCGTCAGACGACGCGACGTCCAGCACAAAATAGTCCGGCAGCTCAGGGGCCTGCGCTTCCGGGGCTGCTTCCTCTGTTGCTTCTTCTACCTCTTCAGCCGGAAGCTCCATGTCCGCGCCCGGAACGTAGGCAGCGTCGCCGATAAGCCCCGCTGACGCGCTGATCCCGTCAAGTCCCGCCGCGTCGGGTCCGCCCCAGCCCTCCAGCGTGACCTTGATCCACAGATTGTGCGTTCCCGCAAGCCCCTCTGCGCTGAGCGTGGTCTCGGCCATGGCCTCCTGCGTCCACGCGTCGCCGGTCGCTTCCTGCGTGCGCAGAAGCTCCGTGAAGCTTACGCCGTCTGTCGAGACTTCGACCACCATGTATCCCTGAGGATCGCCTTTGCTCAGGCGGTATTTGACGGTGATCTGCGCGGCGTTTTCAAACGCCTTGCCTTCGCCGGAATTAAGTCTTACCAGAACGTAACCGGGACCGTTATAGCCCTTGGCTGAAACCAGTGTGGTATAGCAGTCGCCGATAACCAGATTCTCGGTCTTTATGGCTCCCCGCGCGAGAATCTGCTCCGCCGCGGATGCGAAATCCTCGGTCGCGGCCATGTCCGCAAAGCCGATTGCGGCTTCAGCGTCATCCTGAACTGCCGCTTCGGCGTCATCCTGAACTGCCGCTTCTGCGTCCTCTTTGACCGCCGCGCTTGCGCATATCCCGTCAAGTCCGGCAGCGTCGGGGCCGCCCCAGCCCTCAAGCGTTACCTTGATCCATACATCGCGCAGTCCCGCAATGCCTTCCACGTTCAGCGCCGTCTCGGCCATAGCCTCCTGCGTCCAGGCGTCGCCGGTCGCCTCCTGCGTGCGCAGCAGCTCGATGTAATTCACGCCGTCCACAGAGCCCTCTATCACCATGTATCCCTGCGGATCGCCTTTGCTCAGGCGATAGTTGACGGTGATCTGCACGGCGTTTTCAAACGCCTTGCCCTCTCCGGCGTTCAGCTTCACTACGACGTAGCCGGGACCGTTATAGCCCTTGGCGGATACCAGAGTGCTGTAGCAGTCTCCGATCACCAGATTTTCGGTCGCTTCGACGCCCCGCGCCAGAATCTGCTCCGCCGCGGATGCGAAATCCTCGGTCGCGGCCATGTCCGCAAAGCCGACCGTTATCTCTGCGGTCTTTTCTGCTTCCGCGATCACGCCCGGCATAGCCAGCATGCTCAGCATCATTGCAATGCCAAGCAATAACGACAGCCACTTTCTTGACTTCTTCATGTATGTACCTCCGTTTTCTTTATTCAGCAATGGATTTTGCCATTGCATTATTTCATACAGGTTTACAGGCTTTGCTCTGCTGTGTCAATTCGCAGCCGATAAACTGATGTCCTGAAAAATCCCACATAGACGCGCATATCAGCTTACCGTCCCGTTCCTTTGCCCGCACGGATACGCCTGTGCTGTCCTTCTTTACTGGATAAGCCCTCGTTGACAGGCAGAGCTTTTCGTTCACGAACACCTCTATGATGCTCTTGTCCACGAAGATTCTGAGCCTCAGGCTTTCCGATGGGTGTATGAACAGTGAGCCTGAATCCGGCGCCCGGCAAATCGCGTATTCAGACAGGGATGAATCTGTGTTGTCCAGCGTAATCACCGTATCATAGGGTCGCCCTTCCCACGCGCCGCACTGTTCAAAATGCGCCCAATCCCGCCAGCCGCGCTGCCTGTAAATGCGGATGTGCGTTGCCTCGCTCCCGTCGTCTGAGCGCAGAACGGAAATATCCAGCGTCGGAAACATTTCCGAGGCTTCAAATTCCATCTCCAGCTCCATCACATTGCCTTTGAAATGCGGCAGCAGCACTTCTTTGCCTGCCGGCAGGGTAATGCCGCGCAGCTCTTTCCCGTTCGTATGCAGCGCGCTGAAATCCGGAGCCGGGCTCTGCGCAAGCTCATTCAGGTTAACGCCTGCAGCGGACAGCCGCCTTGGCAGGCACATGACCTGATATGCGCCGCCCAAAGGCCACATACAGCCTTCGGTCTGATTAACGGCCATAAGTACATCGCCGTTTTCCATTGGCGCGGCGGAAGCAGCGGCAATGCCGCCTGCGAAAGAGCCGTTTACTTCTGACTGGAAAGCTCCTCCCCTTTTCCCCAGAAATTTATGCCGCTGCGTATCATATTTGCCGATCAGATACTTTTCTCCGCTCATATGGCTGAAATGCAGCAGCAGGTGCTTTCCGCTGCCAATCGGCCAAAAATACGGACAGGCTCCGTCGTCCCCCGGTATGCACCCGTTTCCACCCTGAATGAACGGATGCATATATTCCCAATTAACAAGATCCTTTGATCTGAAGAGATACTCCGTCCTCTCACAGTCAGGCATGCACGCATGCGGAACGGCGCGGCCTGATAAACTATAGTAATAATCGTCCTGCTTCCAAATGCAGGGATCGTATACCTCGTAAGGCTTCCCGTCTTCTTCCTTCAGAACTCCGATCTTATCCCAGCTCAGCAGAAGGGGATCACTTGACACTGCGGCAATATTGCCCAGACCCTTCCCGTAATAAAAGACGATTACTCTGTCGTCCTCCGCAAGGGCCGCTCCCGACCAGCATGCCTCCTCGATATCCGGATTTAATGCATACGGAAGATCGGTCCAGTGAAGCAGATCGCAGCTTACGGCGTGTCCCCAGCGTATTGCGCCTTCAGGAGGAAAAGCCTGATAAAACAGATGCCAGAGCCCTTTCCAATAACACAAACCGTTCGGGTCATTCATCGGGCCCTCCGGCGCAGAGAAATGGAACACCGGCCGATAGGGATCGCTTATACCCGCCTGCCTCTGCAAAGCGGCATACTTCATATACGGATGGCTTTTGAGCTCTTTTATATAAGCGTCCGTATATGGAAAACAGCCTGTCATGACACGCAAACCCTCTTCCCCGCCAATCAGTCCGCGATCCGAAGCGCTCTCACGCGGCCGTTAAACGCATAGGGACAATATGTGACCGTTACCGTTTGTCCTTCCCTGAGCCCCACGGATTCAACCAGCGCAAGCTTGCCCAGCGCGCCCGTCGCGCCGCTAAAGTCCAGCGCGCACTCATATCCGATTTCAAAACGCATCTCCCTGCCGTCATCTGCGCGCACCGTCACGAAAGGATTCGACATCTTCCCCTCAAGAGAGATTTCCTCCACGGATACTACCTTGCCTCTCATAAAGCCGTACCACGCGTAAATCTGTTCCACCTCGCCGTTTTTATTGAGCGAAGCGATAATGTAGTCGCCAGACTGAAGCTGCAGCTGTCCGCACGGCAAAAGCTCATCCCTGGCGCATCCGTCCGCGCCCCGGAAAATCCTTGCATCCGCGGCAAGCTTCAGTTCCGTTCCGTTGCTGTAATCGGTAACTGCCGGATCCTGCGAAACGAATGCAATGCTTACACCCGTTGCTCTGATCAACCGCGCCTCAAACTGCTGCGGACGCTCAATGGAGGGCTTAACTTTAATGTTCACTTCATAGGTCGAGTATGCGTCCTTTACGGAACCGTCCGCGTTCTTCACGGCGATCCAGTCGCCGCTTTCCGACTGCGTAAGAGCCCAGCTCCCGCCCTCGTTTTTGAGCTGGAGACGGACAGACGTATCCGCGTTTGCACTAAGCTCGAACACGAGCTTAGTTTCGGACGCTTCCTTAAGATTTACCGTCACCTTTGTACGTCCGTCGACAGACAGGAAAATCGGATACTCCTCCAGAGCGCCGTAGCCCTTTACTGTGAAGCGCACGGGCAGCAGCGTGCTCAGCGCTTTGGAGGCGCACTCGAGCGCTTCGCAGTAGCGGCACTGGCTGTACAGCTGACAAGCGGAGTCGAAGAACTCGTTTTTGCGTGCGGTGTCGATATCCCCGGCTGACGAGAGGTACCTCCGCATCAGCCTCTCCGCGTCTGCGCGCGATGCGATCAGCAGACATCTTCTGCGGTTTTCCTCGTAGGTATATTTTTTGCCGTCCGCCATTGCGCCCGAAAGAGCAGGCCTTAAAAATCCGACCCGTGAAATTGCCAGCCCCGCCTTATGAGCGCCCGTAAGCCCTGCGTTGTACAGGTTGACTTTGACGTAAACGTCCTTTCCGTCTGCATAAAGCTCCGGGTCTATGGCGCAGCTGATGCTGTCTCCGCCAAACACTCCCACGGATTTCAAATCCTCCGGAGAGCTGCCTGCCAGAATTTCGATACGTCCCGATTTGGCCAGAGCGGCGTCAATACAGACCCGCAGCCCGTCAGAGTACTTTGACGCCTTCTTCAAACGGTACGTAAGACTTCCGCCGCTTCTCTCCGTCGGCACTACGACGTTGCCCTCAAGGCGCAGATTGTCGATGGCCACGAGCATATTGTTCAGGCTGTACGCAGCCTTATCGGCAAAGTTGCTTTCGTAAAGCGGCGTTTCCGCAAAGACCCGCTCGCGCATAAGGGTCTGCGCTTTCGTTGATTCGTTTATTACGTTATTCTGATCCGTATCCGCAAGGACGTTGTAAATCACGACGCCTTCCAGCCCGTAGGCATAGCACTGCGAGAGCACGCGGAAATCCTTGCTCGCGTTTCCGCCCGGGAAACCGGCGCGTTCGGCGTTGATATTCGAAAAGCTGCCGTACGCCAGCAGATAATCCATGCCTCTGCTCAGGTTGTCGTCCAGATACACTGACCATTCCCCGCCGAAGTGGATCGAATCCAGCACGTGGTTCTCCCAGGATTTTCTGTTCTCTTCCCAGTTGGGATAAAACGCCTGTATCGGAGAATGTGAATAGGCGTTCATGAACAATTGAGTGCTCGGGTAAGTCACTTCTCCGTCGCAGATCGTAATATAATTGCAGCCCAGCCCCTCTGCCATTGCCGAGCCCACTTTGGAAATATAAGTATTGAGGTTCCTGTACAGCCAGTATGTCTCATCCGGGCTCAGCCCGTCCGTCGGGTCGAGAACGACCCCGTCACGCGCGGCGTCACGGATCACATAAGCGGAAAAATCGCCTATCCCGCGGGGATATTTTTCGTATTGAGTCCAGTAAATCGGCCAGTAAATCGGCTCGTTCTCGGTATAGAGATGGATTTGAGGCAGCTTCTGTCCGCCGCTTGCAATTTCCGCCGTCCGTTTCTGAATGTAGGAAACCGTCTCGCGGATGCGCTTAAGCCTTACCTCGGTATAATGCTCGTTGTTCATGGACAGCCACGGCGTATCGGACCATTCGTTCGGCGTTGACAATTGCCAGCTTCCTCTGCCGTTATTGTTCAGAGGATCGTAGGCGATCTGCTGGTACGTAACGTCCTGCCACATGCCGCCCAGTCCGTCCATGCCGGCCGGCGTGCCCGCCCACCAGGAATTGATGCCCAGATACAGCGGCGCGCCTGTATACAGAGACGCCGTTATCACGTTTTCCAGATATTCTTCCGTTTTCTCTTTGCCCCAGGCCATGTACTGTATCTCCCAGCACAGGCCGATGTTATACATGCTGCTGCATTTGTAGCTGTCGACAAGCTGCTTTAAGTACTCGTAGTTCAGGTTCGTCGGCGTCTGATTCAGCATGAGCGCGACGTTCATTTTTTTGTCGAGGCCCTGCTGCTTTATGAACTCGTCGGGATCGCTGATGGCCCAGACCCGGCGAAACCGCACTTCGTTGTCCGTTTTGTTCACGATGCGGATTTCAAGCCTCCCGTTTTGTCCGCATACCTCCGCCGGAATATCAAAAAATGCGTGATTGAATCCGTCTGCCGACGGCGCGTAAACTCTGTTGTATACTTCGGCGCCGTTTACAAAAACCGTATAAGCGATCGAGCTGTCGTTTCTTAAGTGAAGCTCTTCGATATCCAGCATGACCGCCGCGTCCGGCTGTACGCCGTTTATGGTAAAGGTAATGGAAGAAAGGTAGCCCCTGAGCGTACGGATCTTGTAGCTCTTGTCAATATCGCCGACCAGAACAGACAGCCGCTTTATTTCGGAATTTCCCTCATAAGACAGCCCGGCCGGTTCGTTTTGCGGCAAATCGTCCGTCAGGGAGTCTGCCAGATTCACCCATGCCGCGCCGTTATTCGTGATCATCAGTTTATTTCCCTCCGCTGTTTCCCCGATCGAAAAAGCATTTTGGACAAGAATCAAAAGGAGCACAGAAACCAGAATCTTCCGACAAATCATTTTCATTTTGCCAAGGCCTCCTGATACAGGTTTTTGTACTGTCTGAATTGACAACACGGCTCAAAGCATCTATAATCTCTTTTGTGAATATCTGTAAAAGCTTTCTATAGACTTTCACAACTGTAATTTTACACAAGCTTACAGCAAAATGCAATATAAATACAAAGCCAAAATATATGTAAATGTGACCACAGGGAGGAACGCGCGTGCTTTCAGAACCCATCAGCTTTGACTTTATTCCCACGCATCTTTACAACGATTATTTAAATCTTTGCCATTGCGGAACGGACATCTGCCACGCGGGCGTGTCGCATGGACCGCTGGAGAAGAACTACTATCTGGTTCACTGTGTTTTATCCGGAACCGGCAGCTTTACCGTCGGAAATATCAAATACCATCTGGCTCCGGGCGACGCCTTCCTTATACGGCCTCATCAGACCGTTCTCTACGCCGCAGACGAAAGCTCGGAATGGGAGTATGCGTTTTTTGCCTTTAACGGCGCTGTCGCAAAGCAGCTGCTGGACCGCACCTCCTTTGAAACTAAGGACGTCATCCATATTAACGACATAGGCGTTTGCGATTTGATAAAAGAAACGACGAAGGGCATCGCCGGACACACAGACAGCAAGGATCTGTATGCCGTAACGCAGCTGATGAAGATTCTGTTCAGCCTTGCAGAGCAAAAGGACACATCCGACAGCGCGGAATATCACCCTCTGCGCAGCGATATCAAATCCGTGCTGGACTACATCGCCCAGCATTATGCCGAAAACGTTACCATAGCCAAGCTGGCAGAGCTGATAGCGCTGGACAGAAGCTACTTCTGCCGTATATTCAAAAAGGCGGTCGGGATGTCGCCTAAGCAATATCTGATCGAAATGCGTCTGGATAAGGCAAGGCTCATGCTGACCGAAACCACCCTGCCCATCACCAGAATCTCTCTGCTGGTAGGCTTTCAATCGTTCCCGGCGTTTTCGCGTCTGTTCGTCAGCAAATATCAGCAGTCCCCCAGAAAATACCGTGAAATCTTCGTCAGCGAAAAACAGGACACCGTGTGTCTTGGTTCCAGATAGGCCTTATTCAAATAGTACAGAAGAACGAACGGCGTCGCATTCAGGTGTATTTGGAGCGCCTTAGCGAACTGCGCAAACTGATGCGTGGGAAATCTAACCATGCTTATATACAGGGTGAACGCAGGCTTTATGATGCTACAAAGAGGAAAGAGGTGTAATCGCGCCTTTCATTCGCGGCAATTATCCGGCGGAGCTTCTTTGGCAAGGCTGTTGACATATTCCGCGGATTTGGCTATACTGGGCTTTGGGCGTCATTTGCATTTACGAATATGAGGTGTCATCATGATAGGGTATTACCAGATACGCAGCCCGCTGTCGCAGATCACGGAAGCACGCGCCGGAGGGTTCATCGCTTCTTTGCAGCAGGCTGCAGGCGAAGAAATGCTACGGGTGGAACTGCAGCAATACCTTGCGGACGCGTTTTCACTGCTCTACGTGGCTTCCGGCGGCAGTGAAGCTTATTTTCTCGAGGTCTTCGAACAGCTGAAAAACAGACATTGCTACATACTTACCAGCGGGGAATCCAATTCCCTCGCGGCGTCCATGGAGATACTGAGCTATCTCAGGAAGCACGGCGGCAGCGGCGAGATACTGCACGGCGATATCGACCAGCTGGCCATGCGTATCCGTTTACTGAAAAAAGCCCATCTGGCGCTTGACGCATTGCGCGGCAAGACGCTGGGCTGTATCGGCGCGCCCTCCGACTGGCTCATCGCCAGCGATTATTCCGCCGACGCCGTCATGAATAAGCTCGGCATGGGCTTCGTATCGATACCGATGGAGGAGCTGCTGAGCGAAATCCGCAAGCAAAGCTACGAAGACAACGAATATACGCTCCTTTTCAAAAAACAGCGCTTCAGCAGCGCCGAGATCGAAAAGGCTCTGTATATCTACGGCGCTTTTCAGCGTCTGGTCGACAGGTACGATTTGTGCGGCGTCACGGTGCGCTGCTTCGACCTGCTTGACAGCGTTCGTTCTACCGGCTGTCTCGGGCTTTCCATTCTGAACAGTCTGGGCGTATACGGCGGCTGTGAAGGAGACATGCCCACGCTGCTCTCCATGGCGATACTGGGCAGTATCACGGGCGAGCCGCTGTTTATGTGCAATCCGAGCCGCTTCGATACGAAAACCGGAGAAGCCGTATTCGCCCACTGTACTGTTCCCGTCACGATGCTAAGCAGCTTTTGCCTGAATACCCATTTCGAATCCGGCATCGGCGCGGCGGTACAGGGCGAGTTCGCAGAGGGCGAGTGTACGCTGTTCAAGTGTGAGGGAGACCTGTCCCGCTTTCACGCTCAGGAAGGGCGCATAGTAAAAGCTCCCTTCAGCGATATGCTCTGCCGCACTCAGGTACACGTAAAGCTGGACGACTTTTCTTACTTCCTGAACAGGCCGATCAATAACCACCACGTAATCTGCAGAGGAAAACACGCAGCGGAGATCGAGGCGTTTTTTAAGCTGCTCGAGAGTTGACCGGGAGGTGCTTTTTGCTTGAGCGAGAAACGCTCTGACGAAAATACGATAAACGACCGCGGCATATTCAGGCCCATGAGACGCTTCAGGCAGCAGCTCAGCAAAGAAGACTGCATACGGGTGCTGACAGAAGAAAAGCGCGGCGTACTGTCCATGCTTGGAGATAACGGCTACCCCTACGGCATTCCCATGAACCACTGGTACGACGCCGGGGAAGACAAGCTGTACTTTCACGGCGCAAGGGTCGGGCATAAGATCGATTCGATTACAAAATGCAGCAAGGTCAGCTACTGCATATACGACGCCGGCTACCGTAAGGAAGGCGAGTGGGCACTGAACGTGAGAAGCGTTGTGATATTCGGGCGTATCGGTCCGGTAACGGACGAGAAAAAAAGACAGCTGATCGGCGAGCGCCTGCTCAGGAAGTTTACGAACGACGAGGCGTATATACAGAAAGAAATCAGGGACGCTTTGCCCCGTGCGCAGTGTCTGGAGCTGACGATAGACCACATGACAGGAAAGCTCGTAAACGAATCCTGAGGGGCGTAAGGAAGCATATAAGCATTTCAACGAGAGAAGCAGATGCCGGAGCTTACGAAGCCGAATAGGTAAACGGGTCATAGAGCCGCAGATCGTGAGCGGAAGCTGTACGCGCCTTTGATACTCGAAAGCGTTGACAAGGTCTGTTTAACGCTGTATAATTGCAGCATAAATAACCGAAGGGCGGTAGTTCGGATGAAAAAGCTGCTTGTTTTGCTCGGCCTTTTCCTGCTTGTACTCACCCTCTGCGCGCTCGCAGAAGAAGACGAAGCGCGCGAGGTTTTCAAAAGCGGAGACTTCGAATACACGCTCCTGTCGGACGGCGGGGCGGAGATCACGGGTTATGCAGGTGCCGCCGAAGAGCTTGATATTCCGTCTGAACTGGACGGACATACAGTGACTGCAATCGGCAAATTTGCGTTTGCCTGGCATAACTTCACCGCCGTTGCCATCCCTGACAGCGTCAAGAGCATCGGCGATCTTGCGTTTGCCAACTGTGGCCTTACTGCCGTTACCATCCCGGACAGCGTCACGAGCATCGGCGATTATGCGTTTTCCGAGTGCTCCAGCCTTACCGCCGTTGCCATCCCGGACAGCGTCACGAGCATCGGTGAGGGTGCGTTTTACCTTTGCTTCAGCCTTACCGCCGTCACCGTCCCAAATAGCGTCACGAGCATTGGCGATTATGCGTTTTACCTTTGCTTCAGCCTCACTGCCGTCACCATCCCGGACAGCGTTACGAGCATCGGTGAGGGTGTATTTGACGGCTGCAGCCGCCTTACCTCCGTCGCCATCCCTGACAGCGTCACGAGCATCGGCGATTATGCGTTTGCCAACTGTGGCCTTACTGCCGTCACCATCCCCGACAACGTCACGAGCATCGGCGATCTTGCGTTTGCCAACTGTGGCCTTCCTGCCGTTACCATCCCGGACAGCGTCACGAGCATCGGCGATCTTGCGTTTGCCAGCTGTGGCCTTACCTCCTTCGCCGTCCCTGACAGCGTCACGAGCATCGGAGTCAATCCGATTGCCGCCTGCGAAAACCTTAATACGATATACGTTTCGCCCGAACACCCGTATCTCGCGACGATAGACGGAGTACTGTTCAGCAAGCCCGACAGGCGGCTCATATGCTGTCCGTGTGCATTCGAGGCCACGGAATATACCATCCCGCAGGGGATACAGATCATCGGCGATTATGCGTTTGCCAACTGTGGCCTTACCGCCGTCACCATCCCCGACAGCGTCACGAGCATCGGCGATCTTGCGTTTGCCAACTGTGGCCTTACTGCCGTCGCCATCCCGGACAGCGTCACGAGCATCGGCGATTATGCGTTCTACTTTTGCTGCAGCCTTACCGCCGTCACCATTCCGGACAGCGTCACGAGCATCGGCGAGGATGCGTTCGCAGACTGCGCCGACTCTCTGACGTTTACGGTCGAGCGTGATTCATTTGCCGCGCAATACTGCCGGGAGAACGATTACAAATACACTTATTCAGACGCCCCAGATTTGCTTAAGGATTAAGCCGCGGCGCGGGCGCTCGCATACGGCGGCAGCGCTGCGCCTGACTTGCTCATTACGGTTTGCCGGGCGCGTAATTGAAAAGAAGGGAGATTGCCCTTTCGCTCCATGCAATCTCCCTTCGGTCTTTTTGTATTATATCAGGCTGTGATGTCTTCTTCGCCTCCGTTCAGCATCAACGCGTATAACTCGTCGATCTCACAGTCCATACACTCGCATATCCGATCGTCCGTCTGCAAAGCCTTGTCGGACTCTAAGCAATGCTGAATCAACTGATCCGCATCCACCATCGCCAGCGGCATAACCGTGATCAGCGTTCTTGCGTGCCGTTTGTTTCCTTTGAAAATGAATGCAAATTCATCCAGAACCATGATTTTTGTGGACTTCGTGCGCACGTACAGTGCGACACTGTACAGATTCGGGTCATATAAGAGCATATCCTCTATCGGTCGACCGCGGTATCTTGCCGTCTTCACCATTTTCTTCCAGCTTCCGTATTTACCACAGCTTCCGACCCGTTCCATAAGTCTCAGCCTTGCATGCTCGGTGATTTTTACAGGCTTTTCAACGTTTCTGACCGGCTGTGAATTCATATATGCTTTTCTCCTTTGAAATGAGTTTAAAGCTTAAGGTTTTCTCCGGTCCTGACACCTCCCGTTTTTTAAACTGCTCCCGCTTTATTGCAGGCGGTACGCCTCCTTTTCTGAAAATGAGCTTCGCCTTCAATTTGACTGTGTACTTTTTTGCTGCCGCGCTCGCCCCGTTTACCGTTCAGCGGAGTTTGCTTCTGCATAGCCGGTATCGTCTTCCATAAGAAAACGTACGCTTGTATCCAGCGCTTCCGCGAGCTTCGTATACGTCCGGCTGTGTTTGGGATACTCTTTACCGTTTTCAAAAGCATATATGACCTGCACGGGCAGATCGGTACGCTTCGCAAGCTCTTCCGGGCTAAAGCCCTCCTCCTCTCTTAGCATGCGGATTTTTTCGCTGAGCTTCATGCGTCTCTCCCTCCTGTCATACGCTTATTCGCAAAATACCGCTTCATAACACACCTGACAATCGGCGGCACGGCGATTATCCATCATTCTTATTTCTTTCCTTTAAGTAAAGCTATAATGCCCGAGGTGACTATTACGCCCCCGGCCAGCAGGTAAGCGCTCCATGCTTTCGACGTGGCTTTTCTGTGCTCGGGCGCCTTGCGGATCTCTTTTGCCATCAGCACAGCCTTCCTGCATATTTCAAGCTTCTCTTCTGCGCCGGGACGGCCGACCTGATCGACCAGAGAACCCAACGCGGCAGCCAGCACCTCTGTTTCGTCGGGACAAGCGGCGATCTCGTCGTCCAATACCTTTCTGATGGCGAGGTACGGCATAAGCTCCAGCGTGCCGTTCTCTTTCCCGATTTTCTCAAAAGCGCTGACCGTCGTGCGGGCGACGCCTATCTTCTTTGCCAGATCGTCTGCCGTCCAGCCGCAGCAGGCGCGGATAACGGGAAGATACTTAGGCAGGAGCTGCCGGGGCGTTCTGTTTTCGTCTCCGAGTAAAGTAGTGATGTCGATATGCACGATCTCACCTCCGCTTGAATCATAGTCCAAATTACCACATTTTGTCAACATATTTTTGCCTTTATGTCATTATTTAATGCTTTTGTCTGTATTCTGACATTTTAGACGAACGATCTCACATATTTAATCGGTTCTCCTTTCACGCTGCCGACAGGCTGACCGCGACCGGAGAGAGCGCGTTTCCGTCCGGCGGCGTCGGCTCTGTGCGGATTTCAACAGGAGCTTGCATTAACTGCCTGTGTATACAATCATTTAACACAAGCGTTCCCCTCCCGCCGCTGCCGTCACCTTGCTTTGCTGCGTACAGATAAGTGTCGTGTGTCAGGCAGCCGCAAGCGCAGGTCCTGACGTGTATATTAAAACCATGGAACAGAACGCTGCGGTTCTGCGTCAAATGTGGTTGAATAACAGAAAAGGAGTTCGATCAGAATGAAAAAAGTTGTTCGTGTTATGGTAATTGCCGCGCTGGTGCTCGCGCTATGCGGCATAGGAACGGTTCAGGCGGCGATAATTCCGCCCAGCGGCGTCGGGCAGATAGGCATAAGCGCGATAGTCGGCTGCGAGCAGCTGAACATGTATGAAGCCAGGGACACCTCCTCCAAGGTAGTGCTCGAGCTCGACTTCGGCAGCCACATAATAGTCCTCAATCAGGCGGACGGATGGGCGGAATGCGTAGACTCGGATTCTCTGGACGCGCTGCACGGCTGGGTAGCCGCAGACGAGCTGATACTCGATCCGGCGTTTTATCTGACGGAGGCCACGACGAACGTGTACGCATGGAACGATACCTCAGCGCCCAAAGCCGCGGTGCTCGACGAATACACTCTCGTGCCGGTGCTTAAGATAGACGGCGAATGGCTCGTGATCAGCTGGCGCGGCGCGACGGGCTGGATAAACACAGGCAGCGCAAGACAAAACGGCGAGCGCTTCGAGGGCGTCATAATGCTTGAGGGCATGGAGGAGACCGTGAATTACGAGCATATCGTAAATAACGCCCTCGGCTTTGAAATGGACTACGATTACGAGCTGCTTACGCGCAGAAGCGACGCTGAGCGCGAATGCTTCGTCTCCGTCTATGACGACGCCGATAAGCCGGAAAACTATCTCGTGGTGACCTGCAGCTCCCTTAAGGCCCCTGAAGCCGCCGCCGCGGCCGGAGAGGCGCTTTCGAAGGAGTACAGCATTCACGTGGAGACCGACACGCTCGCGCGCGCCGGCGACTGCATATATATAGACGCGTCCGCAGACGTAAGCGGCGAGTACATGCCCGAGCACCTGCAGGGGGTGTATATCATACCCGCAGACGACGGCTGCCGCATCGTAACGGCCCACTATGCAATCGAAGCCTCGGAGGGCTTCGCGGCGCGCTTCCGCGCGATGATGGATACCTTCACAGTGACTGACAGCCGGAAGTAAAACTCGTTCATAACGGAGCTGCTCTTGCCGTCATGCGGCGCACGGGTCTGTTAAATTCAATATCAGTATTGACAAACGGCAGTTCTGCGTTTATACTCTCCCCAAGTGCTTTAAGATGATCCTGTGAGGTCGTCAAGGACTGGGACACACGAGACGTGTGTATGTACGCGTATATCAGCGCGGCTTTCCTTGACGGAGGGCCGCGCTTTTTAAGCTCCCCCGTCGGCACTTAAGAAAAAAAGGAGGGCTTACCATGGCAAACAACGCTTCTGCAGCAAAACACAACGACTCCGACTACACATTCGAGCGGGTTCCCGCCGACAACAGAAAGAAGTTCTGGCCGATGTTCTTCATCATGCTGGGCTTCACTTTTTTCTCCGCCAGCATGTCCGTCGGCGCGAAGCTCGGCAACGGGCTTAACCTGGGCGGCTTCGTCGGCGCAGTCCTGATCGGCGGCGCGATCCTTGCCTGCTACACGGGCCTGCTCGCCTTCGTCGGCAGCAAGAGCGGCCTTTCCTTCGATCTTCTGGCGCAGCGTTCGTTCGGAAAATACGGCTCCTACCTCCCCTCGGCCATGATCGGGCTTACGCAGATAGGCTGGTTCGGCGTGGGCGTGGCCATGTTTGCGATCCCCGCGGCTGAGGCGATCGGCTGCAGCAAGTGGATACTGATAATCACGGCGGGCGTGTGCATGACCGCGTCGGCGTACTTCGGCATAAAGGGCATGGAGATCGTAAGCTACGTTTCCGTACCGCTCATCGCCGTACTGGGCGTCTACTCCATGGTTACCGCCGCAAGAGACGGCGGCGGACTCAGCGCGGTGTTCGCGAAGAACGCGGGCGGGCTTACGCTGTTTGAGGCGGTGGGTCTGGTTATCGGCTCCTTTGTCAGCGGCGGTACGGCGACCCCGAACTTCACGCGCTTCTCCAAAAATGCCAAAATCGCCGTCATCACGACGGTCATCGCCTTCTTCATCGGCAACAGCCTGATGTTCGCATTCGGCGCGGTCGGCGGCGCGTTCACGCAAAAGGACGACATCTTCTACGTAATGCTCGCGCAGGGGCTCCTCGTTCCGGCGCTCATCGTGCTCGGCGCGAACATCTGGACGACCAACGACAACGCTCTCTACTCCGGCGCGCTGGGGCTGAGCAATATCACGAAGGCCCGCAAGCGTCCCCTGGTCATCGCGGCGGGCGTCATCGGCACGGTCGCGGCGCTCTGGCTTTACGACAACTTCATCAGCTGGCTTAACTTCCTTAACGCCACCCTTCCGCCTATCGGCGCCATACTCATACTGGACTACTTCCTGAACCGCAAAGAATACGACACAGACGACGCAAATCTTCCAAGCGTCAACCTCGGCTCCGTGCTGGGCGTGGTCGCGGGCGCGCTGGTGGGCAACTTCGTCAAGTGGGGCATCGCCTCGGTGAACGCCATGGCAGTCGCCTGCGTGTGCTACTTCGCGTACCGGCTGATCATGAAGAGGAAGTGAGTTAAGTGCTGTTCAAAAACGCACGGATCGAAAACTCGGCCGCTTCGTCCGACATCCGCGTAACAGACGGCGTGTTTACAGAGATAAAGTCGCAAATAGAACCCCTGCAGAGCGAAGAGACCCTCGACCTAAACGGAAATCTCGTGCTGCCGCCCTTTATAGAGTCCCATGTGCATCTGGACGCCTGCCTCACCGCGGGCGATCCGGTATGGAACATGTCCGGCACGCTGTTTGAGGGCATCGAATGCTGGAGCAAGCGCAAGGACAAGCTTGACGAGCAGGACATACGCGAGCGCGTAAACCGCTGCGTGCGCATGTACGCGCAAAACGGCGTGCAGTATATACGCACGCACGTCGACGTGACCGACCCCGAGCTTACCGCGCTGCGCGCGCTCGTCGCCCTGCGTGAGGAGCTTAAGGATATCGCCGAGATACAGATAGTGGCCTTCCCGCAGGAGGGCATACTCAGTTACCCCAACGGCAAGCAGCTCATGCGAGACGCCGTGGCGCTCGGCGCGGACTGCGTAGGCGCGATCCCGCATTTCGAATTCACACGCGAATACAGCGTTGAATCCCTGAATTTCGCGCTGCAGCTCGCCGCCGAAAACGACAGGCTCGTGGACGTGCACTGCGACGAAATAGACGACGAGGCGTCCCGCGGGCTGGAAACCGTCGCGGCAAGGGCGCTGGAACTGGGCCTGTTCGACAAGGTGACGGCGAGCCACACCACCGCCATGCACAGCTACAACAACGCCTATGTGGTGCGCCTGATGCGCCTGCTTAAAATGAGCAGGATCAATTTTGTGGCCAATCCGCTGGTGAACACGCACCTGCAGGGCCGCATGGATTCCTACCCGAAGCGGCGCGGCGTCACGCGTGTAAAGGAGCTGCTTGAGGAGGGCATAAACGTTTCCTTCGGCCATGACGACATCTGCGACCCCTGGTATCCGATGGGGTACGGAAGTCTGAGGGACGTCGTGTTCCTGGGGCTGCACGTATGCCAGATGATGGGCTACGAGGAGATAATGAACAGCTACCGCCTTATAACCGACAACGCCGCAAAGACGCTTCATATCACAGGGCGCTACGGCATAAAGCCGGGCAATCCCGCCAATTTCATAGTAATGGACGCCGAAAACTGGTACGACGCGCTTAACCGCAGCGCAGCAGTACTGAAAAGCGTCAGAAACGGAAAAACGATCGCCGAAGCAAGCCCTGCCCGCGGCAGGGTGCTGCTCTGAAACGCGGCGCAAGACAAGTAAGCGCCGCTGTCAAAGGCGGCGCATAAAAACGGGGCTGCTGCAGTAGTGCAACAGCCCTGCCTCTTCACAGCATAATCATTATACCCAGGCAGCAAACCCGCGGGCTTAAGCGAAGCGCACAAGCCCGCACAAGGGGTGGCTTGGAGGGGCTGGCCCCTCCAAATTCATTCCGCAGCGGCGGCAAGGCGCTTTGTCTCAAATTCTATTTGAGCCAAAGCCTCCCGCATAGCGGGATCAACTTGCCAGCAGGCAAGTTGACCTCGTACGGTGCGAGGACGCGATTTTTGCGAAGGGAGCGAAGCGCAGCGAAGATGACCGGAGCAAATAATCGCTACCTTACAATTTGAGGTTGATTTGCCGTTGGCAAATCAATCCTGCCTTCGGCGGGACGCATCGGCTCAAATCTGCGATTTGAGGCGGTGCGCCTTGCGCCCGGAAAATCCCGCAGAGATTTCAGCAAAAACTGCAAAACCAGTTACATAATCCGCCGAACGTATGACGTTTTAACCAAGAACCTTATTCAGCTGCAGAAAACCCACCCGATCGAAATGAAGCGCAGCTTCATTTCGATCGCCGTATTTTTACCAAGAAGCAAAGAAACTTAGCATATAGTTTATTGTTCGCAGCATCAAAATACTGTATAATGAGGCTGTATAGTTATGCGTACATATTCTGTGCCGTTTGCCTGTGCAGTTTAGCGGACACAGGCGGCTCAGATTAAACATTCAGATATACGGAGTGTGCATTGGCATGAAAAAATTCTCGCGGCATCAGAAGCTGACACTGCTTATGATGCTCTACGATATAGCGACCGTGCTGCTTTCGTATTTTGCGGGGCTTTGGCTGCGCTTCGACCTGCGCTTTACGGAGCTGCCGTCCATGTACGTGCGGGTGCTACACTATATTCTCCCGCCCTACAGCATCGCGTGCGTGCTGATATACTGGGCGTTCGGGCTGTACCGGGGAATGTGGCGCTTTGCGAGCTATTCCGAGGCATGGCAGATAATAAAGGCCGTCGCGGTCACGTTCGCGCTGCACATCGTATCCACGGTCATAGTCAGCCGCGCGCTTACGAATCACACGCGCATGCCGCTCTCCTATTACGCGATAGGGCTTTTCCTGCAGACGATGTTCGCGGCGGGCATACGCCTCAGCTACAGGCTGTACCTGCTGCTTAACGAAAAGCAGGACGGCGCGAAAAATAAAGTTATGCTGATCGGCGCGGGCGTCGCGGGACAGATGATACTGCGCGAGATAAACCATTCCGGGCTGACGGACGACCGCGTGGTCTGCTTTATCGACGACTCGCCCGACAAGCAGGGCCAGACGATAGACGGCGTGCCGGTGGTAGGCACGCGCGAGCATATACTGGCCGCGGCAAAAAAATACGGCATTTCGAAAATCTATCTCACTCTCCCCTCCTCTACCGCAGAGCAGCGCAGGGACATACTTGCGATCTGCCGCGAAACGGGCTGCCAGCTTAAGCAGCTGCCCGGGCTGTATCAGTTAGTCAAGGGCGAGGTTACCGTAAGCCGCATGAAAAACGTATCCGTGGAGGATCTGCTCGGGCGCGAGCCGATCCGCGCCGACATGCAGGAGGTATACGATTATATAAACGGCAGGGTGGTCATGGTCACGGGCGGAGGCGGCAGCATAGGCTCCGAGCTCTGCCGCCAGATAGCGGGGCACAATCCGAAGCAGCTCATCATTTTCGACATATACGAAAACAGCGCCTACGAGATCCAGCTTGAGCTCAGAGAAAAATATCCCGAGCTCAGGCTGGAGGTGCTGATAGGCTCCGTGCGCGACAGCAGGCGCATGTTCGACGTGTTCGACAAGTACCGTCCGCAGATCGTGTATCACGCGGCGGCGCACAAGCACGTGCCGCTCATGGAGGATTCGCCCTGCGAGGCTGTAAAAAACAACGCGCTGGGCACATACAAAACCGCTTACGCCGCCATGGTGCACGGCTGCGAAAAATTCGTGCTGATAAGCACCGACAAGGCCGTCAACCCCACGAACATAATGGGCGCGTCCAAGCGCCTGTGCGAGATGATAATACAGGCCTTCGACCGCAAGATAAAGGCGGGCCGGGCGGACGAGATACCGCAGCTGTTCACGCACGAGGGCATCGAAAACGCGGACAAGGACGGCACGGGCGAGGTGTTCCGGAACATCAAAACCGAATTCGTGGCCGTGCGCTTCGGAAACGTGCTGGGCTCGAACGGCTCGGTGATACCCATATTCAAAAAGCAGATCGAAAAGGGCGGGCCGGTCACGGTCACGCATCCCGACATAATCCGCTATTTCATGACCATACCCGAGGCGGTCAGCCTCGTGATGCTCGCGGGCACGTACGCGAAGGGCGGAGAAATATTCGTGCTGGACATGGGCAGTCCCGTCAAAATCGACACGCTCGCCAGAAACCTGATACTGATGAGCGGCTTCAAGCCCGACGTGGACATAAAGGTGGAATACACCGGCCTGCGTCCCGGCGAAAAGCTGTACGAGGAAAAGCTGATGGCCGAGGAAGGCCTCGAAACGACCGACAACAAACTGATACACATAGGCAAGCCGCTGGATTTCGACACGGACGTGTTTCTGGAATCGCTGGAGGGTCTGATGCAGGCGGCCTACGCCAACAAAAAGAACCTGCCCGCGCTCGTGGCGAATATCGTAAGCACGTACCGCCTAAAGCAGGCAGGCTGACCGCCGCCAAAGGAGAAAATCTCTATGGATACGCATAACGTCACGAATACGCGCAGCATCCCCTTCAGTCCCCCAGACATGACCGAGCTCGAAGCCAAATACGCTTCTGACGCGATACTTTCCGGCTGGATAACCACGGGGCCGCGCACGAAGCAGCTCGAAAAGCTGATCGCGGAATACACAGGCGCGGCGTGCTGCGCGTGCCTGAACTCCGCCACGGCGGCGCTGGAGCTGGCGCTGCGGGTGCTGGGCATAGGGCCCGGGGACGAGGTCATAGTGCCCGTGTACACATACACGGCCTCCGCGTCCGTGGTAGAGCACGTCGGCGCGAAGCTCATGCTCATAGACAGCACCGAAGACGGCGTCGAAATGGATTACGACGCGCTCGAACGCGCAATAAACGAGCGCACCAAGGCGGTCATACCCGTGGATCTGGGCGGCGTTCCCTGCGATTACGAACGCATATTCAAAGCCGTCGAAAGCAAACGGGACGTTTTCCGTCCGGCCAACCCCCTGCAGAGCGCGCTGAACCGCGCAGCCGTAATAGCGGACGGCGCGCACGCGCTGGGCGCGAAGCTGCTTTTCGGCGGCAGGCTTATGCCTGTGGGCAGCGTGGCGGATTTCACGGCCTTTTCTTTTCACGCTGTTAAAAACTTCACCACCGCCGAGGGCGGCGCGCTGGTATGGAAGCCGCTGCCGGGCACTGACGACAGTGCGATATACAAGCAGATACAGCTGTTTTCTCTGCACGGGCAGAACAAGGACGCGCTCGCCAAGAACCAGCTGGGCGCGTGGGAATACGACATTATCGGCACCTGGTACAAGTGCAACATGACGGACATTATGGCGGCGATCGGGCTGGCGCAGTTCGAAAGGTATCCATCGATGCTCGCACGCAGACGCGAGATCGTAGAAAAGTACGACGCCGCGTTTAAGCCGCTGGGAATACGCGTGCTCGACCATTACAACGCGCAGCACGAATCCTCCGGCCATCTGTATATAACGCGCGTGCCCGGTATCACAGACGCGCAGAGACGCGAAATCATAACCGAGCTTGCGCGCAGGGGCATAGCCGCGAACGTGCACTACAAGCCGCTGGCCATGATGACCGCATACAAAAATCTGGGCTTCGACATAAAGGACTATCCGCACGCCTACAGCCTGTACGAAAACGAGATAACACTGCCGCTGTACACCCGTCTTTCGGACGAAGACGTCGAATACATCATACGCTCTTACGCCGATATCTGCGCGCCTTATCTCAAAAAATAACCATACGGAGGGACGCACCGTGTACAAGCATTTTATAAAACGCGCGCTCGACATACTCGTAAGCGTCGTCGCGCTGCCGTTTTTCGCGCTCATATACATATTCCTCGCGCCAGCGATATATCTGTCCGACAAGGGCCCCGTGTTCTACACCGCGCCGCGTCTGGGCATGAACGGCAAGGTATTCAATATGTACAAGTTCCGCTCGATGAAGGTGAACGCGCCCGACATAAGGAACGCCGACGGCTCCACCTTCAACAGCGCAAACGACCCGCGCGTAACGAAGATAGGCAGACTCATCCGCAAAACCAGCCTCGACGAAACGCCCCAGCTGATAAACGTATTGAAGGGCGACATGAGCCTCGTAGGGCCCAGAGCGCATCTGATCACGAATTACAAGGGCTACGACGCGCTGGACGACATGCGCAAAAAGCGCATTTCCGTGCGCCCGGGCATAACCGGCTATTCGCAGGCGTATTACCGCAATTCCATACCGATGGAGGAAAAAATCAAAAACGACTGCTATTACGCGGAGCACGTATCCTTCGCGCTGGATCTTAAGATACTCGTAAAAACGTTCACGTCTGTGCTGAGGCACGAAAACATATACGTATCGTCAGACGCCAGGCCCGGGAGCGGCAGCGCGAAATGAAACGGCTGTTTATAATCGGAGCGTCTATACTGCAGCTGCCCGCGATAAAAAAAGCGAAGGAGCTTGGCTACTATACGGCGGTCGCGGATTACAATCCCGCAGCCGTCGGCATTCCCTACGCGGACGAATACTATAACGCGAGCACTATAGACGAGCAGGCGATAACCGACGCGGCGCGCCGCTTCAGGCCCGACGGCATAATGACCCTCGCCACAGACATGCCCATGCGCGCGCTCGCAAGGGCGTGCGCGGAGCTGTCTCTGCCCGCGATAAGCTACGAAACGGCGGTCAGGGCTACAGACAAGGGCGAAATGATAAAGGCGTTCGAGGCGCATAACGTCGCGCATCCGTGGTTCGTCATAGTGAAGGACGCGTCCCAGTTTGAAAAAGCCAGGGCCGAAGCGGCTTTCCCCTGCGTGGTAAAGCCCACGGACAATTCCGGCAGCCGCGGTGTCGCCGTGGCAAGAAGCCTTGACGAGCTTCAAAGCGCATACGAATACGCCCGCAGCGTGTCGCGCGGCGGCGCGGTGATCATAGAAGAATATCTGCGCGGGCCCGAATTCAGCGTGGAGGTCATGGTCGTGCGCGGCGAAGCGCACGTTCTGCAGATAACCGACAAGCTCACGACCGGGGAGCCGCATTTTGTCGAAATGGGGCACAGCCAGCCGGGCGGCGGCAGCGCGCAGGACCGCGAGGCGATAAAGGACCTCGCCGTACGCGCGGTAAAGGCCGTGGGCATACACACGGGCCCCGCACACGTCGAAATGATACTCACCGAAGCCGGTCCCAAAATGGTGGAGCTCGGCGCGCGCATGGGCGGAGACTGCATAACCACCCACCTCGTGCCGCTCTCGACCGGCATCGACATGGTAAAGGCGACCATCGACTGCGCGTGCGGAAACGAGCCCGACATAACGCCAAAATTCACGAAGGGCGCCGCGATACGCTATTTCGACACCGCGCGCGGCGTGATAAGCAGCATATCCGGCACCGAGGAGGCTCTCGCCGTGCCCGGAGTAAAGGAAATCTCGTTTGTAAAGCACGCGGGCGAGCGTACGGACGGCATATACTCGAGCTCGGACAGGATAGGCTTCGTCGTCGCGCAGAGCGATACCGCGCCTGACGCGGTACGCGCGTGCGAACGCGCGCTGAGCCTTATAAAAATAGAAATAAGCGGGGAGAACCGTTAAATGGGTGTTGAAGGCAAAAAGCTGTTGGTGCTGGGCGGAACCAGCGCCTCGCTCGATCTCGTAAAGCAGGCGCGTCTGTTGGGCGTGCGCACGATCGTCACCGACGAAAAGGACGTATCCGAGCGCCCCGCAAAGCAAATCGCGGACGAATACGCCATGGTCAGCACGACCGATTACGACGCGCTCACCGCGCTCATACGCGAAAAGCGCATAGACGGCGTATTCTGCGGACCGAGCGAATTCAACATAAGAAACATGATAAGCCTGTGCGAAAAAGCGGGCGTAAGGTGCTACGCGGACAGCGCGACCTGGGACAAATGCGCGAACAAAGACGTATTCAAGCAGTACTGCCGCAAATACGGCGTGGACTGCACGCCGGAGTTTAGCGTGAGCGAAAACTCCACCGACGCAGAGCTCGCCGCGCTCGATTATCCTATCATCGTAAAGCCCGTGGACGGCTCCTCCTCCGCGGGGATAACTACGTGCCGCGAATGGACCGAGGTGCGGGACGCGTGCATAAAGGCGCGCGCCGTGTCCGGCAGAAAAAAGATAATAGTCGAAAAATATATAGAAAACTCCGGCGAAATATTCAGCGCGAGTTACCTGCTCAAAAACGGGCAGGCGTATCCGTACCTGCTGCGCGACACGTATATCGTAGACCCGGTAAACCGCAAAACGCTGATCAGCGGCTTCAGCTTCATGCCCTCGCACCTGCAGGAATACTATCTGAACACCATGGACGCCTCCGTCAGAAGGATGCTCGCGGGCATGGGGCTCAGAAACGGCGTCGCGTTTTTCCAGGCGCTGCCGTATAAGGGCAAAATATACCTGCACGAAATGGGCTTCCGCCTGAGCGGCGGGCTGATTTTCAAGATAACGGAGCCGCTGTGCCATATAAACGACATGCAGTGCATGATAAGATACGCTCTGGGCGAAGAGATCTGCACGGACGACGACATCCGCGCGATCGACATAAACTGCTCCGGCAAGATCGGCGCGAAGCTCATGGTGCCGCTCGAGCCCGGCACTATAGCGGAAATACGCGCGCTCGAGGACTGCAAGGCCTTAGCGCCCGTTCAGAACTTCATACAGTATTACGGCGTCGGAGACGAGGTTTCTCCCAAGGTGGTCGGCACGCTCTCGCAGCATTTCGGCCGCTTTACGCTGCTGGCGGACGATAAAGAAGCGATATTCTCCGCCGTAAACACGATACAGGACAGGCTCAGGGTCATAGGCGCAGACGGACAGGTGCTGAACGATATGCCCTTCGACCTTGGCAGGGTATACGCAAACGTTTGATGAAAACGATACTGCTGACAAATTCATATAGCGGTCTTCCGCTCGAGATAGTACGTAATAACGTGCCCGAGGGCTTTGAAATACTCTTCCCCGAGGCGCAGACGCAGGACGCGCTGCTTGCCGCAGCCCCGCGCGCGCACTACATACTCGCGGGCGGACGGCTTAAAATCACGGACGAGGTGCTCGCGCGCGCGAGCGGGCTTAAAATGGTGCAGCGCTCCGGCGTAGGGCTCGACGCGCTGGATCTGGACGCGCTCAGAGCGCGGAATATCCCGCTGTACGTAAACCGCGGCATAAACGCGCAGAGCGTGGCGGAGCATACGCTGCTGCTCATGCTCGCGTGCCTGCGCCGCCTGACTGTATTGGACAGAAACACCAAAGCGGGCATCTGGAAAAAGCAGGAGCAGGGCGTGCGCACGCGCGAGCTGCACGGCAAAACCGTGGGCATAATCGGTATGGGCAGCATCGCGCGCACGCTGGTCACGCATCTCATGCCCTTCGGCGTAAAAATCGTATACAGCGACATAATCCGCGCGCAAGCCGAGTTCGAAAACAAGTACTCCCTCACCTTCCTGCCCGTGCGCGAGGTGCTCGCCGCAGCGGATATCGTAACGCTGCACTGCGCGCTCACGCCGGACACCGCAAATCTTATAAACGCCGAAACGCTTGCGGCGATGAAGCCGGAGTCCATACTTATAAACACGGCGCGCGGCGCGCTGGTCGACGCCTGTGCGCTGTATGACGCACTGAAAGAGGGTCGCCTCTCCTTCGCCGCGCTGGACGTGCACGCCGAGGAGCCGCCTTCGCAGGATTACCCGCTCAAGACGCTTGAAAACGTGATACTCACGCCGCATATCGCGGGCGTCACGTACGATTCCTTCGCGGCGATGATGCGCGACGCTTTCGGAAACATAGCCGCCTTCGAGCGCGGCGAGACGGAAAAAATCGCCCCGAGCAGATATTTATAAGGAGCTTTATGGCAAATCTGACCAGTGCCTTCGCCGATTATCTGCTTGAAAAAGCGGGCGGCGTTACGGAGGATATACTTGCGCGCGCAGACACGTGCAGAGCTGATTACGAGGCCGTGTGCGCCGCAGGCGCGCGCAAAAACAAGGCGCAGTGGGCGGCGCTGCTTAAAGCAGCCCCCGCAGGCAATGCGGAGATAATCGGCTGCGGCGTTAAAACCGACGGCAGGACCGCCGCGCTCATAAACGGCTTCAACGCGCACACGCTGGAGCTCGACGACGGTCAGCGCTTCGCGATGATACATTTGGGCGCCTCGGTCATATCCAGCCTGTACTCCGCGCGCGCGGAGCTCGGCTTCCCGGACGAAAAACTGCGTCTGGGCATAGTTATGGGCTACGAGGCGGCGTGCCGCGCGTCGATTTCGATGCAGCCCTCGCATAAGCAGCGGGGCTACCACGCCGCGGGCACCTGCGGCACGATAGGCTGCGCGGTCGGCTGCGCGTTCGCGCTGGGCATGGACAAAGCCGCGCTCGTGCGCGCGCTCACCTGCGCGGCGGGCAGCGCGGCGGGCCTGCTCGAAATACAGGAGCAGCAAAGCGAGCTCAAGCCCTACAACGTAGGGCGCGCGGCGCTGGACGGGCTCAGCGCGGCGTACATGGGGCTGACGAGCTTTGAAACGCCCGACGACATGCTGGGCGGCGAGCGCGGCTTTTTCGCTTCGTTCGCGGACGCGTACGACGCAGGGAAGCTTACTGAACGCACGGATTATTATGAGATAGAGCGCATATACGTAAAGCCCTACGCCTCCTGCCGGCACAGCCACAGCGCGGTCGAGGCGGCGATAAGGCTGCACGGCGAAATCAATCCTGACGATATACTAAGCGCGCGCGTGGACACGTACAGGCTGGGCGTAAAGGGGCACGACCATACGGAGATACACGGCGCGGCCTCGGCGAAGCTGAGCACGCCCTACGCGGTCGCGGCCGCGCTCATATACGGACGGGCGGACATAACAGTGTTCGAGCCGCCGCTTGCGGCTGCAGTCAAGCTCGCTGCGAACGTACGCGTATGCGAGGACGCAGCCCTTACAAAAGAAAGCCCATTAAAGCGCGCGGCGGTCGTTACGGTTACGCTGCGCGGCGGCGCGCAGAAAGCCTGCCGCGTGGACTACGCCAAGGGCGACCCCGAAAACCCGATGAGCGACGTCGAATTACAGGAAAAGGCACGCCTTTTGTCGAATTATATGATATAAACGGGAGTGAGCATATGAACAGCATGGATAAAACCCGCGAATTTCTGAAATCCATAGGCCTTCCGGGCGGAGACGCGTACGATCTGCCCACCTCTGAAAAGCGCTTTTCCGACGGCGGACAGTACCGCTTCGAGGTGCCCGGCATACAGGGACCCAAGGTGATGAAGGCGCTGCTGGAGGCGATGGACGGCTACGGCCTGTATCTGCACAGGGTCACGCAGACGCAGGGCATAATGCGTCTTACCGACGACGACATAAGCAAGATGGTGGAGCTCGCGCACACCTGGCAGACCGACCTGATACTCGCAATCGGCCCGCGCGCCACCACCGATACCTCCGCGTCCGTGCACACCGAGGAGGGCGTACGCATGGGCTACCGCCTGCGCGGGCAGGAGCAGATAGTGCGCGCGATAGAGGATGTAAAACGCGCGGCGCGTCTGGGCTGCCGCGGCTTTCTGGTGTACGACGAGGGCTGTCTGTGGGTACTTAACGAGCTGCGCAAGGCGGGCGGGATACCCACGGACTGCCATTTCAAGATTTCCGCGCACGCGGGACACGGCAATCCCTGCTCGGCAAGGCTGCTGGAATCTATCGGCGCGGACTCCATAAATCCCGTGCGCGACATACAGCTGCAGATGCTCGCAGCGATGCGGCAGGCGGTAAACTGCCCCATCGACATACATACCGAAAATCCCGCCTCCACCGGCGGCTTCATCCGCCACTACGAGGTGCCCGAGATGATCAGGATCGCCGCGCCCATATACCTGAAAACCGGCGGCTCGGTAGCCACCACGCACTCGTGGGATTCCACCGAGGACGACGCCCGCAAGCGCGCCAAGCAGTGCAGCCTAGTCAAGCGCATGATAGACGAATACTACCCCGAGGCAGTGTGGAGCCCGAGAGGGAGCCTGGTATAAAAGAATCGAGAGTGTAAAACCATGAAAGTGTGTTATGTTGTTATAAACCTCGAGCATTACAAGTATTTCTTCTCTGACCTTAATCCGCAGGAATCTCTTGTAGTGCTGGATAAAAAATCCTCTGCGCTTAAGATAGCAGCAAAAAAACTGTACAGGGACAAGAATAATCCTGAATGGATATTCAGCTTGATGCTGTTTATCATTAACAGGCAAGTAAAGCTCAAAAACATAGACGTTCTTGTCGTAACCGACTTAGCTCAGATCAGGTTTCCAAACGGATTTGTCAGATGGCTGAAAACCAGATATCCGTCGTTAAAAACCGTAATGATGTTTTACAACAAGGCGTCTGCTCTCTATGGTTTGAACGGAAATATCAGCATAGACAGTATATCTGAAAAGGATACCATGCTGCCGTTTGACAAAATATACACTTACGATCCGGAAGAAGCTCAAAGCTTCGGTTTTGAATACTACACTGCAATCTCTGACGTTTCAAAACTTGTCGGGTCTGTTCAGGAGAGTCCCTGCAGCGATGTCTTTTACTGCGGCAGCATAAAACACGAATGGAAAAACGGAAGATTTGACGCCGTGGATCAGGTATACCAATACTTAAACGCAAATAACGTCAAATGTGATTTCCATCTTGTTATCAGCAAAGACCTGCAATTGCCTGAACGGGAATACGTCGGCACGTCAAGACTGCCTTATCTGGATGTCATAAAACGCTCGATAAGCTCCAAAGCAATATTGGAAATTGTATCTGACGGTCAAAACGGCGTTACCGAAAGGTTTTATGACGCATTGATGTACAACAGGAAGTTTATAACAAATAACAGCTCGGTCCTTCATCACCCTTACTATAACAGTAAATACATGAAGGTCTTTGAAAAACCTTCGGACATAGATATCAAATGGCTTCTGAACGATGAAACGGTAGAATATAACTATGACGGCAAGTATACGCCAAAGGGAATGTACAAAATGCTGGAAAAAATGTGGAATAACCAGCGATACAATTAAGCCGAAAAGTTCAGTCACAGTTTAGTTATGCCTATCATGGCAACAGAGTATTAAGTATAAGGAGATGCGCAATGAAAGGAATCATTCTGGCAGGCGGCGCAGGAACACGCCTTTACCCGCTGACAATGGTTACATCCAAACAACTCCTCCCTGTTTATGATAAGCCAATGGTTTATTATCCATTGTCAACACTTATGCTTGCCGGGATAATGGATATACTTATTATTTCTACCCCGACAGATACTCCGCGATTTAAAGCTCTGTTAGGAGACGGATCTCAGTTCGGTATCAATCTTCAGTATTGCATTCAGCCAAGTCCTGATGGTCTCGCACAAGCGTTCATACTCGGCGAAGAGTTCATAGGCGACCATGAATGTGCCATGATACTTGGTGATAATATTTTCTACGGCGGCGGGTTGGGCGATAAGCTGCGTTCTGCAGTACGCAACGCCGAAAACGGTCTGGCAACCATATTTGGATATTATGTCAACGACCCCGAGCGTTTCGGTATCATGGAATTGGATGACAGCGGTCAAATCCTGTCTGTCGAAGAAAAACCCGCAAATCCGAAATCAAATTACTGTATTACCGGGCTTTATTTCTATCCAAAGGGTGTAAGCAAGAGTGCAAAAACGGTAAAACCAAGCAAACGCGGAGAATTGGAAATTACAAGCCTCAATGAAATATATCTGAAAAACCACAAATTGAACGGCATTATTCTGGGACGCGGGTACGCATGGCTGGATACAGGCACTATGGACAGTCTGGTGGAAGCGGCGGATTTTGTCAGGATGATCGAAAAACGTCAGGGGCTCAAGATCTCCGCTCCCGAAGAGATAGCATACCGCAATCACTGGATCGACAAACAGACGCTCCTTATGTCAGCAGAAAGATACGGCAAGAGTCCTTATGGTCAGCATTTGAAGAATGTGGCGGACGGAAGAATAGTTTACTGATATCCCGCTTTGCCGAAACATGAATTACGCCGCCAGCGAAAAGAGGACAGATATGAGCAATTTTACGTTTACTGAAACTAATATCAAGGGTGTTTATATCATCGATGTCAAATCTTACGGGGATCGTAGAGGTTACTTTATGGAAACCTATAAAGAAGATGACTTTGTCGCTGCGGGGCTGAATTACCGATTTGTGCAGGATAACCAGTCGTCATCACATAAAGGTGTGCTCCGCGGACTCCACTTCCAGAAGACATATCCTCAGGCAAAGCTTGTACGCGTGCTTAAGGGCGAGGTATTTGACGTAGCAGTCGATCTCCGAAAAGGGTCTGAAACCTACGGCAAATGGGTCGGCATACTGTTATCCGAGGACAATCATCGTCAGTTGATGATACCGCGCGGTTTCGCACACGGTTTTATCGTGGTTTCTGATCACGCAGAATTTGCATACAAGTGCGACGAGAAATACCATCCTGAGGACGAAGGCGGAATTCTATGGAACGATCCGGATCTGAACATCGATTGGCCGGATATCGGCGAAATCACACTCAGCGAAAAAGACAAGAATAACCCGACACTCAGTACAAGCAGAATAGCGTTTTGAAGGAGGCTTTATGACCGTAATTGTAACAGGCGGCGCCGGGTTTATCGGAAGCAATTTTATATTTTATATGCTTAATGCCCATCCCGACTACAGGATAGTCTGTGTCGATAAGCTGACCTATGCCGGAAACTTGTCTACACTAAGAAGTGTAATGAATAATCCCGCATTCAGCTTTGTCAAATTGGATATATGTGATCGCAGCGGTGTTTACAGCCTCTTTGAAAAGGAAAAGCCGGACATGGTTGTCAATTTCGCTGCAGAAAGCCATGTTGACCGTTCTATTGAAGATGCGTCTGTCTTTCTGCAGACTAACATCATCGGTACAAGCGTCATGATGGACGCCTGCAGAAAATACGGTATCAGGCGGTATCATCAGGTCTCCACAGACGAAGTTTACGGTGATCTTCCTTTGGATCGTCCGGATCTTTTCTTTACAGAAGAAACCCCGATCCACACAAGTTCCCCCTACAGTTCTTCTAAGGCAGGCGCCGATCTTCTCGTTCTCGCCTATCATCGCACATTCGGTATGCCTGTAAGCATCAGCCGCTGCTCAAACAATTATGGCCCTTATCATTTTCCGGAAAAGCTTATTCCGTTGATGATCATAAATGCCTTGGGAAATAAGCCTCTGCCGGTATACGGTAAAGGAATAAACGTACGCGACTGGTTATATGTGGAGGACCACTGCAAGGCTATCGATCTGATACTGCATAACGGCAGAGCAGGCGAAGTCTACAATGTCGGCGGTCACAACGAAATGAGAAATATCGACATCGTCAAGTTGATTTGCAAAGAATTGGGCAAACCGGAATCACTTATTACTTACGTAGCCGACCGCAAGGGACACGATCTGCGTTATGCTATAGATCCAACGAAAATACGCAATGAATTGGGCTGGATGCCGGAAACGAAGTTTGAAGACGGTATCAGAAGGACAATTAAGTGGTATCTTGACAATCGCGCCTGGTGGGAAGAGATTATTAATGGCGATTATCAGCAGTACTACGAAAAGATGTACAAAGACAGGCAGAAGGCGTAAAATGGATCATAACTATTCGATACGGTATGCTGATATCTGTTTGGTGCCATTTACTGAAGCATACAGCGAACAATACAGACAACTGCGCAACGATCCTGACGTCAACAGATGTTTCGTATTTCATGGCAGCATCAGTAAAGAACAGCAAAAACAGTGGTTCAGAGAATATCTGAACAAACCGCAGGAAATCATGTTCGCGATCCTTGATAAGAACGGTCAGTTTATAGGCGGCAATTCAATATACGATATTGGAAACGGTTCGGCAGAATATGGGAGGCTTATCATTAATAAACAGTTTTCCGGTAACCATTATGGCTTTAAAGCTACCTGCGCCGCTATGGAAATTGCCCGGAGCATTAATATAAACAATCTGCGCTTAAAGGTCTACTTGAATAACGCTGCAGCTATAAAGATATACAAAACCGCAGGATTTATTGAAACAGGCTTTATTACCGATCAGAACGACGAAACGATGATAGCCATGGAAAGAACAATATAAGGTTATATGGAGGTACTCAAATGGGAATTCAGTTGTTTAAGGCGAGTTTTGACGTAGAGGCATGCTTGGCGCAAGTCCGTGAGTGTCTGGAAAAAGGTTGGACCGGCATGGGCTTTAAGACCGTTGAGTTTGAAGAAGCCTGGAAAAAGTATACAGGTCATAAATATGCTTACTATATAAACTCTAATACCGCCGGCTTGTATATGGCCGTTGATACTCTGAAAGAGAAATTCGGATGGGCTGACGGAGACGAAGTGATTTCTACGCCTCTTACTTTTATTTCCACAAACCATGCTATACCAAAGAGCAATCTGAAGGCGGTCTTTGCAGATGTGGATGAAACGCTCTGTCTTGATCCGAAGTCTGTTGAAGAACGCATAACCGATAAAACCCGTGCTGTGATTTTCGTAGGTTTCGGAGGCAATGCCGGCCGTCTTAAGGATATAGTAAAAATCTGTAAAACGCATCGCTTAAAGCTGATTCTCGATGCAGCTCATATGGCCGGCACTAGATATAAAGACGGAACCGTACCGGGCACCAACGGCGACGCCGATGTTACGGTTTACTCTTTTCAGGCAGTCAAAAATCTGCCGACCGGCGATAGCGGTATAATTTGCACCGACGATTCGGAGCTGGACGAAATCTTCCGTAAGAAAGCATGGCTTGGTATCAATAAAGATACGTATGCCAGAGCGGTTAACAGTGAAGGAACTTACAAATGGAAGTATGATGTTGAGTATATTGGCGATAAGTATAACGGAAACGCGATAATGGCCGGCATCGCTCTTGCTCAGCTTCCGCACTTGGACCGCGATAACGCTTATCGCAGGGCGCTGGCAAAGTGGTATACAGACATTTTCGAAAAGTATCCCGATCAAGTCGGACTTGTTAAGATATCAAACGACTGTATTACATCCCAGCACCTGTTCCAGATCCTTGTAAAAGACCGCGACGGGCTTATGGTGTATCTGAACTCCAATGAAGTATATCCGGGCGTGCATTATATTGTAAATACCGATTACCGTATGTACGCATATGGTAAGGGAACATGCCCAAATGCAGAATTCGCCAGCGAACACATTATTTCGTTGCCGATGCATATGAATATCACATTTGAAGATGTACAGCTTATTACAGCTCTTGTCGTGAAGTATGTGATGGATATCCGTAATGGAGAAAAGCTGGCATGATTGTCCGTCGCGTTCATATGCCGCTTATCATTGGTTTTGAGCTTAGCAGCATATGCCGTGTTTATTGACAACCTGACACAGCTATGAATAAAAACCATATATCACATATCGTCCATAAGACCGCGAGAAAGGAAGCGAAACGATTTGAGACACCATGCATATCAGCCTGACGATAGATTTATCGTGCAGCCTATAAACTTCGACAAATACACCGAGCAGGAGATGCTGCGTTACTGCCTGGGCGCGACGATGTACATGCCCGGCACGAAGGACTTTCTGCAGCCTATACTAACCAAGAAATATCCCGGTCTGACCTCGATGGTCATGTGCTTTGAGGACGCGTGCAGGGAGGAGCTCGTGCCCGAGGCGGAGAAAAACGTCATAAATCTGCTGGACGCGCTGAACGCAGAGCTCGCAAAGGGCACGATAAAATACGAGGAGATACCGCTTATCATTTTCCGCGTGCGCAATATCGATCAGTTCCGGCACTTCTCCTCCATGCTGAAGCCGGAGCACATCCACCTCGTGACCGCCTTCAATTTTCCGAAATTCAACGCGGAAACAGGCGAGGCGTATTACAGCCATTTAGAGGAGTTGAACGAGAAATTCGGCGAGATAATTTACGGCATGCCTATACTCGAAAGCAAGGAGATGGCGTACCTCGAAACGCGCATACCCGAGCTTATGGGCGTAAAGCAGATACTCGACCGCCACAAGAGGCTGGTGCTCAACGTGCGCGTGGGCGGCACGGACTGGTCCAGCGTCTTCGGCGTGCGCAGAGGCATAAATTACACGATATATGATATAATGACGGTGGCCGACTGCCTGAAGGACGTGCTGAACGTATTCGCGCGCCATAACGACTACAGCGTGTCCGGCCCCGTGTGGGAGTATTTCCGGGCCAAGAAGGACATGAAATTTGAGGAAGCGCCCCACAGCATAAACAAGTCTCTGTTCAAGCAGCAGACCCTTATAAACGACGCCGTCGACGGCCTGCTCAGGGAGCTGCTGCTCGACCGCGCGAACGGCTTTATAGGCAAAACGATCATCCACCCCACCCATATCCCCTACGTGAACGGCATGCTCGCGGTGACCAAGGAGGTCTACGACGACGCGCTGCAGGTGCTGGACACGAGCGGCGGCGTTATCAAGAGCGCCAGCGGCAACAAGATGAACGAGATAGGTCCGCACCGCTGCTGGGCGGAAAAGATCGTCATGCGCGCAAAGGCCTACGGCGTAATAGCGGACGAATCGAAATACCCGGATCTGTTCGATGCATAAGCTGAATAAAGGGCATAATTTTGTATGATTATCGATTTGCAGACACCCATAACCGAAGAAGCGGCGGCCTCCCTGCGTGCAGGCGACAAGGTCAGCATAAGCGGATACATATTCTGCGGACGCGACGCCGTGCTGCCGAAGGTGATACAGCTGATACATGAGGGCAAAGCCGACTTTCTCGGCCTTAAGGGCGGAGTTATATTCCATACCGCGGTCAGCCCCGCGGGCGTGGGACCGACCTCCTCGAACAAGCTCGAAATCGAGAGCAGCATCGCGCCGCTCTCCGAATACGGCGTAAAGCTGCATCTCGGCAAGGGACAGCTGCACCCCGAGACAGTCGCCGCACTCGCCAAATACAACGCCATCTACGCGGTCATACCGCCCGTTACCGCGCTGCTGGGCGACAAAACGCTGGAAAGCGAGCTGATCGCGTTCCCGGAGCTGGGCATGGAGGCACTGTACCGCCTGAAGGTGGACCGCTATCCCGCCGTGATAGCGGCAGCGCACGGAAGGAGCGTATATGAATAAAAGCCATGACGAAATAAAGGCGCTCGTGCGCGATACGCTCGTGCGCGCGGGCTCGACCTTCCGTGACGACAAAAAGGACGCATACAGACGGGCGATCGCTGCCGAAACGAACGAAAACGCCAAATGGGTGCTGGAAACACTGCTTGAAAACGCCGAGGCGGCTGAGAAGAACCAAAGTCCTCTGTGCGACGATACGGGCATACCGCATATGCTGCTGGAGGTCGGGCGAAATGCAGTCGTGAGCGGCGATACGCTGGATGCGATATACGAGGGCGTGCGCGAGGGTCTAAGAAAGCTGCCCGGCAGGCCCATGGGCATAATGGGCAGCGACGCGCAGCGAATAGACCAGTCCGGCGGGCTCGACCCGGACAGCGCGGGCGTCGAGCCGGCGCCCATACTTATACGCAGGTGCGCGGACGACGTTTTGCGCCTGCATATACTTATGTTCGGCGGCGGCCCCGCAATACGCGCAAGGACCTACCGCGTATTCCATAAGCACAGCGTGCAGACCGTGCTGGACGAGATCTGCGCGTGGGCGGCAGAAGCCGTGGCGCTGCTGGGCTGCACGCCCTGCACGCTCGCGATAGGCGTGGGACGCTCCCATTTCGAGGCCTCCGCGCTCATGCTGCAGGCGCAGGCGGACGGCAGATACGGCGTCCAGTCCGAAATAGAAGCCGAAATCACGCGCAGAGTCAACGAGACGGATATCGGCCCGCTGGGCCTGCACGGCAAAACCAGCGTGCTCGCCACGTTCATGAAGGTTGGCCCGCAGAGAGCCAGCGGCGTAAGGATAGTATGCCTGCGTCCCGCCTGCTGCTTCGAGCCGCGAATCGCCACAGTGGAAATCAATTGAATTGGGGAATCGATTATGATAAAAATGCTGAAGCTGTCTCCATATTGTTTTCCGGAGCAGGTATCAAGTTCTCATTTGTCCAGGGATCTTAACGCGGCATATGCTGATGCCGGCATTGTTATCGAAAACTATGTACCGACTCCAACCCGCGGTGTTACGAAAGAAATCAGACAAAAATACAAAAAAATCAAATATGAAGAGCGGAATGACGGAAGTATAATTATTCACCGCTTCGCGATGTTCCCGGAAGGCAAAAATCCGCTGCAGCGCGCGCTCAGGTACGTGTGCGTAAACGTCGCGCAGTACTTCAAGGGCTCCCGCGCGCAGGGTATCGATCTCATATACTCCGCCAGCACGCCGCCCACGCAGGGGCTACTGTGCGCAAAGGTCAAAAAAAAGCTGAGCAAAAGATACGGCCATAACGTACCGTTCGTGTACAACCTGCAGGATATCTTTCCGGATTCGCTGGTAAACGCGAAGATGACGCGCAAGGGCAGCCTTATCTGGAAGCTCGGCCGCAAAATCGAAGACTATACCTACCGTCACGCGGACAGGATCATAACCATATCCGAGGATTTCAAAAAGAACATCATGGACAAGGGCGTGCCGGAGGAAAAGATAACCGTCGTGCCCAACTGGGTAAATACCGACGACGTTTATCCCGTAGCGCGCGAAAACAACGTGCTGTTCGAGCGCTACAAGCTCGACCGCAGCCTGTTTTACATCTGCTACAGCGGCAATATCGGCCATTCGCAGAATCTGGACATGCTGCTTGACGCCGCGCAGAAGCTTAAAGACGAGCTGCCGGATGTAAGGTTCGTGCTGATAGGTGAAGGCGCGGCGAAGGAAAGCCTCGCCCAGAGCATAAACGAAAGGGAGCTCGGCAACGTGATCCTGCTGCCCTTTCAGGACTACAGCGAGATCGCGCACGTGTTCAGTCTGGGCGACTGCGGGCTGATCATATCAAAGCCCGGCGTAGGCGGCAGCTCCGTTCCCAGCAAAACATGGAGCATAATGGCGGCTGAAAGACCTGTGCTTGCGTCGTTCGATAAAACCAGCGAGTTGGCGAAGCTGATCTCTGAAGCGCACGCCGGGATAGTCGCCGATGCCGGAGACGAAGAGCAGCTGATTGACGCAATTCACGTTTTGTATTATAATATTGATTCACGTAAAGAGATGGGTAAAAACGGCAAAAAATACTTATCCGAATACGCAAGCAAGGATAAAAGCGTAAAGCAGTATCTGTCAGTAATAACAGAAACGCAGCAGCGCTGAACAAGCCGAAGCATAAAAGGTAAATTGCAAAAATGAAAATCAGACGTATAACGCGCCTCATTTCTGACAAACTGAAATATGCATTCAATAAAAAAATCTGTTTTTCAGCAATGATCGCAGGCTCGCAGATAGATAGAACCGCGTCGGTACGCAGCAAAGCGCGGATATACAAATCTTCCCTTGGCAGATATTCATATGTAGCGCGTGGTGCACTGCTGCAAAATGTAAACGTCGGCAATTTCTGCTCAATATCCGAAGGTTGCAACATCGGCATGCCTTCGCACCCCACAGATTTTATATCTACCTCGCCCGTGTTTTTGAGCGGGAACAACTACCTGCGTACGCATTTTGCAAAAATACCCTATGAAAACTGCCCTAAGACGATCATCGGAAACGACGTATGGATCGGGGCTCATGCGCAGATAAAAAGCGGAATCACTGTTTCTGACGGGGCCATTATCGCAGCGGGAGCTGTGGTAACGCACGACGTTCCGCCATACGCGATAGTAGGCGGCGTGCCCGCGAGAATAATTAAATATCGTTTCAGTGAAGAAACGATCAGCGAACTGTCTGCCGTAAAATGGTGGAACTGGACAGACGGGCAGATCGCAAAAATGGGCGAAAATTTCAAAGCGTTCGACACCTTCACAGATAGAACAAAGGAGCTGTAGATTATGAAAATAGTTCATATGTGTCTGGCAAGCTTTTATCCTGATCATTATTCGTATCAGGAAAACATGCTGCCGAAATTTCATAAGCTGCAGGGGCATGACGTCGAAGTGCTCGCGTCGCTGGTTTCGTTTGATTCAAAAGGGAAGCAAGTGCTTCTTAAAAACGCGGGAACGTACATCAATGAATACGGAATACAAGTCACGAGGCTGAATTACAAAGAGCCTTTAAAACTGTATAAGCGGCTGCGCAGATACTCCGGCACGAAAGAGGCGCTTGAAAAAATGGCGCCGGATGTGCTGTTTATTCACGGATGTCAGTTTTTGGATATAGATATTGTAGCCAAATACGCAAAAACGCATCCTGATTTGAAAATTTTCGTTGATAACCACGCGGATTTTGCTAACAGCGCCTCGAATTGGCTGTCGAAGAACATATTGCACAAGATTATTTGGAAGCATTGTGCTCATATAATAAATCCATATACGGAAAAATTCTACGGCGTTCTTCCCGCCAGAGTCGATTTTCTGAAAAATGTGTACGGTTTGCCGGAAGAAAAGTGCGAGCTGCTTGTAATCGGAGCAGATGACGAACTTGTAAAAGAGGCCGCCGCGCCCGATGTCAGGCGGCGCATACGCGAGAAATATCAGATTGCCAAAGACGATTTTCTTATCGTAACCGGTGGGAAGATCAACAAAAACCGTCCCGAAACGCTGCATTTGATGCAGGCAGTAAATAAAATATCGGATCCGCATGTCAAATTGCTGATATTCGGGAACGTCTCTGCCGAGCTTAAGGATGATTTTGAGAAAAGCGCAGCTTCTGCGAATATAATATACATAGGATGGATAAAATCAGAAGAGAGCTATCCGCTGTTCGCTGCCGGTGATCTGGTTGTATTTCCGGGGCTGCATTCGGTTATGTGGGAACAGGCGGCAGCGCAGGGAAAGCCTTGCGTTTTTAAGAAGATCGAGGGCTTCGATCACGTCGATTTAGGCGGCAACGCTGTTTTCCTTGAGAATTCTTCTGCGCAAGAGATAGAAGACGTACTTAGATCGTTGATCAACGATCCGGCAAAAATACTGAAAATGAAAGAAGCCGCCGAACAGTACGGTATGAAAACCTTCAGCTATAATGATATTGCAAAGCGCGGTATCGAGTCGAAGCAGCATTAATTGAGCACAGCGGCGTACGATAAGGAAAGCGTGAAGCGTTTACGGTCGGAATTGCATAAAGTAAGTTAAAGTGAAATTATTATGAAGAACAGTTTTAAAAAGAAATTACGGCAATGGCTTTTTGAAGCGATCCTGCTGACAGTATTCAAAACAGTATTGGAGTTCGTATTTATTCCAAAGTATTACGCTGTTTTTAGCTACATGTCGGCAGAATTGGTATTCAACTCTGAAAAATGGATTATTTCAACTGTGGTATTCGGTATATTTTTGCTTTTCTTATTCAACAATAAACCGGTAAAGCAATTAATGTACCTGCACATAATCCGTTATTTATATTTGTTTTGCATCATTCCGACTCTGACAGTGTACGCATTCCGCGCTACCGTCGGTATTCTGGACTTTGTATTTCCTTTTCTCTACTTTTTAATAATCGTATTATTGCTGAAGCACTATTCTTATACAGCGCTGTCTGACAGCAATAAACTGCTGAAGATGCCGCATCTGCTGCATATAGATATTGTGCTGCCGCTGCTTTGCGGAGCGATAGCCGTAGCGATATGGGCTCTTGCCGGTTTTCCGGTAGTACTGAACCTCAGCGATACGACAGAGCAAAGAATGGCGCTGCGCGCGGCAAAGCTGCCGTCGATAATCAACTATGTATTTATGTTTTTGGGAGGAACTGTCTTTCCGTATTTTGCCGCGCGGTATCTCGACAAGAAGCGGTATTTACTGGCTTTATTATCGCTTATCTTTGGTCTGCTGCTGTTTTTTGTGAACGGCATGAAGACATGGCTGCTGCTGTATGTGTTTATTGTCGTCATATATATTCTGCACAGATTTACAGCCGGATCATATCTGAAATTCTTTTATACGTTTGAGTCTTTCGTTATTCTGCTCATGGTTCTTTGCGTCGTTCTTTATAATGCGTTTGGAGAGGTTGCGTATCTTTCACAGTTTTCCAGAATCATTCTGGTCCCCTCCAGTATTGGATATAAGTCCATCGGCTTCTTCCGCGAAAACGAGTTATTGCTGCTGCGTGAAAGTATTCTAAGGGTATTTTTCCAGAGTCCGTATCCGGGTGGCTCTGATTTCTATATAAATTACGGCAGGCGCATAACACTCACCTCTTCACGCGCCAACAATGGCTTATGGGGCGACGCTTACAGAAATTTCGGGTTCCTCAGTTTGTTGTTTTACCCTTATGCGTTCAGCAGAATCATTAATATCGTGATCTCCAACTCGAGAGACGAGAGCGAAAGATTCGTCATATTCATCATGCTGTTTCTGGTATGGCAGGCAATCAACGCGTCTTTCTTCACATGGCTTCTGACAGGCGGAGTTATTATTACAATACTGCTTTTGAAGATTTACAGAGCGAATAAAGAAGTAAGAAGCATCGCTGTAACCAAAGCAGATTAATACGGTATATTGCAAGCGAGGATAACCATGCTGCGTTATGTAAACGACAAAAACGCCGAACTTAACAACTGCGCATTTATAAAAACAGTAATGATGTGCATGGTAGTAATTTACCACAGCGCGCTGTTTTGGGGAAATGCGGATTTTTTCTCTGTTTCACCAAACCAGACGTCGGCGTTTCTTGTTGGTATTTCCGATGCAGTACTGCGCTTATCCTGTCATATTTATGTATTTATGTTTTTGTCGGGCTATCTCTTCTGTTATTTGAAGTCAGAGAAGCGCAAGTATCAACAGTTCAAACCGTTTTTAATAAATAAATCGAAACGGCTCCTCATACCGTATGTATGTGTTGCTTTGTTATGGGCGATTCCTTTTGCGCTTGCTTTTTTTGATTATACGCCGCACAGAATTTTCAGAAGATTTGCTTTGGCAACGGCTCCTAATCAATTATGGTATTTGATTGTGAGCTTTGAAGTATTCATGATATTCTACCTTTTATATGATTTTTTTGCAAAGCACGATATAGCGGGCGGTATCGCCGCAGTCCTTCTGTATTTTATCGGCGCCCTCGGTTTACACTATTTGCAGAATATTTTTGCAATCTGGCAAACCTGCGAGATGGTATTTTTCTTCTGGATGGGGTTCAAAATCCGTCAAAAAGGAACAGACTGCATTATAAGCAAAATACCGTTTCCATATTGGCTGCTGCTCTTTGCCGCATTGCTTTCAGGGGTCTGTTATTTGGATAAAGCCGACACTTCTTTAATGAAAGCTGTGCAAAGCGGATTGTTATTCGCTCTGTATGCAGTTGGAACTATTGTCAATTTTATTGTCTGGCAATGGGTCGGAGCACAGATAAACCAGCGCAACGCAGTTTTTAAGCTTTTAAGTGAGCATACTTTGGGAATATACCTGTTCCATCAGCAAATAATATACCTTTGTCTGTATCTGCTGAACGGCATAGTCGGGCCCGGCTTGATCATAATAATAAATGTCGTTGTATCGATTACGCTGAGCTTGCTTATAACTCTGATACTTAAAAAGCACAGATATACAAGAGCGATAATTGGGCAAAAACCATAGCAAACCAAACTATACGGGGGCAGAAACGCATAAATGTCTACACTAAAGAAAAACCTGACTTACCAGACGATATATCAGATATTCGCCGTATGTATTCCGCTGGTTACCTCGCCTTATTTGTCAAGACGGCTCGGCGCTGACGGATTGGGGATTTATTCCTACAACTATTCGATCGTACATTATTTCATGCTTTTCGCACTGCTTGGCGTCGGTCAGTATGGAATGCGTACAATAGCGCAAGGCAAGGGCGAAGGAAGAGAAAACGTCAGCAAGCTTTTTTGGAGCATATACTCTTTTCAGTTTTTCACGGGGATACTGTCGACGCTTGTTTATACCGTCCTGTGTTTTACTATTCCGACGGAAAACCGAATTGTACTGTTCGCCAATATGTTTTACATGGCAGGTGAGCTTATAAATATCAGCTGGTTGTTCTTCGGACTGGAAAAGTACCGGACAACCGTTCTCAGAAACTTACTTATCAAGGTTTTTACTGTTGCCTGCATATTTATCTTTGTTCACAACAGATCTGATCTTATAAAATATGTATTGATCCTGTCGTTTGGACAGTTTCTCAGCAATGCCGTACTGTGGACGCAGTTAAGAAAGTATACGGATTATGTAAAACCGACTTGGGAAGAAATCAGAAAGCATATCCGGCCGAATATCGTTCTGTTCATACCCGTTTTGGCGACAAGCGTATATCATATCATGGACAAGACGATGCTCGGTATGTTCAGCGACGACGCCAACAGCGGGTATTATTACAATGCTGACAAGCTGGTCAATATACCATTAACGCTCATAGTTGCGTGCAGCAGCGTGTTTATGACCAGAATATCGTCGCTGTTCGGAGAGAATAAGCCCGATGAGGCGCGGGATACTCAGAATGAATCGATCGGCTTCGGCTTATGCGCTATATGTGCGATCGCATTTGGGATCGCGGCAGTAGGAAACGAATTCATCCCCATTTTTTTCGGAAAAGGCTACGAGCCATGTATAGAGCTGATCGATATTTTCGCATTCGTCGTGATTTTCAAAACGATATCGACGCACACCCGCACGGCTTTTCTGATACCTGAGAAAAAAGATAAGGTTTATGCCCGTGCCGTTTTATGCGGGGCTGTCGTCAATTTTATTGCCAATTACTTGTTGATCAAGTCGCTGAAGCTGGGAGCGAAGGGAGCCACAATAGGAACTCTGATCGCGGAAGCGGTCGTCTGTTTTATGCAAATCACACTCATGGGAAAAACTGACAGCAGGCTTCATTGTGTTAAGGGCATACTGAAAAATTCGATCTACTTAGTGTTCGGCGTTATCATGTTTGCTGTACTTTATTCATTGGGTCACATGGTGAACAGCAACGTGCTCAATATGCTCATCAAGATTTCTGTAGGTATAGCGGTATACTCCTGTGCATGTATTATTCTTTGGAAGACAAAACCGCAGATGATGCCTTCGCTGTTCAAAGAAAGCCTCGGCGTTCTGAAAAAAAAGCTCTTCAAAAAGCCTAAACATGCTGTTTAGGAGATTTCTGCCGATAAAGCAAATCCAGAATACCGTTCATGAATGGGTTTTAGCCGTCTGACAAGCTTACCGATGAGGAGAATGACAAGAATCGATGCATACGCATAATTTGATCAACACCAGCCTTTACCTCTCGCAGTCCTACAAGGACGCGTGGGACGATTATCAGCGCAGCGTCAGGTCGGAGTCGTTTCCGGTATGGGATTACGTGGTTCTGACCGCGAGCAACGCCCATCAGGCGGAGGGCTTTGAGCGGCAGCTTGAGAGCCGGCGCGCGTTTTTGCCCGCGCGCACGACGTTCGCGGTGATCCCGGACGAAGGCGGAAAGCGCGTCGGCTCCGGCGGAGCGACGCTGTCCGTGCTCAGGTGGCTAAGGCAGCGCACGGATTTTGAAGGAAAGCGCGTGCTCGTTCTGCACAGCGGCGGCGACAGCAAGCGCGTGCCGCAGTATTCGGCGCTGGGCAAGCTGTTTTCCCCCGTGCCGCACAGGCTGCCGGACGGGCGCAGCAGCACGCTCTTCGACGAATTCATGATCGCGCTCAGCGCGGTGCCCGGACGCCTGCGCGAGGGCATGCTGCTGGTTTCGGGCGACGTGCTGCTTTTGTTTAATTCCCTGCTTATCGATTATTCCGGCAAAGGCGCGGCCTGCATAAGCTTCAAGGAAAACGTAGAGACCGGCAAGGATCACGGCGTGTTCCTGCGCGGCGCGGACGGCTGCGTAAAGGCGTTTTTGCACAAGCAGTCGGTCGAAACGCTCACGGCGGCGGGCGCGGTAAACGAACAGGGCGCAGTGGACATAGACACGGGAGCCGTTATATTCGGCACTGACGTAATGAACGCACTCTACGGCCTGGTATGCGAAAACGGCGCGTTCTCGCCCGATAAGTACGCAAAATTCGTAAACAGCACCGTTCGGCTGAGCCTGTACGGTGATTTTCAGTATCCGCTCGCGGAGGATTCCACGCTGGAGAAGTTCTATCTGGAAAAGCCGGAGGGCGATTACAGTGACGAGCTGCGAAATGCGCGCACGGCCGTGTGGAACGCGCTTAGGCCCTTCAGGATGAAGCTTTTGCGCCTCGCGCCCGCAAAGTTCATACATTTCGGCACGACCGCCGAGATACTTGAGCTTATGAGCGGCGGGGTAAGCGATTACGCGGATCTCGGCTGGAAAGCGCAGGTTAACTGCTCTCAGCGCTGCGGCGCAGGCTATAATTCCGTGCTCAGCCCGAAGGCAGAGATAGACGAGGGCTGCTATTTGGAGGTATCCTACGTGCATTCCGGCGCGCGCGTGGGCAGCGGCAGCGTGCTGTCCTACATAGACGTGCACGCAGGCGAAGAGGTGCCCGCGCACGTGGTCATGCACGGACTCAAGCAGACCGACGGCCGCTTCGTATGCCGGATATTCGGCGTAAACGACAATCCCAAGCAGGACAAGCTGTTCGGCAGACCGCTGACGGGCGACTGGTGGGAGGAGGGCGAGGAGCACACGCTCTGGAACGCGCGCCTGTATCCCGAATGCGGCACTATAAAAGAAGCCGTCTCCTACGCGCTCAGGCTGTACGCGGCGGCGGCAGAGGGGCATCTGGAGGACGCCGCCGCGTGGCCGGGCCGCAAGTCTTTGTGCTCGGGCTTCAACGACGCGGATACGCAGGCGATACTCGACTGGAACAACCGCATGGCCGAGCTGGTGCAGATGAACGATATCTACGCGCTCATCCATTCCTCCCGTCCTGCGTCGGACGCGCGCCTGGCTTCCCCGCTTACGCCCATCCAGCAGGACTGGCTTTCCAGACAGCTCGAAAAAGCGCCCTACAGCGAAAAGCTGCGTTTGTATTATTACACAGGCAAAGCGCTGAACGACGACGCGCTTACCGTAAAGGCGTTTCGCAGCCTCGCGGACGCGATAGTGCAGGACGCCGCGTCGGAGCTTACGCAGAACGAGCACGCGCGCATCGCGCATGACGAATACACCGTATCGCTGCCGCTGCGCGTAAACTGGGGCGGCGGCTGGACGGACACTCCCCCATACTGCAACGAAAACGGCGGCACGGTTTTAAACGCGGCGGTGCTTTTAAACGGAGAGCGCCCCGTAAAGGTGAGCCTGCAGCGCATACCTGAGCGGAAGATAATATTCGACAGCCGCGACATGGACGTGCACGGCGAATTTGACACGATAAGCGCGCTGCAGAACGTGGGCGATCCCTTCGACTCCTTCGCGCTGCAGAAGGCGGCGCTGCTCGCGTGCGGGGTCATACCCGCGCACGGCGGCAGTCTGGAAAAGCTGCTTGCGCGTCTGGGCGGCGGCTTCATAATGGACACCGAGGTCACGGGCGTACCGAAGGGCTCGGGGCTGGGCACCAGCAGCATACTCGCTTCCGCGTGCGTCAAGGCGATACTCGGCTTTCTGGACGCCGAATACGACGAAGACGCGCTCTACAGCACCGTGCTGTGCATGGAACAGCTTATGTCCACAGGCGGCGGCTGGCAGGATCAGGTCGGCGGCGTCACAGACGGCATAAAATTCGCCACCAGCCGTCCGGGCCTAAGACAGCAGCTGAAGGTGGAGCACGTAACTCTCGACCCGGATACGCTCGCGGAGCTGAACGCGCGCTTCGCGCTGATATACACGGGACAGCGAAGGCTGGCGCGCAACCTGCTGCGCGACGTGGTGGGCAGGTACATAGGAAACGAGCCGGACACCCTGTATGCTCTTAACGAGATACAGCGCATAGCGGCGCTCATGCGCTTCGAGCTGGAGCGCGGGCGCGTGGACGCCTTCGCGGCGCTGCTTTCCGAGCACTGGGAGCTCAGCAAGCGCATAGACGCCGGCAGCACCAACACGCTGATCGACCAGATTTTCGACAGCATAGCGGACCTTATCGACGGCAGGATGGTCTGCGGCGCGGGCGGCGGCGGCTTCCTGCAGGTGATACTCAGGAAAAATACGACCAAAGCCCAGCTGCAGCAGAGGCTTAAGCAGGTATTTCAGGATACCGACATAAACGTTTGGGACTGCCGTCTCGTATGACGGCAGCCCCATCAAAGCATTCTCTATTACGGCAGCTTACACGCTGAGCCTGCCGTTTTTCATTTCCATTCCCACGCGCACGAATCTGAACATCCGCTCCGCCGCCTGAAGGTAGAGCTCTTCAGCCCTGCTCATGGCTTCCATAAGCGGCATCGGCGCGTTCACCGTACTCATAAGCGAACTCACGCCGTACATGCAGATGTCCATCGCGCCCGCGCCGAGCGAGCCCGAAAGCCCCAGCACGGGTACGCCTTTTGCCCTGGCGTGCATGCCCACGCCCTGCATCACCTTGCCGAAGCAGCTCTGACTGTCCGTGCAGCCCTCGCCCGTGACCACGAGATCGGCCGCGTCAAGGAGCTGATCGAAGCCGTTCAGCTTAAGCACCGTTTCTATGCCCGAGCGCATGTTCCCGTGCAGAAACACGCTGAGCGCCGCGCCGAGACCGCCCGCCGCGCCCGCGCCCGGGATACTGTCGCAGTCTGCGCCGAATTCCCGTTTTATTACGTCACGGTAGTTCTGCATGCCTGCCTCGAGCTGCTGCGCGGAAACGTCCGTCGCGCCCTTCTGCCTTCCGAACGTCATAGTCGCGCCGTGCTCTCCGCACAGCGGATTTGTAACGTCGCACATCACGGTGACGCGCGTTTTCTTTATGCGCGGATCGAGCCGGGCAATATCGATATGCGAAACGTTTATAAGCTCGCGTCCGCAGCCGGAAAGCGCGCGCCCCTCGCTGTCCAAAAAGCGCGCCCCCAGCGCAGAAACGCAGCCCATGCCGCCATCGTTGGTCGCGGAGCCGCCTATCGCTATGTATATGTCCCGGTATCCCGCGTCCAGCGCGTGGAGTATGAGCTCCCCAGTGCCTAAGCTTGTGGTATGACGCGGGTCGCGCTTCTCTGCCGGAACGAGCGTAAGCCCGGACGCCGCCGACATTTCTATCACCGCGCAGCCCGTGTTCAATACGCCGTATCCCGCTTCAAGCTCCTCGCCCAGCGGGCCGTGCACGCGCGTAAAAACCTTTTTTCCGTTTCCGGACGCGATCAGCGCGTCCACAGTGCCTTCGCCGCCGTCCGCAAGCGGCACGCCGACGCATTCGCATTCTCCGAATACCTTCTTCGCCGCTTGCGTCAAAAGACGTATAGTGTTTTCACTGGTCAGACTGCCCTTGAACGAGTCCGACGCAAATATAAGCCTCATGCGCCGCCCCTCTCCGCGCCGCCGTTTTCAGCTGCGGGCAGCCCGCCCGCAGCCGTATACGAATCTGCCGCGCTTTCACGCACGTCCCGCGGCAGGCTTTCGCGCCTGACAAGCGTGCTTCCGTCAGCCGTCACGCTGCGTACCTCACAGTGCTTCCATTTTATCTCTGATGAGCTGCGTGCCGGTTTCGAGCATCCCCGCGCCGCGCGCGCGTTCTATTATAAACGGCGCGCCTATGTTAATGCGCACGCTCTGAAACGGACGATATTTTGTATGTATATGCCCGGGCACCACCGGGCAGCCCGTCATCATCGCCAGCATCGCGCAGCCGGGCTTAAGCTCGTGTATCGCGCCGTCCTTATAGCGATGCCCCTCCGGGAAAATCACCAGCGGGTGTCCGTCCTTAAGTATGGAAGACGCTTCGCGCAGGGCGGACAGATCGCTGCCCTCCCTGTCCACGGGGAACCCCCCGCCTCCGCGCGCGAACCACGCGATTATCCTGTTTTCGAACAGCTCTTTTTTCGCCATGAAGCGCACGTCGTCCGGCATCATTACAAGACAGGTGAACGCGTCCATCAGCGAGGTATGGTTAAGCGCAAGTATATAGCCGCCCGACCGGGGCAGATTTTCCATGCCCGTGAGACGCATGTGATGAAATATGAAATAGTGCGCCGTGAACAGCAGCTTTATAAGCTTGCGGGTAGTTTTGACCATTGCTCCGTCTCCCTGCGGCTAAGTCCGGTATACGGCCTTGAGACCGCCTTATTCCTTTATCCTTTCCCTGTACAGGCGCGTTACCTCCTGCACCACTTCGTCGAACGTCATGTGCGTGGTATCCAGCTGCACGGCGTCGTCCGCCTTCCTGAGCGGGGATTCCTCGCGGTGCATGTCGTTGTAATCGCGGGCGTTAATATCCCTGAGCACCGCCTCGAAGCCGCAGCTCTTGTCCTCCATCTGGTTGAAGCGGCGGCGGGCGCGTTCCTCGGCGTCCGCGGTAAGGTATATTTTGAGCGCGGCGTCGGTTATAACGCAGGTGCCTATGTCGCGCCCGTCGCATACCAGGAACATTTCAGACGCAAGCTCCTTCTGGCGCTTTACCATCAGCTCCCGCACGCGCTTTACCGTCGCCACCGCGCTCGCCGCGCGGGAGACCTCCGGCGTCCTGAGCCGCGCGGTCACGTCCACGCCGTTAAGGTAGGTGTGCTGCTCGCCCTCGGGCGTGTATTTCACGTCCACGCACGCGTTCTCCGCGTGCGCGAGCACCTCAGACGCGTCAGCAGGGTCGACGCCCGCGTCCAGCATGTATACGCCCACGGCTCTGTACATCGCGCCCGTATCCAGATAATTTCCGCCCAGACGCCGCGCCGCCTCTACCGCCACGGTGCTCTTGCCCGCGCCGCAGGGGCCGTCTATCGCGATAGACCTGCTAAAGCGTCTGCCCGCGAGCTTCGCTATAGCGAGCGCGTATATCTTGCAGCTCTTTATCAGCTTGCCTATGTCCATGAATTCGTCTGGCATGTGGCACATATCCGGGTCGCCCGGGAAGTTAGGCCCGAAGGCCACGGTGTTGGGCATGCAGCGCGAATACGTGCCGCCGCCTATCGCGAACGCGTAGCCCGGCTCGCCGGTCACCTCGCTGTAGGCGTCTATCAGGTTTCTGACCACGCGGTGATCCTTGTCCACGTGATAGGGAGGCCTGCTCGAGGCCATATACACGCCCACGCCCGTGCCGGCCAGCGCGGAAACCGCTTGCCCGCACAGCAGCGTATAATCCGCGCACATGGGGGCGCGGATGTCCAGCACCGCGCTGAGCACGCGGCCGTCGAAGCGCAGTATGCCGAGATTGCAGGTAAGCGCGCCGCTTTCCTCGTCCGCGCAGGCTATGCCGAGGGATTTGCCGTCGCCCTCCAGACCGAGCTTGTCCGCTAAAGCGGCGATCGCAGCGCGTATGCCCCCGCCCGCGTTCAGCCTGCTGAGCAGTATCAGCAGCATGCCCGCCGCGTTTTTGCCCAAATGCGGCATGGAAGCGTGCGCGCTCTGCCCCTTCGCGGTAAGCGTATATTTGCCGTCCGCGCGTTTTTCGCATTTTACGTCGAAGCCGGTTTCAGCTGTCACGCGCGCGAAATCCTTTTCGAAGCGCTCCGCGTCCTTTACGCTGAGCACCGCCAGCGCGAGCCCTGGCACCACGTTCGGCCTCTCGCCCGCGTAGAGCTCGTGAACCGCTATCTCCGCGCCTGCCTCTCCCGCGCTTTCGGCAGTAAGACGCAGGTTGACGCCGCCCTTTTCGGTGTTTATCACAGGGAACTCCGCGTCGGGGCTGAAGCCGTAATCCGGCATTTTCACGCACGAGGCGTAATGGCGCATGTCGGTCATGCCCGTCTCCTCGTCGCAGCCGAGTATCAGGCGCACGCTGTCCTTGAGCGGTATGCCCGCCTCGCGTACAGCCTTCATCGCGTACAGCGCAAGCACCGCGCAGCCCTTGTCGTCCGCGGTGCCGCGTCCGTATATCCTGCCGTCCGCAATCTCGCCGCCCCAGGGGTCGCGCGTCCAGCCGTCGCCCGCGGGCACCACGTCCAGATGGCAGAGCATGCCCATGGTCTCGTCCCCGTGACCCAGCTGCGCGTGCATCGCGTAGCCGTCAAACTCGCGCGTCTCAAAGCCCATATCCGCCGCGTCCTGCAGCGCGGTATCCAGCATACGGCGCACTCCGTCGCCGAAGGGCGCGTTCTCCGCGCTGCGTTCTCCGCCCACAGAGGGCACGCGTATCCAGCGCCTGAGCGTGGAAAGTATATCCTCCCGATAAGAATCGACGATATCGAACAACCTTTGCGTATCCATATAATCCTCCACCCGCTTTGCTGGCTACATTATATCGTAAAACTCCGCTTTGCGCAAGAGCACAGCGCAACACGAAACCGAAACAAAACCGAAATCGCAGATTATCCGGGCGTTCATAAAACGCCGCCCCACAGGCAGTTATCCTGAAGGGCGGACATTTGTGTTAAGCGAATCTGCACCGGCGCAAAGGCCTTAAAAAATCCTTCAGCCCAGCATTTTCATTACGCTGTCCATGAACTGGGGGCAGGCGACCTCGGGCTCGGCTATCTGCGGGTGCCACAGCTTTTCCCATTCAAAGCACACGTATTCGCCGTAGGCGTTGTCCTTGAGTATGTCCACGGCGGTTCTAAGATCCATCTGCCCCTTGCCCGCGAGGCATGGCGTGAAGCCCCAGGGGCTTAAATCCTTTGCGTCCTTCATGTGCACGTGGTGGATCCTGTCGCGCACGGCCTCGTATGTCTCCTTGAGGTCCAGCCCGTAGCGGAAGGGATGCAGGCAATCCCACAGTATGCCCACGTTTTCGCTGCCGCAGCCGTCTATCAGGCCGCGCACCACCCTGCCGCTGCAGAAGTCGTCGTGAGTTTCCATCAGCGGCATGACCCCGTATTTAAGGCCGGTTTTGTTAATTAATTATATATATATCTGTGTGTGTCAAGTCAAAAAAGGCACAAATTTTGTTTGTAAAATTTATAACCCAAAAAAACAGCTGTCAGGCAGCCTCAGGGTCTGCCTAAGCAGACGCAAAACGGAGGGGCTGCTTTGCCCCTCCGTTTTGCGCATTTGCGAACTCTCCGTCCGCGGCGGCTTGCGCCGCGGACGGTATCGACAAGCCCGCTTTATTTCTTGAACAGCACGAAGCTGCTGTTCTTCGGATATACCTGTACGTGCTGGTGCACGGTCTCGCCGTAGTAGGTGAAGGACAGCGGATCGCAGTTGTTCTTGATGTAGGTGAACAGCTCATGCAGCGTGGTCTCTCCGTTGCTGTTAGTGTCCGCAGGCATGCTGCCGCTGGTTCCCACGCCCTGAGTCAGGTACTTGGTAAAGTAGTTGTAGGGTCCGCCCTCGGTGCCCCAGCTGAGCTCCTGATATCTCGAGGCGGCGAGCACGTAGAACTTGGACTGTCTGAATTCGCCCGTGTTCGCCTCGCTGCGCAGCGCGTTTCCTTCCGCGTCGAATATGAGCTCCTCACCCAGCGTGAGCGTGGTGTCTGCCGACGAGAACGCGCCTATGATCTGGGACAGTACCGAAGCGCTGTTGTCCTTTACGCTCCGCGCAGAATTCTCGGATACGCCCTCGGCATAGATCGCCGCGCCGGAGCCGCAGGATTCGATTACCACGATCACCTTGCCGGGCACTGCGCTCAGCCAGTTGGCGAGCTCGGAGAACAGGATGTAGCTTTCGTTACCGCTGGAGTCCACCGTGGACAAAGCGCCTGCGTAGATGCCGGAGGAGTAGATGTCGCCGTGCGTTGCGATGAAGAACAGCGATACGTCGTCGTTGTCCGCGCCCGAGAAGGTGCTGGAGATCGCGCTCTGCACGCCGCTGGGAGTCAGGTTGTACAGGCAGTTGATCTTTGAGTACGCGCTGCCGGTGCCGCCCTTCCTGCCGGAAATCATGCTGCGCATAAGACCGACGTCGCCGCGGTTGCGCGTGCAGATCGGATCGAAGTTCTCTTCGCCTATCAGCAGCGCGCGGTAGGTAACCGTGCTGTCGCCTGTGCCCGTGGTCACGCTGACCTTGGCCGCGCTCGTTTTGTAGTCGCCGGTGTACGCGGCGACCTCTATGCTGTAGGTGGTCTTTTCCTTAAGCCCGGTCAGCGTGTAGGTGAGCGCGGAGATGCTGCTTACAGTCCTGGTGCTGGTCCCGTCGGAGCTGGTCGCGGTCACCTTATAATAGGTCGCGCCGGTCGAAGACGACCACTTGAGCGTCACGCTGGTGCCGGACACTGTCGCGCTGGAAACCGAGAAGCTGCCCGGGTTTACGGTCACGGAGCAGGTCGCGGACTTATTGTTAGTGTTGGTCGTAACCGTTATCGTGGCGGTGCCGCAGCCCTTGGCGGTGACTGTGCCGCCGGATACCGTCGCCACGCTCGTATTCGAGCTCTTCCACGTAACGCCCTGCGCGCTCTGGGAAGGCGACACGGTGGCGGTGAGAGTATATGTCTCTCCAGCCTTCATAGTAAGGCTGGTTTTTGAAAGCGTTACCGTGGTGGGCAGCACGGTGAGCTTGACGGTATTGGAGTTCTTCGACATGTAGGCGTTTGATACGACTACCCTGAAGGAATATTCCGATCTTGCGCCGGAGGCCTCGAAGCTGAGCGTAGCGGTCTTTACGCCGTGCCAGGTGCTGGTTTCGCTCATATCCACGAAGCCCGCGCCGTCATTGCGGTCGACCTGCCACTGATAGGCGGTGACATTGCTCGCCTTGACGGTAAAGGAGACCGTCTTGCCGGTTTCGGAGGTCACGTTTGCGGGCTGCGTATTTATTACGGGCGGCGCGGCAAGAGTGAGCGTCGCGGTCTTAGAGTAAGTGTCGCCGTTTTCGTTGGTTATCTTGCAGCGGTAAATATAGCCTGCGCGCGCGACGGTGGCCATGAAGGAGATGGTGTCGGTGTCGGGATTTGTCCAGCTATAAGGGTTTGTCAGATCCACGAAGCCCTCGCCGTCGTTCTTGTCCGCCTGCCAGCGGTAGCTGACCGCGCCCGTAGCCTTTACGGTAAAGTAAACCGTATCGCCCTGCTGCGCCGCCTGATTTTGCGGCTGCTGGGTGATTATGGGGGTGGCGCTAATCGTGAACCAGGCATACTCAGAGAGAACCGAGCTGTAATCGTCGGATACCAATACTCGGAACCTGTAGTTCTGCATCGACTCTGTGGCATTAAAGCCCAAGGTCGCGGTCTTTGTGCCGCTGAATGTGCCGTCGTTGGTCAAATCGACATAGCCGCTGCCGTCTCTGCGGTTTACTTTCCACTGATAAGAGGCGGTTTTGTTCGTTTTTACAGTAAATCTCACCGTTTCGCCGTCTTTAACGCTTATGTCGGTGGGCTGAACGGTTATGAGCAATACCTGTCTTACGGTTATCGTCTTGCTGATCACAGTGCCGAGGGAGTTCGATACGACGCAGCGGTATTTACGCCTGATCATGGCCGACTTGAACTCTACGTCGAAGGACGCGGCAGTGTATTTGGAATCGCTCCAGGTATTGCTGTCCGTGTTTTTGATCTGCCACTGATATGTAAGATCCGTGCCGTCGGCGACTACGCTGATCGTGACGGTGTCGCCGAGCTCAGCGGTTATGTCCTGCGGCTGGACCTTTATCGTGGGAGCTCTGGGCGGTATGTATTCGTAAACGGTCATCGCCTTGCTGGTCACGCTGCCGATGGAGTTCGACACGACGCAGCGGTACTGCCGCCCGATCATCGCGGAGCGGAATTCGACATCAAAAGAAGCCGCCGTGTATTTGGAATCGGTCCAGACAGTGCTGCCTGCGTTTTTGATCTGCCACTGATATGAAATATCCGTACCGGCGGCGCCCACGCTGATCGTGACGGTGTCGCCGAGAGTTGCGGTTATGTCCTGCGGCTGAACCGTTATCGAGGGAGCCACGTATTCGTAAACGGTCATCGCCTTGCTGATCACGCTGCCGACAGAGTTCGATACGACACAGCGGTATTTACGCCCGATCATGGCCGACTTGAACTCTACGTCAAAGGAAGCGGCTGTGTATTTGGAATTGGCCCAGATATTGCTGTCAGCATTTTTGATCTGCCACTGATATGAAAGATCCGTGCCGGTGGCACATACGCTGATCGTTATGGTGTCGCCGAGTTTAGCGGTTATGTCCTGCGGCTGAACCGTTATCGAGGGAGCCTTAGGCGGCACGTATTCGTAAACGGTCATCGCCTTGCTGATCACGCTGCCGAGGGAATTCGATACGACGCAGCGGTACTGCCGTCCTATCATCGCGGTCCTGAATTCGACGTCAAAAGAGGCGACCGTGTATTTGGAATCGGTCCAGACAGTGCTGCCAGTGTTTTTGATCTGCCACTGATATGAAAGGTCCGTGCCGGTGGCGCCCACGCTGATCGTTACGGTGTCGCCGAGATTTGCGGTTATGTCCTGCGGCTGGACCGTTATCGCGGGAGCCTTGGGCTGAACATATTTGTACACGGTCATCGCTTTGCTGGTCACGCTGCCGAGGGAATTCGACACGACGCAGCGGTACTGACGCCCTATCATCGCGGTCCTGAATTCGACATTAAAAGAAGCGACCGTATATTTGGAATTGGTCCAGGTATCGCTGTCGGCGTTTTTGATCTGCCACTGATAGGCAAGGCTGCTGCCCGACGCGCTTACGCTGATCGTGATTGTGTCGCCGAGATTGGCGGTTATATCCTGCGGCTGAACGGTTATTTTCGGGGCAGACGCGGCAGGCACGTAGGCTTCAGCTTCGCCGTCTGTGGCTGCGGCTTCGTTTTCCGCCGCAAACTGCACCTCCGGCAGGGGGTTGCCTCTGTAGCTCAGGGCGTTTGCGGTTTCGGCAAGCAGCGCCTTAAGCGCGGCGGTTTCCTCGTCTGTGAGCGCAGTTAAGTATTTTCCCTGCGCGTACACGGTAAGCAGCTCGTCCGCGCCGTATTCGTTCCCGGCGGGGTCGAAGGTGAGCTTGTACCAGTCGGTATCCGCGCTGCCCGTCGTCTTTACGAGCTCGGCGTACACTACGCTGTCCTTCACGGGGAAGGTGCCCGCTTTTTCGGCGGAATCGGCGGATTTGTACGCCTGCGCGCCTCTGCTTACGCCGGCATAGCCTTTATCGAACGCCGCCTGCACGGCGGGAACTGCTTCTTCGGACGCTTCCGGCTGAAGCTCTTCGCTTTCCCCGCCTTCGTCAGGCGTATCGCCGGGCGCGGGTTCGCTTTCCGAGGGGGTCGTTTCGGATGCCGGGGCGGCTGCCTCGTCCTCCGCGGACGCTTCCGCCGTCTCCGCCGGGATCGCTTCGGGTTCGTCCGCCTCCGCGGGTCCGGACTGCGTATCCTGCGCCGTATCGGCGTCTTCGATTAGCGAGACGGTCTCCGCCTGAGCTTCAGCCGAAGCGGCGTCTTCGTCTGCCATGCCGAAGGTGACGCTTCCAAGCAGCAGGCAGATTACGAGCAGGCAGCTGAGTATTCTACGCATGTGTCGTGCCTCCGTTTTCAGTCAGGAATCAGCTGTTAGTTTGTATACTTCCAAGTAACTCAAATCGGGATCATGGATTACCACGATCCCTGAATTCGGTTGGGACGATTTAAGCCTGAGCCTGGAGCTTGTTGAGTCTCTTGGCCAGACGCGCCTTTTTGCGGTTGGCGGCGTTCTTGTGGATAACGCCCTTGGTGGCGGCTCTGTCCACGGCGCCCTGAGTGGCGGAGAGCAGAGCGGCGTCGGCGGTGCCGGCGGCCACTGCCGCGTCAAATTTGCGCACGTTGGTCTTCATGGCGGATTTTACCATGCGGTTGCGCAGATTCTTCTTTTCGTTTACCTTTACGCGCTTGATAGCGGATTTGATGTTAGGCAAAATATTCACTCCCTGTGTCAAATTAGCTGGATTATTATACACCGCGCATTCGATTATTGCAACACGGCAAAGGGTTAAATTATTGCTGATTTATTGCAAAAATGCTAATTTTGCAAAGAATCGGCCTGCTCGCAGGGCGGGCAGACCGATTCTCCTATTATTTGCGGTTTAAATCCGCTCTTAGGCTTTTCAGCCCTCGATTTCGTTTGCCTTTCTGCGGTTGAAGATCACGTTTATTATTATGCCCAGTATCAGGCCGCAGGCGATGGAGCTGATGGTGACCGGGCCGAGGTGCAGCTCGAGTCCGCCGATGCCGGTCACGAGTATCGCGGCTACCACGAAGAGGTTTCTGTTGTCGTTAAGGTCGACGTTCTGAACCATCTTGAGACCGGATACCGCGATGAAGCCGTACAGCGCTATGCAGACGCCGCCCACGATGCAGGTGGGTATGGAGGATACGAACGCGGTGAAGGGGCCGAAGAACGCGAGGACTATGCAGTAGATCGCCGCGATGATTATAGTGCTTACGGAAGCGTTGCCGGTGATCGCCACGCAGCCCACGCTCTCGCCGTAGGTGGTGTTGGGGCAGCCGCCGAAGAACGCGCCCACGATGGAGCCGGCGCCGTCGCCGATCAGCGTCCTGTCGAGGCCGGGATCGGTGATGAGGTCACGGTTCACGATGGTGGAGAGGTTCTTGTGGTCGGCGATGTGCTCCGCCAGCGTTACGAACGCGACCGGCGCGAACAGCACGAACAGGTTCAGTACGCTCGAGAAGCCTTCAAAGTCCTTGAAGCCGTCCTTGAACATGCCGAGGAAGGTGAAGTTGGGCACCTCGAAAATCTTGACGCCCTTGAAGTAGGACAAATCCACCACGTTCAGCCCGCACAGGTTAAGCAGCAGACCGACCACGTACGCGCTGAGTATGCCGATTATGAAGGGCACCATGCGCATCCACTTCGGGCCCTTTACGCTCGCCCATACGGTCATCACGAAGGCGAATATGCCAAGGAGTATGTGCATGAGGCTGTAATTGGTGCTGGTGGCGATTTCGAACGCGTCGGCGGCCGCAGCTTCCTCGCCCGCGAATTCGCCGCTTACGGTGAAGGCGGATACCGCTTCCTCGCTGGGAGCGCTCGCCTCTACGGTGTAGCCTTCCTTGACGCTCACGTACTGGTAGTCGGAGGCGGTGTTGGTCAGGTTGTTGACTGCGCTGCCGCACAGGGACAGACCGATCAGTGCGACCGTGGGGCCGATGACGACCGCGGGAAGCAGCTTGTTGACCCACGCGCTGCCGGTTTTGGTGAGCACCAGCGCGATTATGACGTATACGAGACCCGCGAACAGCGCGCCCAGGAATATGCCCATGAAGCCGAAGGCGGTAGCGCCGATGAGGGGGGAGATGAACGCGAAGGAGCTGCCCAGGAACACGGGGCTCTTCTTCTTGGTCATGAATATGTAGAACAGCGTGCCGCAGCCGGCGCCGAGCAGCGCGGCGGGCTGGCTCATGTAATTCGTTCCGGAGTTGATGTTGACCAGCAGCGGCACGAGCAGCGTCGCGGCCATGATCGCAAGCACCTGCTGGAACGCGAACAGCAGATTTTTCGCAATGGGCGGTTTCTGATTGATGTCGTAGACGAGCTTCATAAAGTCCCTCCATAGTATTGATTGGAAGTGCTTTTTCAGGCACAAAAAAGCCTGCCGCGAGATACGGCAAGCTGCTTTTGCATACAAATGTGAAGAACTCTGCTCCGCATGCATCTTGTCGGTATCTCTGTACCGTCTTAAAGACTTCCTGCCACGTATAATAGCATTCGCCGTGTTAAGCCTCAACGGTTATGCGGTTAAATAAAAAAGCGCCCGCCGCCTCCGCCGGTTGCATCGTTTGGGGGATGCGTTTATTAGACGCGATTTTTAACGCAATTAATCCAAAAATCGCAGAGGCGGGTTTGCCAAATCGGGATTTACGTTGTATAATATAATTAGAAATTTATGCGTTTACGCGCAGGTTTGGAGGGTGTATCACATGGCTGTTATAGACATTATCAAGGCGCAGGCGAAGCGCGACGTAAAGCACATCGTGCTGCCCGAGGGAGACGAGAAAAGAAACATTCAGGCGGCCGCGAAGATAGTTGAGCAGGGCATCGCGCGCCTGACCGTGCTGGGCGACACCGAAAAGGTCAGGGCCGTCGCCGCCGAGACCGGCACGAAGCTCGACGGCATCGAGATAATCGATCCGGCGAAGAGCGAAAAGACCGCCGAATACGCGCATCTTCTGTACGAGCTGCGCAAGGCCAAGGGCATGACCGAGGAGGAAGCGGCGAAGAAGGCCGCCGATCCCATGTACTACGGCATACTGATGGTAAAAAGCGGCGACGCGGACGGTCTGGTATCCGGCGCGGTGCATTCCACCGCGGACATGCTGCGCCCCGCGCTGCAGGTCATAAAGTCCAAGCCCGGCATCAAGACGGTGTCCTCCTGCTTCCTTATCGAAAGCCCGATCTACGGCGTGATGGTATTTTCCGACTGCGCGGTCAACATCGATCCCGGCGCCGAGGAGCTTGCGAACATCGCCGTCGCCGCGGCGGAAAGCGCGCGCACTCTGGGCGGCATAGAGCCGAAGGTCGCCATGCTCTCCTTCTCCACCAAGGGCAGCGCGAAGCACGACAACGTGACCAAGGTGCAGGAAGCCACCCGCATAGCCAAGGAAATGGCTCCCGAGCTTAAGCTGGACGGCGAACTGCAGCTCGACGCGGCGCTCGTGCCCGCGGTCGGCGAGCTCAAGGCGCCCGGCAGCGAGGTCGCCGGACACGCGAACGTACTCGTGTTCCCCGACCTTGAGGCGGGCAACATCGGCTACAAGCTCGCGCAGAGATTCGGCTCCTCCGAGGCGTACGGCCCCATCCTTCAGGGCATCGCGAAGCCCTGCAACGACCTCTCGCGCGGCTGCAGCGTGGACGACATAGTCGCGACCGTCGCCATCACCGCCGTACAGGCGCAGGCGTAAGGAAGGAGTTGCACGATGAAAATACTCGTTATAAACGCGGGCTCCTCTTCCCTTAAGTATCAGCTTATCGACATGGACACCCGCGAGGTAATAGCAAAGGGTCTGGCCGAGCGCATAGGCATGGACGCGGGCAGGCTGACGCACAAATACGGCGCGGACTGCGCGGAAAAATACGTGGTTGATACCGTATTTGACGACCATACCTCCGCGATACAGCTCGTGCTGGACGCGCTGGTAGACGCTGAGCACGGCGTTATCGCAAGCACCGCCGAAATCGGCGCGGTGGGACACAGAGTGCTGCACGGCGGCGACAAGTTCACGGCGTCCTGCATAGTGGACGAGGCGTGCAAAAACGCCATCCGCGCCTGCTACCCGCTCGGTCCTCTCCACAATCCCGCGAACCTGCAGGGCATACTCGCCTGCGAAAAGGTAATGCCCGGCACTCCGCAGGTGGCAGTGTTCGATACCGCGTTCCATCAGACCATGCCCCCCAGGGCGTTTATGTACGGCGTGCCCATGAAATACTACACCGAGCACGCGGTCAGAAGATACGGCTTCCACGGCACCAGCCACCGCTACGTATCCGCCCGCGCGGCGGAGCTGCTTGAGGAGAAGGGCTACAGGCACGACAAAATGATCGTCGCCCATCTCGGAAACGGCTCCTCGCTCTCCGCGGTCATGAACGGCAAGTGCTGCGATACCTCGATGGGTCTTACGCCCCTTGAGGGCGTGCTGATGGGCACCCGCTCCGGAAACGTCGACCCGGCCGTGGTCGAATTCATCGCCAACACCGAGAACATCTCCGTTACCAACACCCTCACCATGCTCAACAAGGAGAGCGGTCTGCTGGGCATCAGCGGAGTATCCAGCGACATGCGCGACGTGAACGCCGCCGCGGACGCGGGCAACGCAAACGCGGCCCTCGCGCTGGACATGTGGCAGTACGGCATCAAGAAATACATCGGCGCGTACGCCGCGGCGATGGGCGGGCTCGATACGCTCATATTCACCGCCGGCATAGGCGAAAACGACGGTCCCGGCCGCGCGAAGGTGTGCGAGGGGCTGGAGTTCCTGGGAATAAAGATAGACCCCGAGGCGAACAAGGTGCGCGGCGAGGAGAAGCTGATCTCGACTCCCGACAGCCGGGTCTCCGTATGGGTCATCCCCACGAACGAGGAGCTGGCGATCGCCCTTGATACGCTCGAGCTGACAAGCAAATAATACAATCCTAACGCGCACAGGCGTATACAAACACAAAAATAACTTTACAAAAGCGTTTCGAGTGATTATACTATAAAGGCTAACGGAGGACTCAGATGATAGACGTTTCCGGCGCGCTCAAAAATGCAGGCGCGATGTATCCGTTTTCGCAGGACATATTTATAGAGCCCTGCGAGGTTTTCGGCGAAACGCTCTCGTTTGAGGACGCGCGTATCACGGGCGGCTGCTTCGGCGCGGACGAGGCTGTTTCCATAGAGGCCCGGCTCAGCGTGAACGTGCACGCGCACTGCGCGAGGTGTCTGGAGCCGGTGGTTTACCCGATGGATATCGAGGTAAAGGCCGATTACAGACGCTCAGGCAGCGAGGACTGCTTCACGTTCACGGGGCACGAGATCGATCCCGTGCCGGCCGCGTTCGAATGTCTGCTTACAGAGCTGCCTATGCGCTTTCTGTGCAGCGAGGACTGCAAGGGTCTGTGTCCTGTATGCGGCAAAAGCCGCAACAAGAGCCTGTGTACGTGCCTTGAGGGTGCGGTGAAGCCAAGCCCTTTCTCGGTACTGAAAAGCTTAGCGGTTTACCAAACTAACGAGGAGGTGTGATCATGGCAACACCGAAAGGAAAAGTTTCAAAGGCGAGGAGAGATTCACGCCGCAGCGCGCACTGGAAGCTCAGCCTTCCCGGCATAGTAAAATGCCCCAAGTGCGGCAAAATGAAGCTTGCGCACCGCGTGTGCAAATCCTGCGGCTATTATGACGGCGAGCAGGTCATCAAGGTCGGGGAAGAAGATAAATAAGCCTCAGGCGATACCGCACGAACGGGCGGCGCGTCAGGCGAAAATCCGCTTTCTGTCCGGTCACCCGCATTTTGCGGTACTGCCGTATGAAAACGAAGCGTCCGATTTCAGGATCGGGCGTTTCGTTTTGTTTCGCGTCAGGCTTTGCGCAGCTGTTTTGAGAATCCGGAAGCGTCAGGATTACCGTAAACGCTCCGGAAGCGCGTTTTGCGGGAAAGCAGCTTCCTTACGGATTCAGAAATTTGTTTGAAGGCTGTGTCAGGCAGCTGCCGTCAGAGGATTTCGACCAGCACAGGATATTCCTGCCGGTCCGGAAGATATTTGATCCTGAGCCTGTCTCCTTCTGTGAAGGTATGGTTTCCGGGATTGCTTAGCAAGCTTTCCACGCTCTGCCCCTGATTATTGGTAAAGGTGATATAGTACTCCTTCGTAACGCTGTTACCCGCCCACGTTTCACCGGTCCCGCCGCTCCATTCGTGCAGCTCGATGCGGGAAACCACGGCTTCGGTTTCGATCCCCTCTGTTTTTACCTTCTTCGATACGATAAATGCCCCTATCCAGCCTGCCGCAAAGGCAGCCAAAAGTATTATGAATACGATTTCGAACATGCTCTGTCTCCTCCCCTTTTGCCCGTAAGCCCGAACACGATGCTGCCGGGCCTAAGCTCCCTGTCAGTATTCTGCCGTTTATACCAGATTTCCTGCAATCAAAATACGTGAACACATTATAGCAGTACGCGGCAAATAATGGAAGAAGCAAAATTTCCGTTCAAAAAGTAACGGCGCAAAATAAACAATCGCCGCCTCAGAATCTTTTCGCAGCTGTTTTCAGCGTGCTTATTGACTTATATGCGAGATGTGCGGTATAATTTATACATTAATAATACCGTTCGGAGGTAGTATATGGCTAAAGCGGCTGAAAAGGCGAGCATCAGGCAGCAGAGCGGCGACGAGCGCAAGGCGGCGCTGTCGAGCGTGCTGTCCAAGATAGAAAAGGACTTCGGCAAGGGCTCTGTGATGAAGCTGGGCGACGCGGCGGGCATGAGCGTGGACGTTATATCGACCGGCTCTCTGCCGATAGATATGGCGCTGGGCGTGGGCGGACTTCCGCGCGGCAGGATAGTGGAGATATTCGGGCCCGAATCCTCAGGCAAAACCACCGTGGCGCTGCACGTGGTGGCGGAGGCGCAGAAGGCGGGCGGCACCGCGGCGTTCATAGACGCGGAGCACGCACTTGATCCCGTATACGCGCGCGCGCTGGGCGTCGACATAGACGAATTGTACGTGGCGCAGCCCGACAACGGCGAGCAGGCGCTGGACATCTGCGAGGCGCTGGTGCGCTCCGGCGCGATAGACGTGGTGGTCATCGACTCCGTCGCCGCGCTCGTGCCGAGGCAGGAGATCGAGGGCGACATGGGCGACAGCCACGTGGGTCTGCAGGCGCGCCTCATGAGCCAGGCGCTCAGAAAGCTTGCGGGCGTGATCGCCAAGACCAACGCGCTGGCGATATTCATAAACCAGCTGCGCGAGAAGGTTGGCGTGATATACGGCAATCCCGAGGTGACCACGGGCGGCAAGGCGCTTAAATTCTACGCCTCCGTGCGCATGGACATCCGCAAGGGCGAGCCTATCAAGGAGGGTGGCAACACAATCGGCAACCGCACCAAGATAAAGATCGTCAAAAACAAGGTCGCCCCGCCGTTCAGGACCTGCACGGTGGACATGATATTCGGCGAGGGCATCTCCAAGGCGGGGAGTCTATTGGATCTGGCGGTGGAGCGCGAGCTTATAAAGAAATCCGGCGCGTGGTATTCCTACGACGGCAACCGCATAGGACAGGGGCGCGACAATACCGTACAGTACCTGAAGGAGCATCCGGACGTATACGAGCTGCTCGACAAAAAGATACGCGAGGACTTCACGGGCGGACTGATCAGCGCGCCTATGGAGCTGGGCGCAGAGGACGACGAGGACGATACGCTGGACGAGGAATAATACGCCCTATGAAAATACTGCTCACGGCGTTTGAGCCCTTCGGCGGAGAGCGCGTAAACCCCGCTCTGGAGGCGGTGACGCGCGTAGCGGGCGGCGGCGTTATAAAGCTGTATCTGCCCGTGGAGTACGAAACCGCCGCGAAGCTTACGCGTGAGAAGATATCTGAGTGCAAGCCGGACGCGGTCGTATGCGTGGGACAGGCGGGCGGCAGAAAAGGCATCACGCCGGAAAGCTGCGCGCGGAACATGCGCTCTTCCGCCTCGCCCGACAGCGCGGGCAGGCTGTGCCGCTCAGAGCCGGTCGTGCCCGGCGCGCCCGAAACGCTCTGCAGCACGTTTGACGCCGCGGGCATGACGGAATACCTTAAGGCTAAGGGCTTCCCCGCTTACGTGAGCAGCAGCGCGGGCACGTACGTGTGCAACGACGTGTTTTACTTCGTACTTTACGCCCTTGAGGGCACAGACGTAGCAGCGGGCTTCATACACGTGCCGTTCTGCACAGAGCAGCTTGCCGCTCATCCGCAGGCGTTCGCGCTAAGCACAGGCGAGATAACCGCCGCGCTCGAGGCGGCGCTGGATTATATACGCATGAAACTAAAGAGGTAAACGCATGGAAAAGCTTTCGCAGCTGCTTTCTGAGCGCGTGCTGCTTTCAGACGGCAGCATGGGCGCGCTGCTCGCGTCGAAGGGCTACGCGGTGCCCTGTCCGGACGAGCTGGCTTCGACCGAGCCGCAGGTAATCAAAAACATACACCGCGCATATCTTGACGCGGGCGCGGACATAATCATAGCCGACAGCTTCGGCGCGACCGAGCCCGTGCTCGCGCACAAGGGCAGGGCGGGCAAAAGCGCAGAGTTCACGCGCGCGGCGGTGGCGCTCGCACGGCAGACGGCGAAGGACACATCGCTCGTCGCGGTGGACATGGGCCCCACGGGCGAATTTATATACCCGGTGGGCGCGCGTTCGTTCGACGAGGTTTACGGCTGGTTTTATACGCAGGCGTGCGCGGCGCGTGACGCGGGCGCGGATTTCGCGTTCATAGAGACCCAGACCGACCTTGCGGAATGCCGCGCGGCGTGTCTGGCGGCGCGTGACGCGGGACTCGAGGCGATAGCCTCGTTTTCCGTAAGCGAAAAAGGACGCACGCTGACCGGCGCGAGCGTGGAAGCGTGCGCGGTGACGCTCGAGGCGGCGGGCGCGAGCGCGGTGGGCATAAACTGCTCCACCGGCCCCGAGGCGATGCCCGCGAGCGTGCGCCGCATGAGAAAAGTAACGGCTCTGCCGATCGCGGTGCAGCCGAACGCGGGTCTGCCCGTGACGCACGCGGACGGCAGCGTGACCTATCCCTGCACGCCAGCGGAGTTTGAAAACGGCATGCGCGAAATACTCTGCGCGGGCGCGGGACTGATCGGCGGCTGCTGCGGCACCACGCCGGAGCACGTTGCGCGCATAAAGCCGCTTGCAGAAAACGCGCGCGTGCCTGAGCGCGTAAGCGAGGGCGAGTATCTGTCCTCCGCGCGGGAATGCTTCGCCGCGGACGCGGCGCTCGCCTGTCCCGAAAACGTCTCCGATCCCGAGGACGCCTACGACGCAGACGAGGATACCACTGTGCTCGTCGTGTCCGATAGTGAGTTTACGCCGGATATGCTGCTTGAGCTCGCGTCTTACACCAAGCTGCCCGTTCTTATAGAGGGCACGGACGAAAGCAAAACCGCTGCTCTGCTCAGGGTATATCCCGGCCGCGCAGCGGTAAAGGGCTGCCCGCAGGCGGCAGCGAAATACGGCGCGTATATAGTCAAATAAACCGCCGTCTGCCGCACGGACGTTGCAAAAATCCGCCTCTTCGCTGCAGCTCAGCGGCGGAGAGGTATTTATTTGACGCCCGTTTCAGTCTGCCCGCTCAGATACTTCTTCATCTCTTCTATATATTTTATCCCGAGCGCGGTGTGCACGCTGTTTTTGCGCTCTATGTAGCCTATCTCCATCGCGGCGTCGCCCGCTTCCGCGCCGGCGGAAAACGGCACGGCGATGTAGTCCACGCCGCTCAGCTCCTCGCAGATTATGCCCGAGCACAGCGTATAGCCCAGCACGCCCACCATCATGTTGAGTACCGTCGCGCGGTCGCAGCAGCGGATCAGGCGCGGATATTCGTGCGCGGACATAAGCTCCTCCGAAAAATAAAACGGCACGTCTCCCTGCTCGAATGCAAGACAGGGCCAGGCTTTGAGCTCCTCGATGGTTATAACGCTTTTATTCGCGAGCGGATGCCCCTTCCACAGATACACGTACGCGCCGCAGTCGATAAGACGGTTGAACACGAGCCCTTCCGAGGCGAGCAGCTTTTCGAGGGGCTTGCGGTTGCTTTCGTTCAGGTAAATCACGCCGATCTCGCTGCGGAGCTCAGATACGTCGCGTATCACGTCCAGCGTCTTCGTTTCGCGTATGGCCAGCTCGTATTCCGCCACGTCCACCTGACGGGTAAGCTCTACGAACGCCTTCACCGCGAAGGAATAATGCTGAGTCGAAACGGCGAAGCTGGTTTTGCGCCTGCCAATCTTGCCGTATTCCTCCATGAGATTGATATACTGCGCGTAGAGCTGCCTCGCGTAAGGCAGAAAGCGTATGCCCTCCGGCGTGAGCGTGACGCCCTTTGACGAACGGCGGAATACTGTGATCCCGAACTCCTTTTCAAGCTCCTTTACCGCGCCGGTCAGCGAGGGCTGCGCCACGAACAGCTTTTCCGCCGCCTTGCTCATGGAGCCGGTTTCCGCTATAGTGATAACGTAATATATCTGCTGCAGTGTCATAGTTGTCTCCCCCTGCCGTCCGAAAACATATCGCCTGCGCCAGCGTATATACAAGTGCCACGCAATTATCCTACTTAAGAGGTAGGTTATTGATATGATAGGCTCTGCGCGAGCTTTTGTCAAGCCGTTTTGCGTAAAACGGAAAAACACAATGAATGCAAACTCGAAACGGAATCCATCATTTTATAGCTTTTTCCTATAGCCTCGCATCGGAAGCCGGTATTGGACAAGCGCGCGCAAGCGATGTATTATTTATACGGATCGAACGCAAAGGAGGCGCTTAAATGAACGCATGCGATACACTGCGCATATACAGCTTTGCGCTACCGAGCCGCGGCCGAATGCGGCGGCGCGCCGCACGGAAGCTGCTTAATTCATCCCGTTCCAAATAAAAATAAAGGAGATCGAAACTATGTCAGATATCAAAAATCCCGCCAGCTGGTCTTTTGAAACCCGTCAGCTCCATATCGGTCAGGAGGCAGCCGATCCCGCGACCGATTCCCGCGCGGTGCCGATCTACGCAACCACCTCCTACGTGTTCCATAACAGCGAGCACGCCGCCGACCGCTTCGCGCTGAAGGACGCGGGCAACATCTACGGCCGCCTCACTAATCCCACGCAGGGCGTGTTCGAAGCGCGCATAGCCTCCCTCGAGGGCGGCAGCGCGGCGCTTGCGACCGCCTCCGGCGCGGCGGCGATAACCTACACCTTTAAAGCGCTCGCAAAAAGCGGCGAGCATATAGTGGCGTCGAAGACCATATACGGCGGCACGTACAACCTGCTCGCGCACACGCTACCGCTTGGCAGCAACATAACTGCGACCTTCGTCGATCCGGAAATCGAAGGCTCGTTCGAGGCGGCGATCCGTCCCGAAACCAAGGCGATATTCATAGAGACGCTGGGCAATCCGAATTCGAACATAATCGATATCGAAGCTGTCGCCGCCGTAGCGCATAAGCACGGCATACCGCTGGTGGTCGATTCCACGTTCGCGACGCCGTATCTCGTGCGTCCCATAGAGTACGGGGCAGATATAGTGGTGCATTCCGCCACCAAGTTTATTGGCGGGCACGGCACCGCGATAGGCGGAGTCATCGTCGAATCCGGCAAATTCGACTGGAAGGCGTCCGGCAAATATCCCTGGATAAGCGATCCCAATCCCAGCTATCACGGCGTTTCGTTCAGCGACGCGGCAGGGCCTGCGGCGTTTGTAACGTACATCCGTGCGATACTGCTGCGCGACACCGGCGCGACGCTTTCGCCCTTCCACGCGTTCATCTTCCTGCAGGGGCTCGAGACGCTCTCCCTGCGCGTGGAGCGGCACGTAAGTAACGCGCTCGCGATAGTGGATTATCTGAGCAGGCATCCGCAGGTGGACGCGGTGCATCATCCCGCGCTTGAAAACGACCCGTCGCACAAGCTGTATCTTAAATACTTCCCGAACGGAGGCGGCTCGATTTTCACGTTTGATATAAAGGGAAACGCGGACACCGCGAAGAAGTTCATAGACAATCTTGCGATCTTCTCGCTGCTTGCGAACGTCGCGGACGTGAAATCCCTCGTCATACATCCCGCCAGCACCACGCACTCCCAGCTGACCGAAGCGGAAAAGCTGGAGCAGGGCATAAAGCCCAACACCATACGCCTTTCCATAGGCACCGAAAACGTAAATGATCTTATCGCAGCGCTGGAGGCGGCGTTCGAGGCGGTAAAGCAGGCATAAGACGCGCTTATGCCGCCGCTGCCTTTTAACGGCCTGCGCTGTCTTGATTTTTAACACAGTTTGGTGCATAATACTGTGCGATTGGAAAATCAATTTTTCTTAAAGGAGTGCAGGTTATGGCTATAGTTACTTCTACCGAAATGTTCAAAAAGGCCTATAACGGCGGCTACGCCATCGGCGCCTTCAACGTAAACAACATGGAGATCATACAGGGCATCACCGAGGCCGCTATCGAAAAGCGCGCCCCGCTGATCCTGCAGGTGTCCAAGGGAGCGCGCGCCTACGCGAAGCACGTGTACCTGATGAACCTGATCAAGGCCGCTATCGAGGACGCGGAGCAGACCGCGGGCTTCGATCTGCCCATAGTCGTGCACCTCGACCACGGCGATTCCTACGAGCTGTGCAAGAGCTGCATCGACGGCGGCTTCTCCTCCGTCATGATAGACAAGAGCGGTCTGCCGATCGAAGAGAACATCAAGATCACAAAGCAGGTCGTTGAATACGCGCACGATCACGGCGTAGTGGTCGAGGCGGAGCTGGGCACGCTCGCGGGCGTCGAGGACGAGGTCAAGGTCAAGGCCGAGGATTCCTCCTACACCC
>JAFYFC010000029.1 GCA_017543905.1 Clostridia bacterium
CGCCGGGACCGCCGCCCCAGCCGCCGCGCCCGCCCATGCCGAAGCCTTCCGTGCGCTGCTCGGTAGACGCGGTATAGCCGCCGCCCGTCTTTATGATTATGCTGCCGCCGCTTATAAGCACGCGCGTTTCGGCGTCTATGCCGTCGCCCTCAGCGGAAATGAACACCTCGCCGCCGCTTATTTCTGTGAAGCCTTTGCCGTCCTTTTCGGCGTTCGTGCTTTTTATTCCGTTTGACGCGCTCTCTATGCATACGCGCCCGCCGGATATGCTCACGGAATCCTTGCCGTGTATACCCGTGCCCGCGCTTACGCAAAACAGGCTGCCGGACAGGATTTTTATGTCGTCGGTCGAGTGCACGGCCTTGTTCGCGCCGCTCGTTACATAGATTTCTCCCTCGCCCTCGAATACGAGATCAGCCTTGGAATACACCGCCGCGTCCCACGCGTCCGCTTCCGTATAGGTGCGCGCGCTGTCCTTTATCAGGTTTACAGAGTCCTCGCAGGATATGAGTCTTACGCTTTTGTCCTGCTTCACCACGTTTATCGCAGGGCCGTCCGCAGGCTCGATACACACGCCGTTCAGGTACAGCTCGGTTTTTTTGTCATCCTTGACGTTTATTTCCACCGTACCGGAAAACTCGCCCGAGAGCAGGTAGCTGCCCGCGGCGCTTATCAGAAGCTTGCCGCCTGAATATGCAGCGCCGTCTCCATCGATTACAGCACTTTCACCGTCGAACATGATCACGCAGTCGCACTCCGCCTGAGCGCCCTGCACGGCCTGCGCGGGCACGTTTATCGCGGGCACGCTCACGAAAGCGTCTTCAACCGCCGCGCCGCTTATGGGCATAAGCGCGATGCACAGCGCGGCGCAGATGAGTTTCAGTATTAATTTTTTCATATTTTTCTCCTTCGGCGTTTACAGTTTATATTTGCATTGTAAATGAGCTTTGCGACGTTCATATTATGTAAATCATAATTTGGCCTTCAGAAATTTTGTTTTTGGGTAAAAAAAGAGCCGGAACGTTTGCGCGCTCCGGCAATTTGGTTTATTCGCCCGTCTGTATTTCGATGAGCGTATACGGTTTATCGCCGTTGAATATACCGATTTTCCATGTGTCTGCGTCCTTCGTGCCCTTTACGAGCGCGGTATCGCCGTATTTCAGGGAGGCTTTGTAGATTATACGCAGCGCGCGCACGCGCTGTGCGTCCTCGTCCGGCAGCAGCTCCAGCGCGTAGTCGAAATACGCCACGTTGTGCACGTGAGCGTTAAAGTCTATGTCGCTTCTGCGCACGCGCAGGCTCAGCTCCCGCTCGAACGTGTCCGGCAGCGTCATGCGGTAGCTGTCGTTTACGAACAGGCTCTTCATTTCCGGTTTATAGGCGCTTATCAGCTCCGGCGTGAGCTTCGTCACGCGGCCCGTACGCAGGTCCAGCAGTACGAACGTCATGCGCGCCTTTACCATCTCCGCGCCGGTTCCGTCCAGCAGATGCGCGTCGCGGTAAGAATGCACGGGCGATACCTCCGTGCCCACCGTCCACGTTTCCACCCTCAGCGCGTCCGAATGCGAGGGCAGACGGTTTACCTGTACCTGCCAGCCCGTGAGCACCCACGCGGCGCCCTTTTCGTGACCCTCGAGCACGTCGTCGTTGGCCGCGCGCGAATGATGCATAGCTGCGTTCTCAAAGAGCTTTATCACGGCCGAAACCGTCATATTCCCGCGCGAATCGAAATCCTCCACCCGCGCGACCACGTTTTCAGAATAGATCATATGCAATAACTCCGTTATTCGATTTGCGGTTTTGTGTATTATACGCCCGGAATGCTAAGAATCAAGGGAATGACGGAAAAATCGGTTGTCAGAATGGCTGCGGATTATGTATTATGTTATATATGGTTATTTTTGCTTGCTTACTGCAATGATAATTAGCGCATATTGATTCGATGTCTGTACTCTGGCAAAGCAATTAAACCGAAGATTATGCAAAAATCTGTATGTTGTAAAGAATGACCCTTAATTAAGTATATTTGATGCGGGACGGTTTTATTCCCCCTCCGGCACTACAGTTACAATATCAAGCGCGGATTCTAAAAGCATATTGATTATCTCATTCCTGCTACGGTTGGTTTGCACAGACAGCTTATCCAGCCGCGCTATCGTTTCGTCCTTCATGCGGACGGATACTACCTTGTGTCCGTCTTCACCCTTAATGGCAGACTTCTTTGAAATTCGGATTTCCGGTTTCATTGCTTTAATCACCTCTCAAAACACAATAATTATATCTTGACAGACATCAAATTTATATGTTAGAATAATGTAGTTATTATTGTAGTTTTTTGAATATACCACATGTTCGATGAATGAGGAGGACAAACAATGAAAAGGATACTTGCTTTAGTCGTATGCGCATTTATGCTTATCTCCTGTGCTTTAGCAGAAGATTATGATTTGGAAGGAATGGATTTTGACTCACTACTAGCACTTAAAGAAGCTGTAGATCGCGAATACTATTCTCGTCAAGAAGCAAAAGGTATAAGTTTTGCACCAGGCACCTACATAGTAGGAATTGACATCAAGCCCGGAAGATACTATGTCAAGATGGTTGAGCCAAGTCCAGATGGTAGCGCGTTAGTAAACATTGATAAAGACTTAGAAACATATGGAAAACGTTTGACCGTGTATGCGGAGATTTCTTTACTATTCACAAGTTTAGATTCCGAACAAAAGAATATCCGAGTGGAAAGTGGAAATGTTCTAGAAATAGAGCACGGTTCCATATTATTCTCTAGTTCGCCTATTAATCAAGATGATTATTACGTATATAGAGCACCCGAAGGTACATATGTCCCATCTGGAGTTTATATAGTTGGAGAAGATATTCCAGCCGGCAAGTATAATGTATATTCTGGAACTATCCATGGTGGATATGCAAGAATATTCTACAGTAAAGAAACCTACGACAAAACTAAGTTTAAGACCAATGATGACGAACATGTTTTCGTTGAAGTACGGTCGACAGATTACTATCAAACAATTACATTAGAAAATGGTTATTATGTCAAAGTTGAAAGAGACATAGTAATGAAAAAATCAGATTACAAAAAACCGATACTTTCATTTGATTGATTCTGGCAAGTGGCAAGAAGTATTTCAAAGTCGAGCCGCTGCGCTGAAAGGAGGCCGCCGATATGTATCCAAAGGCTGTCAAGGTAGAACCGCTGTCTGACTACAGGCTTGAAGTTACTTTCAATAACGGTGAAACGCGCGTGTTTGACGTTAAGCCGTATCTGCGCGGAGAATGGTTTTCAGAGCTATTGGACGAAGCGGTATTCCGGCAGGTAAAAGTCGCGGGGCTGTCGGTTGCGTGGCCAGACGGACAGGATATCGCGCCGGATTGTCTGTATGCCAATGCGGTCGCGATCGCGTAAACCGATACGCATTACGGCATAAATGGAAAGATTTTGTGTATTCTGAACATTCAGGCTTGACGGTGATTCTCGAATATGCTTGGGAAAAGGCTGTCAACGCAAATGAATAATGAATACTGAAAACTGAATAATGAATGATACAAAGCAAACCCCGCTACCTGCGCAGCGGGGTTTGCTTTGATGACTCATCGGGGATTCGAACCCCGGACACCCTGATTAAAAGTCAGGTGCTCTACCTACTGAGCTAATGAATCGCGTCTTCTGGGGTGGCTGGGTTCGAACCAGCGAATCCGGGAGTCAAAGCCCCGTGCCTTAACCGCTTGGCTACACCCCAGCATAAAAAAAGAAGAGGGTGAATAGTGGGGCTCGAACCCACGACCTCCAGGGCCACAACCTGGCACTCTAACCAACTGAGCTACATCCACCATATCTGCGCGCCCGAAGGGATTCGAACCCCCGACCCACGGCTTAGAAGGCCGTTGCTCTATCCGGCTGAGCTACAGGCGCATGTTCCGCTTGAGGAGCGAATTCCCCGCTGACAGATTGATATTATAGCACATGCAAACCGCCATGTAAACCGCTTTTGCCGATTTGACAATAATTTTACCTAACAGGCGCGCCGCGTAATACAGCCTTGCTTGCGGCGCGTGCGCGGGGAGTGCTAAAATCCGTTTATAAAGCGAGCGGAGACGGATATGAGAATACCTGAAGACGTACTGTACATAATACACAGGCTGGAGGAAAGCGGATACGAGGCGTATACCGTGGGCGGCTGCGTAAGGGACGCGCTTATCGGACTGGAGCCGCACGACTGGGACATAACGACCAGCGCGCTGCCGGAGGAGATGCAAGCGTGCTTCAGCAGCCTGCGCACGATAGAAACGGGACTGAAGCACGGCACGCTTACGGTAATGCTGCACGGCAAGGGCTACGAGGTGACCACGTACCGCGTGGACGGCACGTACTCCGACCACCGCCGTCCCGACAGCGTGCGTTTCGTGCGCGAGCTTAGCATGGACCTCGCGCGGCGCGATTTTACCGTAAACGCGATGGCCACGCGCGACGGCGTGGAAATAATAGACCTCTACGGCGGGCGGGACGATCTCAAAAACGGCGTTATCCGCTGCGTAGGCGTGCCGGAGGGCAGGTTCGGCGAGGACGCGCTGCGCATACTCAGGGCGCTGCGCTTCGCGTCCGTATACGATTTCAGGATAGAGGAGGGCACGTCCCGCGCCGCGTTCAGCTTAAAGGATACGCTCTCGAACGTATCCGCAGAGCGGATTTTTACGGAGCTCAAAAAGCTGCTGTGCGGAAAGGGCGCCGAGCGCATACTGCTTAATTATCCCGAAATAATCTTCACGATACTGCCGGAGCTCTCCCCCATGCTGACGTGCAGTCAAAACAGCCCGCATCACGCCTACGACGTCTGGACGCATACGGCGAAAACGGTGGGCTTTGCGCCCGCGGACAGCGTGTACCGGCTCACGATGCTGTTTCACGACTCCGGAAAGCCGAAGGCGCATACCGTCGGAGACGACGGTTTGGACCATTTCAGGCAGCATCAGCTCTACAGCCGAGACATAGCCGAGACGTGCCTTCTGCGCCTTAAAAGCGACACAAACACGCTGCGCAGCGTATGCCGCCTGGTGCTTGAGCACGACCTGCGCCTGCCAGCGACCGAAAGAGCGGTAAAGGAGCAGATGATAAGACTGGGAAGCGACTTCTTTATGAGCCTCTTCCCCGTTTTCAGAGCAGATCTTTTGGCGCAAAATCCCGCGCTCGTGCCCGAAAAGGCCGCGCACGTGGACGCGCTGGAGAAAATCGCGCGAAAGCTGATAGACAAAAACGCGCCGCTGTCGCTCTCCGCGCTCGCCGTAAACGGAAACGATCTCGCGTCCGTCGGCATACGCGGAAAGGCGGCGGGCGAGACGCTTAAGATGCTGCTTAACGAAGTGGCGTTTGACGGTCTGCCCAACGAAAAAAGCACGCTGCTCAAGCGGGCGCAGCGCGCGAATGATCAGGCGTGACGCGTTACAGCCACGCGGTCAGGCGGTTGGTATAGTCGTGTATCACCTCGGGCGCGGCGGGTTCGTTGTGCAGCTCGTGGCGCAGGCCCTCGTAGGTTTTATGCTCCGCGCGCGCAAGTCCGCGCTCCTTTAAGAACCTTTCGCCCTCTGAAGCACCTTTCTCGCCGTCTGCACAGGGGTCGTCGCCGCCCGCAGCGATAAACACGGGCAGCATGCCGCTCACCTTCTCCCAGCCTTTTTTATCGTAGGCTTCGCTCATCAGATCAAGCAGCGACATATAGCCGTCCACGGTGCACAGTCCGCCGCAGAGCGGGTCCTCTTCATATTCCTTGACCTTCTGAGGATCGCTGTTCAGCCAGCTGAAGGGCGACGCTTCTCCCTTGAACTTGGCGGAATAATTGTCAAACATCAGCTTGCTCACGCTCTTGTCGCGGAAGCGCTCGCCCTTGAACGTGCGCTTGAGTTTTAAATACTGTTTGCCCGCGCCTATCGCGCCGTTATACGCCGGCAGCGCGCTGAGTATCACGCCGCTCACGCCCGTGCCCCAGCGCTTGGCGCAGCACAGTGCGATAAGCGCGCCCATGCTGTGCCCGTACAGGTACAATTTCAGTGTGGGATAGCGGCGCAAAAGCTCGTCTCTGAACGCCTCCATGTCGCGGATAACGCCCTTCGCGCCCGCACCGTAGGTGTAGCCGTAATCGTCGGGAGACTTAACGCTCTTGCCGTAGCCGCGCTGGTCGAGTATACCGCACACGAAGCCGATCTCGTTAAAGCGGCGCATAAGCGGCAAAAAGCGGTCTTTGTATTCCATTATGCTGTGCATAAGCAGTACGATGCCCTTCGGCTTATCGTCCGGCTCGGTTATAAGACAGCTGAGCGGAAGCGAGTCGACCGGAGAAAGCAGCGTAAACCCGGTTTCATTCATATAAAGTCACCTCTGAAAGAATTGATTCGTGTTTTAGCGCAGCTCTTCGCGGGAGCGTTCAGCTGACAAACGCAGAAGCCCCGCATTCACATTTTAACAGATTCTTACTTGATATGCAAGCACATTTGAGTATAATTCCGCTCACGGCGATATTCGATGAAATCGCACGCAGGGCAAATCCATAATTTCGTAGGGCATCCATCGAGAGCCCGAACGGAGGCACAGATGAAAAATATTTCTCTTAAGCTGTTTATCACCACCGCCGCGATCGCGGCAATCGTTTTCGTGCTCGGTCTTACTCCCCTTGGAATAATCCCGCTGGGATTCATGAACGTTACGATACTGTGCATACCCGTGATCGTCGGCGTATTGACCCTGGGTCTTAAATCAGGTTTGATACTCGGCGCGTGCTTCGGGCTTGCAAGCACGCTGCGCGCCTTCGGCATACCGACTCCCGCGTCTGCACTGGTTTCAAACCTGATGGCGAAGCAGCCGCTGCTCGTAATCCTCATGAGCATGCTGCCGCGTCTGGCGGTGCCGGCAGTCAGCTTTTTTGCCTACAGGTTTTCGGTGCGCTTTACTTCACAGGTAAAGCGTTTCCCTGCGCTTACTAAAGCGGCGGATTCGCTGGTGTTCATAATAGCCTTCCCCGCGCTTATGATCGCGCTGTACGCGTTTAAGCTGTTCCCGTTCTGGCTGACCGCGCTAATGTTCGTGCTGTTTGCGGCGTTCGAAATGCTGTTTGCCAGCAAATCGGACAATTCGAGCCTGATACTCGCCTCGTGCGCGGGCTCGCTTACGAACACTGTGCTGTATCTGGGGCTCATGCTGCTGTTTTACCGTATGTGCGGGATCGACACGCAGGCCGTGCTTAATCTGATCGCGGGCACGGGCATAATCGCGGGCGGCACGGAAGCGATGGCGGCCGCGATACTCACTCCTCCGATAATCGCCGCGCTGCGCCGCGCGCACCTGAGCTATATTTAAGGAGACGTTTATGATACTTACCCTCGACATCGGCAACACCAACATAAAAACCGCTCTCTTCGATGGGCAGAACATGCTCGCGTACTGGCGCATATCCACCAGCCGCACCATGACCAGCGACGAATACGGCATAATGCTGCTTAACCTGTTCGCGCATAAGGGCATAAATCCCGGCGTAGTCGAGGGCATCGCGGTTTCCTCTGTCGTGCCTACGATCAATTTCACGATAGAGCATATGTGCCAGACGTATTTCGGCATGCAGCCGATGCTGGTCGCGCCGGGCATAAAAACCGGTATACATATAAAGTACGACAATCCGAAGGAGCTGGGCAGCGACCGTATCGCGAACGCCGTCGCCAGCTACGAGCTTTACGGCGGGCCGTGCATATTCATAGACTTCGGCACCGCCACGAGCTTCGGCGCGCTGAACGCCGCGGGCGAGTTTTTAGGCGGCGCGATCTGTCCAGGCCTCAAGGTGACTGCGGACGCAATCGTAGACCGCACTGCGAAGCTGCCGCGCTTTGAGCTGGTGAAGCCCGCAAGCGTAATAGGCAAAAACACCGTGGCCAACCTGCAAAGCGGTATCCTGTACGGGCATATAGGCATGGTGAAGTACCTTATCCAGCGCATGAAGGAGGAGCTTTCCGGCGAATGCAAGGTAGTGGCGACCGGCGGCATGGCTCTGCTGGTCAGGGACGACGCCCCCGAAATCAACATACTGGACGGACTGCTCACCCTGAAGGGATTAAGGCTGATCTACGAAAAAAACAGATAAAAAACAAAACCGCGAACCTGCAAATACGGATTCGCGGTTTTGTTATTAGGTATGTATTCCAGCTACAGCAGCTTGAACGAGGCAAGCGACGCCTGAGCCGTGTTAAGGAAGCCGGCGTCAGGGCCAAAGAACGTGAAAATGTACATATTGCTGCCCGATACCAGATAATACTGGAAGAACATATACTGGCTGTACTGGAACTGGAGCTGCAGGATTTCAGCCACGGAATTGAACGTATACTTGGTGCAGTCGTCCTCGACAAAGCGGATGACCGAAGAACCGTATTCGTCGCGCAGGCTCTGCTTGATCCGCTCCATTTCGTTTATGTACGTGTCGTTCGAGGAGCCGCCCGCAGGCCCGTAGATAAGTATCAGCCCGTCCTTTTTGCCCTCGGAGAAGCAGTACAGCACGTCGTTTTCCGCGTTTATGGAGTTTTTGATGGCGTTTACCTCGCTATAGCCCAGCACGTCGTAGGCAAACGTAAGCTCCTCCTCCGTGCTGCCGCTGCCTATTGCCGCCCATTCCGCAGGCATCGCAAGCGTATAGCCGTGCAGCGTATTGACATATGCCTTCGCGGAAATCTCCGCAGCTTCATCACTGGGAGCGTCGGCTGCGCTTCCGGCGTCCTCCGCAGACCCGTATGTGCAGGGTGCGCAGATCAGTATTAAAGATAACAACAACGCAAGCAGCTTTTTCATAGATACCTCCGCAGCATTTTATTAAGTATAACTCATTATTTCACAAATTACAAGCATAAATTTGTTCCATGCGAGGAAGTTTATTTAACTTTTCGAGTATTCATAAAATTGTAGTTGATTTTTGCTTGACAATACATGTCCCGAATGGTAAAATCCTGCACATCAAACGCGATGACCGAAAGCAAGTAAGCTGTTTCACGGCTTTCAGAGAGCTGCCGGAGGGTGCAAGGCAGTATCCGGGAGCAGCCGAATACAGTTCGTGAGCGGCAGGCAGAAGCTCAGGTGTGTAAGCCTTGACGGGCTCTCCCGTTACAGAGACAGGGTATCGCAAGGTACCCTATGAGGCCGCTTTCGTGAGGAAGCGGTAAACAGAGGTGGTACAGCGGTCATTCCGCCCTCTCGCTTGAGCGGGAGGGCGTTTTATTATATCCCGCAGACCCACACGGTCTTAATACGAAAGGACATACTGCAATGCCAATTACCGATCTGCTCAGAAAAAACTCCGCGATGTATCCCGAAGAAACCGCTCTGGTCGAGCTTAATCCGGAGGTGCACGAGCTGCGGCGCACCACATGGAAGGAATACGAGCTTATAGAACGTCCGCTCGGCCGCGCGTTCAGGCGCGAAATCACCTGGCGTGTATTCGACGAAAAAGCAAACCGCTGCGCAAATCTGCTGCTGAGCCGCGGCATCAGGAAGGGCGACAAGGTAGCGATACTGATGATGAACGGCATAGAGTGGCTGCCGATCTATTTCGGCATACTCAAAACCGGCGCGCTCGCCGTGCCGCTCAACTTCCGCTATACCTCGGACGAAATCAAATACTGTCTCGAGCTTTCCGACGCCGACGCTCTGTTTTTCGGCTATGAGTTTATCGGCCGCATAGAGGAAATCGCAGAGAAAATACCGAACGTAAAGCTGCTGTTCTATTGCGGCGACGGCTGCCCCGTGTTCGCGGAGAGCTACGTGCATCTGGTCGCGAACGAATCAAGCGCCGATCCCGCCGTCCCTCTGACCGACGACGATTTTGCGGCGATATATTTTTCATCCGGCACTACAGGCTTCCCCAAGGCGATACTTCACAAGCATCAAAGCCTCATGCATTCCGCTAAGGTCGAGCAGGCGCATCACGGGCAGACGCACGACGACGTATTTTTGTGCATACCGCCGCTGTATCACACGGGAGCCAAAATGCACTGGTTCGGCTCGCTGATATCCGGCTCGAAGGCCGTGCTGCTTACAGGCGTGAAGCCCGCGACCATCCTGTCCGCCGCCTCCGAGGAAAAATGCACAATAGTATGGCTGCTCGTGCCCTGGGCGCAGGACATACTCGACGCGATAGACACAGGCAAGGTCAGACTTGCGGATTACGACCTCTCCGCATGGCGGCTCATGCACATAGGCGCGCAGCCCGTGCCGCCGTCGCTTATCAAGCGCTGGAAAAGCGTATTCCCGAAGCACGATTACGACACCAACTACGGGCTTTCCGAATCCATCGGCCCCGGCTGCGTGCATCTGGGCATAGAAAACATAAACAAAGTCGGCGCGATCGGCGTGCCCGGCTACGGCTGGCAGGTCAGGATCGTGGACGAGCACAGACAGGACGTAAAGCAGGGCGAGGTCGGCGAGCTGGCCGTGAAGGGTCCCGGCGTTATGACCTGCTACTACCACGACGAGAAAGCGACCAAAGAGGTGCTCGAGGACGGCTGGCTGTTTACCGGCGATATGGCGCAGATGGACGAGGACGGCTTCATTTACCTTGTAGACCGCAAGAAGGACGTAATAATCACCGGAGGCGAAAATCTGTATCCTGTACAGATAGAGGACTTTATCCGCGCGAACCCGAAGGTGAAGGACGTGGCTGTAATCGGCATGCCGGACGAAAGACTCGGAGAGATTGCCGCAGCCATAGTCGAAGTAAAGGAAAACGAGACTCTGAGCGAAGCGGAGCTTAACGAATTCTGTCTCGACCTTCCGCGCTACAAGCGCCCGCGCCGCATAATATTCGCAAAGGTCCCGCGCAACCCCACCGGCAAAATAGAAAAGCCCCGTCTGCGCGAGATATACTGCGGAGAGAGCGTCGTAAAAACCCAGATAACCCGTTGACCATACGCATCAGAAAGCAAGGTGAGATTATTTGAAAAAGCTAATGCTCGGCAATGAAGCCATAGCGCGCGGCCTTTACGAGGCGGGAGTAAAATATATTTCCTCCTACCCCGGCACACCCTCCACGGAAATTAGCGAGGTGGCCGCCGAATATGACGAAATGTACGCTGAATGGGCGCCGAACGAAAAGGTCGCGCTGGAATCCGCTTTAGGCGCGTCGCTTGCGGGCGCGCGCAGCTTTACCGCCATGAAGCACGTGGGTTTAAACGTGGCGGCAGACCCCTTGTTTACCTCGGCTTATACAGGTGTAAACGGCGGGCTGGTCGTATGCGTCGCGGACGACCCCGCCATGCATTCCTCACAGAACGAGCAGGACTCGCGCCATTATGCGCGCGCAGCGAAGCTGCCTATGCTCGAGCCCGCCGACAGCGCGGAATGCCGCGATTTCGCTAAAGCGGCATACGAGCTCAGCGAACGCTTCGATACGCCGGTGCTGCTGCGCACCTGCACGCGTGTAGCGCATTCCCAGAGCCTTGTGGAGCAGCGTGAGCGCGAGGAACGCGCGCTTATGCCCTACGCCAAAAATCCCGCAAAATACGTTATGAACCCGGGCTTCGCCTACAAGCGGCATTTCGCTGTAGAGGACAGGCTGCAGGAAATGGCGCGATACAGCGAAACCTGCGCGTTCAATTACGCGGATATCAGAGATACGTCTGTCGGCTTCGTGTGCGCAGGAACGTGCTATCAGTACGTGCGCGAGGTATTTCCGGACGCGAGCATATATAAAATCGGGCTTTCCTTCCCGCTGCCGCTCGAATCCATAAAAGCGTTTGCGGCCAAGGTCGAAAAGCTGTACGTGGTCGAGGAGCTGGACGGCGTATTCGAAACCGAAATCAGAGCCGCAGGTATCCATGTGGACGGCGGCAAAGACCTGTTCGGGAATATCGGCGAGCTCAGTCAGTCCAAAATCGCCGCCGCGATGGGCGTTCCCGCCAAGGAAAACGCAAGCTTTACCGAAGCGCTTCCCGCGCGTCCGCCCGTCATGTGCGCAGGCTGTCCGCACAGAGGCGTGTTTTACACGCTTTCCAAGCTTAAGCTGACCGTGCTCGGCGACATAGGCTGCTACACGCTCGGCGCGAGCGCGCCTCTTTCCGCAGTCGACAGCGTGGTATGCATGGGCGCAAGCGTCTCCATGCTGCACGGCTTCAATACCGTGCGTCCCGAGGGCAGCGGCAAGTGCGTCGCGGTAATAGGCGATTCCACCTTCCTGCATTCCGGCATCACCGCGCTCACAGACATCGCGTACAACCGTTCTGTATCCACTGTGCTGATACTCGACAACTCCATAACCGGCATGACCGGTCATCAGCAGAATCCCGCCACCGGTTATACCCTCAAAATGCAGGCCGTGCCTCCGGTAAGCCTCGAAAAGGTATGCGAAGGCGTGGGCATCAGGCGCGTGCGCAGCGTAGACCCGTCTGATCTTAAGGCGCTCGAAGAAGCGATAAAGGAGGAGCTTGCCGCAGACGAGCCGTCGGTCATAATCTGCAGGAAGCCCTGTATGCTGCTCAAATACGTAAAGCCCAATCCCCCCTTCAGCATAGAGCGCGAAAAGTGCAAGGCCTGCCGCTCCTGCATGAAGCTCGGCTGCCCCGCATTAAGGTTTGAGGCAGGCAAGGCGCTGATCGACAATACGCAGTGCGTAGGCTGCGGCTTATGCAAACAGCTCTGCGCATTCGGCGCCATAAAGGAGGCGTGACGCATGGCGAAGTCAATCATGATAGTAGGCGTGGGCGGACAGGGAACGCTGCTCGCCAGCCGCATAATCGGATACGTGCTCGTAAACAAGGGCTTTGACGTAAAGCTCAGCGAGGTGCACGGGATGTCGCAAAGAGGCGGCAGCGTCGTGACGTACGTAAAATACGGCGACAAGGTGTACTCACCCATCGTGGACAAGGGCGAAGCGGATTTTATACTTTCATTTGAAGCGATCGAGGGCGCGCGCTACCTTGAAATGCTCAAAAAAGGCGGCACGCTCATAACCAACACGCACGAGATCTATCCCATACCCGTGATAACCGGAGCGATGAGCTATCCTGAAAATCCCACCGAGAAGCTGTCCGCGCTCTGCGACACTAAGGCGCTGGACGCGCTCGCGCTCGCGCGCGAGGCCGGCAGCGAAAAAGCCGTGAACACCGTGCTGATGGGCGTTTTGTCAAGGTATATGCCCGACATCGAAGAGGAGCTTTGGCTGAAAGCCATAGAGGAGCTGGTAAAGCCCAAATTCGTCGAGCTCAACAAGAAAGCGTTCATGCTCGGCAGAAACGCATAAAGCTACAGTATCTGCAAAGCAATGGGGCTGCTGCACTCGTGCAGCAGCCCCATCGCTATACCTGAATAAGTCTTATCTGTCCCGCGCGTCAGGCCGCGCGCGTTTCGTCACCACAGCGTGATTTCGCTTATGCACACGTCGTCGTATTTATCCGCGACATACGCGCCGATTATCACGAATCTGAATGTCTTGCCCGACACGCTCTTGCCGAAGCTCACGCTCTGGGGCGAGCGGGTGTCCTTCAGGCTGTATCTGCCCACGAACGTGCCGTCGCAGTACACGTCCAGCAGCTGTACGCGGCTGTTTAACTGCCAGTAGTCCTTGCCGTTTCTGATTTTGTCGTAGCCGTTCACGATCGTAAAGCCCGTGAAGGTGTAGTTCTTATAGCCCTGTATCTGCACCCACTGACCGTAGCTCCACGCATATTCGCTCACGCACCAGCACGTGGAGGAATCGCCGTCAAAGGCTTTTTCTCCGTCCACGACGGGATTGTTGTCGACCAGATACGCGCTCTGAGTTACCGTGCCCGTCTTGGCGTTCAGCGTATTGCCCGAAGGCGGAGTAGAAGAGCCCGAGAACTGAGTGTATTTAAGGGATATCCACGCGGGAGTGCCGTTGTAATCTATCTTCAGCCACTCTACGTCGCGCTCGTCCACGCTGTGCTCTCCAAGATACGTCCAGCTGCTCGAGCGGTATGCGACGCCCAGGAGCTTGCCGGACAGGCTGGGCTGCTGACGCACGTTGGTGTTGCCGTTTATTATCGTTACGACGTCGCCGTAGGAATGCTTGTACGCGCCCTCACGCACGCTTGCCATGTTGCCGCTGACCCAGCAGGCGATGCCGTTGTAGCGCACGGAGTGCCACTTCACGCCGCGGCTGTCGGTCGTGGTCGTACCCAAGTAGCGCAGCGTTTCGCCTATCTTCATGTAGCCCATGAGCGAGGAGTTCTTGTCCGCGTATGCGCGCACGGGCACGTTGTCGTAGCCCATCACCACAAGGCCGTAATATGTGCTGTCGCTGCCGCCCGAGTCTGAGGAATTCGTCTTGAACGCAAGCCTTACCGAGGTGTCGGTATAAAGCTTGCCCGAAATACTGCCCTGCACGACGCCCAGATACGTGTAGCCGGTCTTGGCGCGAATATCCTTTATCTCATAGGACGAGCCGACAGTGAGATCGGTTTTGTAATAGTCCTGCACGTCGTTTGCCACGCGCGCGCCGTTTATGTACACGTCGGCGGTCGCGAAGGCCTGGCTGGAATCGTAGTCCGCGCCGTCCAGTCTCCAGTTGAGGTCGAGGCTCACGCTTACGGTCTGCTCCTTGACGGTCACGTTGTCGTGCCACGCCCAGCCCGCAAAATACTGTCCGTACAGATTGCCGTACGTGGGATCGCCCCAGAACGAGGATACGGTGATCTTGTCGCCCGCGTGGATGAACCTGCCGTTGCCGAGGTATATGCCCATCTGACCGTAGTCGAAGGGATCGTATTTGGCAAGGGCGTCGCCCTTGAACACGAAGAACACGTCCGCGCCGACCGGCACGTCGTTCACATTTGTGGTAACGTGCGCCCGTCCCTGCGTTTTAAGGCTCGACCAGTACAGATTGGCCGTTCCCAGGCCGTACACCGCTTTAAAGCCCATCTTCTCCCACGCGCGGGACGCCCACAGCACGTAAAGGCCGCTGTAGCCGCTCGTGCCCGTCCACGCCTCGAGGTTCTTTACGGCGTCAGAAGCGGTCACGTATTCCGTATACGCAAGCGCGCCCGGCATGCACAGCACGCTGACAGCTATAGCTATCACACACGCAAGCGCCGCAATTTTCTTTAAACCGTGTCTCATGGTGATACCCTCCTCAGTCAACCTTTATATTGATGCCTTCGTCGGCAAGCGTTACAAGTATGCCATGTTCTGAAAGATCGGTCCTGAATATTTGCATTCCGGCGTTTTCGAGCCTGCGCATAAGCGCTTCGTCGGGCGTGCCGGGCTTTTCCGCCGGATCGGTCGTGATGAGCGCGTATTTCGCGCCCAGCGTTTCAAGCTCAAGCAGCGAGCATACGTCGTTGTCCGCATGATTCGGCACTTTGAATATATCGCACGACAGGTCGTAATTTTGGGAAAGCAGGTCTCTTTCCTCTTTGTATTCCATATCGCCGGTAAGAAGCACCCGCACGGAGTTTATTTCAAGCATCATTACCAGCGAATTGTTGTCCTCGTCTCCGTATACCCGGCCCGGAGCAAGCACCGTGAATATACCGTCCACAGTATCGCCGGGATACAGCCAGGTCACCGTCTGCCCTCTGCGCGCGGCGGCCTGCGCCATCTGATGCTCGCCCGGTTCGCGGGCGTAATACGCGGATGCGTACCACGCTTCGATTTCGATGCTGCTCTTGGACAGCTTTTTGAGCCCGCCCGCATGATCCTTGTCGGTATGCGTAAGGAATACTCCCTTGAGCGTACTGACGCCGAAGCTTTCAAGCGCCGCCTGTACCCTATCGTAAGCTCCCGACTTCGCAGCGTCCACCAGATATATATCGTCCCCGTTGAATACGAGTATCGCGTCGCCCTTGCCCACGTTTATCATGTACAGAAGCGGCGTTTCCTCGCATGCGCCCGCATGAGCAAGCGCCATTATCGCCGAAAGCACAAACGCGCTGAGTATTTTAAGCACTTTCCGTCCTCCATTTATCTATTTCCACGCAGACGGCGGCGCCCACGCCCTCTGCACAAGACCCGTTTCGGTCTCATAATCGAACATCAGCCAGCCGTTTTCCTGATAATACGCCTGCACCGTGATGCCGCCGGGCACATAGTATTTGGCCTTGGCGTAATCGGTGCCCGGGCCGTACGACGGCGTATGGCCGGAAGTTATCTGCGCCCAAACGTACGTGTCGCTGTCATAGGGCACGTAGCCGTAATCGCTGATGCGCTTCATGCCCGTATACAGGCGGTAGCGCTTGCCGCCGGACGTGAACTCGTAGTATCCCCACGGGACACTGCTCGTGGCCTGATAGTATACCCGGTAAGTAAGATTCATCGAGAAGCCGCCCGCCTCCGTGAATCTGGTGCCGGGGCCGGTGCGCGTCGAAAAATCCATGATCGCTTTGCAGTAGCGCTGAGAATACGGAAACTCCGGCACGTAGGTTTTGCCGTCCGTGGGAACGTAATCGGAGCCCGGATCGTAATAGTCGTCGTAATAATACCCGCTGTAGTCGCTGCCGTCCGGCAGCTCGAAGTTAATCCCGGTATAAGAGCCGACCTTATACAGATTGTCGCTGGTGATATAGCCCGCGTAATTGCCGTAGGCGACGCAGTAGCCCCAGCTGATCCCGGCGATATACATGACCACGCCGCCGTCAGGCACATATGCAATTATGCGGCGCGTATAGTAGTCGTAGGAATCGTAGAGCGGGCGCGCAGTCAGCACGCACAATAAATCTCCCGGCAAAACCGAAGGCGCCGCCGAAGCAAACGCAGGCAGAAGCATAAGCACAAGCAGTAAACTCACGATCCGTTTCACATGTATCCCTCCCCTTGCTTTTGCAAATCTGACGCAGCGCGCGTGTTAAAGTTCCGTTTTGAAAACAAAAACATTGTATTTACTGCATTTTAGCTTTAAAAAACCGCAGCGCGGAGAAAAAGCTCCGCGCCGAATGGATTGTTCTGTCAGTCGAAATAAACCGGCTTTCCGGTTTTGGCGGACGTATATATCGCCTCGAGTATCTCGCTCACCACGCACGCCTGCTCGGGCGTTACCACGGGCTCGGTGCCTTTTTCGAGCGCGTCGTACCAGCGCAGCTGCTCCGTTATCTGCGGCGTGGCCGCGATGCCGTCGTAGAACGCGACTCCGCCCGCGCCCATTTCGGGCTTTATATCCACGAGCTTTCCGAATTCGGCTTTGTTTATGCTGACGCCGCCCTTGATCTGCGCGCCCGCCTTCGTGCCGCACAGCTGCACGCTGCCCTCCGGCACGGGCTCGATAGTGTTGAGCGCCCAGCTCGATTCAAGGTTTATGGTTGCGCCGTTTTTCATAACGATGAAGCCGAACGCGCTGTCCTCCATGGTGTTTGCGCCCTCCGGCCAGCCGCCCCAGGGGTTGCCTTCCTCGGGATGCTCGACCTTTTTATAGCAGGTTCCCACGACCATCCGCGGTTCGTAGTTGTTCATCAGATACAGCGTGAGGTCCAGTGAATGCGTGGCGATATCGATGAGCGGACCGCCGCCCTGCTCGTATTCGTTCAAGAACACGCCCCAGTTGGGTGTGCCGCGGCGGCGTATCGCGTAGGAGTGCGCGTAGTAGATTTCACCCAGATCGCCGCGCTCGATGACCTTTTTAAGGTATATGGCTTCCGCCTTGGAGCGGTGCTGATAACCGATAGTGAGCTTTTTGCCCGTGCGGCGCGCGGCCTCGACCATCGCGCGCGCGTCGGCTGCGGTCTTCGCCATAGGCTTCTCGCACATCACGTTTTTGCCCGCCTCGAGCGCTGAAATGGATATTTCGGCGTGCATGCGGTTGGGCGTGCATACGTGCACGACGTCGATAGTTTCGTCCTTGAGCAGCTCCCTATAGTCGGTGTACACCTTTGCGTCCGGCGTTCCGAACTGCTCCGCCGCCTTGACTGCGCGCTCCTCGATAAGATCGCAGAACGCAACCATGTCGGCGCGGTTGATCGCCTTGATCGAAGGCATGTGCTTTTGATTTGCAATGCCGCCGCAGCCTATGATGCCTACGCGAAAACGCTTTGCCATACCAGTTACCTCCGTATTATATGTTTATTGTCCATAGGTTTCTTCCTTGGGCGGGTTACACAGCGGACAGGCGGTCTTGCCTGCGTTCAGCGCCTGTGTAAGGGTTACCTTCGGGGTGGTGGAATAAACGTAGCGACAGCCCTCGAGGTGATAATACTCGCCGTTGTCGTTGCAGTACACGCGCGTGGGCACCGGCGTAGGCGTCGGCAGAGAGATGAGCGTGCTGGTTTCGCTGGGGCTTTTGAGCAGCTGCGAGGTGTCCGGCAGCTCCTCCGGCGGCAGCGGCGCAAGCATCTCGCGGTTGTCGATATACTGCTTGGTGCGTGCGGTTATCTCGATACTGCCCTTATCGTACTCGAGCGAGTTGTTCACGGCATACGGTATGCCGACCAGCAGCACAGCGCCCCACGCGGCGGTAACGAGGATCTTGATCCAGAGCCTCCACCTTGCCTCGCTCCACATAAGATACAGCCCCACGGGGAACGCAAACACGAGAAGCGCGATTAGCACCCATTTGCCGTTATCCCCGACGAGCCATTTTCTTCTGTAGGTATTTTTGCTCATTTCTCCGTTTTCGCGACCTTCAGACCGATATCCGGATAATTCGTGATTACCCCGTCGCAGCCGATTTTGATTTCGTAGGCGATTTCGTTCGCCTCGTTCGGCGTCCAGCAGTTTACCTTGAGTCCGCGCCTGTGCGCGCTCCTTACCGTATTCGGATGCAGCTGCATATAATGCGGGTGTATCGCGCTGCAGCCGATTTTCTGCGCAGCCGCAGCGGCGTTGTTCATGCGCGAATACAGCAGGCAGGTATACACGTCGCCATGCAGCTCCTTAAGCCTTTTGAGCACGTCTGCGTCGAAGCTCGACACGATCACTCTGTCCAATACGCCCTTTGAAACAAGGCAATTATAAAACAGCTCCAGCGCCGCGTCAAGCCCCATCTCGTGCTCGAAGCGTTTGATCTCGATGTTTATTACCTTAAGGACCTTGACGACGTCGAGCATTTCCTCGAGCGTAGGCGCCTGCGTTCCCGCAAATTTCGGCGAAAACTTACTGCCGAAGTCGAGCGCTTTTATCTGCTCGAGCGTGAGCGTGCAGATCTTGCCCGTACCGTTCGAGGTGCGGTCCACCTTATCGTCATGGCAGACGATGAAGTGTCCGTCCTTCGACAGGTGTATGTCGCATTCTATGCCGTCCGCCTGCATTTCCACCGCCAGCCTGAACGCGGGCAGCGTGTTTTCGGGCGCGTACGCGCTTGCGCCCCTGTGCGCCTGTATAAGTGTCCTGCTCATAATAGCCTCCTTATTTCAACGTCGTTTATAAGCGAAAGTATCAGCGATTTTTCCGGGCTTTGCGTGCCGGGCATCATTACGGATGCCGCCCCGCACGCCATGGAAAGTCTGCACGCAGCCTCAAACGGCATATGCGTCTCCTCGGCGTATGCGAGCGCGGCGGTCACCGCGTCGCCCGCCCCGGTGGTGCACTGCACGCGCACGCGAGGCGCCGTCAGTGCAGCATATACGCGTCCACCGCGGGCCGCAAGCGCGCCGCGCGAGCCTAATGATATAAATACGGTGTCTATGCCAAGCGTGTCTGACAGACTTAAAGCGGCCTGCGCCAATGCGTTCTCGTCAAGCGGCACGCTGCCGCAGATCTCCGCGAGCTCGTATTCGTTAGGCTTTATCATATACGGCGAGGCGGCGGCGCCCTGTCTGAGCGCCTCGCCCTCCGTGTCCAGAAATACTTTGACGCCCGCTGCTTTAAGCGTGCGTATCCAAGCGGCTATGTCCGCGCTGCTTGTGTCGATTTTGCCCGCGAACACGCAGATGTCCCCGCTTCTGACCACCGACTGCAGCCTGTCAAACAGTTTGCCTGCAGCCTCCGGGTCTGCATGCGCGTTCTCGTTTATGTCCGTCGTTTCGCCGCTTGCCGTATCGAAAACCTTGATGTTCGTGCGCGTCTCGTGCTCGGAAAAGGCGGCTTCGACGTCGATGCCCATATCTTTAAGGGCGCGCTCTATGTATCTGCCCGTTTCGCCGCCGAGCACGCACAGCGCGGTGCTCCTGCCGTCAAGTACGTGTATGAGCTTGCTCACGTTTATGCCCTTGCCGCCCGGATCGTCGCGCACAGAGACCGCGCGGTTTAGTTTGCCCGGTGCAAAACCGTTTACGCATATGCTCCTGTCCCGCGCGGGGGACAGCGTAACAGTGTATATCATAAATCAAGCCTCAACTGAAGCGGAGCGTCGGGTTTTTCAAATATTGCTCCGGTCTCTGCAAAGCCCAATACGCGCGCGGGGTCGCTTGCGGGAGAGAGCCACGCGAGCGCGGCCTGCCGGGTGAACACCACCGGCATGCGCGGATGCACCGACGCAAGACTTCCGTACGCGCCTCGCGTCAGGATAACGAATTCGCCGCCCTTTTGCAGACCTGCCAGATACATTCGTCCCGCCGCGTGCGCGTAAGTATGCCGCATTTTTGCACTGTCCCATTCGTAATACGCGTTTGCGGGCACGACTATGCGCGAGCCTGCAAAGAGCTCACGAAACAGCGGCTTTTCTGCGGCGCTTTCGCTGCGCGCGTTTATTATCAGCCTGCCGTCCTTGCCGCGCAGTCCCCAGACGCGCGCCGCGAAGACGGGTTTTCCGTCGTATACGCACACGGGCGCGGTATCCTTAGGCCGTATCTCGCCGGTCTTGACCGCAAGCGAGCCTGTGCGGTTCATCCGCTTTACCATGTCGCTCAGCCGCTCGTCGTCCGAAACGTAGTATCTGCCGCACATTTTATTCGCTCTGCCGTTTGCGTATGTCCTTAAGACGCTTCATCACGTCGTTTTCGCCGCGTCCGAAATAATCGTGCAGCCGGCGGTATTCGCTGAACAGCTCGTCGTATACCGCGCTGTGCTCAGATACCGGCTTATATACCACCGGCAGCGTGCCGCCCATCTCCAGCGCGGCCTCCTGTATGCTGTCGTAGCCGCCGCTTGCCTTGCCTGCCGCGACCGCGCCGAACATCGCGCTGCCCAGTGCGGGCGTCTGCGAGGAACGCGCGATGCGGATTTCCCGCTTGAGCACGTCCGCGTACACCTGCATGAGGAACGGATTCTTCTGCGAGATGCCGCCGCACGCATACAGCTTTTCCACCTTGACGCCGCTTTCCTCGAAGGTTTCGATGATCATGCGCGTGCCGTAGGCAGTCGCCTCTATAAGCGCGCGGTACATATCCTCCGGCTTGGTGGTCAGCGTCATGCCCAGCATCATTCCGGTGAGATCGACGTCCACCAGCACCGAACGGTTGCCGTTCCACCAATCCAGCGCGAGCAGCCCGTTTTCGCCGGGCTTCTGCGCTTCGCACAGGCTCGTCAGGTACTGATGCGCGTTCATGCCCGCCGCTTTTGCCTTTTCGGCGTATTCGGCAGGGAAGCAGTTGTCGACGAACCAGTTGAAGTGATCCCCAACGCAGCTCTGCCCCGCCTCATAGCCCATAAGACCCGGTATGACGCCGTCCTCGACCACGCCGCACATGCCGGGCACGAGCCGTTCGGTGTCGCCCAGCATTATATGACAGGTCGAGGTGCCCATTATCATAAGCATTGAGCCTGTCTCCGTGAGCCCCGCGGGCGGCAGCGACACGTGCGCGTCCACGTTTGCGACGGCGACCGCCGTGCCGGGCATAAGCCCCATGGTGCCTGCCATTTTCTGCGTGAGTCCGCCCGCGCAGCTGCCTATCGGAGTTACCGCGCCCAGCTTTTCGCTTACGACGTTTTCAAGCTTCGGATGACACGCTTTAAGAAATTCCTGAGACGGATATCCGTCTTTTTTATGCCAGATGGCCTTATAGCCCGCCATGCAGCTGTTGCGCGTCTCTCTGCCGGTCATCTGCATTATCACCCAGTCGCCCGCTTCTATGAAGCGGTCGGTCTCGTCGAACAGCGCAGGGTCCTCCTCCGCCATCTGCCAGATTTTGGGGAACATCCACTCGGACGATATTTTGCCGCCGTAGCGCGCGAGCCACTTTTCACCGCGCTGCTTTGCGATCGCGTTGAGTCGATTCGCCTGATCCTGCGCGGCGTGATGCTTCCAGAGCTTAACGTACGCATGCGGATTCGAGGGATATTTGCGGCACATGGGATCGCCGTTTTTATCTATAGCCATCAGCGTGCAGGCGGTAAAATCTATGCCTATGCCGATTATGTCTGCTTTGTCGACGCCCGCCTGCTTTACGGCCTGCGGAACGCAGGTCGCAAGCGCCTCTATGTAATCGTCCGGATGCTCGAGCGCCCAGTCCGGCTTAAGGGGCGTGCCGTCGGGAAGACGCTCGTCCATCACCGCGTGTCTGTATTCGTACACTGCCTGAGAAATCTCGCGCCCCGTACCTATCTCGCAGACCAGCGCGCGTGCGGAAAGCGTGCCGTAATCTATGCCTATCGCGTATTTTGCCATAAACCGGACCTCCGTTCAATGTTTTCGGCCGAAGCCGTTTGAGTTGTTGTTTATACCTCGATAATATGAAACGCCGCCGCGCGTCCCAGCCGGTTCATAAGCGCAAGCCCCAGACCTTCGGCAGGAACGGCTTCTGAAAATATGGCGTTTATATGCATTTCGTCCATCTGTCTCAGCGCGTCGAACAGCCTGTGCGACGCAGTCTGGGCGTCTTCGCCCAGAGAGAATACCCGGCGTTCGCCGTACAGCGGTATGTGCTCTTCAAACGCGAGTATGCACCTGCTGCCCTCCGTATTGTCGTACAGGGCGTTTATTTCGCGCGCCGCGGCGTCCGCCGTACCCTTCACTATCACGAGCGAGCCGTCCGGCGCGTAGTGCTTGTATTTCATGCCGGGCGAGCGCGCGGTTTCGTGCTTTGCGAGCGGACGCAGCACGCTGCCGTCCACCAGCACTTCGCCGAGCACACGCGCTATCATCTGCGGAGTCACGCCGCCCGGTCTTAAAACCCTCACGGGCATGCTGCGCGCGTCTATAACCGTGCTTTCGAGCCCCACGTCCGACTCGCCGCCGTCAATTATGAGCGGTATGCGCCCGTTCATGTCGTTAAGCACGTGCACGGCAGTGGTCGGGCTGGGTTTGCCGGAAAGATTCGCGCTGGGCGCGGCGACAGGCGCGGCGCAGGCGCTTATGAAATCCCGCGCCGCCTGACTGGCTGGCAGTCTCACTCCCACGCTGTCTAGGCCCGCGGTAACGCAAGGCGGGATTTTCTCGCCCTTCGGAAGTATCATGGTCATCGGCCCCGGCCAATACTCCTTTGCAAGCAGCTCGGCCTGCCGCGGCACGTCTCCCGAAATTATACCGTATATCTGTTCATAACGGGATATATGCACGATAAGCGGGTTATCGCCCGGGCGCCCCTTCGCCGCAAAAATCTTTGCGACCGCGTCCGGGTTAAGCGCGTGCGCGCCCAGCCCGTACACCGTTTCGGTGGGAAACGCCACGACCTCGCCCGCGTTTATCAGGCGCGCGCCTTCGGCATATGCTTCAGGCGAAGCCTTGAGCAGCCGCGTCGTCACGCCTGTTCCTCCATAAGCTTCGCCTGCCGTGCGAGGATGAGCTTGTCGATTATTTCGTCGAGATCGCCGTTTATTATGTCGTTTATCTTGTACAGTGTAAGCCCGATCCGGTGGTCGGTCACGCGCCCCTGCGGAAAATTGTAGGTGCGTATGCGCTCGCTGCGGTCTCCGCTGCCCACCTGCGCGCGGCGCTGCCCCGAATACTCGCTCTCCGTTTTTTCCTTTTCCATTTCGTACAGGCGGCTTTTGAGCACCTGCATGGCTCTCTCGCGGTTTTGTATCTGTGATCTCTGATCCTGACTCGTGACCACGAGGCCGGTGGGCAGATGCGTTATGCGCACCGCGCTGTCCGTGCGGTTAACGTGCTGTCCGCCCGCGCCCGAAGCGCGGTAGGTATCGATTTTCAGGTCGTTTGGATCGATTTTTATTTCCACGTCCTCCGCCTCCGGAAGCACGGCGACCGTAGCCGTGGACGTCTGCAGCTTTCCGTTCGATTCCGTTACCGGCACTCTCTGTACCCGGTGCACGCCGCTTTCAAAGCGCAGCCGTTCGAACACGTTTTTGCCCTGCACGAGCATTACGGCTTCTTTTATACCGCCGATCTCGGTGTCTCCGCCCTGTATCATCTCCGTTTTCCAGCCGCGTGAAGCCGCGTAATGCTGATACATGCGCAGCAGCTCCGCGCCGAACAGCCCCGCTTCGTCGCCGCCCGCGCCCGCGCGCACCTCGACGATAGCGTTCCTGCGGTCGTCCGGGTCCTTGGGAAGCAGGCGGATTTTCGCTTCCTCCGTTTTGGCCTTCAGCTGTTCGGTAAGCGTCCCTATTTCTTCCTTTGCCAGAAGCGCCATCTCGGCGTCTCCGCTTTCGGCCATCTCCTCGGCTTCCTTCAGATCGTTCGTGAGCTTTATATATTCGGAAGCGAACGACGCAAGCTCGCTAAGGTCGCTGTGCTCCTGCATAAGGCGCCTGAAGGTGTCGGTGTCTGAAATCACCTCCGGAAGCGTGACGCGTATCGAAAGCTCTTCGAACTTGCCCGCTACGGCCTGAAGCTGCGCAAGTATTTTTTCGTTTTCGCTCATTTTATCCTCATGTATACGGCGCGGGGTATGCCGTTTAAATCCTTTTTAGCATCGGCTTTGCAGCCCGGAAACGCGTTTTCGAGCATTTGCCCGACGGCCTCCGCCTGACCGCTGCCGACCTCGAACACCACCGCGCCGCACTCGTTAAGATGCAGCGGGAGATCGGCGGTGAAGCGTCTGTAGAAATCCAGCCCGTCAGCGCCGCCGTACAGCGCGTTTTCCGGCTCGTAGCGCAGCTCGCGCTGCAGGTTTTTCATGTCACGTTCGTCAAGATACGGCGGATTGCACACGACAAGGTCGAAGCGTCTGCCTTCAAGCGCGCCGAAGCCGTCGCTTAATATCGTTTCGATTTGCGCGTCCAGCTTCAGCGAATTTTCCGCTGCAAGCGCAAGCGCGGCAGGGCTTATGTCGGAAGCGGCGACGCGCGCGTCCGGGCGCAGCTTTTTTATGGATATCGCCAGACAGCCGCTGCCCGTGCCGATGTCAAGCACGCTTGCACACCGCTTATGCTTTATCATTTCCAGCGCGCATTCGCACACCGTTTCGGTATCCTGCCGGGGGATCAGCGCGCGCGCGTCTGTTTTGAACTCGAAGCCCATAAACCAGCTTACGCCCTCGATATATTGCTCCGGCTCGCCCGCCGTACGCCGCGCGAGCATCGCTTCGAGTCTGCCAAGCTGCGCAAGGCCGAGCTCCCGTTCGGTTTCAGAAAACAGCCGCGCCGGAACGCACTCAAGCACGGCGCACAGAAACAGTCTTGCGTCCGTGCACGCGTCCGCGTCGCCCGCGTTTTCAAGCCGCCGCGCAGCGTCCTTAAGCCATTGCCCTGCGGTCACGTGGCGCTTTCCGCGTCTGTATCTTCTGATACAGCTCGCTCGTAATAGCTGTCCGGCAGCGGCTTTTCATAGCCTAAAGCCGCCTTGAGCGACACCAGCGCCACCTCCAGCATGCTGTCGTCGGGCTCGGCGGTCGTAAGCCTCTGCGTCATGAGCCCGGGCCACTTGAGTATCCGTACAAACGCGTTGTCGCGCGCGCGCCCGAGCGTCTTAAGTACCTCGTAGGATATACCCGCGACCGGCAACACCATCAAAAGCTTTATAAGGAAATACATAAGCTTGTTCTGCTGCACGCTCTGCGGCAAAATCACGTTTAATACGATCGCCACGACGACTGAGATTATCATTACTATAACAAGGAAGCTCGTGCCGCAGCGGGGATGGAAGCGCGTGTATTTGCGTGCGTTTTCCACCGTGAGCTCGTCGCCGTGCTCGAAGCAGAATATGCTTTTATGCTCCGCGCCGTGGTACATGAACACGCGCTTTATCTCCTTCATACGGGACACGAGGAAAATGTATCCGAGGAAGAGTATGATTCTTACGACGCCGTAGACGATGCTGAGCCATGGATCGCGCATGCCCGCCTTATCGCGCAGCAGTATCATAACGATATAAGGTATAAGCACGAACAGGCCGATCGCGAGCACGACCGCCAGCACGACCGCCGTGCCCATCATTACGTCGTCGGGCTTGCAGCCGAGCAGCTTTGCAAGCTTTTTTTCGAATTTAGTAGGCTCCTCTGCGTCGAGCCCGGCCATATCCGCACTTTCCGTGAGCGTCTTCATGCCGTCCACGAGCATTATAATGAAGTTTGCGATGCCGCGGATAAACGGAAGCTTCAGCCATTTATGCTTTGCGCCTATGACACGGTTGGGCTTTGTGATGTAGGTCATCGTGCCGTCCGATTTGCGCACAGTAACGGCGGTGCACACGGGGCCCTTCATCATGACACCTTCCATGACCGCCTGCCCGCCCACGGATGGACACGCGTCTTTATAATCGTTTTTCCACCAGGCGACGAATTTTTCTTTTAGACTCATTTATTCACCCGCTTTCGCATCTGGGATGCTTGATTACTTAAATCATTAAAAAAACAGACCGGTGCGCTACGCGCCAACCCGATCTGTTTTTGTTCTGCGAGCGCCGCAAAATCTCTCGTCGGATTATATTCCGTAGCGCTTTTTGAACTTGTCCACACGTCCGCCCATATCGACGACCTTCTGCTTGCCGGTATAGAAGGGATGGCACTTCGAGCAAATATCGACGCGCAGCTCCTTCTTGGTCGAGCCGGTCTCAAAGGTTTCGCCACATACGCAGCGCACTATGGCCTTGCCGTAGTTGGGATGGATTCCTTCCTTCATCGAGTACACCTCTCATGCACAGACTCGCAGTCCGTACAAACCGGATTTGTCATGCGCTCTGTGCCCACGGCATCCGGTGTCGTCATGCAGAGTGTATTATACTATACGCAAGGGAATTAATCAATGGTTTTTTGTTATTTTTCGGGTAAGTCTGTAAAGCGGCAAGCATACGCTCAGACGCAGGCGCGCCGATAAGCGCCTGATTTACCCACATGCGTTTTATATAAGTTGTTTTTTAACGCGCGCGGGTGTATAATATACTTGTAAAAAATTGTGAATCACCCATCCGGGAGGAATAATGGCTAAATCGGTTTCCCGCACAGGCGCGCGCAGACCCGCGCGGACGGTGTCCGCAAAAAGCGCGCGCGGCGGATCAGGAATAAGAAAAACAAACGCGCGCAGGAGCACGGCAAAGGCGGCCGCCGTGCGCAGAGGCGCGCCTGCGAAACGCGCGCCGCGCGGCGCAAAAGCTCAGAAGGGCGGAAATCCCAACGACGCGCGCGGGCTGCTGCTGCTGTTTTTGAGCGTAGTGGTGCTTATACTGCATTTCAGCGGAAGCCCGAACACGGTGCTGGCATGGCTGCACGATTTCGCCTCCGGGCTGATGGGCAGCCTCAGTATCCTCCTGCCGCTTATTCTGATATGGCTGTCCGTACGCGCGTTTCGCGCGTCCAGGCGCGGCGAGGAAGACGCGATGTGGGCGTTTTTGCCGATAGTTATCGGCTTCAGCGTGTTTACGGCGGTACAGGGCTTTCATGTGGACAATATCGTCGCAGGGCTCGGTATCAAAAAAAGCTACGCGAATTTCCTTACCCATGCGTACGACGCGCAGGCCGGCGGCGGACTTATAGGGTCGCTGGCCGCATACCCGCTCACGCGCCTTATTACCCGCTGGGGCACGCTTATAGTGTGCCTTGCGCTGGGTGCGTTCGCTCTGCACAAATCCGGGCTTATATCCCTTAACACGATTGGCGGCTTCATAGGCAAAAACGGGCACAGTCTGGGCGTCAGGATGAAGGAGCTTACCGGAAATCTCGAAAAAAAGGTTTCCGGCAAGGTAAAAGAGCTCTCCGCAGAAAGACGCAGATCGCGTGAAGAGCTGTTCGACGACGAGATATATCACGGCAGCGTCAAAGCCCCCGTGAAGCCGCACGACCTTTCAAAAGACAAAAGCAAGTCTAAAGTAACCAAGCTTGCAGGCATCGGCGACGTATTCGACGTGCCGGAGATCACGCGCGCGCCTTCGTCCCGCAAAAAAACCGTCTCCTTCGACGTCGAAGGCGATTATACGCCGTATACGCCTAAAAGCGACATAACACGCGAAATAGAACGCGAGGACCCCTCCGCACGCAACGACCGCTTCATCAAGTCAGCCCTCAGCGACCATTCGCGCAAGCCCAAGCCGAAGCTGACATTCAATTATACGCCGGAGTCTCCCGCGTCCGAGGCAGCGGCAGAGCCTGAATCGAAGCGCGCAGCAGCACCGGAGGCGAGCGCTCCCCTGCCCAGGCAGCCTCAAAAGCCGAAGCCCTCGTTCTTCGAGGAGGAGGTCACGCCCGCCGTGCGGCAGAATACCGAGCAGGGCAAGCCTTCCGAAACGACCTACGTAAAGCCCGTAATCGAGAAGAAGCCTGAACCTAAGCCAGCAGTTAATAGCGAGCCAGAGCGCGCTCCGGTTAAAAAGACGGAGCCCGCGCGCGCCTACAATTACCCGCCGATGGATCTGATGGAAGCAGGTGACGGCACGCATTCCTCTTACAGCACCGAGGCTGTCGACCGCGAGCGCGCGGAGGTACTCGTGCGGACGCTGCAGAGCTTCTCCATACCTGTAAAGCTAACGGGCGTATCGCACGGCCCCGCGGTCACGCGCTTTGAAATACTGCCCGCCGCGGGTATAAAGGTCAGCCGCATAAGCTCTTACGCGGACGACATAGCGATGGCACTTTCCGCGGTATCAGTGCGCATAGAAGCCCCGATACCGGGCAAGAACGCGGTCGGCGTAGAGGTCCCGAATAAAAGCACGGAGATCGTGCGATTAAGAGACGTGCTCGAATGCAGCGAAGCGCGTAAAAGCAGCAAACGCCTGCTGGTTGGTCTGGGCAAGGACAACAGCGGAAAGTATATCGTGGCGGATCTTGCCTCGATGCCGCACGTGCTTATCGCGGGTCAGACCGGCTCAGGCAAGAGCGTATGCATAAACGCGATCATAATATCCATTCTTTACCGCGCCACGCCAGATCAGGTCAAGATGATACTCATCGATCCCAAGATGGTGGAGCTGAACGCCTACAGCACTATCCCCCATCTGCTCGTGCCTGTGGTGACCGATCCCAAGAAGGCCGCCGGCGCGCTCGAATGGGCGGTAAGCGAAATGACCCGCCGCTATAAGCTATTCGCCGAAAAGGGCGCGAAGAACATAGAGTCGTACAATTCGCATCTCGAGCCGGACGAAGAGAAGATGCCGCAGATCGTTATAATAATAGACGAGCTCGCGGATCTCATGATGACCTCGCCCAGAGACGTCGAGGACGCGATAAACCGTCTTGCGCAGCTCGCGCGTGCGGCAGGCATGCATCTCGTTATCGCCACGCAGCGGCCTTCCGTAGACGTCGTGACGGGCCTGATAAAGGCCAACATACCCACGCGCATCGCCTTTACCGTGGCGAGCGGCGTCGATTCACGCACGATACTCGACTCCTACGGCGCTGAAAAGCTGCTCGGACGCGGCGATATGCTGTATCTCCCCTCTGACCGCAACAAGCCGATACGTCTGCAGGGCGCATGGGTAAGCGGCGACGAGGTGGACGCCGTGGTCGCGCACGTGGCCGGCGGAACGAGCGCCGAATTCGACGAGGACATGCTGAACCAGATAGAGAACGCGGCGCTCTCCGACGCGGAAAAAAAAGACAAGCGGGACGAGGAAGCCGCCTCCGACACCGACAATTTATTCGAGGAAGCGGTCAGGTGCGTGGTAGAGGCGGGACAGGCTTCGATAAGCATGCTGCAAAGAAAGCTGCGCGTGGGCTACGCGCGCGCCGGCCGGCTGATAGACGAAATGGCACAGCGCGGCTACGTAAGCAATTCCGAGGGCTCGAAGAGCCGCGAGGTGCTGCTGACGCGCGAGCAGCTTAATATGATTTTCTCAAAGGACGAATGATATGGCGCTGAAGGTCGGTATGGTTTCTTTAGGCTGCAGCAAAAACCAGGTGGACAGCGAGGTTATGCTGGGCATGCTCAGGGATTCGGGCTATGACGCGGTCTCTGACGCAACGCTTGCGGACGTGATAATATTAAACACCTGCGGCTTTATCGAAAGCGCAAAGCAGGAGTCCATAGACGCGATACTCGAAGCAGCGCAGTACAAAACCGCCGGCACGCTTAAAAAGCTGCTGGTCACAGGCTGCCTCGCGCAGAGATACGCGCGCGAGCTTTACGAACAGATACCCGAAATAGACGGCATTATGGGCGTGAGCGAGTATTCGCGTCTGCCGGAGGTATTAAATAAAATGCTGTACGGCGCGCGCCCGATGTGCGTAGAGGGCGGAGAACGCTTTCTTAAGCAGAAGCGCATGCTCATTACGCCGCCGTACAGCGCTTACGTCAAGATTTCAGACGGCTGCGACAACCGCTGCACGTACTGCGCGATACCGCTGATACGCGGAGAATATATGTCGCGCCCGTACGACGACATCATCGCCGAATGCAGGTCTCTCGCCACAGACGGTGTGAGCGAGCTTACGTTCATCGCGCAGGACACCTCGCGCTACGGCAGCGATTTTCCCGGCAGACCGCTTATGCTTAAGCAGCTGCTGCACGAGGCGAGCGAAATCGAGGGGATAAAATGGGTGCGCGTGCTGTACTGTTATCCCGACACGGTGAACGACGAATTGCTTAAAGAGATACGCGACAATCCCAAAATCTGCGCGTATCTCGATTTGCCGCTGCAGCACATAAACGACACGCTCTTAAAGCGCATGAACCGCCGCGGCACGAGCGCGCAGATAAAACGGCTCATACAGAAATGCCGCGAATACGGAATAGTTACCCGCACCACGATGATAGTCGGCTTCCCGGGCGAAACGGACGCGCAGTTCGAAGAGCTGACGGAGTTTGTGAAGCAGGCGCGTTTCGACCGGCTGGGCGCGTTCGCCTATTCGCCGGAGGAAGGCACGCCCGCGGCCGACATGCCGGATCAGATACCGGAGGAAATCAAACAAAAACGACTGGACGATCTCATGCTTACCCAGCAGCAGATTTCGCTTGAATTGAACCGCGAGCGTATTGGCACGGTGTGCGAGGTGCTCGTGGACGGGTGCGAGGACGGCTGCTTTACAGGCAGAAGCATGAGCGAGGCGCCCGAATCGGATGGGATAATTAAGCTTACGTCTGCGCGGAAGCTTACTTCCGGCGAATACGTACAGGTTAAAATAACAGACTGCGACGCGTATGATTTAATGGGGGTGGTATTATGAAACGCAGGATGAATCTGCCCAACAAGCTCACGATGCTCAGGATAATACTGGTGCCTGTGTTTGTGTATTTTGCCAAGAACACGCGCTCCTCCGCCTATCAGTGGACAGCGCTGGCTATATTCATTATCGCCTCCGTTACCGACATGCTGGACGGCAGAATCGCACGCGCGCAGCATCTGGTAACGGATTTCGGCAAATTCATGGACCCCATCGCCGATAAAATGCTGGTTATGAGCGCACTGGTGCTGCTGGTCGAACGCGCGGGAGACCCGGACAACCTCGGCAGCTACATGCCCGCATGGGTGTGCATAATAATGCTGGGACGCGAATTTATCGTAAGCGGCTTCCGGCTGGTAGCGATGACCAAGGGCAAGGTTATAGCGGCAGGCATCTGGGGCAAGCTCAAGACTGTGTCTCAGATGCTGTACATACCCATGGCGCTTCTCATAATTCCCGTATATCATCTCGATCTCGACATGCACAAATACTGGCGCATGTTCACTCAGGCGCTTATGTACATATCCCTCGCGCTCACAATATGGTCGGGCTTCAAGTACCTGTGGGACAACCGCGAGCTTATAACCGACATGTGAAAAGGCTTTAATACTCAGCATGGCTGACACAGCTGTAAACGGCATCGCGGCAGAGGCGGTGCGGCTGCTTTTGCAGAAGCGTCTGCGCGTGAGCTTCGCGGAAAGCTGCACGGGCGGGCTGCTCTCCGGCGCGCTCGTAGGCGTTCCCGGCGCCTCCGGCGTGTACGACATGGGCTTCGTTACCTATTCAAACGCCTCCAAGGCGAAGCTGCTGGGCGTAAGCGAACAGACGCTGCGCGAAAACGGCGCGGTGAGCTCCGAATGTGCGTGCGAGATGGCGCTGGCCGCGCTGCGCGCAAGCGGTGCGGACATAGCCGTTTCAGTCACAGGCATAGCAGGTCCTGACGGCGGCACGCCTGAAAAGCCGGTCGGTCTCGTGTATATAGCTCTGGCAAGCAAAAGCGGGGCGCGCGCGTATAAAAACAATTTCACCGGCAGCCGCGCCGAAATACGCGCTCAGAGCGTATGTAGAGCACTCGAGCTGCTCGTAGAAGCGCTTATTGTCATGTGATGTCGGGAGAATATACTTAATGCCCACGTCTTGAGACGCGCGTCGCCCGGCGCAGCTTGCGGTCTTGGCGCGGTGCTTTTGTTAACTGCGTCAGCCGTCTCGTTGGCGGCGCATGGCGAACCGTAACTGGAGGCTTATATGATCATCAAACAAATCGACGTCAAAAGCGTCATGACGAAATCAAATCTTCCGGTATCGGATTTTTCCGTAAATCCGTATGTGGGCTGTTCCCATGCCTGCAAATACTGTTACGCATCCTTCATGAAGCGCTTCACCGATCATCCTGAGCCGTGGGGCGAGTTTGTGGACGTCAAATACTGGCCCGAGATCGAAAAGCCGGAAAAGTATGCCGGAAAGGAAGCCTTTCTTGGCTCGGTGACCGACTGCTATCAGCCCTGCGAGGCTAAGTACAAACGCACGCGCGCTCTGCTTGAGCAGCTTCAGGGCAGCGGGATAAGAATCAGCATCGCCACGAAATCCGATCTCGTCCTGCGGGATATCGACCTGATTAAAACATTCCCCAACGCCCGCGTCTCATGGTCTGTCAATACGCTGGACGAGGCTTTCCGAATAGAGATGGACAGGGGCGTGAGCATTAAGCGGCGGCTCGCGGCGATGAAGCAGTTTTATGACGTGGGGATTCAGACCACCTGTTTCATTTCCCCTATCTTCCCCGGCATCACCGATCCCATCGAGATCATCGAGGCGGCGAAAAAGCAGTGCAATCTTGTATGGCTGGAAAACCTGAATCTGCGCGGCGATTACGGCGCACGGATCACCGAGTGGATACACGAAAAGCATCCGGAGCTGGACGGTTTGTATCATGAAATCTACAGCAAAAAGAGCCGCGCCTACTGGACAGCGCTGGATCAGAGGATGCGGGAATACACCGAAACAGAGAATATGCCCTATCTGCGGGACGATGACCGGCACCGTTCCTCGTTCGGAGCGCCGCCGGTGGTAGTGAATTACTTTTATCACGAGGAAGTTAAGAAGTCGGCAAAGAAAGACAAATAAACGAACCGCAGCACCCGCGCTGCCGACATTTGCGGCGGTTTCTGATATTCAGATAACGACATGAGACCGATGCGAGTAACAGAGATTGTAAAATCGGCAAGGAAACAAATAGAAAAGGCACATCCCTTTATTCCCGCTGTAAGCACAGGCTGGAATCTGGTCTATGCTGCTTTTCATTTCATACTCTCATATATCTATTCCTCCTGGTGGTTTCTCACACTCGGCTTTCATCATGACGTCCATGGCTTGATGCGCTTGCTTGTTTTGAAAAACGGAGATAGGAAACCGTCCGTAACGTCGTTATGGATCGGAATTGCATTTATCATACTGGCAAACGTCGTGGCGGGCATGATTTCACTGTCGATACGAGAACAAATCAATCCTGTAAGAAACAGAATCGTCATGATAGCCGTTGCCGCTTATACGTTTTCACTGTTTGTACTTGCGATCCGAAACATGATAATCGCCAGACGGAAGCCTGAGTTTACTTTGATTGCACTGCGAAATATTTCTTTGTCTGCTGCAACAGGTTCAATGCTTTCGCTTGAGAGAGCCATGCTCGGAACCTTCGGAGACCCTGAAAACGCAAAGACTACCCTACTGGAAGGCTGGACGGGAGCGGGTACGTTCGTGCTGCTTCTTTGTATGGGCGTGGGCATGATGCTGTATGCCCGGAAACTTAAGAAGCAAGGATAGACTCATTCAGCTTCAAATTTGTAGAAACCATAACGTCGCTCACGCTGACGAAGCAAAATCGCTTAGGCAGCACAGGCTTTTCAGGCTCGGCCAATGCTATGGGTTCAAAACGTCGCTCCTTTTGTCTAAATGCATGCTGAGCCTGTGTCGTGCACGGCATTTCCCCGGAAAATATGGAAAAGGACAGATAAAGCTCAAGCTCTCTATCTGTCCTTGGTTTTACCGTGCCTTATGCGGCTGTCTTTTCAGGCGTTCACTTGTTTGCCGCGATCGGTTTTTACTTTCTCTCTTTTATCTTGTTTATGAGCATATCCGCAAATTCCGAAACTCCGCAGACGGTCGTCTGATCGGTCTCGCGGTCGCGCACAGAGATATTGCCCTCTTCCGTTTCTTTTTCGCCGATGATTATCATGTAGGGCACCTTGTCCTCCTGACGGGCATAGCGGATCTTGTAGCCGATCTTCTCGTTGCGGTCGTCGAGCTCGACGCGCAGACGCAGTTTTCTGAGCTGTCTGTAGACCTCCGTCGCATAGTCCATGCTCTTGTCGGAGACGGGCAGTATCTTCGCCTGCACAGGCGCGAGCCATACGGGGAAAATGCCCTTGGTCTCCTCGATCAGATACGCCATGAAGCGATCCAGCGAGCCGAGAATCGCGCGGTGCAGCACGACCGGCGTCTTCTCTGTGCCGTCACGGTCGGTATACTTGAGGTCGAACTTGGCGGGCAGGCAGAAGTCGAGCTGGCAGGTGGAAAGCGTGTATTCCGCGCCGACCGCGGGCTGCACGTTCACGTCCAGCTTGGGGCCGTAGAACGCGGCCTCGCCGATTTCCTCGGTATAGTGAATGCCGAGCTCGTTCAGGACCTCCCTCAGCGCGTTCTCCGCCTTGTCCCACATTTCGTCGTCCTGATGATACTTGACCTTGTCGTCAGGGTCGCGCAGCGACAGCACGCAGCGGTAATCGGTGATGTTGAAGTCCTTATACGTGCTGAATATGAGATCAACGACGGAGCTGAACTCGTCCTTGATCTGATCCGGCGTTACGAACAGATGCGCGTCGTTCTGGCAGAAATGCCGGCCGCGCTCTATGCCCTTGAGCACTCCGCTGGGCTCGTAACGGAAATCGTGCGCGATCTCGCCTATGCGTATGGGCAGATCGCGGTAGGAGTGCTTGCGGTTGGCGTACACCATCATGTGGTGCGGGCAGTTCATAGGCCTTAACACGTAGCCCTCGCCCTCGACCTCCATTATCGGGAACATGTTTTCTTTGTAATGCTCCAGATGGCCGCTGGTCTTGTACAGGTTTACGGAGCCCACGCAGGGAGACAGCACGTGCTGATAGCCCAGCATGACTTCCTTGTCGCGGATGTAGTTTTCAAGCTGCTGCCACAGCGTATAGCCCTTGGGCAGGAATACGGGCAGGCCCTTGCCGATCAGGTCGTTGGTCATGAACAGCTGCATGTCCTTGCCGATGCGGCGGTGGTCGCGCGCGCGCGCCTCCTCCACCTGCTTCTCGTATTCCTTAAGCTCGTCCTGATTGCGGAAGGCTACGCCGTTCACGCGGGTGAGCATTTTGTTTTTCTGGTCGTTTTTCCAGTAAGCGCCGCTCAGCGCGGTCAGCTTGAACGCCTTAAGCGCCTTGGTATAGGTGATATGCGGGCCCACGCACATGTCGATATAGTCGCCCTGCTGATAGAAGGTTAGCGTGGCGTCGTCGGGCAGGTCGGCTATGTGCTCCACCTTGTATATCTCGCCGCGGCTCTCCATCAGCTTTACCGCCTCGTCGCGGGAAAGCGGGTACACCTTGAAGGGCAGGTTTTCCTTGACTATCGCCTGCATTTCCTTTTCGATAGCGGGCAGATCCTCGTCCGAAAGCTTGACGTTGCCCAGATCGATGTCGTAATGGAAGCCCTTCTCGGTTGCGGGGCCGTAAGCGAAATGCGCCTGCGGATACAGGCGTTTTATCGCCTGAGCCATGATGTGCGCGGCAGAGTGACGCAGTACCTCAAGCTCCAGCTCCTGCGGGCATTCGGCTGCGTGTCCGTCGTTGTACAGGATTTTCATAACAATTCCTCCTTGCTTTGCCGGGAGAGCAAACAAAAAGCTCATCCCATCATCGATATGAAGGGACGAGCGTTGATCATTCATCGCCCGCGGTTCCACCCTTATTGCCCGTGCCCCGGCACAGGCCGCTTGAAATTCGCGCTTTTACGGGAGCGCTGCCCGTGCACGGTCGGGAGGCGGTATCGGCTTTGGAGCCCTGCGCGCTCGCACCCACCGCGCGCTCTCTGAAAAGGCCCTTAAAGGGACGTGTTCTCCGTCATTCCGAAATCACGCGTATTATATGCCTTCGCAGGTTAAAATTCAAGTCACAAAAGCGCGGTCAAAGGGGAAAATAATGAGAAACGACGCGTTTACACGCAAATAATATTTCTGCGTATTGACAAACCGGCTTATTAGCGGTATAATAATTATCACTGGTTCGAGGAGAGATGGCCGAGTGGTTGAAGGCGCTGGTCTTGAAAACCAGTGATGTCGAAAGGCACCGGGGGTTCGAATCCCTCTCTCTCCGCGTTCTTCGGCTTGTGGAGAAGTACCCAAGAGGCCGAAGGGGCTCCCCTGCTAAGGGAGTAGGGTGGGATAACCGCCGCCCGGGTTCAAATCCCGGCTTCTCCGTTCAAACCCCGTTTTCAGAGCGAAAACGGGGTGTTGTTATATCCAAGCAGGCATTATACACATCGTCTTTAGAAAATATGCGTCGCTCACCACAGAGAGTTAATGATAAAGACTTGCCATGGATATGTATATGGTATACTTGTTTATCATGTGTGAAATACGTAGCGCAGCAGACACGAAATGCGCCGCGTGAGCATTTGGACAGGAGGTCGGATAACATGTCAGGCGATTCGGTAATGGATCATATAGTGTTCTTTTGTGTTTTGTTCTTTGTGATTTTTCCAGCTGCACTGTTTATCCAGCAACACGCTCAGGTCAGGGCAAAGCGCAAGCAGGAACAACGAATGATGCAGGAGCGAATAGAGGCCCGAAGGGAAATGGGGAGGCTGCAAGAAAAGCGCGCAGCGGCGCTGCGTGCGGAGAAGGCGGCAAAGGCTGCCGCTATGTCAAAGGCGGCTGGCGCCGAAACTGTCGAAAAGCTGTTCGAGGCCGCCAATGCTGCACAGGCTGCACAGGATGCACAAGCTGCTCAGGATGCACAGAATGCTCCGGACGCCACACAGGACGTCACGGAAGAATTTGAACCGACAGAAAACGTCGAAGATTTAGAGATTATCGGTTACGATAAGCTGGGCGATTTGAGCTCGCTGCTGCCGGATGAGGACGCAGCGCAAGCGGAAGAACCCGCCGAATTTGAACAAGAAGAACCTGCGCCGAAAACGCAGTATGCTCAGGATGCATTCGTACGGCAGAATGTCGCCTTTACAGGCACGCTCACACAGCCCCGCATGACGCGGCTCGAAGCCGCCGCGCTGGTCAGGAAGCTGGGCGGCAAGGCGTATATGAGCGGACTGCCGTCCGATACCACTCTGCTGGTGGTCGGTGAAAACCCGTATATGCTTATCCTGCAGGAGGCAGACAGCCGGACAGAAAAGCTGAAAATAATAACCCAGCAGGAGTTTATGATGATAGCGCGCGGCGAAAACAATCGCATTTGACAAAATCAATAAACAATGGTATTCTTAACTATAATGCTTGTTGTATCAGCAATGCATATATGAGTACAAATGCATAAACAATTAACTCCCGATATGCTATAGGTGGGTATATTCATGAAGAAGACTTTCGCGGCGTTTTTCATTCTTTTTGTAATAGTTACGAGCTGCGCAGAAGAAGAGAGTATCGCAAAATACAAAGTAAACGGGCAACTGTTGACCGAAATGCCCTATCATGAAATATACAATTGTGAAGACGAACTTATATATACACTCGAACTGTTATTCAGTATAGCTGCTGAAGCTGAAGAAGATGCTGACTTAGCAAGATGGTGTGTCATTAATACAACTTCTAATAAATCACACTATCCTTGGTGTATCTATGCTCTGCAAATAGCTCCTGGTAACAGGTCTATCAGTGTGCTTGATTCAAAGAAGCCTTATGTGAGTTGTAAATACTGTAGTCGAAAATCACCTCGCACTTTTGCGGAATTAATCAGAAGCGGGGATAGTTATCCGAAATACAAGATAAACGACAGCATACTGGCAGCTATGTCTATTTATGATATATACGACTTTGAAGATGCGCTGATCTCTGCGCTTACAGTAAAATTCAACAAGGATTGCGAGGAAGGAGCTAACGGCGAGTTGATAGGCTATTATGTGGTTAATAATAGCACTAAACGATTCCACTATCCATGGTGCTACTCAGTGATACAAGCCAATCCTGAGAATAGGATACTTGTAAAGAGCGCGCCTTCTGATCTTGATGACATATACAAACCCTGCGGTAATTGCTCGCCTCATATAAACACAAAATAATACTACACATTACGTAATCATTTACGCTTTATTTTTATTTGAACAATGTCCATGCTGCCTTAAGCCTGTTTTTATTTCTGAGCAAGCTCTCCTTGCCGTTCGAATTGTCTCCCGATAAAATGTTAATTCAGCTATTGCATTTTCAGTAATATAGTGTTATAATTTACGTAATTCTAAATACCGCGTAACCTGCAGGAGTGCAGCATGAATCTTACCTCTGGCGACAAAGCGATACTTCGGGGTCTTGCCGGCGAGCTTGCGGAGCTGGCTGCTTTACCGTGTCAGGAAGAGCGGCGGCGCATGTGGGAGGCGCACAATACCCTGTCGGGCGGCACGAAGCCTCTGTTTTTAGCGGATCAGCTCCCCTGGCACGAGCTGGATGCAAGGTGCACGCACGAGCACGCGTTGATCGGCGATCCATACTGGAGAAAAGCCGAGGTCTGGCTGCGGCGTGAGATTTACAAGGGCAGAAATCTTGCCACCGACATGGTTATCGACCCGTACGTCAAGCTCGAATATCCTTACCTGAACAGCGGCTGGGGGCTTACCACCAGCAGCAGCGAGGTTAAGATCGACCCGGACTCCGACGTCACGAGCCGGCACATGTACTGCCAGATAAACGAGCCCGAGGATATCGATAAGATCAAAATGCCCGTTATCACGCCCTGCCGCGCGCAGGCGGAGCAGGCGGGCAATCTGGCGGACGAAACCTTTGCCGGAATACTGCCCTGGCGCTTTACGGGCTGCGTAATGCATCTGGGCGCGTGGGACAGCATCGCGTTCTGGATGAGCGTCGAAAACTGCTATATAGAGCTGATGGACCGTCCCGAAATGCTGCACGCCATAATGGAACGCATGACGGCGGGATATATATCGATCGCACAGCAGCTTAACGCGCACGGGCTTTACGATACCTGTGGCTCCTACTGTCACTGTTCGCACACATATATGCCCGGCGAAACGCCGGAGCGCGCGCCTGTTTCGCAGAACGGATGGGCATTCGGGCTGGCACAGCTGTTTACCAGCGTGTCGCCCAAGGTGACCGAGGAATTCGAGTGCGCGTACATGAAGCGCATATTTCCCTATTTCAAGCACATTTATTACGGCTGCTGCGAGCGGCTTGACGACAGGCTCGAGATAGTGAGCAGGCTCCCCAACGTGCGCAAGATTTCGTGCAGCCCCTGGAGCAGACGCGAGGAGTTTGCGGAGAAGCTGCCCGCGCACATTGTTATGAGCAACAAGCCCACGCCCGTGCTGCTGGCGGAGGACGTATTCGACGAAAGCGCTGTGAGGAAAGAAATCCGCCGCACGGTCGATGCAGCGCGCTCCTACGGAAAGACGCTCGAAATGCTGTTAAAGGATGTATCCACCGTGCGCTACGAGCCTGACAGGCTAAAGCGCTACTGCGAGATCGCTTCAGAAGAGGCGGAAAGGTAACATATGACGAGCACGACATCGCTCAAGAAAAAGCATCCCGTCATCGCGGAGCTCACCAAGTATGTAAAATACTGGGATCTGAGTCTCATGCTGCTGCCCGTCATCGCGTATTTCGTCATATTCAAATACGTACCGATGGGCGGCATACTCATATCATTTCAGGATTACAAGATCGGTCTCGGCTTAGCCGGCAGCTCGTGGGTAGGTCTCGACAATTTCATCGGCGCGTTCAAGTCCTTCACGTTCATTCGCTCGATACGAAATACGCTGATCATCAGCGTTATGAAGCTCGCCTTCGGCTTTCCCGCGCCGATACTGTTCGCGCTGCTGCTGAACGAGGTGCGACACACCACGTACAAAAAGGTCGTGCAGACCATCAGCTATCTGCCCCACTTTTTAAGCTGGGTAATAATGGCGGGCATACTGCATCAGCTGCTCTCGCCGAACAACGGCGCGGTAAACGTGCTGCTCATGCGCTGGTTCGGGCTTAAAAAGAGCATATACTTTTTGGGCGACAACGCATATTTCCGCGGCACTGCGGTAGTATCGGACATCTGGAAAGGCATCGGCTGGGGCTCGATACTGTACCTTGCCACGATCACTTCGATAGACCCCACGCTTTACGAGGCGGCGATCTGCGACGGCGCGAACCGCCGCCAGAGAGTCAGGTACATAACCCTGCCCTCTCTTATGCCGACCATAACCATAATGCTCATTCTGAACCTCGGCTCCATACTCGACGCGGGCTTCGATCAGATACTCAACCTGTATTCCGCCGCCGTGTACGAAACCGGCGATATTATCGACACGTACGTCTACCGGGTCGGCCTTGTGGACTGGAACTACAAGCTCTCGACCGCGATCGGCCTGTTCAAAAACCTGATAGGCTTTATGCTGGTCGTATCCACCAACGCCGCCGCGAAAAAGCTGAGCGGCAACGGCATCTGGTAGGAGGTCCGCATGAAGAGAGAGAAATTCGGCGTCGGCGACATCGTGATATACCTGCTGCTGGGCATAATATGCCTTACGATAGTGTTCGCGTTCATACACCTGCTCAATATATCGCTGTCACCCAACGGAACGACCGGAAGCGGGCTCATGATAATTCCAGATAAGCCCACGCTGGACAACTACGCGAAGGTCATCAAAAACAAATACATCTGGCAGGGCTATAAGAACACGCTCATAAGGACCCTGCTGGGCACGAGCATACAGCTGATATTCACGGCGATGGGCGCGTACGTGCTTTCAAAGAAATTCTACCCGCACAGGACGTTTTGGACGCTGCTTATAGTATTTACGATGTTCTTTTCCGGCGGCCTCATCCCAACGTATCTGGTTGTAAAGCAGCTGGGGCTTATAGACACCTACGCGGCAATGCTGATACCGGGCCTTGTAAGCGCGTACAACCTTACGATAATGCGCAACTTCTTCCAGTCCCTGCCTGAGGAGATAGAGGAAAGCTGCATGATAGACGGCGCGGGCAGGTTCAGGATATTCTGGCAGTTCATACTGCCGCTCTCCACGCCGATACTCGCCACTATCGCGCTGTGGCTGGCGGTGGGACACTGGAATGCGTGGTTCGACGTGCTGATCTACATAACCGACGACAAAAAATTCACGCTGCAGATAATACTGCGCCGCATAATAATAACCGGCTCAAAGGAGATACTGGAATCCGACGCGGCCGCGCATTCCGTGGCGGACGAGCCGCTGGTGTCCTCGGAAGGACTGAAGGCCGCGTCGATCTACGTAGCCACGATACCCATACTGTGCACATATCCCTTCCTGCAGAGATACTTTGTAAAGGGGATAATGGTCGGTTCACTGAAAGGATAGGCGCGCGTGCGCTTATACCATATAAAAAGGAGGTTTTCCCATGACCCGTAAACTCTTGTCAGTGCTTCTGGCGCTTGTGATGGTGCTCACGCTCATACCCTTCGCAAACGCTGAAGACGCGCCCGTCAAAATCAGCGTGGCAGGCTATATGTTCGGCCCCATCGACGCTGAAAAGGACGTCATCACCCCCGCCGTGGAAAAGATGCTGCTCGAAAAGCACGGCATAAACGTCGACATCGAAGTAGAGTACATCGAGTACGCCAACTACTCCGAGATACTCGCGCCGCGTCTTGCGGGCGGCACCGCGCCGGACGTATTCCTGGCGCTGAGCCAGACCAATCTGGACAACTACTACGATCAGGGCGTCATCGCGTCCTGGGACATCGACTTCTTCAAAGAGAACGCGCCTGACGTATGGGCGTTTGTCGAGGCGGGCGGCGTAAACGGCGATCTGGCCGATCAGTTCGACATGTGGCTGGAAATGGCGACCAAGGACGGCAAAATGATTATACTGCCCTCCCTCAAGCCCGACGGCAACATGCCCTATAAGACCCTGATATATCGCGGCGACTGGATCGAGGCGCTCGGAATCACTCAGGAAACGCTGCCCAAGACCGTCGACGAGTATATCGACCTGCTTGACGCGTTCGCGCACGGCGATCCCGACGGCGACGGCGAGGCGGACACCTACGGCTGCTCCCTCACCGGCATGAAGGTGCTCTTCGGCGCCTACGGCATGTACAACGGCTTCATCGGCGGCACCAGCTACTGGTATGTGGACGGCGACGAGGTAGTCAATCCGGACGTATCCCCTAAATCCAAGGAGGTCGTCGAGCTGCTTGCGCAGATGTACGCGGACGGCCTGATCGATCCTGAATTCGTGACCGGTACCGAGGCTGCGACGGGCGGCTACTGGGCTGCCTCCGCTGGTCTGATCAACGGTCTGTACGGCGCTTCCGCAAACGCGTCCATCGACCACTTCCGTCTGCGCGGCGTAGCCGGTGAGACTGACGAAGGCGGCAACGTCGCCAAGACCTATTGGAGCGTAAACGGCGACGACGCCACGTTCGTATACGCGCCCTGGCCGGCCGGCCCAGACGGCGATTACGGCTGGAGCGTAGGCTATGCGGTAGCAGTGGGCGAAAGCGCGGTATACAACAAGGCCCTTGAAGAAGACACCGACAAGCTTGCGACCATATTCCAGATACTGAACGCCTTCGCCACGGACGACGAGCTTTACATGCTGGCGTCCTGGGGCATCGAAGGAGAGCATTACACCGTAGTAGACGGCAAGCCCGTCCGCAACGGCCAGATGACCAACCCGGACTTCAACGAGGTCGGTATCTGGGGCTGCAGGAGCCTGTACGGCGCTGACCGTGCGTTCAGCGAGCTCGCTTACAACCTCGCGTTCTACAACGACGCGACTATCGCCAACAGACTCAACTACTTCAAGCTCGATCAGTACAACAGCTACATTCAGGACGCCGTCAACACCACGCTGCCTTCGCAGGGCGCGCTGCTGAGCGACCTGAACACGCTGCGCGACGAAGCGTACATCGCATTCATAAAGGGCGAGCGCTCTATCGACGAGTGGGATGCCTACGTCGCCGACTACATGGCACGCGGCGGACAGACCCTGTACGACGAAGCCAACGAGTGGTACGCGAACAAATAAATCCAAGCCAAACGCAAAAACCGTCCGGCCAAACCGGACGGTTTTTTAATTCCGCAGCGCAGCTGAAATGCGGCTTGCATACAGGATGGCTTTACCATATCAGAGCGCTGTCAGCTCGAAGCCGACGTCGCCGCTGTCTGCGCTAATAACAGCCTCCACCGCGCGGAAGCCGGGCGCGAGATTGAAAACCGGACGCACGCGGCTTATGCGGCTGCCGGGCGCCGCCTTAAGGTGTGCGGTTTCGGTAAGGAGCGTGCGATCGTCCGTGAGTTTATCGTTTTCGGGCTGCTCGCTTATCAGCGGGATTATAAGCTCCGCTCCCCTGCATTCGGCGCTTAGCGTAAGCGTGTCGCCCATCAGGCGGTAAATCAGCGTGTATTCGCCGCCCTCCATATGCGCGCCGTCGACGTCCGCGAGCGTGCCGCGCACATCGGTTATTATCGCGTCCTCTTCCATATGCGCGTGTATGCGCGCCGTTTGATCGTACATCTGGGAATACAAGGTTTCCCCGCGCTTTATCTGAAGCCTCGGGCACATCGGCGCAAGCTCGCCCTTTCTGCGGCTCAGCTGCTGATTATGCGCTTCCCTCAGATAATACCCCGTAGTCGCGCAGGCGATTATCGGGCGCGCGGCCTTCCGGCTGTACAGGAGCGTTATGCAGCCGCCGGAAGCGTGCCCGTCCCGCATATACGTGTAATCGCTGCCCGTCAGTGTCATGCCGAGCTTGCCGCAGTCCTGCACATATGTATCGATTTCCTGATAAAAGCGTATCCCCTGCCGCGCGTCCGACGGGATAAAAGTGCGTTCAAACTCACATACGCCTTCGTCCAGCGCCTGCGCGAGTGCCTTCGCGTGACAGAACGCGTGATGCGTGCACGCAAGCTCTCCGTGCGCGCGATAATCTGGCCCGCCGTACAAAAGCCCGTGCGTGCAGCGCTTATACAGCAGCAGATTTCTGTACGCCGCCTCAGAAAACGCCGCGTCTTCCCTGCCCAGCGCATTGAACAGCGCCTGACAGCCGTCTGACGTGCGGCTGCCCCAGTACGTCCATTTGAAGTTCCGCGTGCCGAACGAGTTGTCGAGCGCGCCGTCCGGCAGTATAAACTCCAGATGCGCGCGGGCGGAGCGTTTTACCGCCTGCATGACCGTATCGTCGCCCGCGAGATGCGCGTATTCGTACAGGGAAGGCAGCGTCTCCTCGACGTTGTAGCCCATATCGACCGCGCAGAGGTGCTTTGGAGTCGCGTCCCGCTCAAGTCTCCCCTCGCCGTATATGAGGCCGCTTTCAGATATATGCTCACATACGAAGCGGGCGCAGGTTCGCGCGTGCGCACGCATATCCCCGCGGCCAAAGTACTCGCCCGCCATAGCCATAGCCGCCGCGTTCGCCGCTATGTAGTTTATGTTGAACCTTTTATCCGTGCGAATGTTTCTGAGCAGCCATTCGCTCATGCGTGCAAAGCGCTGTTCGAATCTGGCCCTGTATTCAGCTGAGAGCAGCCCGGAATGCAGGCTGAGCGATTTGTACAGAGAGATCGCCGCGAAAACCGTGACGCCGCTCCATTCGCTTTGCGAATCGTTGTATATGCTGCCGTCCTCGCAGAGCATATACTCCGCCCAGTCGAACAGGCGCAGCGCGGCGTCCTGATACTTTTTGTCGCCCGCAGCGTCCGCCATATACAGCAGCGGATAAACCGCGTCGTGGCAGCGTCCGTGCACGACCGAGCACGCCGGACACAGTATCGCTCCGTCCAGCGCAGGATGCATGCCCTTCGGCAGCTGATACCCGATAAGCGCGTCCAGCCACGTTTTGAGCAGTTCAAAATAGCTTTGTTCTATACTTCCTCTCATTTTGGCGCGTCTCCCATATGCAATTCGAGCGTGCCGCCCGCCATCATTTCGCGCGCTCCGAAGCAAAGGCTGCCTAGCCGTCTGCCGTTCAGATACGCGTCGTGCACGTATATGCCGCTCCCGTATCTGCGCACGGTGAAGGTTTTGCCGTTTGAGAGGCTGAAGCACGCACTTTTTATGCGGGGAGAACCGATAATCATCAGGTCCTGACCGCTGACAGGGAATATTCCCAGCGCGTTCCATACGTACAGGGAGCACAGTCCTCCGCTGTCGTTGTTGCCCGGTACGCCGCCCCTGCCCGTCGTAAACATGTATGTCAGCCCCGCGTCGATCACCTCGCTCAGGCGGTCGTGTCTGTCCGCAAAGTGGTATACGTACGGAGCTTCCATATCTGTCTCGTTGTTGAAGCCCTCGAAGTCGCAGCCGCTTTCAGCCTGTGTGAAGCCGAAGAAAACGTCCGCAAGATGCGCAAGGCCTTCTTTCCTCCAGCCAGTGCGGCGCGTCCTTCCATGTCGTGCATGAGTCTGAAGGAATAATTCCATTTGCTGCCCTCGTAAAAGCGCTCTCCGTCCTGCAGAAGTCCGGTCTCGCGGTCAAATACGCCGCTCCACAGGGAAGCGACCTTTTCGAAGCGCTCCGCAAGGCGCGTATCGCCCCGGCTGCGCGCAACAAGCGCGCACGCCGCGCAGGCGTCCGTTATGTCGATTATAAACGCCTTGCTGCGGACGTTTTCCGGCTGCGCCGCAAGCTCGTCAAAATGATTGTATTCAAAGGTGTCCGCTTCCATAAGGCGCAGCGCGCGCTCGACGTCGAAATCGACCCCGCGCAGATACGCGTCCGCTATCGAAAACTCCGCGAGCATGCGCGCCTGACCTGTGCTGACGCCCGCATACTCGCCGTACAGCATCAGCGTATGGGGCATTTTGTGCGTCGCCTCGCATATGTTCAAAAACGTGTTCACTATCCTGTGCGGCATTTCAGGATACAGCATGTATACAAGCGGCAGCTGAGTTTTGTACTGATCCCAGATCGTCGCAAGCTCGCTTACGAAATCCTCCCCCTCGTACAGGAAGCTCTCTCCCGAAAAGTCGCAGGGCTTGAGCAGCGAATGATACAGATTCGAGTAGAATATCTCATAATCACGGGGATCGTCAAATTCACAGGCGAGACGGGAGAGCGTTTGGTTCCATTCGTCATATGCCGCGCGCCTTGCCTTGTCGAACGAAAACGCGTTTCCGCGCGCATCGCGCAGCGCGACATATTCGCTTTTTGGTGAAAGCGCAAGCGTTATCTCCGCTATGCGGGCGCAGCTGAACGTCACGCCGAAGGTGTGCCCCGCGTCCAGGGTCAACTCGCGCTCATCGATTTCGGCGTGATCGCGCCAGAGCCGCATGCTCCCGCGCGCACCTTTTACAGATACGCAGAAATATATATCTATACCGTGCAGGCGCGCGCATACCGCGCATTCGTCGTCGCCGATAAGCGCAAGGCGCGCGCTGCCCGCGGGAGAGTGCAGATGCCCGCCGTCTTCATACAGGCCGTCGTTTGAAAAGTCTATGGATATGCAGCCCGTATCTTTCGGAAACGTTATTCTGTGCAGCGCGGCGCGGCGTGTAACCGTAACCTCGCACAGCGCGCCTGTGGACGCGTCACGGCAGGCGTAATAACCGGGCTGCGCGCTTTCGTCTGTAAAATCCCGCGCCTCGGCGCTTTCGGAAAGATCGCCGGCGTACGGCGAGATCACCGCGTAGTTGTAAAACGTGTCTATGTCGCCAGTACCGTCGTTCTGCAGATGTGATATGCCTTTGAACTTATCTTTGTCGTACAGCTTTTTTATAGGCCCGTGCGTGTTGTACATAAGATGCCCGTAGCCGGCGGAGTAACCGCCCGAATAGCAGCCCGCGTTTATGCGTCCGAACGGCAGCGCCGCAGCGGGCGTATTTGAACCGCACAGCCCTTTTATGAGCTTCCAGCGCGCCGCGACGCCCCGGGGCTCAGGCAGATCGATTTCGCCTGTGCCCTGAAACACGTTTACGTACTTGCAGTAATCAGTCTTCATATATCCTCTCGTCCACGTACACCATTTCCGTTTTGATATCGGCGGGATTCGACGCGCTTATGTCGAATATGCGGCCGCCGCGCAGCCGGTGCTTGCCTCCGCGCGGGTCGTGGTCGCTCGTGCCGTACGCAGCAGCGCCGATGCTGCCGTCAAAGCCCATGCGGATGCCGCAGTATATGCCGTCGAAGGTATTGTTGTGGTCGTGCCCCGCGAATATCGCCTTTACGTCCCCGCGCTGCAGACACGCCGCGAACAGCCCAGAATTTATCTCGGAGCAGCAGATCTTTTCCCCGAATTCGCCGCGCATACCTGTGCGTCCGGCATTGCGCGTTATGGCGTAAAACTCGAATAACGGAATATGCAGCGCCATGAGCGAAGGTATTTTGTGCCCGCACAGCTTTTCGAGTTCGACCGAAGTGTTCCAATACCACATTATCTGCTCGAAGCGGATAAAATCGTCGTCAGAACGCCCGTGGAGTCTGTCCGGCAGAAGTATCTCCCACACAGACTCGCCCTCCATAAATGCAGGCGTATCCGGCGTCAGAAAATCCTGATGCGAATCCAGACACCAGACGCCGAACACGCACTCGCCGCGTTCGTCAAGCACCGGCAGGAAATAATTGCCCACGCCGGGCAGCTCGGCAGGGCCGGCCTTGGACACACAATGCGGGCATTTTTCGTACTCCGCCTGCTGGAATTCCTTTGACACGTCGGTGGATTTATCGTGATTTCCGAATACGTGCGCCCAAGGTATGTTCGCCTCTTCCATGGGTGAAGCGATATCCGCAAGCAGCGGCAGAAATTCCTCGTTCGTCGCCTTGCCGGTGGTATTGTCGCCCGCAAGCAGCACGAAATCCGGCTTGGTTTCGTCTATCAGGCAGCGCATAGCCCTTACGGTGGCCTTGCCCGTGTTCGGCTTATGATGCAGATCGCTCATCATAAGAATGCGGAACGTTCCGTCCTTTTTGAACGTGAGCGGGATTTTGGTGGCGTATTTGTCTGTCAGAGGCATCGGATACTCCCCTCTCTATTCCTCTGCGGTATAAAACGGCTGTGAAAACGCCGCATAGCCCCAATCCAGCGCCATTTCGACGCGTATATACTTCTCGCAGCCCTGCCTGCGGTAAGCGGCGTAGGGATTTTTGCCCATCTGCAGGCCGTAAAGATGCCCGCCCTCGCCTATGAAGCGGAAGGTCTTTTCAGTATTTGAGTATATGCTCGACGTGTGGCAGCGCGCGATTATCCACTCTCCGTCGCAGACTATGGAATCGAACGCCGCGCCGTTTGAAACATACAGACTGCCCTGTCTGAGCGCGTCAAGTATCGCTTCCGGCGTGTTTTCGCGCGCAAGCACCATGTTCCACGCGTTGTGATAGTCTCTCACCCCGTGGAAATCGTCGTTGCCGGTCGCCCAAACCTTTTTGCCCACGGTGAGCGCCGCGTCCCAGATGTCCGTAGCCAGATGTCCCGGACCTGAGAACACGTCGCCGTTTATTATCTCTATGCCGGTATAGTTATTAAGCGCGGCCGCTTTCTCGGCAGACCAGTAATCCATGTGCGCCCAATGCGGATGCGCGAGTATCGCCATGCCGCCCTGCCGCACGATTTTGTCTATTACCTTCTGATCGTCCTCTACGGTATAATCGTCCTTATACTTGCCGATCTCGTCTTCCATGAACGTCATCGGACAGCCTATGCCGAGTATATGGTGTCCGAAGCTGTCCTCGCGTCCCTCGATCACGGAGAATTCCGGGGTAGAAGCGGGTATTCCGTAATACTCCTTGTGCGTATTGGTGGTGTGGTCGGTTATCGCGACGAACTTGTATGCCGCCCACGGATCCTTCGGATGCCGGCACACGTCACGGTAATAAAACAGCACTTCCTCCGGCGTATGAGCGCCGTCGGACACCTTGGTGTGAGTATGAAAGCTGCCGCGCAGCCAGACGCCTTCGCTAAGATACGGACTTATCCACATATGCACGTCTCCTTTTTATTGATTGCTTTATTCGCTTCAGTTGTTTTTCTGCTGGGTAGGGCCGTAATTCGCCGCTCCGGTATAAACGACGTCGTCGGGCGTCGGCAGATACGCAGGCGAATTCATGTCCCTTTGGAAGAGCCGCAGATGCTCGCCGTGAGGCAGTATGTCTATAACGTCGCAGCCGCGCCAGAGCACTCTGTATTCCCGCCCTGCGCAGTATTCCTTTTTAATGGTGCTTCTGAGCGGGTGCGTAAGCGTTACGCAGTCGCCTGCCTTCAGGCCGCGCAGAACGATCAGCCTGTCGGTTTCTTCCGTCTGCGCTTCTTTTCCGTTCAGCCGGACGCTTATTTTGTTTCCCATGTAAGCGTAGATGCGGAAAGCGGCGTCTCCGCCTTGCTTGAGCGTGAGCTTTATGCTGCCGCGCTCGGGATAGCCGCATTCGAGCTTATAGCTGTCCGTCTCCCTGTCCAGAGGTATGTTTACGGTAAAGCTGCCGCGCGACTGTTCGACCGCCGCGTTCCATACTATCTCGAACGCGATCGGCGCGATGCCGGAGCAGCAGCCCGCGATCGAGCGGAACTTGGAGAGCGAAATGCTGTTCGGCAGACTGCCTCCGGTAAAACCGCCTATCATGCGTGAGGCGATGCTTTTATATGTTATGCCGTCCGCGTCGGGACGGGTATCGTCGTCCTGAACATAGCCCGTATAAGCTATCTGATTTTCGACGAGCTGATTGCGGCTGAAAAGAAGTATATCCGTCCAGTATTCGTCATAACCGCACTTAATCAGCTCATACGCGCATTCTATCATGTCCTTGATGCAGCAGCTTTCGCAGTGCTCCTCGTCCATCGGATGCCAGCGCGCGTATTCCGGCACCCAGCCGAAGGACGAAGACATGGAGCGCACGAAGGCGTAAATGCCGCGCGCCTTTTGCGTGTATCTGTCCTCTCCGGCGGCACGCCCGAGCTTTACGAGGCCAGTTGCGACCCACATCGCGGAGTGTACGTGCCCAAAGAAATTCATGTCGTAGGAAAAGTATCTTGACGGTCCTAAAATGTAATTTGCAAGCCCGCGCGCAAGCTCGAGCGCGGTCTCGTCGTGTTTGAGCTCGTATCTGTCGACCAGCGCGGAGAGCATAATGCCGTTTCTTATCGCCATTTCGCCGCGCCCGGTGTGCCTGCTCATGTCAAACCCGCCCTCGAGCAGATACACGTCGTTCGGAAATTCGTATATCGGCTCCGGCTCGTCCATATCGCCGTTCCAGAACGTGCGCACCTTGCGTTCGATGACCAGCGCTCGCAGGCCTTTGATAAGGCCGGATATGCGGTCTTCGATCTCGGCGTCCTCAGGGTATTTGACGCTCAGGCGGTTAAGCGCCGGAAGTATATAGCCCATCTCGTGAAAAGACGAGTGCATCGTATGCGTCCACGGGTACTTTTTGTGAAAGCGCAGTCCGCAGGGACCCCAGTCAGACAGCAGCTTTCTTTTGAATGACTCGAGCACGTCGCTTCCCTCATCGGTGTCAAGCACGCGCATTACGCTTTCAAGGCCCTCGTACCACGAGCCGACAAGCTCCGCGTCGTCCACGCGGCAATGCGCCGCCTCGGCGGGCTTTTTGTTTGGAAGTATCAGCCAGTAGGGCAAATTGTCTTCTTTTTCGTCCACCATCCGCGTAAGGTAATTGAGCGAACGGCGGGCAAGCAGCGGTATATCGAACCTTGCGTAACGCATATCGTTTCTCCTGATTATCGTTAATAAGCTCTAATAATAAGCTTTAATGACAAGACAAAGGAGAGCTTATGCTCCCCTTTGTCCGTTTACCGAGTATCTTATCTGGAGTGATACCACTCGTTGGCTTCCTCGGTTATCTGCTCGCCGCCCATGCTCATCCAGGTGGCTACGAAGTTGTCCCAATCACTGATGGGTCTCTCGCCGCGAATGAACTCGACATAGGTGCCCTGACGGTAGGCTTCCAGCGCGGACCAGTACTGGGGCTGTGAAGCCGTAGTGATCTTCAGCTGGTTGGCATAGCCGAAGCCGGAGAAGTTGTCCATCGAGTTAGCCCAGTTGTAGCGGGAGGGGTTCGCCAGCATCGCGAAGTAGGGATTCTGCAGCGTGTTGAACATATTGGTATGGGTGGTTTCGTCGGCGCGGGTATAATCGGTAGCGGTCATGAAGCCGTACAGATCGTCGTAGGTATAGGCGTCGTCGTTCAGATCCCAGTTCCAGATACGTACCCAGGTATCGTAATCGCTGCCGATGGTGTTGATGATTTCAAGGATCTTGGCAAGCTTCTCTTCGTCTTCCGCCAGCTTGTAGCTGAAGCACACAGCCTCGCTCGTGGTCAGGCCCCAGTTCTCGCCGCCGCTCTTTCCGTCGGGGCCGATGGGGTTGTAGCCGATGATCATCTTGTCATAGCCGTAGGTGTTGGTGAAGTTTCTCATCGTACGGCCGGCCTGGAAGTTGCCGCCTTCACCGGTCTCTTCGTTCTTGGGGCCGTCGAAGTCGGGCGCCAGGTGATAGAACGCGCCGGAAGAGGAGAAGCCCAGCGTGCCGTTTTCAAACGGTACGGAGAGCGCCCAGTAGCCGCCCTGATTTTCGCCGATAACGAACTCAGGGTCTACAAGGCCGTCCTTATACCACTTAGCCAGCAGCTCGAGAGCGTCCTTCATGCCCGGATACACAGCGCCGTATACGAGGTCGCCTGCGTCATCCACTACCCAGCGATCCGGCAGCGCGCCGAAAGCGCCGAAGATGGGCTGGAAGCCGGTGTTGGAGATCGCGTAGGTGTCATCGACGCCGTTGCCGTCGGGATCGCCGTGGGCAAAGAACTCGAACACGTCCTCGAACTCGTCAAGCGTCCTCGGCACTTCGCCTTCGGCATAGCCGGCCGCCTCCAGCCAGTCCGCGCGCCAGAACGGAGCGTAGGAATACTTGCCGTCCAGGTTTACGCGGGGCAGACCGTAGTTCTTGCCGTTGAAGGATACAAGGCTGAAGCAATCGGGGTCGAACTCAAGCAGCCACGCATAGCTTTCAGGCATAAGCTCCTCTACGGTATCGAGGGGCAGCTCGAGGCACAGGCCCTGAGCTACGTAGCTCGCGAACAGCTCGCTGGAATCCAGCCAGAACACGTCCGGAATCTCGCCGCCGGCGATGCGGGTGGCGAGCAGCTCGGCGTAGTTCTCGCGCTCGATGAACCAAACGTTGAGCTTGACGTTGAATTTCTCCTCGAGCCAGGCAAGTACGGTGTCGCCCTCGGCGATCGCGTCGGTGTCGTGGCCGCCCAGCCACTCGATCACCATGGGTTCATCCTCGGCTGAAGCACCGAAGACCGCTGCGCTGAGCACCAGTATCAGCGCGAGTGCAAGTGCCAACAGTTTTTTCATGTTTTACCTCCTTTAATATATTCCATACGCACGAAGCGTATTGAATTCATGTTCGCCAAATATCTTCAGCCCTTGAGCGAGCCCACCAGCACGCCCTTGACGAAGTATTTCTGCAGGAAGGGATACACGCAGATTATAGGCAGCGTGGCAAGCATTATGCTGGCCGAGCGCAGCGTATAGGTGTCCGTTTCGAGCTGCGACGCAGCCTCGCCCGCATAGGTCATTTCCTTGGAGTCGGTCTGAATGATGCGGCGCATTATTATCTGCAGTACGTATTTCGAGGTATCTGTAATATACAAAAGGCAGTTGAAGTACGCGTTCCAGTTGCTCACGATGACCCACAGGCTGATGGTGGCGATCATAGGCACGGACAGAGGCAGCATCACGCGTATCAGCACCTGAAAGGAGTTCGCGCCGTCGATTATCGAGGCCTCTTCGAGTTCCTGCGGCAGGTTCATGAAGTAATTGCGCATGATGACCAGATGGCTAACACTCACGCACTGGGGAAGGATGACTGCCCAGTAGGAGTTGTGCATGCCCAGCGTATTGTTGACCAGAAGATACGTGGGTATCATGCCGCCCTGCAGGAACATGGTCAGAATGATTATTCCCGTGAATATGCCGCGGAACGGCAGGTCCTTTTTGCTTAAGCTGTACGCGCCCAGAATGTTCAGCGAAATCGATACCGCCCAGCCCATCACTACGACGATGAGCGTGTTCTTATAGCCTGTCCACAGGTTCTTCGTCAGGAACATCTGATGGTATGCGTCGAAGGAGAGCTTGCTGGGCCAGAGCTTGAAGCCGGAGCCCTCGGCGACGTCTACCGACGAAATCGACGTGACGAACACGTGCCAGTAGGGATACAGGAAGGTTATGGACAAAAGCACCATTATGAAAATGAGCGTGCCCTGAAAAACGCCTTCGCCCCGGGACTCATACACATGCGAGACGCGCTTTTTTTGTATGGTCTGTATCGTCTTTTGTGACATATCCCGACCTCCCTTCTACCAAAGGCCGTATTCGCCCACGAGCTTGCTTATTTTGTTGGTGCTCAAAACCAGTATAAGCGATATGACGTTTCTGAACAGCTCCGTGGCGGAGGAAAAATGGTATTCTATCTGAATGATGCCGCGGCGGTATATGTAAGTGCCGAGCACGTCGCCGACGTTGTTTATAACGCCGTCGTTCTGCAGGTTGAAGACCTGATCGAAGTTGTCGCTGACCAGATTGCCGGTTGCAAGTATCAGCATTATGATTATGACGGGCAGAATGCCGGGCAGCGTCACGTGATATATGCGGTTGAAGCGTCCGCAGCCGTCCACGCGCGCAGCGTCGTAAAGCTCCTCGTTTATGCCGCCCAGCGCCGCCAGATACACTATCGAGCCCCAGCCTACGCCCTTCCAGATGTTGGTTATCACGAGCGTGGGCCTGAACCAGTCGGGACTTCCGAGGAACAGGATCGTCTCCCCTCCGAAGGCCCTTATGATCGCGTTGATCGGCCCGCGGGACGGAGAGAGCAACTCCATGAAAATACCCGCCAAAATGACCCACGAAATGAAGTGCGGAAGGTAGGACAGGGTTTGGGTGATGCGCTTGAAGGTTTTGCCGCGCAGCTCGTTTATCATAAGCGCCAGAATGATCGGCGCGGGAAAACCGAATACGAAATTCAGAAGCGCCAGCACTATCGTATTTCCGAACACCCTGCCGAAATCGGGAGATATGAGCAGGCTGCGGAAATTCTCCAGCCCCACCCAGCGGCTGCCGTTTATGCCCTCGAGCAATTTGTAGTTTTTAAAGGCGATCAGTATGCCGTACAGAGGCAGATACTTGAATATGATGAACTGCGCAAGCACCGGCAGTATCATGAGTAGATGCAGCTTGTGCTTTTTTATCGAGCGCCACAGTGCCTTGCGCCTTGAAACTGCCGTCACCATACCGTCTGCCTCCTTTTAACAATATGGGCAGATTATAAACCATTATAAACTAAATGTCAAGTCAAATTTAACGATTTTGAACGTTTTCGTCAGCGATTTTGAGCGTTTTTGTGGATTTCCATTTCACGCTGTCTGTATGAGCGCCACACCTGCTCGAAGGAATCGTCCTCAGACGGTATGGGGCGCACGTTTCTCCATGTGATCTCTTCCGTATCTCCCGTGAGGCGGATTTCCTGAACCGTTTTGCCGAATGTGTCATCCTTCAGACGGTAACGGCCTTCTGACGCCGTATCGTCCGCATCCAGATACAGCGCGCTGCCCCGGCTCACGCCGCCCCGGCGCATATAATCGAGCATCGCCCGCGCGTACACCTTCTGACACAGCAGCGTCTGCATAAGAGCGTAAGCCTTTGAAAGCCCGGACACGTCGCTCACGCGCAGCGTAAGCCGCAGACGCGCATCAGTGTCCGCAAGCAGCTTTTCGAGCCCGCGCTCGCTGCGGACGGGGCCTGCGGCGGCGTCCATATCCGCCTGCGCCTGCCGATATACGCTTTCGGCGTCCGCGCTGCCGTTTTGCCATTCACGCTCGCGTCTGCGCAAGGCTTCAAGCGCTGCGGCGGCTGTGCCGCTAAAGCTTTTCTCGTCCGGAAGCGCAGTTTTGAGCGCCGCGATCGAAAGCGCGGCGCGCAGCGCGCCGCACTGCCCCGCGTTCAGCGCGCTGCCGCCCGGACGGTACACGCCGTGCGTGCCCGCCGCCTCGCCCGCTGCGTACAGTCCTTTTATATTCGTTTGCCAGTCGGCGTCCACCGCCAGCCCTCCGTTGTTGTGCTGCACGCACAGCGCGATTTCGAGAGGCTGCTTTTCAAGGTCGATTCCGTGCTCGCGGTAAAAATCTATCGCGGGCTGATTGAGCAGAGATAAACGCCTTATCGGCGTGTCCGCAAACGCCCCTGCGCTTTTAAGATAATGCCGTGCCTCGTCCGAAAGCGTTTCGGGCCAAATTTCCGTTTTGCCCGGATTGTTCCTGTAATCGAGAAACACGCGTCTGCCGCGCTGCTGCTCCCTGTATACCATAAGGTCTATGCGCGTACTGCCAACTTTTGCCTTGCGTGCGTCGAACGGCCACTGATAGCCCTTCAAAAACAGCATGCTCAGCATTTCGCTTCTGTCGGCGAAGCAGTCCTGCAGAAACTCGCGCTCGTCCCCTCCGTCCGCGTCTGACGAATACACTCTTGGCAGCGCCTGCATATACGAGCCGGATACGTTCCAGCGCGGACGCAGCGAGGCGAGGCCGAACTGCCACTCCGTAAGATTCCGGCCCGCCGCGCCCGCTGCGAACGCGACGCCCGTAGCACCGCTTTGGGATACAGGGTATACGCTGCATTTATACATATCGGCAGGTCCGCCCGTAGCCCAGATTATATTCGCGCAGCGGAACACCCGGTAACGGCGCTCCGCGTCGGTCAGCTTGTCAAGGTCGAGGCATACAAGCCCTGCTACGCGTTCGTTTTCGACCAGTAGCTTTATCGCCTGCATACGTTCGAATATCGGTATGTCTTTTGCGCGCACGGTTTTTTCCAGTGCTTTCGCCATCATGCAGCCGGTGTACGGGCCCGCGCTCGTAGCGCGGCGGCGCGGGTCGTGGTCGGTTTTATAGCCCACGTATTCGCCGTAGGCGTTTGTGGGAAACGGCACGCCGAGCTCCGTCAGATGAAAGAAGCTGGCCGCCGAAGAAGCCGCCTCGCACAGCGCCGTATCGCCGTCCACGGCCTGACCGTCAAACAGCGTCTGGGCCATCTCGCGCACGCTGTCGCGCTCGCTGCCAGAGAGCGAGAGCTTGTAATACGTCTGCTTGTCGCTGCCCGTATTGAAGCTTGTGCCAAGCCCGACGCCTACGGTTATAAGCGCGGTGTCCCTGCAGCCCAGATCATACAGGCATTCAGATGCGCGCAGTCCCGCGGCGCCGCTGCCCACGACGAGCGTGTGAAACGAAAGTATATCCGAAATGCTGTGTGTGTTCATGCTTATCCGCCTTTACAGTCTGCGCAGGCTGAAGCCGCCGTCCGCGTTCAGCACCTGCCCGGCCGCGTAGTCCAAAAGCCCGCTGCAGCACGCCTCCACCATATCCGCCACGTCACGGGGCTCACCGAAGCGCGGTATGGGCAGCAGCCCGTTTTGTATCATCTGAGCGTATTTTTCGTGCACCTTTTCGGTCATATCGGTCGCGATTATGCCCGGACGAATCTCGAACACGGGTATGCCTTCGCCGGCGAGCCTGTCCGCCATAAGCTGCGTGACCATGCTGATTCCCGCTTTGCTTATGCAGTATTCTCCGCGCGCGGTCGAGGACGTATAAGCCGAAATACTGCCAATGTTTATGATGCGCGGGGGCGTTTCTCCCCTGCTTTGCTTAAGCATGGTTTCCGCCGCGAGACGGCACATAAACAGCGTGCCCTTTAGGTTTATGCCGATTACGCGGTCGAAGCTTTCCTCGGTCATTTCAAGTATGTCCTGTCTGACAAGCGGCGCGACGCCTGCGTTATTCACCATCACGTCAAGACGGCCGAACCTGTCTTTTACATACGCAAACGCCGCTTCGCGCTGCGCTCTGTCTGAGATGTCGCAGATGACGTAATCCCTGTCCTCGGTCAGATCCGAAGGACGCGCGGGGCGCGTGCCGGAATACAGCACGCGGTAACCGAGCGCATGCAGCCTGTCCGCTATCGCCCGTCCTATGCCGCGGGTAGAGCCTGTAACAAACGCCGTTTTCACAGTTTGTAAACCTCCCTGTCGTGCACCACGCAGCCCGCGCAGCGTCCCGCTCTCAGCAGCGAAGCGCAGCCGCCGCAGGTTACGCAGACCTTATTAAGCTTTCCCGTCTGCTTAAGCTGATTCGGAAAATCCGGATTCGCGAACGCGAGCCGTCCAAAGCCTGCCATCGCGCAGTGTCCGCCGCTCACCATTCCCGCGGCGAGATTCGGGGCAAAGCCCCGCAGATACGAAAACGCGCTGCCTATCACGGGCAAATCCGGATAAGCGTGCTGAATCTCGCTTACGCCCTGCATCATGCGCCCGAGCCCCTCGAACGGATGCTCCGGGGGCACGTAGTTTCCGTGATCGTAGGGCCTGTTCACGTGCGGGTTTTTGTACGGATTTCCCATCGTGATATCGATTATAGGGATTTTAAACTGCGTTTTCAGTTCGTTTATCAGGCGCAGCGGCTCGGTAAGATCTACCTCGAGGCTGCCGTCTGCTTTTACGCCCCAGCCGTAGGGATAGATAAAGCCGTCGTACGCGTTCAGTCTGGTTGTCAGAAAGCACGCGCCCGCCTCGGACTCTGCTGCGCGAAACGCGTCCTTTATAAAGCGCGTGCGGTTTTCATAGCTGCCGCCGTATGCGCCTTCCCGCGTAAACGCGCTGAGCAGCTCGCACGCCAAATACCTGTGGCAGCATTTGATGTCTATCCCGTCGAAGCCCGCTTCACGCGCAAGACGTGCGGCGCGCGCATACTTTTCACTGTAACGGCGCAGCGCGTCGTCCGTAAGTATACGCTCGCGCGGCAGGGGCGTATCCTCAAGCGGCGGGCAGTTATACGCAATAAGCGGCGCGCTCACGCCGGTCGGCTTTGAATAGCGCCCGCTGTTCGTGGCCTGCATGATCAACACAGGCGCGTAACCGTTGTGCCTGATCCCCGTTTCCTTTATGTGCTCCACCAGCTTTTTGAAGCTGCCTAAGTTGTTTTCGGTCAGCATCAGCTGGTGCGCGCTCGCCCGTCCCTCGGGCACCGTCGCAACCGCCTCGAACCAAATGAGCCCCGCCCCGCCCGCTGCGAAGCGTTCGTAGCGCCTTACGGTCAGCTCGCCCGGCGCGCCGTCCTCAGTGCCGTCCGTGCCCTCCATCGGCTGCAGCGCGATACGGTTTTCTGCCGCGCAGATGCCCAGAGAGAGCGGCTCGAACAAAGAAGACAGATCGCCGCTGAGCGGCAGATTTACGCCGCACGCCTCCGCCGCAGCGCGTATCTCCTCGAGCGAATGATAATGAAATGCTTCGTGCTTCATATTCCTTATTACCTGCCTCAGTTGTTTGTTTGTGCTTGTCCAAAACGGGCTTACCTGCGCCCGAAAATACTATCACGCTTCGCTTTGCCTTATCTCCGTTATCCTGAGCAGCTTCGATTCCCTCGGCGCCGAAAACGCAAGCGTGAACGTGCCGCCTCTGAGCTTTTCGCCGTCTGCATACGTCTCTTCTCCTGTGTCCGCGTTCCGCAGGATATAGCGTCTGTCCGTCCTCACGTAAGGCAGCGCAAGCTGCAGCTCGCTTTCCGCGCAGGCTTCCTGCCGGAACGCGAGGAGTAGCGATTCGCCTCTGTCCGCATCGTCATACGCAAAGGCTGTAAAGCCCGCGTCGTCGCCGGGGCTGTGCCAGGGAGTGAGCACGTAAAAATCCTTAAGCAGGAACGCGTTTATGCTCTTCCATTCGTTAAGGCCGAAGCGCAGCATGTCAAAATCCTGCTCCGGATCCTGCGCGTACTGGGAATCGATATTCAGAACCGGCAGATAAGACGCGCGCCAAACGTATTTGTCCAGTACGCCGGTCGGCGCGAGTTGGTTCGTCTTTTCTTTGTTTATCGCGCCGCACACGGGTACCCAGCGGTTGAAGCTCGCGGTCATCGAGAGCCTCATGGCGGTCGTGGTACGGTCGTAGTCGCTGCGCAGCATGGGTATGCCGCGTCTTAACGATTCAAGATCGTTGCGCCCGCCCCCGCTCGCGCAGGAATCGACGAAGCCGCAGCCGCCGTAATCGAGCGTGCAGTCTATGATCTCGTCCCACAGCCGGTAATGCGCGTCTATAAACCTGCATTCGGTGATGCCGCTGCGGTCGCTGCCCTCTTTTTCGTCCAGATAATTCCAAAGTGCCGCCGGGTCGCTGTTGTTGTCCTCGCGATACATTTCGACGCGGTTTTCCGTGAGAGTGCGTTTGATGCGATCCGCCGTCCAGCGCAGGCAGTCGGGATCGCCGATATTGTTGGATATCGCCTTCGTGCCCGGGCGGCGTATCGCCCAGCGCGTATCGTATCCGTAATTCGCCGCGAGCGCTTCAGGGTCTGTGACGCGCTCTGGCTCGAACCACATAAGCGTCTTCATGCCGTGCGCGCGGGCGTAGTCGGTCGACTCCCTGAACGTGCCGTTCGGCCATTTGACCGGGTCGAGAGTCCACGTTCCCACCGTGCCCCACCAATCGCTCTCGGGGCTCGAGCCGTCCGGTGCGATATACCAGCCGGCGTCAAACCATCTGAAATCGGTTTTGACGTTTTCTGAAATCATTTTATCGAGACTCGGACGCCACGTGTAATACCTTTCGGAAATACTGCCGTCAGAATTCGGAAGACCCGTATCGCTGGCCAGACACGCAGTCGAGAACGGCATTATCGCGTCTCCCCGTGCGTTCGCCTTCGGCAGATTGTGACGTATAAACCAGCTTCGCCAGCAGTTCTGCGCATAAAATTCGTTTCGTTCGGAATACGGCACTATCGCAAACAACGCCGTGCGTATCCTTTCGCCGGGCATCAGGCGCGTATGCAGCCTGTTTACGCTGCGCGCACGGCAGCGCGTAACGTTATCAGATGGGTCGTATTTGAAATCGGCGCGCCACGTGCCGGCCCAGCCTATCGCGAGCAGCGCGCCGCCGTTTCCGTATTCAAGATCGAAATACGGGAAATTGACATGTGTCGCGCGCCCGCTGTTCGATTCGAAGTATCTTGGCAGCGCCGCAACGTCCAGAGAATACGGCCTGTAAAAGTTCAGATGGTCGCCCAAAATACCCTTGAGAACCGGCCTGTCCCCTTCAAAATCGAGTACGGTTTCGGCATCCGAGATTATCCCGCTCGGCTCCCTGCCGCGGTTCTCAAACCATACCGTCCAGTCTGACGCGCCGTACATCGGATAATGGTGGCAGTGCACGCTTATGAACAGAGCGTCGTTCATCCTGAAGACGAGGCGCGATAACTCCACGCCGTCTGCGCTGCTCTCTTCCCGGCTTACGAGCGTGAATTCCGCTTCCGGAAAGCCTTTTATGCTGACCGAATCGTACATGAAAGCGAACGGGAATTCCGACGGCTCGGCAAGTATGCGCCGATACCAGTTATCCGCCGCGGGCATACGGTAATCGTGCTTCATTTTAAGCTCCCCGGCTGCGAGCGTGCGCAGCCGCCGTCCTGCTGTGATACAGCGCGTTTATAAGCATAACCAAGCTTTCGCGGATATTATACCATCTTGCGGCTGTTTGTGCAACGGCAAAAACCAGGCTTTGCGAATTGTTCCGCTTGTTGACAGCGCAAGGCTTGACAGCACGCCGCGCAAAGCGTATCATAAACCGCAAACAGACGCTGCAGCAGGAAGACACGCCGCGCAGTATCGGCTTCGTCCCGGGAGGCATATTATGAACACGCTTTACACCGAAAGACTCGTTTTAAGACCGTTTCGCGAAAGCGACGCAGCAGCCATGTACAGAAACTGGACGTGGGACGAGCGCGTGGCGCGCTACTGCCGCTGGTATCCGCACAAAAGCGTCGAGGATACGCAGGCCTATCTGTCCATATGCATGAAAGAGGAATACTGCTGGGCTATAACGCTTAAAGGCACAAACGAGCCTGTCGGCAGCATCGATCTTGTGGGAGTGAACAGCTTCGGCATACCCGAAATCGGCTATGTGCTGGCTCACGATTATTGGGGAAGGGGCATAATGACCGAAGCAGTCAAGGCTGTGATCGGAGAGCTGTTCGCAAACGGCTTCGAGGTCGTCGGCGCCTGTCACGCGGTCGGCAACCCCGCCTCGGGACGTGTAATGGAAAAGTGCGGGATGAAGTATTTCGCTACTGTTACGATGCAGAAGAAATTCGGCTCCGACGAAAAATGCGAGGTGCGCTGCTACCGGATATACAAATGAGCCCCGGAAAAAGAGGACGCGGCGCTCAAGCGCGGAAGTTTATATCCCGTCAGGCGAGACGGCCGTTTTTATCCTCAGCCGTCAGGTTTCTTATCCATGTGAAGCGGTTTACCTCGACTGCTGCGACCGCGCACTTTAAAAGCTGGTCGCTCTTAAGTATAAAGAACACCCACACAGGCTCGAGCTTCCACACGTACGCCGCAAGCAGCGAAAACAATAAAACCACGTCCCACTGGAAGATCAGGTCGTTATAGAACACGAATTTCGTAAGTCCGCCGCCCCGCACGATGCCCGTAAGGCAGGGCGCCTGATACGACGTGCCGATCGAGGTGATCGAAAGCACCGCAAGGAACTGGCCGGCGTATTTTACAGCCTGCTCGGTTTCAAGCTTATACAGCCTGATCACGGGTTGTCTGAGAGCGAATATGAGCGCGCCTGTAATAAAGCCCGTAATCAGGAACAGGCACTGCATCGTGCGCACGTATTCCCTGATGTGCGCGCGGTCTCCGGAGCCCACGAGCTTGCCGGTAAGCACGCCCGCGGCGTTGCCTCCGCCGTAGGCGAACACGCTTATCACGTTGAACATCGACAAAGCCAAAGAATTCGCGCTTATCACGTCCGCGCCCATATGACCTATTATCGAGGTCTGTATGAACATCGCTATGCCCCACGACGCGCCGCCCAGCATTATCGGCGTGGCGTATTTATAATAATCCTTCCAGAGCGCCTTGTCTCTGCTTATGAGCCTGCGCGGCGTAAGCTTAAGCTTTTTATCCACAAAAAACGTATAAACAAGCGCAAGCGCAAGCTCGAAGCAGCGCGCTATCAGCGTGGCGAACGCCGCGCCGCGTATGCCCATTTTGTCAAAGCCCAGATGCCCGAATATCAGACAGTAATTGAAAAACAGATTGACGAACAAAGACGAAAGCATTACCGCAAAGCCCACGGTCGCATTTTCGACTGACCGCTGCGTGGCGAGGAGCACTGTGGTAACGCAGTAAACGGGATAGGTAAAGCGGATTATGCGCACATAGCTTTCCGCTTCTTCGATTATCGCGGTGTCGTCGCTGAGCAGGCGGAGTATTCGTTCGGGAAAGACGCTGCAGGCAAGCAGGAATATGACGCCGAAGCTCACTCCCGTAAGCAGACCGATGCTGCTTATGCTGTGTATGGGCTGCGTGCGGCGCGCGCCCCAGTACTGCGCGGACAAAACCACGACGCCCTCGCCCGCCGCCACAACTATCATCTGCAGGAGGAACTGTATCTGATTCGCCAGCGCCGCGCCGTTTAGCGCCAGAGATGAATAGCGGCTGAGCATGACGTTGTCCAGCAGCGCCACGCTGAAGGAGAGCAGATTCTGAAACGCGATAAAAAACAAAAGCGAAAAGAAGCTTTTATAAAACGTCCTGTCCCGTGTCATTAAATGCATATGTACCGTCCGTTACTGCGCGTATAAATCGTAAAGCTTCATGACTTCCCCGACTGTCCTTACGCCTTCCGACGCGCCCACCTCGCTTAACGAGGCCGCCGCCGTGCAGGCCGCCAGCTTCAGAGCTTCGTTTAACGGCATGCCCCTGTAAGCTGCGTACAGGATTCCGGAGCAGAACGCGTCACCGGCTCCCACGCTGCCCTTTATAAAGCCCTCCGGGAGCCTGAGACTCGCAAGCTCGTAATACGCGCCGCTTTCGTCCATGCCGCAGCCGAGCTCCGGGCAGTGTATGACCGCCCACGCGGCTACACCAAGCTTTCTGAGCTCCCTAAGCGCCGCAGGCAGGCTCGCCCTGAGCAGTGTTCCGTTTTCGTCTCTTAGCCTAACGCCGGTGGTTTGCTGCGCCTCCAGCTCGTTTATTATGCAGTAATCCGCGTATCTGAGGGCCGGAGGAACCAGCTTGCAAAAGCGGTCGCCCGCTTCAGAAACCACGTCGACGGAGGTCTTTATGCCGCGTTTCTGAATGCGGTGCAGAAGACGCGCCATTTTCGTGCCGTACTCCGCGTCCGTCTGATCAAGCGCCGGCAGTAAAAGAATGTAGCCGATATGAAAGATATCGGCTTCCAGCTTGTCGAGATCGATATCGTCCTCGCAATAGCGGGCGTTTGCGCCGGCATATTGGAAAAACGTCCGTTCTTTGGTTACGTTGTTGCTCATAACGGCAGTGAACGAGGTCCTGCCGTCTCGGCGTATCATGGAGGTATCGATATTCGGATACTTTCCAAGCTCGCTCAGGATAAAATCGCCTTCCGCGTCGCGGCAGGCGAAGCCGGACGCCAGCAAACGCATATCCGGATCGAGGCGCGCCAGATCCGTGGCGGTATTGCACACGCTTCCGCCGCACGTAACCGCGATGCCGTCGGTGATATGCACCAATTCGCTTTGCCGCGGCCACGCGTCGATGGGATATGTTATGTCTACGACTATATTCCCCGCGCAGCAGATACCTTTTTTCATATCTCCGTTATACCGTATACTCGATTGATGGGCGTTGCACTGCAGTTTAAATCGCTTCAGTCTGCCTTTGGATATTCGTTGCACAGCAGCCGATACGGCGGCTCGTCCTCGACGATTTCCGGAAACCTGCCTACGGGCGGATTAAAGCGGTTGTCCGCGTTGTCGTCGTTGCAGCGGCTGACCTCGCCCAGCAGTACGCCGCCCGTGCCCTCCTCGACCGAGAACTCGTGGTACATATACTGACGTATGCATATGCTCTCGCCGGGCGTAAGACGCACGCGCGTTCCGGCCGGGACCGTGCACGCGCAGCCGTCTTTTACTACGGCGACGTCGCTTTCGCGGTCGATAGCTTCGTCCGGACGGCTGTTAAACACCCTGATAAGAACGTTGCCTCCGCCGCGGTTTATGATATCCTCGGTTTTGAACCAATGGAAGTGATTGCAGACGATCTGCCCCTCCTTAAGGTACATAAGCTTTTCCGCGTATACCTTGGGATACTTTTCGGGCATCGTCCGGTTTCCGTTGCGCAGAGTGATAAGAGAAAGCCCCGTGCGGTCGAAATCGCCCGAGCCGAAATCGGTAATGTCCCAGCCCAGCATGCAATCGCGTATTTCGTCGTATTCGTGCCCGGCCTTCAGCCAGTCCTCCGCTGTAAAACGGCAAAACGGCGGCAGAAAGCAATGCTCTCTTTCGCATATCGCTTCCATTTCCCTGAGGGCTTTGTTGATTTCAGATCGTTTCATGCTTTTATCCCCCTGCCGCAGCTTCCCGCCAACCGTTCGGAAAACAGTACCGTCAGCGCATGCAGCCCGTCTTTACAGGCTCAGCTCTATCGCAGGTCTCACGCCGAAGGTTCTGTATATAAGGTCGTGACTGTATATGACGCCGTCCCAGTATACGCACTGCGCCCAGCGGGAGGTTCCGCCCGTACGCAGCCACCACCAGCCGTATTTGTAAAACTGATTCGAATACGCGCCCCTGGCTTTTGCGTATTCGGTCGGAGCGGCGGCCATGCTCTCCACGCCGCGCCAGGCGCGTCTCTCGCTCTCCGGCACGCCGTAGAGCTCGCACAAATCGTTTTTGCTCAGCAGATAGACCGTGTCCTCCGTGGTGCCGCGGTCGCCCGTGCCCCAGCCGGGAGAATCGCTGTTGTCGTTCAGAACGACGTTTATACGCGCTTTATCGTCCTGAGTGAACGCCGCGTTATAGAACGCGTCGTTAAGCCACGCGCGCAGCGTGCTGTTTTCCCAGTTCATAGCCGTATCACGGGTATTGTACTGTTGGCAGTCCAGCGAATACACGCTTATCAGCCGCACGCTGTCCCCGTTGTCGAGATAGACACGCCACTGGATGGGTTCGGAACCGTTTTTTAAATTGTTGTCCTGCTCATAGGAGCCGAAAACGACGATATAATTCGTATAATCGGGTCTGAACGGCACGCAGCCGGCTTCATACGAAACGCTCATGTTTCCCGCGGCGGAATCGTACTGCAGCGTGATGGCCTTGCCGTCGTATTCGTACATAAGGGTGCTGGTTTTGCCGGCCGCCATGCTGTTTTCAAGCGTGCAGCCGTGTCCCTCAAGGTAAGCTCTGCAGGATTTATACTGCTCCCCGTTTATGCCGGAAAAGCGTTTGACCGTGCGTCCGTCCGAAGTAATAGCCGTAGTGTCCGCTATCCGCATGAGCGCTTCCTCGGGATTCGGCAGCGTATTTTCCGGTATCTCGGAGACGGTCTGATCGGCTTCGATCACGACTTCAAATACGGATTCTTCGCTTTGCGTGAGCTCGGCCGGCGTCTGCTCCTCAGTAAGCGCGTCGGGCTCTGCTGAACCGTCTGCTTCCTGCGCCGGCACAGGCTCGCCCGACGGATACGCGTTTTCGTCATATATAAGCGTAAGCTGCCCTGCGTCCGCGTCGTATTCGGCTTTAAGTCCCGCTCCGTCAAGCGTCGCATGCACAGATAATTTGCCTGCCGCGTCCGTGCCGGACTCGACTGTGCAGCCCGCGTCTGCAAGCAGCTTAAGGAACGCCTGCCAGTCCTCGTCCGAGATGAACGTGTATTCGAGCTGCGTTTCGCCCGAAGCGCTTATGCGCAGCGCAGCGGCCCGCGCGCCGGCAAGCGCCGTAAGGCTCGGAAGCCTGACGCCGAACACGTAGGACAGGCGCGGAAGTATCATGTCTGAAAGCGTGCCTATGCAGCCCGCTTCGGTTTCAGGAGCGGTGCCCTCCGGGTACGTAAGCGCAAGCGTCTGATTTGCGCGGTCGTATTCCGTGACCAGCGCGATTTCTTCGGTAACTGCATAAACGCACAGCACGTCGCCGTCTATCGTCCAGCCCGCCAGCGTATAGCCGTTCGCGCCCAGATACTCGCCGAACGTCCCGTAATCGCCGGAGCTTACGCCAGACCAGCGCAGCTTGATACCGTCCTGAGTGTTCTCTGTCATATCCGCTTCCCTTCCGAGGACGAAACGCGCCGATGCCAGGGGCATATCCTGCCGTGCAGATTCGCTGAGCGCGGAAACGCCCGCCAAAAGCGCGAGAATCGTCAAAACAGCAAAAAACCTTTTCATACCGCAGCTCCTTTGAAAAATATACGGAAATTATACCATCCGTCCCTGTCCGCGTCAAGCGTTTCAAATCCGAAAGCGCAAAGCCGCAAGATGGGTCTGCGTCGCGGGCTTCGTTCAGCTGCCGTTTTCTCCCTCTCTCGCCTTTTCCGCCATTTCGCTCAGTCTTCTGAGCCTGTTGTTCAGCCCGCTTTTTCCGATCGGAGGGTCTGTCAGCCTGGCCAGCTCGCTCAGCGGCGTGTCCGGATTTTCAAGGCGCAGCGAGGCGGTTTCTCTCGCCCACGCGGGCAGCTTGTCCATGCCCACGGTCTCGGCAAGATACGTTATGTCCGCGATCTGCCTTGCGGCAGTGCGCACGGTCTTTTCTATATTGCCGGAATCGCAGTTGGTGAGTCTGTTGGTGTTGTTGCGCAGCTCCTTCATTATGCGCGTGTTTTCAAGCTTCAGCCGCGCGGTGTGCGCGCCGGTCACGGTCAGCAGCACGCTTATGCTCTCCGCGTCCTTCATATACACTATGAACCTTCCGCGGCGAAGGTTCGTTTCCGCCTTCATGCTGCGCGCATGCAGCAGCTCCTTAAGCCAGAGGGCGGTTTCTTCGCCTGCGCAGCTGAGCGTCAGCGAGTATTCCCGTTCGGGGTTTGAAATGCAGCCCGTTATCAGAAACGCGCTTTTAATAAACGCGTCCCTGCAGCAGTCGCGCTGGATAAGCTGGTCCGCGGGCTGCGTTTTTACGCCGAACAGCGCGTTTTCGTCGCGCAGCATGAGCTCGTCCATTATTCGCTCGACGCTGTCCTGTGGAAATTCCAGGCGCACCTCGGTCTGCTCGCCAAGGCGGTTCAGCTTAAGCATGCTTATATCGCAGCTGACCGCAAAATACTTCTTTATCAGCGAAAAATAATAGCGCGAAACCGAGGGACGCGAAACGGTTATCCTCAGGCCGTATCTGTCCCGCCCTCTGAACGACACGCCGCCGCTCAGCAGCAGCGCAGCGCACAATTCCGCGCGCGCGCAGCATTCCCTGCCGCACTCGTTATGAATAAGCTCGTCCCTGACGCTTTCGGTATATGTCACTTCAGTCTTCTCCGATTATTCTGACTTCGGGCTCGAGCGTCACGCCCGACATATCGTACACGCGCGTTTGCACCAGACGCATAAGCTCCAGTATATCCTTCGAGCTCGCCCCGCCTGCGTTGATTATAAAGCCCGCGTGCTTCTGGCTTACCTGCGCGCCGCCCACCGACACGCCCTTCAGGTTCGCCTGCTCTATGAGAGCGCCCGCGAAATGGCCCTCCGGCCGTTTAAAGGTGCTGCCCGCACTGGGAAACGCAAGCGGCTGCTTTTCGCGGCGTCTGCGGTTCAGATCGTCCATCAGCGCTTTTATCGCGCTCCTGTCGCCGGGCGCAAGGCTGAATACCGCCTCGGTGATTATGTTTCCTTCCCTGAGCGCCCTGCTCGTGCGGTATCCCATTTCAAGCCCGCTTACAGGTATATATTCGGTACTGCCGGTTTTTACGTCCATGACGCGCGCGCCTTCGCACACGTTTGCAAGCTCGCCTCCGTAGGCGCCCGCGTTCATCGCCATGCCGCCGCCTACGCTGCCGGGTATCCCGCCTGCGAATTCCAGACCCGTAAGCCCGTTATGCAGCGCGGCGTTAGTTGCCGACGAAAGCAGCTCTCCCGCCCGCGCCGTGACGGTATTTCCTTCGACCTGTATGCCTGAAAACCCCTCCGCCAGCCGTATGACTATGCCGCGCACGCCTCCGTCCCTGACGAGCAGGTTAGAGCCGTTTCCGATCACGCAATACGGCACGCCGTTTTCACGCGCAAGTAAAATCGCGCGCGAAAGCTCTTTTTCGCTCTTCGGCATCACGAGCGCGTCCGCGCGCCCGCCCGTGCGGAAGGAGGTGTACTTTGACATAGGCGCGTCGTATATAATATCGCCGATCAGGGCACTGCCGAGCAGATGCTTAAGTTCCATCGCCAAGCCTCCAGTTTTTTAGCTAAATCACAAATCGTTCCCGGTCCCGTCGTCGATCACGTATTCTATATCTCTGAGCATCTGCTGCGAATATGCGAATATCACTGCGTCGGGTCGTATTTCCTCCACCCATTCGAGCATCGTCTTGTGCGTCGAGCGCAGGTCCACCGCATACACGTCCCGGCAGGACAGCGCTAAAAACGCGCTCACGGGCGTGCCGTAGCTGTCCTTGAAGACCAGCACGGTGCTTTCCGGCGCGGACTCGTTATGCGTGTGCGTCTGCGCGAGGTAATGCCCGTAAATGTAATATGCAGTCGACGAATACCCGCCCTCGTCCGGAGCGAGGTTGTCGTAGTTTATCACTGCTTCGCGGAACGTGCCATCGCGCCTTAAATATTGGTATGCGAGCTTTTCGTCCGTTTCGGCGTTTTGGTAGTTCAGGACCGCCTCGTCGAATGCAGCTTCTGCGTAAGAATAATCGTAGTTCAATTCCTCGTAAACGACGCAGGTATCGTATGACGGGTACAGCACGTGCACGTCGTCCGGTATCACGAGCGCGTTTCCGACGCGCCGCGCGTACTCTCCCATCAAAAGCGACGGGTGCACCTCGTCTGTAAAACGGCTCCGCTCAAGCGCGGCATAATCGGCGTTAATACCCATATCGCTAAGCGCGCGCGCTGCGTCGTACGCGGTTTCGAGCGCAGCGATATGCGTCCAGTGCACGTCGCTTTTGTTGGCGGCCTCGTCCATCGTAAGACCCGCGCGCACGTAAGAGGCGCGGCTGTCGGTCGTCTGCACTCCGTTTGCGGACAAAGACGCAAGCATTTCGTCCGCGAAGGCGCCGTTATTGTCCAAATACCGCGTATCGCCGGGCAGCAGACCGTCCTCAAACAGCGCGCAGTGGCAGTATACGAACAGCGTTTTCGCACCGCTCATATCCGCGGCCTTCTCTGCGAATTCGGTAATATCGTCAATTTTCGACTGCGCGAGCGGCCCGTCCATCAGATTGTAGTAGCCGCCGCTTGTAAGATGCACCATGCTTGCGCCGCCTATGGATACTATATCCTTGCCGGGCAGCGCCATCTGAAATCGCACTGTCAGGTGCCTGAGCGCGTCCCTGCCCCACAGGCGGTTTTCGGCGTTGTAGTTCAGCTTGTATATGCGCGCTTCAACGTTGTCGAATATGTCGCTGTCGTCGTCCAGCCTGTCCTTATAGCTCTTGAAAAACCCGTAGGCGTATTTGCGCCCGTATTCCGAAAGAGTCAGGACCGTGACCGTACAGATGCACACTATGAATATGACTGCGATACACGCGTTTACCGTTTTTCTCATGCGCGCCTCTCAGAAATTGTAATATATAAAGGGATTGTAGCCGCCCGACGCTGCGTAGGACACCGCAAGCACGCCGCACGCGACTACGGCTATGCCGCACGCAAGCTGCCACGCGGCATCGGGTATTTTCAGCCTGCGCTTTAAAAACTCGCCTGCCGGCAGCGAACATACGACGCCCAGCGCGAGACACCACGCGTATTCCTTAAGGAGCAACAGCGTGAGCCCGTCCGAGAGTCCTGCGCCGCCGAGGCCGAGCATCGAAACGTAAAAGCGGAACGCGAAGGTAATGTCGCTGCTTCTGATAAGCACGGTTATCACCACCACGGCAAGCATGGCGTAAAAGTGCCCGAACGCGTGCTTTTCCGCCCATTTGCCGAAGCCCGTAAGCTTTTCGAATACCAGCACGGCGAAAAACGCCAGTCCCCAGCATACGTACGTCCAGTCCGCGCCGTGCCAGAGCCCCGTAAGCGCCCACACCACGAGCATATTGAATATAAGCCGCGCTTTGGTCCTGACACGGCTGCCGCCCAGCGGGAAAAACACGTAGTCGCGGAACCACGTGCACATAGAAATATGCCATCTGCGCCAGAATTCAGTGACGGATTTCGAAATGAACGGCAGCACAAAGTTTTCCGGAAAGTGAAAGCCGAACATCCGTCCGAGCCCTATCGCCATGTCCGAGTAGCCGGAAAAATCGTAATATACCTGCATGAGATACGCGCACGCGGCGATCCACGCCGCAAGCGCGCTGGCGTTTTCGAGCGCGTAGATTTTATCGACGAGCTCCGCAAGGGTGTTCGCGAGCACGGCTTTCTTGGCAAGTCCTATAATGAAGCGCCGCACGCCCTCCGTGAAGTCGTCAAGCGTTTCTCGCCTGCCCGTAAGCTCGAGCGCGACGGTTTCGTATCTGACGATGGGGCCCGCGATAAGCTGCGGGAAAAACGAGATGTACAGGCACACGTTCATAAGGCTCTTCTGCGCGCAGCCCTTGCCCCTGTACACGTCGATAATATAGCTCATCGCCTGAAACGTGAAAAACGAAATGCCGATCGGCAGCGCGATGCCCGGATCGGCTATATGCGCGCCCAGCGCGTTTATGTTGCGGATAACGAAGCCCGCATATTTGAACACGCCCAGTATCAGTACGTTAAGCGTTATGCCAAGCGCCAGATACAGCTTTTTGCGGGAGGGCGACCGGCTCTTGCCTATCGACAGCGCGATAAGCCAGTTTAGCACGATGCTGCCCAGCATCACCAGCACGAAGCGCGGCTCGCCCCATGCGTAAAACATGAGGCTCATCACGGTCAGCACGGCGTTTGAGAGCGTTCTGTTTTTTTTGCATGCGTAATACAGAAGCAGCGTTATCGGCAAAAAGAAAAACAAAAACGCGCTTGAGGAGAAAACCATCTAAGCAAAGACCTCCGGCCAAAACCGAATAAGTATTATCCAAAAGCCTCGCACGCTGTACGGCGCCACTCAGGCGCCGGCAGCGTGCTTGCCTGTACGAAAAACAGATTGTTACCTTACGGCGTTCAGCGCTTCGAACGCAGGGCCGACGTCGGCGTCGAAATCGTCGCAGCCGCCCTCCACGCTCACGCGTCCCTCGTAGCCTATATCCTTTAAGGCCTCGAACAGATCCGCGTATTTTTCGCCGTCGCCCGGGCGCGGGAATTTCCTGCCGATGGCGTTTGCTACGTGCACGTGTTTAAGCAGGCTGCCCGCCATGCGCAGGGAATTGAAGGATTCTCCGCCCATCTCCATATGGTACGTATCTCCGAGCACCGCAATGTGCGGAAGGTTTATGAGCGCGGCCATCAGCGTCGCCTCGGAAACGTAGTTCATAATGTTGCATTCAACGCTTCTGAGAGGCTCGATGACCACCGTGATGTCGTGCTGCGCCGCATGCTTTTCGCACGCGCGCAGGAAATTGTCTATCTGCCGCCACGCCTGCGCAGTGTCGAAGCCCTCCGGCACCATGCGCGAACGGCCCGAGCCGAACACTACTGTCTTCACGCCCAGACGCTCCGCTCTTTCAAACGCCGTGTCGAGATATTCGTGTATCTGCTGCATATTGACTCCGGGGCCGGTCAGGCGGATATCGCCCGGCATCATGCAGTTGCACGCCTCGACGCCTATAGGCGCGGCGGAAACGGTTTTCAGGACGTTTTCAAACTCCTCGTCGCTCATCCGCGCAAGCTGAGTAAGATTGGCTTCAAGATAGTCGAAGCCCGCGGCGGCGATTTTGTTTATGTTGTCTATGCCCGTGCATACGCCAAGCTTAATCATAATTAAAACCTCACTTTGTGCCCGAATACGTATTCGAGGTGTCGAAGGTTTTCTCCGCAACGGTCTTCGCCTTCGAAGCGGCGCGGCGCTTGTTCAATTCCTCAAGGAACTTATCCTCGTCTATGGGCAATTCTATCGTCTTGTCCAGCCAGCTCGACAGGTGCATCGCGTTTGAAAGCGTAAGCCCGTTTATGCCCTCGATGCCGGGAGCGACGAGCTCGCCTATGCCGAGTATCTTTTCTGCGTACGCCTTGAGCACGCCGTTGTGCTGCGGGTTCTCGCCGTCCGTCTCGACCTCGCTCTCGGTCACCTTGGGAGAACCGAAGCCGCCCTTGTAGGTCTTATGGAACTCGGGAATGCTCACAGACAGCTTTCTCATTATAAGCTTATTGCCGTCGCATACGAGCTGACCGCCGTCAAGGTCTATTTCGAGCCTGTTCGTGCCGGGAGCGTCGGAGGTGGTGGTCACGAACACGCCGGTAGCGCCGTTGGGGTACTCCACATACGCGGTCACGTCGTCCTCGACCTCGATGTCGTGCCACTTGCCGTTATGGCAGAACGCGCGTACCTTTACGGGCATGCCGCATATCCACTGCCACAGATCGAGATTGTGCGGGCACTGGTTCAGCAGCACGCCGCCGCCCTCGCCGTCCCAGGTCGCGCGCCACGCGCCGGAATCGTAATAGCTCTGTGAGCGGAACCAATTGGTTATTATCCAGTTCACGCGGCGAATATTGCCCAGCTCGCCGCTTTGTACGATCTCGCGCATCTTGCGGTACACGCAGTTCGTGCGCTGGTTGAACATTATGGCGTATACCTTGTCCTGACTTAAGGCGTACTCGTTAAGCTCGCGCACCGCCTTGGTGTATACGCCCGCGGGCTTCTCGCTCATCGCGTGCAGACCTTTTGAAAGTGCCTCGCGCACGAGACGGGGATGGTCGTAGTGAGGCGTGCACACGATTATCGCGTCCACGAGCCCGCTGTCCATCATTTTGGTCGCGTCATCGAATACCGGCGTGCCCGGCACGTTCTGCTGCGCCCATTCGCGCCTTTCGGGTTTGACGTCGGCGACTGCGCCCAGCACCATGTGCGGCACCTTGCCGGCGTATACGCTCTTGGCGTGGCTCGAGCCCATGTTGCCCACACCGATTATACCGAGTCTTACAACGTCGTTCATCTTAGTCCACTCTCCTGTTTTGTCGGTTTTATAGCCCTGTGATACGAGTATGCCCTTAAGCGCGTCGCACGCGGCGCTGAACGCAGCGCGGCTGTCAGGATATGTAAAGGCGTGCTTTACCTCTTCGCCCTGCAGCTTGTCAAGCCCCTTGAACACGGTCAGATGCGGCTCGACGGTGAGCAGCATATTCTGAGCGCGCTTGCCCAGATCGCTCAGGATCTCGGGCAGATTCGCGTCTCCGCAGCCGCCCGGCACCACCGCGCCGTTTTTAAGATAGGCGTCCTTTATATGCATGTAATATATATGGTCCCTCAGTACGGCGTAATTGTCGATGGGCTTTTCGCCGCACTGGATGAAGTTCGCAGGGTCGAATATGCATTTGAGTCTGCCGCCGAAGTGCGTGATCAGGTCAAGGCAGCGGGAAGCGATATCGCCGTATATGCCCTTTTCGTTTTCGTGGCAGAGCGTGATGCCCGCCTTATCCGCCGCGTCGAGCATTCTCTCGAGGCGTGAAAGCACCTCGCCTCTGAACTGCGCGGGATCCTCGCCCTTCGGATAATAGAACGAGAACATGCGCATGCGGTCGCAGCCCAGCACTCCGCAAAGCTCCAGCGCATGCTCGAACTCCCTGAAATGCGGCTCGAAATCGTCCGTAACGCCGATTTTTCCAAACGGCGACCCCATCGAGGATACGCGTATGCCTGCCGCGTCAAGGCGCGCACGCACGTTCTTCGCTTCGTCGAGCGTAAGGTCCTTTACGTTTTTGCCGTCCACGCCGCGCAGCTCCACGCAGGCGATCCCGGCTTCGTGCAGCGCGTCGATCTGCTCGGAAAGCAGCGCGCCCGCTTCGTCCGCAAACGCGGAAAGTATGAACTCAGACATCATAACCACCCCTTTGTACAAGCATAACTACCTGATTATAGTATACCCCGTTATCGCCCTTACGTCAAGTAAAAAACTGAGCAGGCGAATTATTACAAATATATTGCGAAATTATTTTAAAATACTGGATTTTTGTTTTCGGATGTGTTATAATATAGCCGTGCATTATACGTATACGGGAGGAAGTACGTGCAGACGGATATTTCGAAGCTGTTCGAGTTTGCGGAAAGCTGCGTGTGCGACGCTTCGCACGACTCAGGTCACATAAGGCGCGTACTTAAAAACGCACTCGGGATCGCGCGGAATTATCCCGAAGCGGACGTGCGCCTGCTGACGGCAGCGTGCATACTGCACGACTGCGGAAGGCGCGAGCAGCTCGAAACAGGAATACCCCACTCGCGCGCGGGGGCCGAAAAAGCGCGCGCGTTCCTGCTTGAAAACGGCTGCGGCGCGGCGTTTGCGGACGGCGTCTATGCATGCATAGACGCGCATTCCTCCCCCGACCTCGCCAGGGCCGCCGGGATCGAAGCGCGCATACTCTATGACGCGGACAAGCTGGAGATGACCGGCGCGGTCGGCGTCTCGCGCGCGCTGATCTACGCGCTTGACGAAAACGAACCGCTTTACGCCAAGGACGGCGAGAGCTTCTGGGCGCAGATACTGACCGATATGCGCTTTGCCGAGGACACGCTGCTCACGCCGGAAGCGCGCAGTACCGCTTTAACGCGGACAAATCTCATGTGCGCGTTCGCCGAATCCCTTAAAAACGAATGCGAAGGCTCATGCGAAAAAGGAGAAGACGATGTTTAAGTATAAGGACAAGCTTTACGAAATACAGGCAGGAGATACGTGGCAGGACGTGTGCGTCAGAAACGGTCTTGAGTACGCCCTCGCCGCCTGCGTGGGAGGAAGACCGCAGAGTCTCACGCTGCCCGCCGCCGGTGAAGCGCACGCGCTCACCTATGCGGACGAGGAGGGCAGACGTATATACGAACGCTCGCTGCGTTTTCTGATGCTTATTGCAGTCGAAAAGCTGAGCCCCGGCACAGGCGTCAGATTCGAAAACACGTTGGGCGGCGGCATACTGGTAAGCCTGAAGGGCAAAGACGCAGACGACGCCTTTATAAAAGAGCTGGAAGCGGAGATGAAGCGTATCGCCAAGGCGGCGCTGCCGTTCAAGCTGACGGTGGTTTCAAAGCAAGAGGCGATTTCTTACTTCGAAGCAAACGGCAGGCTCGACACCGCAAGGCTGCTTGCGTGGCGCGAAAAGGATACGTTCAATCTGTACGAATGCGGCGGCTTGAAGGATTACTTCTACGGCGAAATGGTGCCGGATACGTCGTATGTCGGCGTTTTCTCGCTCGTTCGCGCCGACAGGGAGATCGTGCTGATACTCCCCGATCTCGATACGCCCTCCCGTCCCGCGCGCTTCGTGCAGATGAACAAGCTGCTGGACACGTTCAAGGAAAGCAACGAATGGCTGCGCATACTCGGCGTTCAGAACGTTTCGGATCTGAACGAGCTGACTATGAACGGCAATCTGCGCGAATTCATACGCGTTAACGAAGCGCTGATGGACATGAAAATAAACCGCATAGCGGAGATGATAATAGAGCGCGGCGCGAGGCTCATACTTATAGCCGGCCCTTCGTCAAGCGGCAAGACCACCTTCTGCAACCGTCTCTCGATCGCGCTGAAGGTGCACGGGCAGAAGCCTGTAAAACTTTCGCTGGACGACTACTATCTCGACCGCGACAAGGTGCCTCTGGACGAGGACGGCAAGCCCGATCTCGAATGCATAGAGGCTCTGGACGTCGATATGATAAACACACAGCTTGCGCAGATACTCCGCGGCGAAGAGGTCGAGATGCCCACATTCGACTTTTACACTCAGAAGCGTTCTGGCAAAACGCATAAGATACGCGTCGACACGAGCGCGCCTGTACTGATAGAGGGCATACACGGACTTAACGAAAGGCTGACCTCGTCGGTTCCGGCAAACGAAAAATTCAAGATATACATAAGCGCGCTCATGAATCTGAATATAGACGATCATAACCGCATACGAACCACGGAGGCGAGGCTTATCCGCCGCATGGTGAGGGACAGCGCGTTCAGAGGCACGCCCATCGAGCAGACGCTGGAGATGTGGGACAGCGTGCGCAGAGGCGAGATCAGGTACATATTCCCGTTCCAGGAGTTAGCGGACGTAATGATAAACTCGTCACTCGTATACGAGCTTGCGATAATGAAGAATTATATTTACGACAAGCTCTGCGCGGTCACGCCGGACAAGCCCTGGTACGCGCGCGCGCGCAGGCTGGTCAAGTTCCTGAACTACATAGTTCCCGCGGACGCTGAGGACGAAATACCGCTTAATTCTCTGCTGAGGGAGTTTATCGGGGGAAGCTGCTTTTACAGATAAGGCTCTGTACGGAGGGTGATAAAATGAAAAGGCTTTTATGCGTATTAATCGCGCTCGCGTTCGTGTGCGCTGTCGCCGCAGACGAAGGCGCGTATGCAGAGGACGACGCGTCTGGCATAGAACAAACTGCGTACGCGGCGCGTGAAATGATGACTCTGCTTGCGATGTGCCCGTCGATCACGGACTTTGACGGCGCGCCCGACGCTCAAATCGGCCGTGAAGCGGTCGCCGCTTTCAGGCTGCTGCATCCGGACAGCGGAAAAAGCAGCGAACAGATATACGCGGGCATTTTTGCATCCGGCGCCTATGCCGCGCAGGGCAGCGGCGTTTACGAAACGTACCGCGCGTATATCACGATAGACAGCGTGCTCACGGTAGGCAACGGTCAGATAAAGGCGAGCATACGCGCAGACGTCGATTACGGAGATGGGTACGAGTTCGGCTTCTACGCGGACGTATACCTGCAGCCCGACGCGCAGGCCCCGTGGGGCGCGCGCGTGTGCCGGCTGTTTTTCCCGGGTTAAGACGCCGATAGCAAAAACAAAACCCCGCTTTAACCGCAGGTGCGCTTTAGTGTTATATAATAAGCGCAAAAACGAAACAGAGGTACTGTGAATGGATTTTGCATATAAAGCCGCCGCGCTGGCCGCAGAAGCGATAAACGCGGTTTATCCCGGCACGGATATCAACGCAGACACGGTCGCCGGAATGCTCGAAACCCCTCCGAATCCCGAGATGGGCGATTACGCGCTGCCCTGCTTCAAGCTCTCAAAGGCACTTAAAAAGTCTCCCATGATGATTTCAGACGCACTCGCGGGCGCGATAAGCACGCAGGAATTCGCGCGCGTGGAGAGCGTAAAGGGATACCTTAACTTTTTCGTCGACCGCGCGCTGTACGCCCAAAGCGTAGTGGAAAACGCGCTTTCGCAGGGCGCTTCGTACGGCAGCGGCTCAGAAGGCACGGGCAAAACCGTGGTCATAGACTACTCCTCCATAAATATCGCCAAGCGCTTCCATATAGGACATCTTTCCACCACCATGATCGGAAACGCGCTGTACAATATGTACGCGTTTCTCGGCTACAAGTGCGTGGGCGTCAATCACCTCGGCGACTGGGGCACCCAGTTCGGCAAGATGATCGCCGCCTACAAACGCTGGGGCGACGAGGAAACCATCAGAAACGGCGGCGTGGACGAAATGGTGAAGCTCTACGTTCGCTTTAACGCCGAGGCGAAGGACAATCCTGCGCTGGACGACGAGGGTCGCGCGTGGTTCAAGGCGATAGAGGATGGCGACGAGGAAGCGCTGCGCATTTTCTCCTGGTTCAAGGAGGTTACGCTTAAGGACGCCGAGCGCGTATACGACATGCTGGGCGTAAGGTTCGACTCCTACGCGGGAGAAAGCTTCTACAACGACAAAATGCAGCCCGTGATAGACGAACTGAAGGAAAAGAATCTTTTAGTAGATGACGCAGGCGCGCAGATAGTGAAGCTGGACGATTACGGTATGCCGCCGGCGATCATACTGCGTTCAGACGGCGCGACTCTGTACATGACGCGCGATCTCGCCGCCGCGAAATACCGTCACGAAACGTACGATTTCGACAAATGCCTGTACGTGGTGGCGTATCAGCAGGACCTGCATTTCAAGCAGCTTTTCAAGGTCATGGAGCTGCTGGGCTGGGACTGGGCGAAGGGCTGCGAGCACGTGAACTTCGGCATGGTGTCATTTGAAGGCGGCACGCTGTCCACGCGCGAGGGACGCATAGTCTATCTTGAGGATCTGCTGAACCAAAGCATAGAGAAGGCGGCGGGCATAATAGCCGAAAAGAGCCCCGAGCTTGAAAACCGCAGCGAGGTGGCGCGCCAGATCGGTATCGGGTCGGTCATATTCTTCGCGCTGTTCAACGGCAGGATAAAGGACATAGACTTCTGGTGGGACAGGGCGCTGAACTTCGACGGCGAAACCGGCCCCTATGTCATGTATACGCACGCAAGGCTGTCCAGCGTGCTCAGAAAAGCGGGCGAATGCACCGAAGCGCCCGATTATACCGCGCTGTCAGACCCGGAGGCGCAGGCGATCATACACCTGATAGACGCTTTTCCGTCGCTTATCAGAACCGCCGTTAATAAGAGCGAGCCTTCGATCGTCACGCGCTTTTCGTGCGAGCTTGCAAAGGCAGTAAACAAGTTCTATTACGAGCAGCGCATACTCGACGACGATATGGGCGCACGTTCGGCGAGGCTCATGCTTACGCGCGCGGCGAGGCAGACGATCGCCACCGCGCTCCGGCTTATCGGAATACAGGCACCCGACAGGATGTAATGCTTCAGGAGGACAGGCAAATGTACGTATTCAGGATGGCACCCAAATACCGTTACGGCGAGATGACCCCGTGGGGCGGCGACAATCTGAGGCTCTTGTTCGGCAAGGACGCGCCGGAGGACCGCGTGGGCGAAAGTCTCGAGGTCAGCGACCTTAAAGGTCTCGAAAGCGTGATACTGAACGGAGAATACGCCGGAAAGACGCTTGCCGACGCGCTCGAGGACGATTACCACGGCATTACAGGCACGGACGCAAAGCCCTTCCCGCTGCTTCTTAAGCTGCTCGACGCGAGGGACACGCTCTCCGTGCAGGTGCATCCCGGCGACGAATACGCGCTTGCGAACGACGGAAAGCTGGGCAAGACCGAAGCGTGGATGGTGCTTAACGCAGAGCCGGGCAGCCGCATCGCCTACGGGCTGGAGCCTACAGATATGCCGCTTGAGCAGATCGTAGACGAGGGACGCTTCGAGGAAGCGCTGCACTGGGTATACCCGCGTCCCGGCGAGGTGTATTACATACCCCACGGCTGCGTGCACGCGCTGGGCGGCGGCGTGATGGTGTACGAAATACAGCAGTCCTCCGACGCCACATATCGCTTCTGGGACTGGGGACGCGTAGGCAAGGACGGAAAGCCGCGCGAGCTGCACCTTAAAAAGGCGCTGGACGTAACGAGAGCGGATTTGCATCTGGACAAAATAGCAGGCGCAACCGTGCTCCGCGAGGGCGGGAGCATAACGCATTATATCTGCGACGACAATTTCGCGCTGATGCGTCTTAACGTATGCGGAAAAATGCCGCTCGAATTCAGTTATATGGCGTTTGTGACCCCAACCGAGGAATGCGAGATCGGCTGGGACGGGGGCAGCGTCACGCTTAACCCCTTTGAGACAGCTCTCATCCCGGCGTCCTGCCAAGGCGCGTACATAAAGGGCCGCCTGACCGCGCTGTGCTCCTCGCTGCCCGAAAAAGAAAAGCTGCGGGCAGAGCTCGGCTACAGGGCGGAAAACGTGGCGGGTCTGTTATAAGTATATTATTCCCATTTAGAATAAAAAGCGTCCGGCAGGTACGGTCATATCCGCCCCTGCCGGACGTTCGTTTTGGCCTATCTGATTTCCTCGACGAAGCTGACGTATTCGATAGTCGAAAGAGCGTCGATTATCTCCTTGTGCGTCTTGTACTTTTTTATTTCCTCGCCAGTGATAGTAAGGCTTATCGAATAGACCCCAAGTCCGGAATTCGTATATGCGGGGTTCGATTCTATATCGTCTATGGTCAGGCCGAGCTTGCGAAGTATGGTCAGAAACTCGGCAAGGTCGTGACGGTCCCTGAGCTCCAGATGTATCTCAAAGTGGTTCGAACGATTTTTAAGATAGATTTCGAGCGTCGGCAGCGCGGACAGGCAGCTTATCAGCGCGACGAACATGCACAGCGACACCGTGTAGTAGCCCGCGCCCGCGGTAAGCCCGAGTATGCCGCACGCCCACAGCCCCGCGGCGGTCGTAAGCCCCTTTATCTGGCTGCGCGCCGAATACAGTATCGAGTACGTGCTGATGATCGCCACGGCTATTACCGCCGCCGCGGAAACGAACGGGAAGCCCGTTTTTCCGCTCGACATCAGGAATTCGTCAAGCAGCATCGCGCACGCCGAGGCGAGGCAGATTATTATGAACGTGCGCAGTCCCGCGCTGTGCCGTTTGTTTGCGCGCTCGCACCCGATTACTGCGGACAGAAACACCGACAGCAGGATTCTGAGCACGACCGAGCCCGCGTTTAATTCTCCAGCCCACGAGCCTAAAAGCTTGATCAGGGGATCCATATCAATACCTCCGTAATCATCTGCAGGATGCAAGATACAAATTCGTACGAAGCGCGATGTTCTCCTTCAGATTCATAAAGAAAAACATATAGTCGTACAGGTGGTAACTGCCCTCCGGAAACAGGTAAAGTCCGGGAGGATAGTCTGATGCGGATATGTCGGTCACTACGAGTTCGCCCCTGCTGCCTATGTACGCACCGCACAGTTCAGCCGCAGGAGCCGCTCCTTCGGACATGACCGCGCCTTTATTGAGCGTTTTGTCTGCGGGAGTGCCGTCCGTTTTCCAGTTCAGCGGATTTATGGACAGAGTCTTAACTCCGGCGGGCAGTATGATAGTCTCAGTCAGGCTGCCGTCCTCGCAGTCGAAGCTCACGACCGTTCCGAGATCGGTCTCGGACTGTGCCGGCACGATATCGGGATAATCCCGGACGAGCTCCTCCGTAACCGTCCAGCCGATCGCGTATACGGTTATCAGACGGCTTCGAAGCTCCTGCGCCTGATTGGTATCCCCGCAGAAATACTCCTTGAGCAGCTCGACGCACATCTGCGCGCCCTGCGAAAACCCCGCCAGAATAATGCCGCGCCCGTCGTTTTCATGCTCCAGATACCAGCTGAAAGCTTCAGAAACGTCTTTATACGCGGTTTGTGCCGCCTGCTTCTGTTCCCCGGCGGAGAGTTTGAATACGTTTGTGGACATCTGGCGGTAATACGGAGCGTACAGTCTGCCCGAGTCTTCATAAATGCCTTTCTCCAGGTCCAGCGCGCTTACAAAGCGCCCCCTCAGCTTTTCGTTCAGGTCGAAGGCGTTGGCAGGGCTTTTTGTATCCACCGTCGGGCAGATAAGGAATACGTCAGCCGGCATGTCTTCACCCAGACGAAAATACGCCCAGTTCGACCGATCTGCGTAATCCAGAGGCTCTGCGGGCGTATTCTCCGCCGTGCCCCAAAAAGCCGCTAGAAGAATCAGCGCGCACAAAACAAGCGAAATCAGTTTTTTCATCGTCATACTCTTTATACGCATTACTTCCGTCGTTTTACACATTCAGATAACGTTCAGCGGTTTATGAAGCCGCCGCGTCTGTGGCGGCTTTCGTACTGTTCGTACGCCGCCTCCGTAAACGCCTCTTCATTTTCGTCCGCCGCACGGTTCACGCGCGCGGGAAGATCCGCGCGTATCTTCTCGAGCCGTCTGACCAGCTTTTCCGCCTCGCTGAGCTGCTCGCCGCCCGCTCCGGTTTCGGGCACGATGTCTTCTATTTTATTCGAATACGAGCCCGACAGGTACAAAGAGAGCTTCGCGCACCCCGGCCCGATCATTTCGTACAGCACCGAGGAGGCGAGGATTATCGTCTGCAGACTGGTGCCTATGTCGTTTCCCAAAAGCCGCGCGCACATATCCGCAAGGCCTATCGCAACGCCCGCCTGCGGTATGAGCGCGAGCCCGAGATATTTTCTGACCTTTGCGGGCTTTTTCGTAACCAGACAGCCAAGATACGAGCCGCCCATTTTGCCGCAGATACGCGCGGCGAAATACACGATGCCCGCCGCCATCAGAGACACGCTGCCGGTGTCGGCGCGCGTAAACAGCGTATCGAGCCGGAAGGAAAGCCCCGAACGCACGAAGAACAAAAGCAGTATCGGCGGGGAAAAATAATTGAGCTGCTTGAACAGCTTGTCGTCGCCTGTCATGTTTATGTATACGGTGCTCATGCACATGCAGCCCAAGAGCGGCGATACCTCCATCGCGCTGCATACCCCGCAGAACGCGAACAGCAGACCTATCGCGATTATCAGGCGGTTGTCGGTGGAATGCTTGCGCTGCATGGAGATCGTGAGCGCCACTCCGAAAACGCCGCCCAGTACGAACGCGCCTATGTTTTTGAGGATAGGTATAACGATCTGCTGCGTCACTCCCCCGCCCGCGCCCGTAAGCGCGTGCGCGGCGGAAATCGCCACCGAATACGCGGTCAGTGCGACCACGTCGTCAAGCGCGACGACCTGCAGAAGCGTATCCACGAATTCGCCCTTCGAGCCGGTCTGCCGTATCGTCATCATCGTGGACGCGGGAGCCGTCGCGGAAGCAAGCGCCGCCAGCACGAGCGAGAACGCAAGCGGCAGCTTGAGCACCCAGTACGACACCAGAAATACCACGAGGCTTGCGACCAGCGCCTCGAACAAGGTTATCACGACGATTTTCAGTCCGTTTTTACGGAGCGTTTCGACCTTGAAATATTCTCCCGTCGAAAACGCGATGAAGGCCAGAGCTATATCCGGCAGAAAAGACGTGCCGCTTATCACCTGCGCGGGCACCGCCTTAAGGCAGTACGGCCCCAGCAGTATGCCCGTTATGATATAGGCCGTCACGTTGGGCAGCCTTACGAGCTTGGTCAGCCGCGTCATGAGGTATCCCGCAAACAGCATAAGCGCAAGCGCGATTATAACGGCAGAGGGCGAGCCTGTTCCTGCCTGAGCATACAGCTTTTCGAACATGCGCTCACCCCCTGTGTTCAGATTAATCTATAATTATCGCCGTGCAGCGGTCAGTACTGACGCTTTTGCTTGTGCGGCGTCTTCATGCGCCCTTCCGCAAATTCGAACCAGCCCTTCAGGTACTCGCTTATTTCCTGCGGCATAGTCTCCATCGACATATGCGCGCTGGTTATGTAATGCACCTCGGTATCCGGCAGGCTCTTTAACAGCCTTTCGTCGGGCCGCGGCCCGAAGGGATCGTTTTTGCCCCAGATCAGCATTATCGGAGCGGCTACCCTGTACGCCTTCTCAGGCAGACGGTATCCCTTGGCGAACAGCTCGAACAGCGTCTCCGTCCTGCCCTCGCGGTAAAACTCGCGGTGCAGGTTGTATACCCGCTCGTCGGTCAGACGCTCGCCGTACAGCTTATAAAGCTTCGCTCCGAAGCGTTTTATGCTGCCGGCCCGGTATTCGTATGCCTTCGTATACAGCCATCTGCCTAACCTTCCGGATACGAACGAGCGGGAGAGCGAGGTGGTAAATCTGTGCGTGACCGGAGATATCAGCGTGCGGGACGCGACGCCGTCGGGCTGCGTGCGCGTCATCTCCAGTATCACGGCGCAGCCGCTGCCGTGTGAAACCAGATGCCACTTGGACGGCGGATCCCCGCGCGAGATTTCGACCTCGTCCAGCACGCCCCAGAGTATGGCGGAGCGGGTCGCGTTGTCCTGCGGCGCGTCCACGGGAGTGTGCCCGAAGCCCGGCAGCTCGAATGCCACGCACAGGCAGCCCTGACCTGCGAGTATGCGGCACAGCGCGTCCCAGCTTTCGGCGTCGCCTATGGGAGAAGTGACGAACGCCGCGCGCCTGAGTACGTTGCCGTCCGCAGGCGTATATACCTTGAAGCGCACCCGCGTGCCGTTAAAGCGCAGGCGGAACAATTCAACGCGCGGTCTCAAGCTTTCTCCCTCCGAATACCTTTAAGTGTAATGTATTATACCACCAGTCAGGCTGTATAGCAAGCGGTTTTCAGCATTTATCCACCTGCGGTTTGTAAACAGGCGCGTTTAGCGTGCGCTGATGGGTGTATGTAACGAAGCCCGGCCTCGCGCCGGACGGCTTTTTTACGTACTTTCTCGCGGTCGCGTCCACCTCGGCGGTGCCTGCGGCGCCCGCGCGCGAATAATACGCCGCGATCCCCGCCGCGTATAAAAGCGTCTCGGGCGAGGGCTGTGCGCTCCTTATTATCACGTGCGAGCCGGGCACGTTTTTGGCGTGCAGCCAGATTTCGTCCGGCTGCGCGGAAAACGTAAGCGCCTCATTCTGCGTATTGTTGCGTCCCGCGTAAATCCTGGTGCCGTCGGGCGCGGTAAACTCCATCGGGCGCGAGGGCTCGAACGCCTTTTTCTGGCGGCGGGAAAGCGTGTCCTTTATGTATCCCGCGCCGACCAGCTCCTCGCGCAGCTCGGCAAGCGAGGCCTCGTCAGTGCATTTGTCGAGATTGTCCAGCTGTCCATCCAGATATTCCAGCTCCCTGAGCGCCGCGTCTATCTGCTCCGCAGCCGTTTTGCGCGCGACCTGAGCCTTTTTGTACAGCTTGAAGTAACGCTGCGCGTTCGCGCTCGCGTTCAGCTTTTCGTCGAGCTCCACGGTTATGAACGCTTCGTTTTCGTCATAGTAATTCGGAAGCGATACCTGCTTCATTCCCTTTTTGACCAGATAGGGACTCGCGGTGAGCATTTCGCCCTTTATGCGGTATTCGTCGCTGCGCGCCGCGCCGTCGAACACCTCTCTCTGCACGGACAGCTTTTTTTCCGTCCGCTCGATATGCGTTTTGAGCACGCGGCTTATACCCGCCGATTTTTGTTTCAAGCGTTCGGAAAGCTCGCGCAGGCGGTAAAACTCGTCTGCCGCCTCAGAAAGCGTATCGTATAAGCGTGCCCTTTCTCCCGCACGGGATTTATACTCGAACGCGTGCAGCTCCCGGGCGGAGCCGTCCGTGTCCTCTATGATGCGCGGAGACGGCGTGGAGAGTATGTCGCCGACTGCGCTTACTATCGCGCGCGCGTACGCTCCCGCGTCGTCTGTATAAGAGCTTGCGTCCCCGCACACGCGGTAAGCGAGCTCGTGTCCCAGCGGCAGCGAAACTCCGCTTATGCTGTCGCGTATAAGAGCGGCAAGCAGACCGCTTTTCGCATTCAGCCGTTCGCGCAGCGCTTCTTCGCTCAGGCTGGTAAATTCAAGCTTGCCGTGCGCTGGCGGCTCGCGGTACTTAAGTCCCGGCAAAACCTCCCTGAACGACGAGAGCGTTTCGTTGACGCGGCGCGCGCATTCGAGTATCTTCCCCTCTGAATTTACGAATATCAGGTTGGAATGCTTGCCCATAAACTCGCAGTACAGCGTTTTTTTCGCGTTGTCCCCGAGCTCTGTGGTATGCTCGAATTCGAAGGCGAGTATGCGGTCGGCGTTTATCTGACGCACGCGCGTAAGCCTGCCGCCGATCAGGTGCTTGCGCATGAGCATGCACAGCGCGGGCGGCTCGAGCGGGCTTATCTGTTTTGTGCGCGTAACGTGCGCCCGTCCGCTTTCGGCGCTGGATGACAAAAGCAGCATAAGATTTTCGCCCGGGCAGCGCAGTGTGAGTATTATTTCGTCGCGCTCCGGCTGCTGCACCTTGTCCACGCGCGCGCCCGAAAGGCGTGCGTCGAGCTCTTTTGCGAGATGATAAAAAGTAATGCCGTCCATCATGACTCCAATCAACGTAGGATTTATTTATTATATAATGAATCGTCCGATTTTGCAACTTGACAGATAAAAAAACGGGGACGCGGCAGAATCGTCTTTGCCGTGACCCCGTTTGTGCGTCCGGAACGCTTTTTTAAGGATCGTTCCGGTTTCCCAGAGTGTTATGCTGCAGGGCTTTTATGCTGCCAGCTCGGCTTCCGCCGCTTCAGCGAAAATGCATACCGGCGGCACCAGCACCATATCCTCTGAGACGGCGCTGACTACGAACGGCATATCCGCGGTGACGGTTATGGTGACCGTGCCGTTTCGTCCGTCACATATTCGGTGGCTTCACCGTTTATCGTAATGACTGCGCCCGCCACAGGCAGCGTGACCGGCGTCCAGTTCTCGTCGAAGCCGGCCGCGCACAGCGTCAAAGTGACCTCGTCGCCTGCGCCGGCGGTCCGGAACTCAGCGTCGAAATAGCAGAACGTATCCGACCATGCCGCCGTATCGGTATATACGAACGCGTATACGGTATCGCCGTCCTGAACCGGATCGGCAAGGCTCATGGCCGAAACGTTGTTGACGTAGTAACCGTAGCTGCCTCCGTTTTCGACGCCCCAGAGCTTCGTAAGGGAAAGTCCCCAATCGCTCATCGCGGAAGCATAGCCGTCCCCGCCCTCAAAGTACAGTTCATGCGCCAGATACAGCGCGTCGTTTATGGTAAGAGCGCCGTCCTCGTCGATATCCGATACGCTCACAGGCGCGAGCGCGGTCATGAGCGTTCCGTTTGCAATGCTTACGTACACCACGGTTTCAGCCGTATCCTCGGCATAAGCCATACTGAGCGCCAGTGCAAGCATCAGAAGTCCGCAGAGCAGTTTTTTCATATCAGATACTCCTTTGTTTTATTATACATGCGGTCGTCCGCGTGTATGCGATAAACTGGTGGGGCTGACAGCCCCCTCGATCAAAATGAATCAGAGATTCATTTTGATCGGTTTGGCTTTCTGCAGCTTGATAAAGTGCTTGGATAAAACGTTTGGCTTTTGGGAGAGCTGCAGCAGGTTTGCAATTTTTGCTGAAATGCCTGCGGGCATTTCCGGGTGCAAGGCGCACCGCCTCAAATCACAGATTTGAGCCGCTGCGTCCCGCCGAAGGCGGGATTGATTTGCCAACGGCAAATCAACCTCAAACTGTAAGGCAGCGATTATTTGCTCCGGTCGTCTTCGCTGCGCTTCGCAAAAATCGCTCCTCGCGGCGTGCATGCCGCCGCTGCGGATTGAAGTTGGAAGGGCTCGCCCCTCCAGCCTCCCCCGGGGCTTTGTACTTATGCAAAAGCGCCTTTGCCGTACGTAAATGGCAAAAGCGCAGGCTCACCGACTGATCGGTGACCGGCTGCACACTCCTTCGCCCAAACGTAACAGCTGCATTCGCCGTGCGGCAGGCAGACCGGCTTGCGGATGCTCCGCTTACGGTAATGGCGGTTGCGCCGGATTTTCACCGGACTTCCCCTGCTCAGGTTATTGGACGCACGGCAGTATTCTGTTTTTGCATATTATAGCACCGTTTTTTAAACGCGTCAATAAACCACCCGAAAAAATCAGGTGCTCGCGCTAAGCGGCGCAGTGTCGCGCATGCGGTGCTTACAGCTTTATTTCCTTCGTTTCAAGCGGCGCAAGGCTTACTTTAAGCGTGCCTTCGGGCGTTTTAACGCAGGTGCTTACGCTTTCCTCGGAGTTGTTTACGACGATCGCCGTTTTGCTGTTCGGGAAATACGCCGCCTCGGCACGCGCGTCGTCGCTTATCCAAAGCTTGTCGCATTTTGCTGCGAACAGCAGGATTTCAAGCAGCATCCTCGCGCTCTCGGGCGTGTTTTCAAAGCTGCTTAAGTATATACCGTAGCCTTCGCCGAAAGAGTTCAAGGTCATCTGCGGTACGCCGCCGTTTTCAAAAAGCACACAGGCGCGTCCGTCAGTCAGGTACAGGCTTTCATTTACGCGCGGAACAGGGCACACGCTGAAGGGAGGATCCTGAACGGTTTCGAACTGCCATCTGCCGTGGCTGACCCTGTCGCCCCTGTCCTCGTCTATGCCGAGTATATGCGCAAGGCGGAAGAAGGTATCGAAGCCGTCCGCCGCCGACGGTTCGTTCACGCCTATGAACGTTCCGCCGTTATACACGAATTCCGTTATGCGTTCGATCAGTCTGCCGCTTTTCCATGCGTCCGCGCCGCTCCACGCGTCGCCCGCGCGGCCCGCGTTGATTATAACGTCGAAGCTTCCCGTAAGGTCTCCGTTTTCGGCGTCCTCAAAGCTTATAAAGCGCACGTCGACCGGAAGCCCCGAAAGCGCTTCGTTTATATGTATCAGCGTGTGCATGTACGTTTCGTGAAAATGGCCCGACAGCGTCCAGCTTCTGAGCTTTCCGTACGAATGCAGCACGCCCACGCGGCAGGGCAGCGTATACGGCGCGCCCTCCGTGTGCAGCTGCTTGATGCGTCTGAATTCGCAGGCGATCCGCTCTATCGCGTCGTTGAAGGCCGGATAGCCCTGCGTAAGGTGCAGATAGCCGCCCAGACCGATACGGTCGATCTTCTGTCTGAGCAGGGCGCGGCGCGCGTTTTTCCAGTACAGCAGCGCGTCGCGCTCGGGATGTCCGCCTTCACTGAACGTGGGCAGACCGCCGAGTCCCACTGGGAACAGGTAGGGATGCAGCCGTATTTCGTGCGTGGGCACGTCGACGCCCGCGCACAGTCGGCATTCGAAGCCGGAGAATATGCATTTTATTATTCCGTCGAAGCCGATCGTAGTGAAGTATTCGCCGTAAGGCTCCATGCCTACCCAGCTGTCGTCATAAAACACATACGCTTTTTTGCCGTACGAATGCACTATATCGACCAGCGCGCGCGCCTTCTGCGCCACGAAGCGGCTGACAAAACGCATGTAATCGCGCTTGCGGGGCGTAGGCGGCATATGGGACACGCGCAGCTTTCCGCCGTTTACGAAATCCTCGGCGCAGAGCGCGTAGCCGTATTCCTGCTCAAATGCGTCCAGCATCGCGGGGCTTACGGTAAAGTCGTAGCTGCCCCAGTCCACGAAGCGGGAGCGGTTGCGCATGGAGCTGCCGAATATCCAGACGAAATTATAGAATAAAGACGTAAACCTTACCACAGTCGTCGCCGGATTCTGCTCGCACCAGTCCTTGAGCCACTTCTGCAAATACTCCCACGCCAGCGGATGCGTGGGATCGAGCTGACGCAGATGCTCGCTCGTCCAGTTGTTGGTGGTATGGTTGTACATGTTTATCTCTTCCCAGATGCGCCTGCACATGAAGGACACTGTGTACAAATGCCATTTTTTGCAGCCGCGCACCGTAACCGTGCCGTTTTCGTACGTCCAGCGTTCACGCGGAATGGGTTCGTTCTGAGTGCGGTCGTACACCTGCCAGTACTTAAGCGAGTTTTCTGCGGCGTCTATCTCGAACTGTTCCTCGAAGTAACCCCTGAGCGGCTCTATCGTTACGGTATCCGTGCGCGCGAGCACCGGATCGGAGATAAGAAACGTATGCTGCTGAGCGTCCGGATGCTCGAGCGCGAACGCGTTGTGCTGGCGGATAATGCAGATCGTGGAATAGATGCCGTAGCCCGCGCTCGTTATCGCGTCGGACAGATGCGTGCCGTCCGAGTCCCTTATGACGTCGGCGCCCCATTTTTTCGCCAGCTCGAGGGTAAGCTCCTCGTACCCCGATTCGCCCGGAAGCGTGAAATCTCCAAAGCTGTATTGATTGCTTATCATCGTTTCCTCCCATGTTTCAGCTGAAATGCGTACTCTCGCGGCAAAGCCCGCGCGCGCAGGCAAAGCTGTATAATTCCGTAAATTATTATATTAGAAAACGTTCCGCAAATCAAGCACCTCTCGAAATAGTTTTGAACGGATCAAAAACCCGTCTGAAGGCCGTGCGTTACGCAAATACTTGCGTGATTCTGCATATATGTTAAAATATCAGGCGGCACTTGTATCATGAAGCATATGGTGTTATAATGTCCAGTGCGCATCCTTGCCCCGGAGCGACCGTACCGGGGCCGTACAGTCCAAAAGGAGGTTATTTTATGAACAAGTACGAAGTCATGTACGTCATCGACACCGCACTGGAAGACCAGGCGAGGTCCGACGTCATCAGCCGTTTTTCCGCGCTGGTAGAATCCAACGGCGGAAAAGTCGAGCGCGTTGACGAATGGGGCAAGCGCCGTCTTGCGTACGCTGTCAACAAAAAGACCGAGGGATACTATGTGCTTATGTACATTTCCGCTCCCTCAGATCTTCCACGCGAGCTGGAACGCAACTTCAAGATCTCCGACGCGGTTATCCGTTATCTGGTGACTCGTCTGGAAGGCGAAATCCCCGCGAAGCGTGAACCCCTGAAGCCCTATGTAGCGCGCGACACCGCATACGCGTCCGATGCAGACGAGGCGAAGGAAGACGCTCCCGCGCCCGCGGCAGAGGCTCAGGCTGAAGCCGAAGACGCTCAGGAAGCACCCGTAAGCGAGGAAGCCGACACCGAGGCTCCCCAGACCGAAATCGAATAAGCAAGCACGCGAAAGCAGGTAAAGCATGAACAAAGCATTCCTCGTAGGCAACCTCACCAGAGACCCGGAGCTTCGCCAGACCGCAAGCGGCGTAAGCGTCTGCACGTTTACAGTCGCCGTCAACCGCCGTTTCGCCAATCAGCAGGGCGTGCGCGAGGCTGACTTCATTCCGATAGTGACCTGGCGTCAGCTGGCCGATTTATGCGGGCATTACCTCAGCAAGGGACGCAAGGTGTCCGTAGTGGGCAGCATACAGACCCGTACCTATGATGCGCAGGACGGGAGCAAGCGCTATGCTACGGAGGTCGTTGCGGACGAAGTGGAATTTCTGTCCCCTGCAGGCGAGAGCGGCTCCTTCAGTCATCCGACCGAAGCGCCCCAGACACAGCCTCAGGAGAGCGCGCACAGCGCGAATTCCTTCAAACCCGATCAAATGGTTGAAGCCGACGACGACGAGCTTCCGTTCTGATACGCTTTCACGCACAGATTTAAGGAGGATTACACATGTCTGAAGACAGAGGAGATCGCGCCGCACGCCGTCCCCGCGGACACAAGCCCCGCAGGAAGGTCTGCACATTCTGCGTAGATAAGATCCAGCACATCGATTACAAGGACATCGGCCGGCTGCGCAAGTTCACCAGCGAACGCGGCAAGATACTGCCCCGCCGCATGACCGGAGCCTGCGCAAAGCATCAGCGTCAGCTCTCTACCGCCATCAAGCGCGCAAGAGCCATCGCGCTCATGCCCTACAGCGCCGATTAACCATAACAGGCAAAGCCCGAACGTGCGTATCTTAAATAACGCATTCACGGGTGAGCCGGTTTGATCGAACGACGCTTATACGAACGGAGCTGCTGCAGCTGTTATGCGGCAGCCCCGTTTTTTTGAGGGAGCAGCATGGATTATCCGAAAAAAGGCATTTGGCGGCATTTTAAGGGCGGCACATACGAGCTTATGTATATCGCGCGGCATTCCGAAACCGACGAGCCGATGGTCGTTTACAGAGCGCTGTACGAGTGCGGCGAAACACCACTGGGCGAACGCGTATGGGTGCGCCCGCTCTCGATGTGGACGGAAAGCGTAACACGCAACGGCCGTACCTTTCCGCGTTTCACTTATGTCGGAGACGAGGCTGCGCCTCCCCCATCCGATGCGGACGCGCCGCCCGCCGATGCAAGCTTTGGAGAAGCGCCCGCGGCGTTTATCGCGGACGCGGAAATGCAGACGTCTGAGCCTGCAATCGCAGAAGCAGACGAAATATCAGCAGGCGCGCGGCAGGATAAGGATACTGAACGCTTAGACGCGCACGTCTGCGACGTACGCGGGATACTTTCGCGCGTGTACGGTTACGCAGACTTCCGGCCCGGGCAGGAGCAAGCGATACAAAGCATACTTTCCGGCCGCGACACGCTGGGCGTGATGCCTACTGGCGCGGGCAAAAGCCTGTGCTATCAGATACCCGCGCTGGCGCTGGAGGGCGTAACGATAGTGATTTCGCCGCTCATCTCCCTCATGCAGGATCAGGTGAACGCGCTTAAACAAAACGGCGTAAACGCCGCATACATAAACACGTCCCTGACCGAGGCACAGATAAGCGCCGCGCTCAGAAACGCGCAAAACGGCGCGTACAAGCTGATATACGTCGCGCCTGAGAGGCTTGCGACCGACAGATTTCTGCGCGCCTGCGCGCATATGAACATAGCCCTCGTCGCCGTGGACGAGGCGCACTGCATATCCCAATGGGGACAGGATTTCAGACCGTCGTATCTCGACATACCCGGATTTATCAAATCTCTGCCCGCACGCCCGCGCGTCTGCGCGTTTACCGCCACGGCCACCCAAAAGGTACGTTCGGATATAAAGGAGCTGCTTGGGCTTGACGAGCCCTTCGAGCTCGTGACCGGCTTCGACAGGCCCAACCTGTACTTTAACGTACTGCGTCCGGCAAACAAGCTGAGCAAATTAAGCGAGCTGATGCGCACGTATGCGGACATGTCGGGCATAATCTACTGCGCCACGCGCCGCCAGACCGACGAGGTGTGCGAATATCTGAATCAGAACGGCGTCCGCTGCGCGCGCTACCACGCGGGCATGAGCGAAGAGGAACGCAAAAGCGCCCAGGAAGCGTTTTCAATGGACGAGATACCCGTCATCGCCGCAACCAACGCATTCGGTATGGGCATAGACAAAAGCAACGTGCGCTTCGTTATACATTACAGCATGCCCAAGGATATCGAAAGCTATTATCAGGAAGCCGGACGCGCGGGCAGGGACGGCGAGAGGGCGGACTGCGTGCTTATGTATTCGCCGCAGGACCTGGTCACGCAGAGCTTCTTTATAGATCATATAGGCGAAGAAGCGAAGCTTGACGCAAGGACGCTGTCTACACTCAAAAAATCCGCCCGGCAGCGGCTGAACGCGATGAAATCCTATGCGGTGAGCGGAAAGTGCCTGCGGGCAAGTCTGCTTAAGTACTTCGGCGAAGACGCGCCCGAGAGCTGCGGCAGGTGCACGGTGTGCGACGGACGCATCAAACGCGCGGACGTTACCGGGCACGCGCAGAGCGTGATGCAGCTGGTCGCGTCGTCAAAGCGCGCCTTCGGCGCGGGTACGCTCGTGCAGGCGCTGCGCGGGTCCAAAACCGAAAACGTGCTCAGGCTGGGGCTTGACAAAAGCCCGTGTTACGGCGCGCTCAAGCAGTTGTCCAGGACCGCAGTCGACAGCGTCGTCGAGGCTATGACGGACGCGGGCGTGCTCGCAAAAACAGACGGAGAATACCCCGTGATCAAAAAGGGCGTAAACTGGCAGCAGGCGGAAAGCGGCGAATTACGCCTATACACCGCCGAAGAAACCACCGCGGCAAAGCCCAAAACGCGCCGCGCCCCTACGCCTGTGCTTACAGACAGCACGCCCGACGCACGGCTGTTCGCGCTGCTGCGCGATAAACGAACCGAGCTCGCGCGCAGCAGGAGCGTGCCACCGTTCATGATATTTGCAGACACGTCGCTTATAAGTATGACCAAGCTTAAGCCGCATACGCCCGAAGAATTCATGCGCGTGAACGGCGTGGGCGAAGCGAAATGCCGCGCATACGCCGAAAGCTTTATATCCTGCGTGCTTAAGTGGGAAAAAGAGGAAAAGCGTTTATGAAATTCGCAGTGATCGGAGCGATGAACATGGACGTGACAGGCTGGTGTCCTAACGTATTCCGCCTGCACGATTCGAATCCCGGATACGTGCGCTTCACGCCCGGCGGCGTCGGCAGAAACGTCGCAGCAGCGCTTGCAGCGCTGGGGCACAGCGTGTATCTGATCGCGCCGATAACGCGCGACATACCCGGGCAGGCGCTTGCGGCGGATTGCGCCAGGGTCGGCATCGAGCTCTCCCACGCGCGTTATCACGACGGCAGCGCGCCGTGCTATATGGCGCTGCATACGCCGGACGGCGACATGCTCGGCGCGGTGAACGATATGGGCGCACTGCTCAGCCTGACCCCCGCCGCGATTTCTGAGGAGCTCGGGTTTATAAACTCCTGCGAAGCATGCGTCTGCGAAGCGAATCTGACGGAAGAGGCGCTTAATTACCTGTGCAAGAACGTAAGTGTTCCCGTTATAGCCGACGCGGTCAGCGTTTATAAGTGCAATCGGCTCAGTAAAGCGCTTTGGAGACTTGACGCGCTCAAGCCCAATCTCGCCGAAGCGAAGGCTCTGAGTCAGGGCAGCACGCCGGAGGAATGCGCGCAGATGCTGCTGGACGCAGGGGTTAAGCGCGTTGTCATTTCCCTCGGCGCAGACGGCGTGTACGCCGCAGATAAAAACGCAGGCGGATATATAAAACCGACCAAAGTCTTTTCATGCAGTACGAACGGAGCGGGCGACGTGCTCGCGGCGGGCATCGCCGTTAAATGCGCGCAGGGCGAAGACGCGCTTAAATGCGCCGCCTACGGGATGCAGCTTTCACGTCAGCTCTTGGAGGAAAGAAGCAAAAACTGATTCTTATCGGATTTCCGTCGGCGTCTTCCGAAATGATGTCCGTCCGTGCAGCGCGAGCGGCAAAAACGGCACGCACGCCATAAGCGGATACTGATATCTGCCGTAATAGCCGTTGCAGGGAGCGAGCATGCAGACTGTCAGCACGCCCAGAAGCGGCGCGCACATAACCAGTCCGTCCCTTCTGCGCGTGATTATGCAGTACGCGCACATTCCCAGCACGCTATACGTAAGCACAGCCGGAGAATTAAGCAGCGTGAAGGGCGGCAGGTACATAAGACCCTCATGTATAAACTGCACGAGCGTCCGCGCGGCGGTAAGCTCCGAAGGATAAAAGTATACCTGCTCGCCGCCCATAAGCGTTTGCTGCGCGTTCATAAGATACATTTCCTTAAGGCTGAACGCATAGTGATACAGCAGGCTGAAGCGCGCCTGCGGGTACAGATACTGGTAATGGTTCGCAAACCACGCCTCTATGTATACGCCCGGATGACGCTTGCCCATAGCGCTCCACGTGCGCATATACGCGTCCGCCTCCGGACGCGCGGTATCGTATATGAACGCGGTTTTGAGCTCGTCCGAACGGTTCGGGTTATAAGCTTCGGCGAGCTCGTTGAGACTTTCGAATTCAAACGCGGCGAGTATCGCCTTTTCCTCCCCTTCAGTCACATCCGACCTATACGCATTCACATATCTGCCTGTCTGCTGTATGAAATTGCCGTACAGATCGCGCTTGCTTACCCCGCCCGCACCGAGCGCCGGCAGGAGCAGCGTGTTATACAGTATATAAAAGCCCAGCGTTCCCGCCAGCGTAAACGCGCCGAGGCGGACTTTTCCGCGCATTAAAACAAGCAGCGCGGCAAGCATCAGAATCGCAGGCACGAGCCCGTCGTTTCTGAACAGGAGCATGCCCGTCACAGCGGCGCACAAAAGCGTTATGCGTTTTGCGCTGCTGCCGCGCCTCAATATCACATACATCGCTTCGCCGGACAGAAGCACGCACGCGCAATAACACACGTCCTTCGAGAGGATCATAAGATAATTTACAAAGCGCGCGCTTAACACAAATACGCACATAACGCCCAGCGCCCACTGCCATTTTATCCGCGCTTCTTCGATAAGCAGCTTAACTCCATTTGCAAGCGCGCAGACCATAAACGCCGTCTGCGCGAGCATAAACACGAATACAGCTGCGTTATACGAGCCAAGCAGCGCGCAGCCGCCCTTCAGCGCCGCGCCGAGCAGCCATGTATACACAGCCGAATGAATCGACGACATCTCCATATCTCCCGCCGCCTGCAAAAGCATCGTGGGCGTATCGCCCATAAAAATCGCAGGATAGGACAGGATCATGTACGGAGTATACGCACCAAACAGCGTGAGCGCGGACGTAAGAAACGGCCGCCTGTACAAAAGCCGTCCGTACAGCGGCGCGTTTTCGCCGTCACAGCGCGCAGGACTTATGCGCCGCGCCAAAGCGCACAGCGCATTGAAAATATGATAAATCATTATCGCCGCGGCAAGCGCGCCCGACGCCAGAGCGAAAACGCCCGCCGCGTTTTCAAAACAGACGAGCACGCTGCCGTAGCTGCCAAGGCTGCTGCCGCACGCATACAGTATGCCGAGCACGAGCGCAAGCGCGGCTGAAACGCAGACTGCACGTCTGCGCAGCGCGCCGCGAAACGCAGTGCGGGACACGGACTCTATTGGCGGCAAAAGCAGCAGGACAATAAACGGCTTTAAGCCGAAGCCGCCCTCAAACACGGCGCTCAGCGCCGCCGCGCACAGGGCGGCTGCGATCCCGGACGGCGAATACAGACGCTTGAACGCGCGCCTGGCCCCGCTTTCGCGCAGCGTACGCACGCTGCGCCGCGCCGTACCAAGCAGCGCGCGCAGCACGATAACAACCGCCGCGATCCCGGCAGCCAGCGCGAGAATCACGAACACGAGAGCCCATATAATATTTTGCCTGACGAGCTTTGTGAAATCCGAAGCGGTCTGCGTTTCCTGCGGGGCGGCTTCGCCCAAAGCAAACGACGTCAATATCTGATTAAACAGCGCGTCTGCTTCCCCGTCGTCCGCATGCGCGAAAAGGCGCAGCAAATGCAGCTTGCCGCTTTTTACCGCCGCGGCATGCATCAGCTTCACGCCGAAAGCGTCGCTGTGCAGAGTGACGCTGTCCTCAAGCGTCAGCAGATAAAACGTCTGTCCGTTTATCTGCCGCTTGCCAAGATGCGTGACGCCGTTCACACCCTTTACCGTTTTTGAAGCCTCATCCGGCAGACCGCGTTCGATAAAAGCAAGTACGTCAGCAGCGTTGTCTCCATATCCCGCGTCAATCAAGTCGTATATCAGTATTCGTCCGCCGCACTCAAACGCCCGGCTTGCACCTGACCCGATGCCTGAACGGGATATGTCCGTCTCCATCCAACTGCCCGGCAGGGTGAACGCGCACGAATCCACGCTTACCGGCGTATCGGCAAGAGCCGAAGCGACCGCAAGCGCGCAGAGCACAAGCAGGATGCAGCAATAAACGCGTTTCAAGCAAAACCCCCAAGCTTAATTGCCATGATTATACCACTAATCGCGCGTTCGCGCCATCGTTTTTTACTAAAATACGCAAAAATCATGATGTTGCGCTGAATGCGGCTTTTATCCCTGTTTGCGCGCTGCTAATGCCCATGCTTTAATTTCACATTAAACTGCATTTAAATTTACCGCGGCGTAAAAATCATTTTCCGCCGATATGATATAATTAATTCAGTAAACCAAATAAATCTGACGGTGCAGTGCTATGAAAATAGTTTTAACCGGAGGCGGTACGGCGGGACACGTTACGCCGCACCTTGCAATTATCCCCAAACTCTTAGCAGACGGACACGATATATACTATATCGGCACAAAGGACGGAATTGAACACGAAATAATCTGCGCGCTGGAAAACGTGCAGTATTTTTCCATACACGCAGGCAAGCTCAGGCGCTACCACGACTGGCAGAACTTCACCGACGTCGGACGGACCTTGAAGGGCGTATATGAAGCCGGACGGATACTCCGCAGCGTAAAGCCGGACGTAGTATTTTCAAAGGGCGGCTTCGTAGGGCTGCCCGTAGTCGCGGCGAGCGCGCTTTTAGGCGTGCCCGCATTGGTGCACGAATCCGACCTTACGAGCGGTCTTGCCAACAAGCTGTGCCTTCCGTTTGCAAAGGTGCTTATGTGCACGTTCCAGGAGACCGCGCAGGCCGCCGGCAAAAAGGGCGTATATGTAGGCGCGCCTATAAGACCGGAGCTCTTAAGCGGCAACCGCGAACGGGGGCTCAAGACCTTCGGCTTTACGGGCTCCAAGCCCGTGCTGCTGGTAATGGGCGGCTCCCTCGGCGCGCAGGCGATAAACATGGCTGTGCGCGGCGGGCTCGACGAGCTCACGCACGTGTTCAACGTACTGCACATCTGCGGAAACGGCAATATCGATTTCGAATACGAGCGCAGACCCGGCTATGTGCAGACGCAGTATCTTACCGACGAAATGGCTGACGCGCTCGCCTGCGCAGATCTGGTCGTAAGCCGCGCGGGTTCAAACTCCATATGTGAGCTGCTTGCGCTCAGAAAGCCTTCGCTGCTGATCCCCTACCCCACCGGCGCCTCGCGCGGCGATCAGGAGGTAAACGCGGCCTCCTTTGAAAGAAGCGGTTTTGCAAGGGTGCTTGAGCAGAAGGATCTCACCTCCAAAACGCTGCTCAGCAAGGTGATAGAGGTCTACCGCGACCGCGGAGAGCTGATAGAGGCGATGAACCGCGAGCCGGTAAAAAACGGCAACGAAAACATAATCAAATATATTTATCAGTACGCGAAAAAACAAAAATGATCGTAAATCCTCCACCCGCCGGCGCGGGTGGTTTTTTATAAACCAATGGAGCGTACGGCGGAAAGTGTACTGCCATACGCTCCTTTTTTGCAAGCGGAACTTGTTCGAATCAGACCGTTGCCGGCGCGGGTTCTTTGCCGAACCTGTATGCCTCCGCGCGGGCGGGATCGTAGGGGCGATCCTCCATGAAGGCTTCGAATTCCTCGCGGTTTATGCGTTCCTTTTCAAGGAGCATTTTGACCAGACCGTCCAGCTTTTCACGGTGCGTCGTAAGTATGTCCATGGCGCGCTGTTCGCCCTCGTTTAACAGCTTTCTGACCTGCTCGTCCACTGCGGAAGAGAGCTTCTCGCTAAGGCCCGCGGAGGTTTGCGCGAACTGACGGCCGAGGAACACCTCGTGATCTCCGCTCATGAATACGGGACCCAGCTCGCTCATGCCGTATTCGGTGACCATGCTGCGCGCAAGACTCGTGGCCTGCTTTATGTCCCCCGCCGCTCCGGTGGTGATGTCGCCGTAAATCAGCTTCTCCGCGCACATTCCGCCCATCGCGCCCGCTATGCGCGCCTTCAGGCGGGAGCTTGTGGCGTACTGCGTCTTTTCGTCAGGCAGGTACTTGGTGTAGCCGCCTGCCATGCCGCGCGGGACAGTGGTTATCTCCTGCACCTTTTCGCATTCCGGTATGCAATAGGACACTATCGCGTGACCGGATTCGTGGTAAGCCACCATTTCCTTGTCCTTGGGCGGTATCACGTGGGATTTCTTTTCAAGACCTATGGAAACACGGTTTATCGCTTCTTCGATATCAGAGAACGTTATCTCGCTTCTGTTGTTGCGCGCGGTGAGCAGCGCGGCCTCGTTCATAATGTTCGCAAGATCGGCTCCGGCCGTGCCGGGAGTCATGACCGCGACCGTATGCAGATCGACGTCCTTTGCAAGGGGCTTGCCTTTCGAATGCACCTTCAGTATCTCCTCGCGCCCCTTGACGTCCGGATAATTGACAATGACCTGCCTGTCGAAACGGCCGGGACGCAAGAGCGCCGGGTCGAGTATGTCCGCGCGGTTGGTAGCCGCCATCACGATAACGCCGGTGTTCGGGGTAAAGCCGTCCATCTCGACCAGCATCTGGTTTAGTGTCTGCTCCCTTTCGTCGTGCCCGCCGCCGAGGCCCGCGCCTCTCTGTCTGCCTATCGCGTCTATTTCGTCGATAAATACGATCGAAGGGGCGCTGCGCTTGGCCTGATCGAACAAATCGCGCACGCGCGAAGCGCCGACGCCCACGTACATTTCCATAAATTCAGAGCCGGAAATCGTATAAAACGGCACGCCCGCCTCGCCCGCGACAGCCTTGGCGAGCAGCGTCTTGCCCGTGCCGGGAGGGCCGACGAGCAGCACGCCCTTGGGTATTTTGGCGCCTACCTTCGTGTACTTGTCGGGCGCCTTCAAAAAGTCGACCACTTCCTTGAGCTCCGCCTTCTCCTCGTCCGCGCCCGCGACGTCTTCGTAGCGTATCGGATTGGACGCAGGGTTCACGAGGCGTGTGCGTCCGCGCACAAAGCTGTTCGCGCCGCGCATCGCTCCGCCGGACTGCATACGGAAGATGAAAACTATCATTACGATAAACAGAACGAGCGATATAAGTGATGGCAGCAGCTGCAGGAAAACGCTCGCCTTTTCCGGCTCCTGCACGTCGTAGGTGAATTTGTAGCCGGTAGGACTGACTTCCGTTTTGTTTATGTCTTTATATATGGCGTCTACGTCATCGAAAAACTTGTCCTGCGACGGAAGCAATGACTTGAAATCGCAGTTGTCACGCGTAAAGGCGGACGCCGCGATCAGCGTGGAATCGCTTATGCCGTAGAGCATATCGTCAACTAAAATGATGCTCTGGATCGATTTGCTCTTGTCCGCCGTTTCGTCGCCGCTCGCAAGGCGCAGATCGTTTTCGACCCAGGTGAGCAATTCGTTGTATGTAAGCTCCTTGGGCTCCTGTCTGTTCGTGCTCGGGCCGAACATGAAAACCACCATGAATATGCCCGCGAGTATTATCGCCCAGATAAGCAGCGTTTTGCCCAGACCCTTGCCGCGGTTTGGATTATTGTTGAAGTTATTTTCCAAGAGAAAAATGTCCTCGCTTTCAAAAACTGCATATATATCTATTTTATATGATTATACCATCAGAATTATTCAAATTCAATTTTCGTCTACGAAATTAAAATACTTATAATATAAATTGTTCGTAAACTTTGCAGTGTGAAAAGCGTCCGCTCCTATTGTCAAACACCGCTTTTGATGGTACAATACGTTCACAAAACAATTCGAAACAGGAGATGAGCATTATGCCGTTCAACAGTGCGGTGATAGGTCTGGGCGGAATGGGTACCTGGCACGTAAAAAGCATACAGGACAAGGTGTCCCGCATACATGTGAAGGGCGCATACGACATACGCCCCGAAGCGCTCGAAAAGACAGCGTCGCTGGGCATAAAGGCCTATTCCTCGCTTGACGAGGTGCTGAGCGATCCCGAGATAGATCTGGTAACGATAGCTATTCCGAACGACATGCACGCGCCCACCGCGATCAGGGCGCTGCGCGCGGGCAAAAACGTGGTATGCGAAAAGCCCGTAACCCTGAACAGCGCGGAGCTTCAGCAGATACTCGACGTGCAGAAGGAAACCGGCAAGCTCTTCAGCGTGCACCAGAACCGCCGTTGGGACAAGGATTTCTGCATAGTGAAGGAAGCGAAAAAGCAGGGGCTGCTGGGCGAGCTCACATTCGTCGAAAGCAAGGTGCAGGGCTCGCGCGGTTCCATGTACGGCTGGCGCGGCTACAAGCGCAACGGCGGCGGCATGCTGCTGGACTGGGGCGTACACCTTATCGACCAGATAATGCAGCTGGACCCGACCAAGGTAGTCAAGGTGGACAGCCATCTGCTGAGCGTATACACTCCCGAGGTCGACGACAACATAAAGCTTATGCTGCTGTTTGAGGACGGCATGAGCGCGGTGCTCGAAATGTCGACCATGTGCCTTATCCCCTCCCCGCGCTGGCACGTCGAGGGCACCAAGGGCACGCTGTGCATAGACGACTGGTCCTGCAAGGGCGAAATGTATCAGCTCAAGCAGGACGCTGCGATGGAATGGGACGAGGACATCGTTTACACCGAGGCCGGCCCCACCCGCACAATGGCGCCGCGCCCGAAGTACACGATGAACAAAATCGCGCTGCCCAAGGTGAAGGCCGATTGGTCCGAATACTACAACAACATCGCAGACGTCATGGAGGGCAAGGCAGAGCTGATCGTAAAGCCCGAGCAGACGATGCGCGTGATGAAGGTGATAGACCTGCTGTTCAAAGCAAGCGAAGAAGGGCACGGCTTCAAGTGTGAAATCTGAGTAAGCTGCGAACATACGCATTTCTGCGGAGCAGCGTGCATAAAGCGCTGCTCCGCTATGTTATTTATATGTTAAGAGAATGATTTTATCGCTTTTCTTACTTCTTTATTTGAAGAAATTATGGTAAAATAAAATAGAATATGTTTATGTGTACGGAGGTCTGCGTATGAAAAAATTCTGGCTGATACTCATCATCTCGCTCCTCGTGATTTCACTCGCAGCCAACGCCCTGTTAGGCGTTAATTTAGGCAAGGAAAAGAACAACACGAAGGACCTGAACGCCGCGCTCGAAACCGCGCATCAGCAGTCTGTCGAGGACGGCACGGTGATAACGGGGCTGAAAAAGGACGTCTCCGATAAAAACGACAGCATCGCGTCTCTGACCACCTCGCTTGAAAGCGCCCAGCAGCAAAACGCAGACGACGCAGCGACCATCGCCGCGCTGAACAGCGACATCGAGGATAAGGACGACAGCATCATAAGCCTGACCGCCTCCCTCGAAAGCGCCCAGCAGCAAAACGCAGACGACGCCGCGACGATAGCCGCTCTGAACAGCGACATCGAAGAAAAGGACGGCAGCATCGAAAGCCTGACGGGGTCTCTTGAGGCCGCGCAGCAGCAAAACGCCGAGAACGAAGCCGCCATGATCGGCATGCGCAGCGATATAGTTGAAAAAACAATAAGCATCGCGGGGCTGACCAGCTCTCTGGAGGCGGCGCAGCAGCAAAACGCAAGCAACGCCGAAACCATCGCCGCGCTCAACAGCGACATCGAAGAAAAGGACGGCAGTATTGCCAGCCTGACGACTTCTCTTGAAAGCGCGCAGCAGCAAAACGCAGACGACGCAGCGACCATCGCTGCGCTTAACAGCGACATCGAAGAAAAGGACGGCAGTATAGAAAGCCTTACGACCTCTCTCGAAAGCGCAAAACAGCAGAACGCGGATAACGAAGCTGTGATCACGAGCTTGCGCAGCGAGATCATAGAAAAGACTATAAGCATGGCGGGGCTTAACACGAGTCTGGGCGCGCTGAGGCAGCAAAACGCAGACGACGCTGCCCGTATAAGCGCCCTCGAAACGGATATAGCCGAAAAAGACGGCGTTATCGAAACGCTCAAAACCTCCCTCGCCGCCGCCGAAAAGCAGGCAAAAACAGACGCCGAACGCATCAAGGCGCTCGAAACCGAAATCGCGAACAAAGCCGCCAGCATTTCAGCGCTTAACGATTCGCTTGAAAGCGCGCGCGAGCAGATAAACACCAGCGCCGCACGCATAAGCGAGCTCGAAAGTGACATAACCGCCAAAAACGACGAGATCACGAGTCTCGGCACGCAGATAGCCGAACACGAAGCGGGACTCGCCGCCGTAAACGAACAGATCGACGGGCTCAATACTCAGATAAACGAAATAAACGAAGCTCTTGAAGCCGCCGGCGTAAAGAGCGCCGACGAAATCAAAAAGCTGACCGACGAAAAAGACGCGCTGGACAAGCAGCTCGAAGCGCTCACAAAAGAAAAGGCCGATCTCGAAACCAGCGTCAAGACGCTCGAAAGCGAAAAAGCGCGTCTTAAGGGAGAAAACGATACCCTCACGAACGAGCTGAACAAAGTTAAGAGCGAGCTTACCAGCGCGAGAGCGGAGGTAGTCGCGTTCGGCTCGAAGATCGCGATGCTCGAGGCGAGCGTAGGCAACAGCGTAAGCGGCAAAGAGCTTAAGGCGGAAGCAGCCAGCGAAATGATGGGCGCGCTCGATGAGCTGAACGAGCTTATCGCAGAGCTCAAGCAGGACGAAAACGCAGACGCACAGACGATAAGCAGGTTTGAAAACGCCGCCGCAGCGCTTGCGGGCGCACTTGAAGACAGCGAGAACAAGACTAACGACGAGCTGGCAAGCGCCGCTGCGGATGCCGTGACCGAGCTTGCCGCGCCTGGAGACGAGGAAGAAGAAAGCCCCGCAGCAGCGATAGCCGAAAAGCTCTCCGCGGCGCAGGCCAAGCTCGAAACCGTCGCGCAGGCTGACGCAAACGGCGATTCCGTCGACGACGCCAACGTTATAGACACTCTTGTTACCCAATTCGAGCAGGCACTTTCGCTGCTTGAGAACACGCAGGCTGAGCTTTCCGAAAAGCAGGCTGAGGTAAAAACACTTGAAGCCAAGGTCGAGAAGCTCACCACCGAGCTGAACGCCGTTACCGCGGCGAACGAATCCAGCGGTCAGGCCTTCGCAGAAGCCGAATCGGAGCTGATAAGCGTGCGCAGCGCGCTTGCCGAGACCGAAAACAATCTGAAAGAAACCAAAGCTTCGCTCACAGCCGTGCAGAAGGAGCTTGCGGCGAAGGAAGCCGAGCTTGCCAGCACGAACGAAAGCCTCGCGCTTAATCAGGACGAGCTTGAAGCGACCAAGACGATGCTCACGAGCGTCGAAAGCACGCTGGCTTCCACCCAATCTACCCTGACCGCCGCCCAGACCTCGCTTGCAAGCATACAGGGCACGCTCACGTCCACCAAGACCGAGCTTGCCGAAACGCAAGCGGCGCTTACGGTATCTCAGAGCAGTCTGGCAAGCACCGAAGCGCTGCTTGAAGAGCGGGAAGGCGAGCTTGCCTCGGCCAGAGAAGCGCTCGCCACTACGCAGGTCGAGCTCGCGACCACCAAAAACACGCTCGGCAATACCGAAGCGGAGCTTACGGACACGAAGGACACGCTCACCGCGACCGAGGCTACACTAAAGACGACCGAAGCCAAGCTTACCGAAACGGAAGCTGAGCTCGCGACCAAAACAGACGCGCTGACTGCCGCAGAGACGGAGCTTGCGACCACGCAGACGCAGCTCGCCACTGCCGAGACCAAGCTCACCGAGACCGAAAGCACGCTTTCGACCACTCAGGCGGATCTGTCGGAGGCGAAGGACACTCTCGCCGAGACCGAGAAAAAGCTTACAAGCACGGAGAAAGCGCTGAATACCACCAAGGAGCAGCTCGAGTCGACCGGCGAAAAGCTTAGCCAGACCGAAGTGACGCTCGCTTCCACCGAGGCCGAGTTGAGCACCACGCAGTCCACGCTCTCCGCCACGGAATCCAAGCTTTCTGATACAGAAGCTAAGCTTTCTTCCACTCAGACGGAGCTTGCAAGCACGAAGGAAACGCTTACTTCCACCGAAGCTGCGCTCAAGACCACCGAGGACGAGCTTACCTCCACTCAGGCAGAGCTCACTTCCACTAAGGAGACGCTCGAGGCCACGCAGGCAGACCTCGCCTCCACCAAGGATACATTGTCCGCCACTCAGACGGAGCTTACCTCCACCAAGGAAACGCTCGCGTCCACGCAGGAGGATTTAGCCTCTACTCAGACAGAGCTCGCCTCCACTCAGGATACACTCACCTCCACTCAGACGGAGCTCAGCGAAACGCAGAGCACGCTCGCGTCCACACAGGAGGAGCTTGCCGATACCAAGGATACGCTCTCTTCCACGCAGGAGGAGCTTGCCGATACCAAGGACACGCTCGCGACCACTCAGGAGGAGCTCTCCTCCGCCGAGGAAGAATTGGCCGGTCTCGTGATAAGCAAGGAATCCGGCGAATACAGGGCGGTATACAAGATGGGCAAGCTCGAGGGCGACGGGCTGGCGTGCGACAGCACCCGCAGAAAGGTGAAGCTCGACTTCACCAACTACGGCATGTACGTAAACCCGGTACTCATCGAGATACTGAACAGCGACGAGGAAGTCATTTACTCCTCTCTCGTCCGTCAGGGCGAAAGCCGCGCCGTGGTTTACGTGGATCAGCTTATAGTGCCCGGCGAGGAATACTGGCTGCGCAAAACCTATTATGACGTGAACATGAACGTGATCTCCGCGCTAATGCTGCAGGTCGAAGCGTACATAGGCTTCTGAGGCAGCCCTACTGCGGCCGCAGCATGCGGCCGCTTTTTTACGCACACGATAAGAGGCTTTGCATATGAAATATGTAATAATCGGCTCTTCCGGTCATCACCATCAGGTTACCGATGCGCTTACGGCGGGTCTGTGCGGCGCGCCTGCCGCAGTCGCCGCGGGCGACGTGGGCGAGGACATGCATTGGCTGTCGGAATTCATGCACGCGCCCCTGTATGCAGACTGGCGCGCTATGCTTGACGAGATACGACCCGAGCTCGCAGTCGTAAACTCCTATTACGGGCACTTGGCGGAAAAAAGCATTTACTGCCTTGAGCGCGGAATGCACGTCTATTCCGAAAAGCCGCTCGCGGCGGACCTGACTAAGCTGAAGCAGCTTGAAGACGCATGGAAGGCAAGCGGCCGCGCGCTGGGCTGTATGCTTAACCTGAGCTGCTGCGGCTGGTACAAAACGCTAAAGGCCGCAGTTCAGGCAGGCGAGATCGGCGAGGTGCGCCTGATACACGCTCAGAAAAGCTATCGTATGGGCACGCGCGGCCCTCAGTATCAGACGCGCGAAAGCTACGGCGGTACGATACCGTGGGTCGCTATACACGCAGCGGACTGGGTGCTCGACCTGGGCGGCAGGTGCAGACAGATAAGCGCGTTTCACTCAAGCGCCGCTAATTGCGGAAACGGCAGCATGGAGACCACGTGCGCGCTGCTGATGCAGCTTGAAAACGGCGTTATAGCTACGATAGACGCTGACTTTCTACGCCCCACAGGTTCCGCGCGGCACGACGACGACCGTCTGCGCGTAACTGGCACGCGCGGCATGCTCGAGGTTATCGACAAAACGGTTTACCTCGAAAACGAAAGCCCGCGCCGCGCGCTGCCGCTGCGCGAAGACGAAAACCCGTTCGTCCGCTTCATAAACGCCGTCGGCACTCCCCTGTCGGACGAGCTTGCGCGTCAGGCGCTGTACGATACCCGCATATGTCTGCTGGCAAGACAGGCTGCAGACGAATCAGTCAGCATAAAATGCGAATGAGAGGTATACCGTGTTCACGAGCGTATACATAGACAAAATCGAAGACGTGATGCGGCTGATCGCCGATCAGCCGCGCAACGCCAAAATCAACCGCCTGCGCAGCGGGTACTATTACAGAGGCCAGCTGAACACTGCGCATAAAATGCGCACGAGCCTGTACCGTAACTGCGGGGAGCGCCGCCACGAGCTTGAAAGCAGCATACTGCGCTATTTCACGAAATACGCCAGCATAGAAGACCCGTCTCTCAGAGAATCCGTATGGCGGCAGATGATAGTCGGCCAGCATTACGGGCTTCCCACGCGCCTGCTCGACTGGACGCGTTCGCCGCTGGTGGCGCTGCATTTCGCGACTGCGGAGCCTTCGCTTTCCAACATGGACGCGCACGACTGCGTCGTGTGGCGCATGAGCATTACCGACATGAACGAGAACCTGCCCGAAAAATACAAGCGCGCGCTTTCCGAAAGAAGCACGTCCACGTTTTCGGTGGACATGCTGGACGCGCTGGCGGGCAGCCTCTCGGAGTACGACAGGGATATGGGCACGAGCGCGATGGTATGCATAGAGCCGCCCTCGATTTCCCAGCGCATAATCAATCAGTATTCGTTCTTCTCGGTCATACCCGCGCAGATAAACGATATAGAGACGTTTTTATCCGAACACACAAGCCAGACAGTGCGTTACGTGATAAGCGCGTCTCTCAGATGGGACGTGCGCGATCTGCTCGACCAGTTCAACGTAAACGAGCGCATCGTTTATCCCGGGCTGGACGGTCTCACCAAGTGGATAACGCGCCACTACTACGTGCGCGGACACGAAATCGGAGATGATACTAATAATGAATACGGATCAGAAATTTGAAGACGCGCTTAAGGCGTACAGGCAGGCTGAGGAGCTGCTGCGCGCAATGGACGCATATATTGCGTCCGGCTCAGGCGGCAAAAGCAGCGCCGAGGATATACTGGGGCGTTTTGACCTGCTGCTGCAGGCTATACTTCTGCATATAGCGCTCGCGGACGGCAAATTCGACGCTTCCGAAAAGGAGTTTATAACTCGCATCTGCCGCCGCGGCGACATACTGCTTTACCTGAGCAGCCAGACCGCCGGACGCATCAGCCTAAGCTGGAACGATATAGAGCGCCTCTCCTTTCAGACGGCGCAGAGACTGCTGAGTCTTATAGACAGTCTGCTTAAGGAAAACGTATGCGACGAATTCGTCAGGCCGCTTGCGGAGTGCGACCGTCTGGACAAAGACAGGGACGAGCACGAAATGCTGTGCACGCTGATCGCCTTTATCTCAGCGCGGCTGAGCGGCATCGACGGCGACGCGGACACGAACGAACAGCAGGCGTTCGTTCAAAGCGTGACGGAGCTGATCAGCCGGAGATGGATATATTTCAAGGAAGCGAAAAGCAGAAATCCGTACGGTTAACAGCTATATAAATACAAAAATGGCTGTCGCAAACGTACTAAAGCCCCGGGGGATGCTTGGAGGAGCGCAGTCCCTCCAAATCCATTCCGCCGGGCGAGCTTTGCCCGCCCGAGGAGCGATTTTTGCGCAGGGAGCGAAGACGACCGGAGCAAATAATCGCTACCTTGCAGTTTTTTCGCCCGGAAATCTCCGCAGAGATTTCAGCAAAAAATGCAAAACCTGCCTCAGCCCTTGCCAAAAGCCGAACGTTTTATCCAAGAATCTTATTAAGCTGCAGAAAACCTAATCGATCAAAATGAATCTTTGATTCATTTTGATCGAGCACGCTTAGTGCTTTCTGTGCTCCCAGATGACCTCCATCATAAGGCGCATGCTCGACAGACGCGAGCCGTTGTTTATCGAGCCCGCAGTCGAGATGTTGACTCCGCCCAGCTCGAAGCCCGCTTTGATGTCGCGCTCGGTTTCTGTAATAAGCTGCGCTTCGTCGTTGTTCATGAAGGTAAACGGCGCGATGCAGCCGTCGATGCGCGCCTCCGGCATGTATTTGCGGATTTCGGGCGCCATGACGGTAGGTCCGAAGTTCACGCCGTTCAGGTTGAGCCTGCCGAGTATCGGCAGAAGATGCCCCATCGCGGAATCCGAATGCTGATAACGCTTATCCCCATGATCAGGCGAAAAGCGAGCAAACACTTTTTTGAGCACGGGATAGCCGAATTTTTCGTACATCTGCGGCGAAAGCAGGCAGCAGTTATCGTCAGCGAACGAGAAGCCGTGCGTATCCTTGCCCGTGAGTCCCGCCTCTTCGTCCATGATTTCCGCCATTTTTATGATGACGTCGGCTATATCGTTTGAAAACCTTTCCGCAAGCTCGTCCTCGTCAGCAAGGAAATACAAAAACTCGGTCGTACCCATAAGCGAACAGGCGAGCGTCACCGGGCCGCGTATGTGGTGAACCGGTGACGGCTTCACCCCGTATTTTTCGTAAACACGCCGCTTTTCGCTCTCCCAGTCAGGCGGCAGCATGAACTCCCGCAGGTCGAGCTTTTCGACCTCGTCCAGCTTTTTTTCAAGCGCCTTCTCGTCCTCTATGCCTTCCTTCAGCCATTCAGTGCCGTTGTGAAGTATATACTCCCCGCCGAACACCTCGCCTATACGCTTGACGTAAGGAAGTCTCGCGTCCTCAGGCAGGAAGCGCTCCTTAAGCAGCCGCCGTCCCACGATCTTTTCAGACAGGTCGTTGTAGCGCCTGTTCAGGTCTATGCGGCGTTCGAGCGGCGTATAGCCCCAGGGCTCGCCCTCCTCGCCCAATTCCGCAAATACGCATTCGTCGCTCATGCGTATGCCCAGCGCGACCTGCGGCGCAGGCGCAAAGCAGTTGTCTTTGTGCGCAAGCGCGTCGTTTTCCCAGAATTTCTCTATATCGAAATCGTTCATTGATCATTCCCCCACGCGCTAATTATATCTCAGTTTTATGGCGTTCGCAAGCGTTTATTTTACAAAAATTCAGTGTATTAATCGCATACTTGTGGTAAAATATACAAGGATTGGAAGTGATTGTATGCTGCAGCAGGCGCTTACGATACTCAGGCGCGATAAGATCGCTTACGCCGACATGATTTACCCCGTTCTGCGCGGCGACTGCGAGGTCATGCAGGCGGACGAGGACGGCGTCGTACTGTTCGACCGGCCCAGCGCGCTTGTGTTTGCTAACCTGCCGGACACAGATGGTTCAGTTCAGAAGCTTATGACGATACGCGGCGCGCGCGGCTTCGTGCTGCATTCCGACGCGCTTGCCGACCGCTTCAACCGCATTATCCGGAAAACTCGCGTGATGCGGCTTACACAGGTAGTATACGAAAGCGCGCAGCCGCCGCATGTAGCGCGCGTGTGCTCCGTAAGGACGCTGACAGACGCGGACGCGGACGAGGTCTGCGCGCGTCTTCCCTATGAGGACGAAAGCGACTTGAGGCTGCTTATATCGCAGGGCAGTATTTACGGCGCGTATATAGGCGGCGAAATAGTCGGCCGCATCGGCGTGCACCGCGAGGGCTGCATGGGGCTGCTCGCCGTGAGCGACAGCTTCAGGCGCAGAGGCGTAGGCGAATGTCTGGAGGCGCATTTGATCAAAGAGCTGCTTCATAAAGGCATAACCCCCTACGGGCAGATAAAGCGCGACAACACGCCTTCGCTCGAGCTTTCAAGGGAGCTGGGCTTCACGTTCTCCGACGGAGAAATAACGATACTGTGCTGAGGATGAAATCATGAAGAAAACACTCGTAATAATGGCTGCCGGGCTCGGCAGCAGGTTCGGGGCGGGCGCAGGGCAGAAGCAAATCACGCCTGTGGACGCGCACGGACAGCTGATAATAGATTTTTCGGTGTACGACGCATACCGGGCGGGCTTCGAGAAGGTCGTTTTCGTTATAAAGCCCGAAAGCCGCGACAAATTCCACGCTCTGATAGGCGCAAAGGCGGCAAAGCATATGGAGGTCGCATACGCGTATCAGGAGCTTACAAGCTGTCTGCCGGACGGCTTTATTCCGCCAGAAGGCCGCATTAAGCCTTGGGGCACCGGTCACGCGGCGCTCTGCGCGGAAACAGAGGTGCCAGACGGCTTCGTGTGCATAAACGCGGACGATTTTTACGGCAGGCATGCTTATAAAGCCGCGGCGGCGTTTCTGGACGGCAATTCCGACGAAAGCGCGCACGCGATGGTCGGCTATCCACTCAGAAACACCATGACACCGAACGGCTCCGTCGCGCGCGGCGTATGCGAAACGGACGCACGCGGACAGCTCACGTCCATTACGGAGCGCACCAAAATCTTCCCCGACGGCGGCGACGCGAAGTACACCGAGGACGGGGCGGAGTTTTATCCGCTTTCGGGCGACGTGCCCGTGTCGCTGAATTTCTGGATTTTCAAACGCTCGATATTCGGCGCGATGCGCGAGGGCTTTTACGAGTTTCTGAAAACGCAAATGCCGTCAAATCCGCTCAAGGCCGAGTTTTATCTGCCCGACGTTCCGGGCGCGCTGATCAAAAACGGCGCGGGCACGTTCAAGGTGCTGCCCACGCAGGACAAATGGTTCGGCATGACGTATCTCGAGGATCTTGACGCCACGCGCGCCGGCGTGCAGGCACTGAAAGAGGCAGGAGTATATCCTGACGTATTATGGACGGAAGTATGACGCTTAACGGGATCGCCGCTCTGTTTCCAATAGATTCGGAACCTGTGTCGAGCTCCCCGCTCGGAAACGGCCATATAAACGAAACATACCTTATAACCTGTGCGTCCGGCAGCAAATATGTGCTGCAGAAGATAAACCGCCGCATATTTACGGACGTGGACGGGCTTATGCGCAACATACGTATTGTCACGCAGTATCTGAACGCACTAAAGCCCCATTCCTCGCTTGAATTTCTGAGCGCGAACGACGGACGGGATTACGCAGCTGCGGGCGACGGCTATTACCGTATGTACAGATACGTTTACGGCATTTCGCTCGAAACCGCCCGAACTCCAGCGGAGCTCGAAACCTGCGGGAAAGCGTTCGGAGAATTTCAGACTCAGCTGGCCGATTTTGACGCGGAGCAGCTGACCGAAACCATCCCCCGCTTTCACGATACCGTCAAGCGGCTGCACGATCTTGAACGCGCCGCGTCTCAGGACGAGGCGGGCCGCTTCAAGCAGGTCGAGCGCGAATTCCGGTTTTATATGCAGCGTCAGGACGAAGCGGGCGTTATGCTGGGGCTGCTCGCCGAGGGCAGGCTCAAAAAGCGCGTCACGCACAACGACACGAAGCTGAACAACGTTTTGCTCGACGAAAAGACGCTGACGCCCTTATGCGTGATCGACTTAGACACAGTGATGCCGGGCCTTCCGGGCAACGATTTCGGCGACTGCATACGCACCGGAGCGAGCACGGCTGCAGAGGACGAGCCCGACCTTGACAAGGTATGGCTGGACCTCGAAAAATACCGCGCGTTCGCACGCGGCTTTCTGTCTGAATGCGGACGGTCCTTAAACAAAGACGAATTAAGCACTCTCACGTTAGGCGCGAAGCTTATGACCTACGAATGCGGTATGCGTTTTCTGACCGATTATCTGAACGGAGATACGTATTTCCGCACGGCGTACCCTGAGCACAATCTTGTGCGCTGCCGTACCCAAATGAAGCTTATAAGCGACACCGAGGCGCACATGAGCGAACTGAACAAGCTTGTAGCGGAGGAAGCTGAGAGATGAGTATACTTGTAACCGGAGGCGCAGGCTATATAGGCAGCCATACGCTCGTAAGCCTGCTTGAAAAGGGCGAGGACGTAACCGTAATAGACAATTTCGACAATTCCTCTCCCGTTGCGCTTGAGCGCGTCAGACAGATAACGGGACGCAGCTTCAAAACCTACACGGGCGACTGCTGCGACGAAGCACTGCTCACGCAAATAATGAACGAAAACGACATCGAAGCGGTGATCCACTTCGCGGGACACAAGGCAGTGGGCGAATCCGTGGAAAAGCCGCTCAAGTATTACGAAAACAACCTCGAAAGCACGATAAGCCTGCTTAACGCGATGCTGAAATGCGGCGTGAAGAAGCTTATCTTCTCCTCCTCCGCGACGGTTTATTCAGGCGAAAACACCGTGCCGTTTACCGAGAGCGGACGTCTGGGCTGCATAAACCCGTACGGCTGGACGAAGTTCATGAACGAACAGATTATACGCGATACTGCGTATGCAAATAAAGAGCTGTGCTGCGTGCTGCTGCGCTACTTCAACCCCGTCGGCGCGCACGAAAGCGGGCTTATAGGCGAGGATCCGAACGGCATACCGAACAATCTCATGCCCTACATCTGCCAGACCGCCGTGGGCAGACGCGAGCATCTGACCGTATTCGGCGACGACTACCCCACCCCCGACGGCACCGGCGTGCGCGATTACCTGCACGTAGTCGACCTTGCCGAAGGGCATGTGTGCGCGCTCGCCTACGCTCGTACGCACGACGGCTGTGAAGCGATAAATCTGGGCACAGGCACAGGCTACAGCGTGCTGGATATGGTAAAGGCGTTCGAAAAGGCAAACGGCGTAAAGGTTCCTTATGTAATAGGACCGAGACGCAGCGGCGACCTTGCGATCTGCTACAGCGATCCCACCAAAGCGCACCGGCTTTTGAACTGGAAGGCGGAGCGCACGCTCGAGGACATGTGCAGGGACGGCTGGAGATGGCAGAGCCGGAACCCGCAGGGCTACGGGACGCAGGCATAAACGCCGGCAGGCGGTTTCCTGAATAATCATCCCCCGGCGCAGCCGGGGGATGATTATTGTACTATGAAAACCCCGCGCTAAGCGTGGGGCTTTCAAAGTACATACAGGTGATACGGCAGGCGCGTCACGCCTTATGCCAGCCTGTCAGATTTTCGAATACCGGCCAGCTTTCCGCGGCGTAGAAGCGGTGTCCCTGAGCGCCTATGACATGCCGGATGCTGTCCTCAGCGCCCAGCGGCACATAGTAGCGCGTGCGTGCGATCTCGAACTGCTCCCGCGCGGATTCCAGAGGGAAAATACCGTCGTGCTGACCGCTCACGATCACGAGCGGACGGGGCGCGATCAGACCGGCGAGCTCCGCCATGTCGAACTCCTTCATTATGCCCGGCACGTAATTGCATATGCAATGCTTCTGCGCGCCTATCGAGGGCAGGAAGCCTGAAAACGCGCAGGACGGCATCGCCGCGCTGACGAAGGTAAACAGCGCCGATGCATAAAACGTGGTCGTTCCGCCGCCCGAGTTGCCCATCAAAGCCGTTCTGGATTTATCCACCGTCGGGAACAGCCTGTATACAGCTTCAAGGGCGCATTTTATGTCCCAACATCTTTCGCCGATGAGCGTGCGGCCCAGCAGCAGCGCCTGTACGGCGGGCTGATAGCAGTCCGGCCCCTTTTCTGTTCCGCCGCATTCGCCGAAGGCCCTCTGTTCCACGGCAAGCGCCGCGTAACCGTGCCTGACTGCCTGCCTTGCAAAGTCGCGGTCGCCTTCGATGTCTTCCGCGTCGCCGGGGAATTTAGGCACTCCGAGCGAAATATGCATGCCCGTGGAATGTCCCTGCAGGCACACCATGAGCGGGATTTCCTTACGAACCGCCTTCGGCACGAGTATATGACAGAGCACGCGTACGTCCCGCTCGGAGCGGACGTTGAAACGCGTCTCAGTGCAGTCTTCCCTTTCGCGCGTCCAGCATATTTCGGGTTCAGGGTCGACCTGCTCAAACGGCAGTCCGAGCAGCGTCTCCAGCTTGCGGCGCGCGATTGCCTGCCATGCCGCGACGTCCTCGCCGGGTCTTATCCTGCCTGAAAAATCGTTCTCCCGCATACGGCGCAGCATCTCCTGCTGCGGATCGAAAATCGTAAACGCCATGCCGAACCTCCTAACGAACGTCTGCCGAACGTCCTCGCGCCGCTGCGATACCCGAAAGTCGGCGCGCAGACGCTCTGCGTCACATAAATAAACCGTCCGTAACAATATAAACCCATTAGCGCGGCATGTCAAGAGTTTGTTTGAAGTCAGGTGCGCATAATGCGCTGTTTAGATTATATATTTGGTGTTTATTCGTTTGTTTTTGAATTTTTTGCGTATTTTCTGTTGACATACGGTTTGCATATGCATATTATGATAGTATAAATACAAAACCGTTCAGGAGATGTATATGGAAAAGCCGCATACCGGCGAAAGAACACGCAATCGATATCTGCTGATGTTTTACGACATACTGGCGCTCGTATGCGTATGGCTCTTTCTGTTTGCAAAAAACTTTTCGGGCGCAAGCGCCAAAGACGTCTGGGAACTCATATTGAGCGCAGTACTTGCGGTCGTGTGCTTTACGGCGTCGCGTCTTGCGCTGCGCGTATACAAGCAGATACTGCGCACAGGCTCGGTGCACGCGTTCGCGCTGGAGCTGGCGGCGGATCTGCTTGCCGCGCTGTGCTATATCGTTATATGCAGATCGACAGGTCTTGCTCATCTGCGCAGGTCGCTGCTTGCGGTCTTTGCGGCAGGCTATATAATCCTGTGCCTGATCAGCCGCGTGGCGTACTATTACCTGTACCGTCTGGCCAAGCGCGATAAATTCCGTCCGCTGAAAGTGGCGCTGCGCATATTCACGTTCGTGGACGTCGAGTCGAAAGACGAAGGAGCGCTCCTGCGTCTCGTGCTGGAGCCGGCAAAGCGCGACGCCGCTCCTATAAACGAGATGCAGAACGTGGCGGAGCAGTTCGCGATACGCGGCGACGTAACGTCGATTATCCAGCTCACGAAAGGCTATATAAACCGCACGTACCTGGTCGAAACGCTCTCTGACGCCGGACACGGGCACAAATACATACTGCAGCGCATCAACACGAACGTTTTCCCGGACGTGGACGCGCTTATGGAAACTTCAAGTTCACCACCGACCATCTGCACGGGAAGCTTACGCTGCCCGCGACCACGCGGAAGGGCGCTGTGCAGATGCTCAGGCCCACCAAGGACGGGCGCGCGTATCTTAAAAGCGACACCGGCTGCTGGCGCATGCTTACATACGTGGACGACGTTTATTCGCTGGATATACCCGACAGCCCCGAAACGTTTTATCAGGCCGGCAAGGCGTTCGGCCGTTTCCTTAAGGAAATGTCCGACGTCAGTCCCGCTGACGTTTTTACGGTGATACCGAACTTTCACAACACGCGCAGCCGCTACGAGCAGCTCGAGCAGGCAATCAAGGCCGACCCCAAGGGACGCGTGAAGGACGTGCGTCAGGAGATCGCCTTCGTGCGGGCACACGACACCTGCTTCGGAGTTATTACCGACGCGCTTGAAAGCGGCCTGATCCCGACCCGCGTCTGCCACAACGACTGCAACCTCAACAACATACTTTTCGACACCAAAACGCATCTTCCCGTGGCTATAATCGACCTCGACACGGTCATGCCGTCTTCGCCGCTGTACGATTTCGGCGACAGCATGAGAATAGGCACGAATACCGCGACCGACGACGAGAAGGACTTAAGCAAGGTCTCCTGCGACCTGAACCTTTACGAAAAATACGCGCGCGGCTATCTGGAGGAATGCGGAAGCATCCTAACGAAAGCGGAACTGGAGCTATTGCCGCTTTCAGCGCTCGTGATCACGTCGGAAGACGGCATCCGCTTCCTTATGGATCACATAAACGGCGACACGTACTACAATATATTCTATCCGGGGCAGAATCTCGACCGCGCGCACACGCAGCTGACGCTGCTTGCCGATATGGAAAAAAAGCTGCCACAGATAATCGCTATACTGCAGAGAATATACGACGAACTGAATCTCGGCGTTACGCTTGACGAAGGGAGCATCAGCGGAAAATGGAAAACCTGAGAGCGATAGTCCCCGCCGCGGGCAAGGGCACGCGCCTTAAAAGCAGCGCCAATATCCCCAAGGCGCTGCACGAGCTGTGCGGAAAGCCTCTGCTCGAGCACGTGCTCAGTCAACTGGATTTCATAAAGCCGGAAAACATATGCATAGTGGTCGGGTATCTGAAGGAGCAGATAATCGGGTATTTCGGAGAGCGCTATAAATACGCCGAGCAGGCTCAGCAGCTGGGCACCGGACACGCGGTAATGGTCTGCGAGCCGCTTTTTAGCGGTTTTGACGGCACGGTGCTGGTGACCTTCGGAGACATGCCCCTGTTCAGGCGCAGCGTGATGAAGGCGATGTGCGAGCGTCACGCCGAAAGCGGCGCGGCGTGCACGCTGCTTACGGCGGTCAATCCGGAGCTTAAATACTGGGCGCGCGTCGTCCGGGACGAAAACGGACGCTTCGCGCGTATAGTCGAAGCAAAGGACTGCACGCCCGAGCAGGCGCTGATAACCGAGCTGTTCAGCGGCGTGCTCGCATTCGACAGCCGCAGACTGTTTGAAACGCTGCCGAGACTCAGCACAAACAACGCTCAGGGCGAATACTACCTGACCGAGGTGCCCGAGCTTATGGCGCGGGACGGCCTGAAGGTCGAAACGTACATGACCGACGACGGAGACGACTTAAGAGGCGTAAATACCCCCGAGGACCTGCTGATCTGCGAGCAGGTGCTGAAAAAAAGACAGAGTGTTTCACATATCGTCGATTGAAATGAAGCGAGGCTTCATTTCAATCGGCTGAGTTTTTTGCTTTTTAAGCAAGTTTTGTCAAAACGGCGATATCATAAAAGGTACTTAGCAGGTAAACGGTTTTTGCCGTAAATCCTGCGGGCAGTTCAGGTAAAGCAGCTTCTTACCGCGGCGATTATCCGCTGCATGTCTGCTTCCGTCATTTTGATGTCCGAGGGCAGGCAGAAGCCCCGGTCGTACAGGTCGTAGCCGACCGGATAATCCTCTGACTTCACCAATTCAGAGCCTGCGTACACGTCCTGAAGGCTCATCGGCTTCCAGATCGGTCTGCCCTCCGCGTTCGCTTGCGCGCTGATCGCGTCAAGCACCGTCATGGGCTTTACGTCGACGTTTCTGTCTATAAGCGCGCAGCTGAGCCAGAAATTGGGCTCCGTGTCCGGCAGGTACGGGTTCATGGTCAGGGGCAGGTCCTTAAAGCCCTCTTTATAAGTTTCGTATATATGCTTTTTGAGCGCGTGATGCTCGTCAAGGTGCAGCATCTGTCCCCTGCCGATGCCCGCGAGCACGTTCGAGAGCCGGTAGTTGTACCCGATCTCCTTATGCTCGAACCACGGCACGGGGTCTCTGGACTGCGTGGCGTAGTACATCGCCTTGTCCCAGGCTTCCTTGTCGGGCGCTACGAACATGCCGCCGGAGGACGTGGTGATTATCTTGTTGCCGTTGAACGAGAACGCGTTGTACTTTCCGAACGTGCCGCAATGGCGCCCGTGATAGAAGGACGAAAGCGCCTCCGCCGCGTCCTCTATCAGCACCGCGCCGTGCCGCGCGCAGACCTCAGTCAGCTCGTCCAGCTTAGCCGGCGTTCCGAAAAGGTGCACGATCACCACGTGCTTGACCTCGGGATGCAGCTTAAACGCCTTTTCCAGAGCCTCCGGGTCCATATTCCACGAATCGCGCTCGGAGTCGATAAAAATCGGTACACCGCCCTCGTACGTGATAGGGAAGGCGGTTGCGCAGTATGTGGAGTCGCTCACGAACACGGGCGTGCCCTTCGTGATCCCGGCTACCTTATACGCAAGATGAAGTGCCGCCGTGCCGGAGCACAGGGCGAGCGTTTTATATTTTACAGGAGACGCGGCGTTTATGTAGTCGTCCACCGCCTTTTCAAGATTGTCTATGTTGAAGCCGACTGGAGCGATCCAGTTTTTTTCGAACGCCTCGTTTATATACTGCAATTCTTCCGCATGCATGGTAGGGCTGGACAGATAAATCCTTGGCACCTGAAATCACTCTCCCGTTTAATAATGCTATAATCCGCATTTTCGCTTTCGACGCCTATTGTAGAACACGGCGTGTGAAAAAGTCAAGCGCGCGCTTTGATACGATGCCTACGTTCAGAAAACAATCCGTAAATTAACGCTGCGCGTAACGCTTAATAAACGCCTTCACGAACCCGTCGTCGTTAAGCTCCGGATACATCTCGTATACGCGCGTTATCTCCTCCGCCTGTCCCGGACCCAGCGTTTCGGAGGGATCGAGGCACCATATACCGTCCATCAGACCCTGCCGCCTGAGCACCTCGTGCATTCCGGCGATACAGCCCCTGAAGCCGTTGTGCGCGTCAAAGAACGCGCCGTTTACGTCCGTGACCGCCGCCGCGAGCTCGAGCAGCTCCCGCGGCACGGCCTCCTGCTCCGCAAGCGCCTTAATCCGCCTGAACAGCTTAACTGCGGTGTGCGTCCAGGCGCACCAGTGTCCCAGCAGTCCTCCGCGCGTCGATACCGTTTTTTGGTTTTCGCCGCTGCCGAAGCGGTAGCGCGTAAGCAGGTCTGTTACGATACTGTCGTCGTTGCCGGTATACAGTGCGATTTCATGCTGCGCGTAAGCGACAGCCCGCGCTACGTCCAGCGTGCGGTAGCGGTCGAACGCCGCGCACTTGATCGCTTTCACGCCGTCTATCTCGCACACGCGCCGCCAATAGTCGTACGAAAACGCGCGGCCTCCCACGGCGACCTGCAGATAAAAGCCCATGACGTCCATGACGTCTGCGACCGCGCGCGTGCGCTCGACCATTTCGTCCTCGCTCAATTGACCGAGCCCGCCGGGACTGAGCAGCGCGATATCGTATCCCTGCGCCTTCGCCGCTGCGGCTTCCTTAAGCGCCTGCGGCGTTTCGCCGCACACGCCGGCGACCGCGAGTATCGGTCTGCCGGTCTCGGCGCTGTAGGCGCGCATCTCGTCTATGGAGACCTTTAGTACACGCTCAAATAAACCGATTTTAGGATCGCGTATCGCGAACTGCGTGGTATGCACGCCCACAGCCAGCCCGTCGACGCCGCTTTCGAGATAGTAGCGGATCAGCCGGCGCTGCTTTTTTTCGTCAAACTGCCTCTGACTGTCCAGCACCAGCGGCATCGCGGGAATAAACGCGCCCTTCATCAAAAGCTCGTATGCGCTTGCGTTCATCAGAAGTTTCCTTTCTGTTCCTCAAAGTGCGTGGGCTTGCCGAGGCAGCGCCCGCCGCTAAGTATCCAATCCGCCTGCATATGCATCATTTCGTCCAGACTCACGTCCGGGTATCCGAACAGACCCTTGCATTTCTGCGAGTTGCAGAGTATCGCCTTGTCGCCAGCTTCCTCTTCGAAGCGCAGCTGTTTGCCAAGCAGCGCGCCGAGCTTCATCGCAGCCTGCCTGACGCTCACGGTTTCCGGTCCCGTTACGTTGAGCGCGGGACAGCTCCCGTCCGCCAGAAGCAGCGATCTCAGCGCCGCTTCGTTCGCGTATCTCTGCCAGACGCAGTTGAACGCGGGCACGCCGAGCGGTATCGGGCGTTCGTTCAGTATCCACTGACAGATATCGTTAAGTATTCCGTAGCGCAGATCTATCGCGTAGCTCAGACGGAACAAAAGCACTTTCGCGCCGTAATGCGCCGCGGCGTACTCGAATACTCTTTCGCGTCCGAGGCAGCTTACTGCATATTCGCCGACCGGCGCGGGCGTCGTGTCCTCCGTGCAGCCGCCGTCCTCGGGCCGCGAAAACGGATACACGTTGCTCGTGGAAAACACCACGTACCGGGCGTCCGCAAAATGCCGCGTCACGATCGACGGAACTACAGTGTTCATTTCCCAGGTCTCGCACGCGCCCTGAGACGTGCCGAATTTACGTCCCGCCATGAATATTATGTTTTCGCACCTCGGCAGCTTCGCCACGTCGTTTGGATCGGTAAGCTCACAGCACAGCGTTTTTACGCCGGTATCCTCAAGCAACTTTCGGGCGTTCGGATCAGAAAAGCGCGAAACTGCCGTAACGGACGCGCTGTCTCCCAGCGCGAGCTTCGCCATGCGTGCCAGCGTCGGTCCCATTTTGCCGCCCGCGCCGACCACCATTACGTCGCCGCGCAGACTTCTTAAATCGCTTTTAAGCGCTTCTGACGGCTGCGAAAGCCTGTCGTTCAGCTGAGCTTCATTCATAATCTCAATTCCTTTCAGCAGCTAATGCGTCGAGCATTTCAAGGCATTCGTCCCTGATAGTCTCGGCTACGCCGGCTTTGAACAGGCTCGAACGCGCCTCGTAGCCTCCCTCGGCGTAATCCTTCGCGAGCGGAAAATAGTTGGAGTAGCCGTTTACGCAGCAGCAGGGCAGCGCCAGACGCCATGTCTCAGCTGCTTTTATTTCCCGTCCGGTTTCGGAAAACGGTTCGCCCGGTATGCCGATAAGCGCGACCGGGCCGACGCGCACGGCGCTCAGCAGCAGCTCAAATCCGTCAGGGCCGTTTTGCAGCTCGAGCATACGCTCCGCCTCTGCCACCACGGTAGTCAGCTGCATGCCCGTGAACGGGATTTCATTATCCCTGCCCGATAAGTGGAGCTCGCATATACGCCGGGCGTTTGGTATCTCTTCCGGCGCGGGCCGGTTCGACGGGCAGAATATTCGTTTCTGCGCGGCGTCCACGCTGACCTCGCCGCAGTATTCGACCTTGTCGTATATCTGCATGACCGCACCCGCGACCGCGCGTCCCATGTGACGGGCGTGCCCGTATCCGCGCATGCAGTCGTCGAAATCCATTTTGAGATCGTTCATCGCCCCGCCCGACGGCTGCGTGTTTACGTGGTTTACGTCGCCGATGGCGCCGTTAAGCACCATGCACTTGACGCCGTCAAGCGATTTTTCGACCGCGCGTCTCGCAAAGCCGGGCCAATCCGCCGAGATCACGCAGCCGCCTATCGTGTCCGGATGCACGGCAAAATGTGTTACGACGACCGTTTCGCCGCCGTCTCTGTCGAAGCGCAGCACGCTCACGCTGTCGTCGACCTCGCCGACGGGACACACGACCTCCGGGTTCCGTATGCCCGGATTGGTATGTATAGTGCCGTCCTTCATCCTGTACCTGCGGATGAACGCGATATCCGGAGCATGCGAGACCCCGAAACCCATGCGCGCCGGTTTAACGTCGTTAAGCGCGAGCCGCCCCGCGTCCGCGAGCCTTCTTCCGAGAAACGCGAAATACTCCTGCCTGAGCTCGGGCGCTGCGTCTCCGTCCAGCTGCGGGCCTGTATGCGTATGCGTGCAGGCGATAAAAACGCGTTCCGGAGATATATCGAGCGCTTGCGAAATCTTCCGCCGGATCGGATCGCAGTACGCGCTTTTAAGCTCCAGCAAATCCACGCTGTATATAAGAACCGTACTCCTGCCGTCCGAAACCGCCAAGGCTCTCGCTTCCAGCTCGTCAAGCACCTGCTCTGCCAGACGCAGCTGATAGTAGCCGCCTATCGGTATGCCTAACGGCGGAGTTATGTTGACATTCGCAAATCCGACCGATAAACCCATAGCGCTCACAGCCTTTCCAAAGTATCGTTTTAAGCCTTTATAAACTGCCGGTTATAATCCATTATATCCTTCGTAACGTCGCGTATGCGGGTAAAATCCTGTACCAGCGGGTCCTGACACAGCGCGGAGGTGAGCTTGTCGGCGTCCCATTCCATCGCCGCCTCCATGAACATCTCCTCGCGCAGCGCCGTGGCCTGAACCACCAGACGTGCAGCGCCGGGCAGCGGGTTGGCTATCGCGGGATGAACGCCGGTCGCGTCGAAGGTTACGAATGTCTCCACGACCGTGTCCAGCGGCAATTCGCGCGTCTGACCGTAGTTTCGGTAGTTCATCACGTCGTAAAACTGTCTGCCGCCCTTGAGCGCCTCTATGACCCTGTCGGGATGCTCCTGACTTATCCTGAGCGGCGGCATTTTTCCGCTTTCAAGCGGCTTTACTATGTCGTCGCGCAGCTTTTCGACGGTCGCCGTGCGGTCCTTGATTCGGTCGTAATGCATGCCGAACAGGTCGCGGTTGACCTGCGTTCCGGTCGTCTGGTAATAGAATTCCGCGCAGTGCTCGTCGCTGAGCCCCGGCATGCAGCCCAGTATATCCCAGAGGATAAAGCGGATGCGCTCGTTTTCACGCCCCGCGAAGGGATCGTCGAAGGTGATATTGCTCTTGCCCGCCCAGGCAGCCTCTATCATGCGTTTGCTGCGCATTATCTCAAGCGCGTCCTCGCCGTAAAACTTTACGTCTGTAAGGAACGAGCAGTGATCCACGCCCGAAACCGAGAAGCTCACGTGCTCGAAGCTGTCCGCGCCGAAGTACGGCAGGAGTATCTCAAGGTGATTTCTGATGCCGTGGCAGAAGCCGACCGCATGCACGTCCGCGTACTTCTGAACCGCGCGGGTCAGCGCCGTAAGGGGATTGGTCACGTTCAGCATCATCGCGTTCGGACAAAGACGCTTCATTTTGAGCGCGATACGCACAAATTCCGGCACGTGGCGGACAGTGCGGCTTGCGCCGGCGATGCCGGATTCGCTGCCCTTCACGTTGTAAAACCCGTGCCTGCGCGCGATGTAATGGTCCTCCAGCTCTGCGTCAAGCCCGCCGTGCGATATCGCGACGACCACGAAATCCGCGCCCTCGAGCGCTTCGTCCTCGTTCATGGTTTTCTTAAGCGTGATCGCCTGGTCGGGATACATGTTATTGTAGTATGAACAGAATGCGAACGTATCGTTCAGCGCCTTTTCGTTTATGTCGTAAAGGCAGAGTTCCGTCTGCCTGTCGTAAAACGGATTGCCGAGAAAGGTACTGTACAGTCCGTACGTCCAGGAATAAGAGCCGCCTCCCACCATGGCGATTTTGAGCTTCATAGTTTTTCCTCCCCGTTATCATAAGCTACAGCAAGCTGCAGCGTTTTTTAAGCTCCGAAGCGATTTCCTCCGTGCCGAAGGCCGCAAGCGCGCCGGGCAGCGCCCAGGCGTGGGTATGCGTCTGGTCGTGATATTCGCTTTTTACGATCTCCTCATAGCTTTGGCACAGGCCGCTTGCCTGTACGTTTACACCGCAGAAAAGTGCGGCGCAGAGCGCGTATCTGTCCATATCGCCCTCTGAATACAGGCAAATACCGTCCGGCGCGGCCAGATCGGAGTCCTTAAGCGCATTACAGGCAGCGATCACGCTGCGCGTGCGCAGCGCGGCAAGACTGTCGCCCAGCTGGATCAGATACGCATTCAGCTTGTACATCGTGCTCCAGCTGATATACATGTCGCTGCCGCCGAGCTTTGCGGGCAGCAGCGCGCCCTCGCCGGGCAAATCGAGTATGAGCGCCTGCCTGCCCTGTTCAAGCGTGCGGTGTATGATATATGAGTGCTCCGCGATACGGCTTGTCCCGCCGGGCCACAGCATCACGGTTAGCGGACGCGGCGCGCCGCTTGCCCGCATACCGCGCAGGAGCACGGCGTTCAGCCATATTCCGGCTTCCGGTCGGAATATTACGCAAAAGTACGCATAAGGCGCGCAGATTCCCTCGCGGTATACGCGCAGCGGGGGCAAAAGCCGGTTTTCCTCGTGACCTATACCGAGCAGCGCGCCCAGCCTGTCTGTAAGGGGCTTTTGCGGGCGCGCGCGTTCGGCTTCGGTTTTTATAAGCAGCCGTTCGGCTTCCTTTTGCAGCGTGTCCATGCCCGGGCGCGCTTTAAGTATGCAGCCTCCGGCCGCCCAAAGCGCGGACGCAGGCAGCGGTTCGAAACGGAAGCCCGCCAGCGCTCGCCCGCTCACGTCCTCTCCCATCAGACACCGACTGAACAGGCTGAGCGCGGCGCGCGCGAGCGTGGAGCCGTAAGCGTGCTCGCTTTCGGCGACGATTAGCTCCGGCAGGGACGGCTGAGGAGCGCCGCTTGCGCAGACTCGCTCAAGCACGGCGCAGGCCTCGTTCACGGCGCGGTACGTGCCTTCGAGCGGAAAGAAATCGTGCCTGTTCGCCAGCACCGCCACAGGCTTCGGCGCCATAGCCAGCAGTATGTCCGCGTAATCTATGCCCGCATGAAGGCTGCCCGGCCAGATCATCTCGTCGTCCGGGTCGACGCCCTCCTCCAGCATGCCCTGCATGTCGCTTATATACGCACAGGGCGCGGCGCAGGCAAACCTGTCCGCCGCGGCGAGCATGAGCATGGATACCTGCGTGCCGCCTCCGGAATGACCCGTAAGCGCGACGCGCGTACCGTCCACGTCCGGACGGCCTGTAAGATATTCAAGCGCCGCCAGCGCGTCGGAAACGAAATACCGCGCGAGGCTGACACCCATGAGCTTTAATTTCCAGTCCATCAGATCGTGCTCGCCCGAGCAGCCCTGTATCGGCTGAAAATCGTTTTCCGTGTCGTAATGCTCGAATCTCTCTCCCTCGCCGTAGGGGTCGAGCGCGAGCACCGCGAAGCCCGCGCTGCTAAACAGCTGCGCGGCGTACTGGTATTCTTTATCCGCTTTCCCGTCGTCGGTATGCCCTATCAGCAGCAGCACGGCCGGATGCGGGCCCTTCGTGTCGCGCGGCGTATAAACCGAGCAGGAGGCGTAATAATTCGGGCGGGTTTCAAGTATGACGTTTTCGACGCAAAAAGCTTTTGTCTCTATGCGCGAGCTTACTGTCGCGCTTATAAAAGAAGCATTCTCCGGCAAACCGCCGATACAGCGCAGAAAAGCCGCGCGCACAGCTTCCTGCCGCGCGCGCAGGATGGGCATGTCCGTAATGCTCTCACGGGCTTTACGGGAGTTTTCTATATAATTTTTAGCCTTGTCCCTGATATACGTGTACAGGTTCGTCGATACCTCGACCGGAGGCTTTTGGGTGAAGGCCTGTATTTCCCACAGCGTGCGGGCGGACGGGCGCAGGCTTTTGCCTTCTGACAATCTCGAGCGCATGCGCTTATCTCCTGTGTGCGTCAAGCTCGTCTCTGAGCACGCTTCCGCGCGCCATTACCCAGACAGGGCTGAGCTCTTTATTAAGTATCACGAGGTCCGCGTCGCAGCCCGGCGCGATGCGTCCCTTCTTCGCTGCGCCGATGCGTCTGGCGGGGTTCTCGCCGGCCATGCGCACCGCCTGAGCCAAGGGGACGCCCGCCTTGACCATGTTCCCCACGCAGCGGTGGAGCGTAGCCACGCTGCCCGCAAAGGACTGGCGGCTGAGCAGCTTCATTACGCCGTCCTCGTATACGGTTTCCATGCCGTTTTCCTGCCGGTAAACCGTGCCTTCCTTAAGCTCGCTCGCGGAAAACTCCAGCCCGTCGGTTATGAGCTCGATCTTCTCCGCGCCCTTGCAGCGGTATATAAGCGACAAAAGCTCAAGCGGCAGATGCTTTCCGTCCGCTATTACCTGTACGGTAAGCTCGTCGAGATTGAGCCCCGCCTCGATAACGCCGGGTATGCGGTAGCTGTTAATGCGTATCAGGCCGGAGCAGCTGGAATACAGATGCGTTACGTCGCTGTAGCCGTGCTTCACGGCTTCCTGCACCTCGTAATAAGTGGCATTTGAGTGTGCGATCGAGGCGGCTATCCCGCGCCTTGATAGCTCGTTGCCTAACTCCATTCCGCCCTTTAGCTCCGGCGCGGCTCCCATCATCTTTAAGCCCTCCGGCCACGCCTCGAGCAGCGGAGCGATATCCGCTTCCGCGGGCACGAGCAGGCTTCCGGGCGCCTGCGCGCCGCTCTGTACGGGATTAAGGCAGGGCCCCTCCAGATGGACGCCGAGTACCGTCGGGCCGTCAGGGCATAAAGACGCTGCCTTCACGGCGGAGATCGCGCCGAGCAGCTGCGGCATAGGGGCGGCAAGGGTAGTCGGGAGGAGCGAGGTCGTGCCCCAGAAGGCGTGCGCGCGCGCCATGTGCGTCACCGCGTCCTTCGAGCCGCTGTTTACGGAAAAGCCTCCCCCGCCGTGCACGTGGATGTCCACGAAGCCCGGGCACAGATACAGCCCTTCGGCGCAAATAAGCCTATCCTCCGGCTGCGGCTCGTAACGGTCCGTTATTTCGAGTATCGCGCCGTCCTCGACCACGACCTGCGTTTCGGAAACTGACGCGGGAAGAATCACGCGCGCGCCGCGGATTACGGTTTTCATCTGAACACTGTCCTTCCGGTACGTTTGATGAACCTATTATAATACGCGGCAATCCCACTTTCAAGCAGCCGCCGCGCCTGAAATAACCTTTTTTCGCAATATACACATATTTGTCATATAAACGCTTGCATTTTGGGGCGAGTACTATTATAATATTAACAAATTTCAGTTTTGCTGCTTCGGGGAGGCCGTTCAAGTGATCCGTGACGTAAGTGTCAAGCGCAAACACAGGACAAGCCTGCTTGCCAAGTTCAGGAAGCACTGGCAATTGCACGTATTGGCGCTCCCCGTGCTCGTTTATCTGCTCATATTCAGCTATGCGCCCATGTTCGGCGTAGTGCTGGCGTTTGAAAGATACTCCATCGCAAAGGGGTTTTTCGGCAGCCCGTGGCAGGGGCTTGAAAACTTCGAATTCATGTTCGCGACGCAAAACGCGTGGCGCATAACCCGAAATACGGTGCTTTACAATATCGCCTTCATCTGTGTCAACACGACGCTTTCCATACTGCTTGCGCTGATACTGAACGAAATGTATATAAAGCGCCTGTCAAAAGCAGTACAGACGCTGCTCATAATGCCCTACTTCCTCTCTATGAGCATAGTGGCCATCGTCGTGTGGGGATTTATCGGCCCCAAAGGCGCAGTGACCTCCATACTGCTGAAAATACTCGGCCGGCCGGCCAGCACAGACTTGTATACCTATACGCCCTTATGGCCTTTCCTTCTGGTGTTGATAAGCGCTTGGAAGGGCGTCGGCTACACCGCTATCGTGTACGTAGCATCGATTTCGGGCATATCCGGCGAGTACTACGAGGCCGCGGTGCTTGACGGCGCTTCCAAGCTTCAGCAGGCGCGCTACATAACGCTGCCGCACTTAAAGCACATAATCGTAATCATGCTCATTCTGAGCATGGGCGGCATGTTCCGCGGCGACATGGGTCTCAACTACAACGTCACGCAGCACAGGGGCGAGCTTTACCCCGTTATCGACATCATCGACACATATGTTTACAACGCGCTCAAGGTTCAGAGAAATACAGGCATGGCCGCAGCCGCCGGCCTGTATCAGTCCGTGGTAGGTTTCGTGCTGATCATCCTGTCCAATAAGATCGTTCGGCGCGTGGACGAAGAAAGCGCGCTGTACTGAGGGGGTGAGAAGCGATGGCAAGAGATAAATCCGACGGCAGTTCATTTGAGAAGATAAACCGCATAAAGCCCGGAACCAACCTTCTGTTCAGCGTTGTGATGAGCGTCTTAGCTGTTCTCACAGTACTGCCGGTGCTGCTTGTCTTTATCATATCCATAACCTCCTCGGACAGTCTGGCGCACAGAAGCTTCAGCTTTTTCCCGGAGAGCACCAGCTTTATCGCGTATCAAGGCCTGTTCAAAACCGGTTCGCGGCTGCTTGACAGCTATATTATCACGGTCGAAGTCACCGCGCTGCACACCGTACTCAGCGTGCTCATAATGACGATGTACGCATACGTGCTCGCGCAGCAGCGCTTCGGCGGGCGCAAATTCTATACCTTCGTCGTATTTTTCACCATGCTGTTCTCGGGCGGTCTGGTACCGAGCTACATAATAAACGTAAACGTACTGCATATGTATGACAGCTTCTGGATACTGCTTCTGTCCGGTATGGTGGGCACATTCAATATCATAGTGCTGCGCACGTTTATTACCACGACTATCCCCATAGAGCTGTTCGACGCCGCGCAGATCGACGGCGCGTCCGACTTTACGGTGTTTTTCCGCATCGTACTTCCGCTGTCCAAGGCGGGGCTTGCCACGATAGGTCTGTTCGTGCTGGTCGGCAAATGGAACGAATGGTTCACCGGCATACTGTACATCGAAAATCCCAAGCTCACCCCGCTGCAGACGATGCTCACGCGCATACAGCAGAAATTAGATTATATAACACAGAATTCCTCTTATGCATCCTCGCCGGACGGCCTGCAGATGTTAAAAAACATGCCCTCAGAGCAGACGCGCATGGCTATCGTGGTCATCACGACCATGCCCGTACTGTTCGCTTATCCGTTCTTCCAGCGGTATTTTATCCGCGGTATGACGATCGGCAGCGTGAAGGGCTGACAAACGAATTCATTGCCGGAATCTTCCGGCGTTGAAAATATTCAAGGAGGTAATCCCATGAAATTATCCCGTGTACTGAGCTGCGTACTCGCTTTGGTTCTCGTGCTCGGCCTTATGCCCGCTGCAATGGCTGAGGATCTGGAGCCCGTGACCCTCGAGTGGTACGTCGCCGAAAACCCGCTGCCCGACAACGCGTTGGTGTTCGACGCGCTGAACGAGTACTTCAAAGAGAAGATCAACGCGACCATCAACATCCACTTCGTGGCCCCCTCCGAGTATTCGGAAAAGGTCGGCACGATACTGACCAGCGGCCAGGAGCTCGACATCGTCAACTGCAACAGCGGCATAGGCTATGTCGACTATGTTAAGAAGGACGCCTTCGTTCCGATCGAGGATATGCTCACCGAGTACGCGCCCGAGACCTACGCCATGATCCCCGAGGGACTCTGGGAAGCCATGAAGGTCGACGGCCACATCTACGGCATTCCTGCCTACAAGGATTCCGTCAAGATGTACGCGGTCATGATCAACAAGACCCTGGTCGACGAGATCGGCCTTGAAATCCCCGAGACCGTGGACAACTATCAGGATATGATCCCGATCCTGCGCGAAGCGTTCGAGCTGCGCAACACGCTGCATCCCGAGTATGTGCTGGAGGGCGAGTACGTGCCCATGACCCGCACCTTCCCCGACCTCGACCAGTGGGCTCCCTATGAGACCATCAGCAACTTCGCGGTAGTCAACGTGCCCGGCGTCGAAGCGTTCGAGGGCAAGGGCTCCGGCGAAACCGTGTTCAACATGTACGCCACTCAGGAATACCGTGACCTGTGCAACACCATTGCCGAGCTGGTAAGCGAAGGCGTGCTGCACGACAATCCCTGGTACTGGGATCCCGACCGTGTATACAGCGACGATCCCTTCGCCTATCTGGTAGGCGACATCGGCAACGGCTACGTGTACGTAAGACAGCACCAGTATTCCAACAACTGGGATACCGTGATGGTGCCCTTCAAGGACAACCTCGCCACCACCAATTACCTGCAGGCCACTGTGAACTGCGTGAGCGCGACCAGCAAGAATCCCGAGCGCGCGGTAATGGCGCTGGAGCTCATCAACACTGATCCTTACGTAGCGACCACGCTGCGCTTCGGCATCGAGGGCACCCATTGGGTACAGACCGACGACGAGAACATAATCGGCTTCGAAGGCACCAAGAACGCCGACGGCTCCAACCATGCCCATTATTACTGGTACGGCGCGAACTTCGGCGCGATGGTCTACTCCAAGATTCCCGAGGGATTCCCGAGCAACCTGATCGAGCTGATCAAAAACGCCAACGAAAACGCCATCTCCGACACCAACCTCGGCTTTATCTTCGATCCCACTCCCGTAGAGAACGAGCTCGCTGCCTGCAGCGCTGTCATCGACGAATACGCAACCGGCCTTAAGTGGGGCTGGATCGCGGCCGACGAAGTGGACGCGCGCATCGACGAATTCGTGGCCAAGCTGAACGAGGCCGGCGCCGAAGCGGTCGTCGCCGAGGCTCAGGCTCAGCTGGACGCCTGGAGATCTGTAAACAAGTAATACCGAAACCTTCCAACCACGGGCGGCTTACCACCAAGGGCAGCCGCCCTTTTAATAGCAGAGCACGTTGCGCTTCCGGCTTGAGAGCCGGAGGCCGGAGGAAGCAATAAATGAAAGACAAGCTGTTTGAGGTCGCTGCACCTGAGTCATTGGGCATAGCTTCCGGGAGCGTCGTTCGTTTTCTTGACAAAATGAAAACCTATGAGTTTCCGATACATTCTTACATCGTGTCGCGTCACGGCAAAATCGCAGCCGAGGGCTATACGCATCCGTTCGGCCCAAACGTCAAGCACCGCATGTATTCCGTGAGCAAGAGCTTCACGTCTGTCGCGATAGGCATGCTCGTCACCGAGGGGCGTCTGAGCCTCGACGACACGGCAGCGTCGTTTTTCCCGGAATACATACCCGAAAACCCTTCCCCATACACAATGCGCGCGACCGTGCGCGATCTTCTCAGAATGGCGACCCCGAACGAGGAGGGCTCATACAACTGGGACAGCCCGGATTTTGTAAAGACCTTCTTCGACAACACGATAATCAAGCACGAGCCCGGCACGATATTTCACTACGATACGGCAGGCACGACGGTGCTGATGGCGATAGTGGAGAAGCTTGCCGGAAAACCGATATTGGAATATATGCGTCCGCTGCTGGACGATTTGGATATATCAAAGGACATCTGGTGCGTGGAAACCCCCGAGGGGCGCTCGTGGACGGGCAGCGGCATACTCTGCACGCCCAGAGACCTGCTTAAATTCGGCCAGTTCTGCTTAAGCAGAGGCGAGTGGAACGGTCGGCAGTGGGTAAGCCGCGAATATATGACCGCGGCCACTACAAAACAGATCGATACCACCACCGCCGATTCCGGCTATATACGCGACGGTTACGGCTATCAGTTCTGGATACTGCGCCGCGGGGGCTTCGCGTGCTGCGGCATGGGCAGCCAGTTCGCGTTCATGGACCCGGAGACCGACACCGTGATGATCATCACTGCCGATACGCAGGGCATAAACAACGCCGAGGACGCCATAAAATACGCGTATTACGAGCTGCTGGACGAAATGGCGGACGGGCCTCTGCCCGAAGACGGGGCTGCTCTTAAGCAGCTCAGAAGCTACGAGACCTTCATTCCCATGCGTCCCGGCAAGCTTTCAAGCCCCGTTATCCCAAGGGTGTCCGGCGTGACGTACGATTTTGAAGAAAACCTGTTCGGCTTCAAGTGGATGCGTGCGGAATTCGAAAACGACGAGCTTGAGCTGAGCTTCGAAAAGCCGAACGGCTGCTTTACGCTTTACTTCGGCATCGGAAAGTGGAAGGACATACTCTTCCCGGAAAAATATGCGGGAAAGAATATCGCGCGGATGGACACGAATTACCGCTGCATCACGCAAGCGGTCTGGGACAGCGACGATACCGTGCTCGCCAAAATCATGAGCGTGGACGATTATCTCGGCTCCGTGAGAATGCAGCTAACGTTCAAAAACGATACGCTCACCGTGTTCATGGTAAAGAGCGCGGAAAACTTCTTTAACGATTACCGCGGATACCTTGTGGGCAGCGCCCGGTAAATAATCAGTCTGGAGGCTCTATATGAAAACCTATGCGCTTGTAGGCACCGGGTACAGAGGCCTGTGGTCGTACTGCGAACCCATCGTGAAGGAATACGGCGACGTCGCGCGCCTCGTCGGGGTATGCGACATAAATCCCCTGCGCGCACGTCTGGTGGGCAAGTATCTTGAAACCGACATTCCCGCGTACACGGACTTCGATTTAATGCTTAAGGAAACAAAGCCCGACGTCGTCATCGTAACGACGAAGGACTGTGCGCACGCGGATTACATCTGCCGCGCGCTTGAAGCGGGCTGCGACGTGATAAGCGAAAAGCCGCTCACCACGGACGAAGAAAAGTGCGCGCGCATACTTGAAACGGAGCAAAAAACAGGCCGCAGAGTCACGGTCACGTTCAACTGCCGCTTCGCCGACTATTACGTAAAAATCAAGGAGCTCGTGGCGGGCGGGCTGATAGGAAACGTGCTGTCGGTGCATTACGAATGGCTGCTGGATACCAGCCACGGGGCGGACTACTTCCGCCGCTGGCATTCCATACGCGCGAATTCCGGCTCCCTGCTCATACACAAGTGCACGCATCATTTCGATCTGCTGAACTGGTATCTGGACGACGAGCCGCTGCGCGTAAACGCCTTCGGCACCCGCCGCTTTTACGGCGACGACAGGCGGCCGCACGGCGAACGCTGCCTGACCTGCCCGTATAAAAAAGAATGCGAATTCTATCAGGACATCGATACCGAGGACGGCGGCAGGCTAAAACTTCTCTACAAGGACTGCGAGTCCGCGGACGGCTATATACGCGACCGCTGCCTGTTCTCAAGCGTTATCGACATAGAGGACAGCGTATCGCTGAACATCCGCTATTCAAAGGGCGCGGTGGTCAGCTATTCCCTGACCGCGCATTCGCCCTACGAGTGCATGAAGATCGTGTTAAACGGCGAAAAGGGCCGTCTGGAATGCGACAACGCGTTCAATAAGGAGACGATACGTTTCTACGACCGCGACGGCGAGTGCGTCGTATTCGACCGCTCGAACGTGAAGCAGCGGCCGGGCGGACACGGCGGCTCCGATCCCGCGCTCAGGGACAAGCTGTTCAGAGGCTATACGGACGACCCGCTCGGACAGATGGCGGACACGCGCGCGGGCGCGATGTCTATAGGCATAGGCATCGCCGCGAATATATCCCTGCGCGAAAACCGCGCGGTCGATCTGAGCGAATTCTTGGGCGATTTCTATCCGGAGCTTAAGCAGCGAACTTCAAAACAATAACTCTGCAAGGAGGAAGCATTATGAGAATCATCATTTCAAAAACCGCTGACGAGCTGGGACGCCGCGCTGCGGAAAAGGCAGCCGCGCTCATCAAAGCCGCAATAGCCGATCACGACTCCGCCCGCATCGTGCTTTCGACCGGCGCCAGCCAGTTTGAAACGCTTGAGTATCTGGTAAAGGCGGACATCGACTGGAAAAAGGTGGAAATGTTCCATCTGGACGAATACGTAGACCTGCCCATCACGCATCCAGCCAGCTTCCGCAAGTATCTGAAGGAGCGCTTCGTGGACAAAACCGGCGTGGAGAAGGTACACTTCGTGGACGGCACGCCCGAAGGCATAAAGCGTCTGACTCGTGAGATACGCCTTGCCCCCATCGACGTGGGTCTTATCGGCATAGGCCGCAACTCGCATATCGCGTTCAACGACCCGCCCGCCGATTTCGAGACGCGCGACGCGTATATAATAGTAAATCTCGACGAAGCCTGCCGCAATCAGCAGGTGGCCGAGGGCTGGTTCGCCGGCTTTGACGACGTGCCGAAGCAGGCGGTCAGCATGACCGTATGGCAGATCATGCAGTGCAAGGCCATCGTGACCGCCGTACCTCACGCGGAGAAGGCGTGGGCGGTCGCAGCCGCGCTCAAAAACGAGCTCACCCCCGCCGTGCCCGCGACGATGCTCAAAATGCATCCAGACTTCAGCCTTTACGCTGACGCCGCCTCCTACGCCGATGTTACGGAATGCAAGGCGCTGTGCGGCGAGACAGTCGTCGAGGACTACAGATAAAACGTCTTTGCTTGCGCCGAGGCGATATGATTTACACGTATGAATGAATTGAAAGTAGCCCTGTTCGGCACCGGCGGCTTTGCCGCGAGTTATCTTGAAGCGTTCAAAAACCCGCAGCGCGAAAACGTACGCCTTGCTGCGGCGGTCGACCCGTTCGCCGCTGCGGATTTCGATCTCTGCCCGCTGTACACGGACGCAGAACGCATGTACGACGAGGTCAGGCCCGATATCGTCGTAATAGCCACCCCGATACAGCTTCACAAGGAGCAGGCGGTGCAGGCTTTCCGGCATGGCTGCCACGTGGTGCTCGAAAAGCCATTGGCGGGCTGTGTAAGCGACGCAAAGGCGATACTTGCCGCCCGCGATCAGGCAGGCAGGCTTCTGAACGTGGATTACCAGCTCTGCTACGATCCGGTGATCCGCGCCCTCAAGCGCGACGCGGACGCAGGGGCGTTCGGCGCGCCGGTCTCGCTTAAGGCTATCGTTTTATGGCCGCGCGGGTTTACTTATTACGGGCGTTCGACGCACTGGGCCGGACGCCGCTTCGACGCGCAGGGCAGGGCGATCTACGACAGCGTATTAAACAACGCCACCGCGCATTATCTTATGAACATGCTGTACATGACCGGCGCCGCGCCGGAGGACATGCGCTGCCGTACGTATCTTGCAAACGATATCGAGACCTACGATACCGCCGTGCTCAAGGCAAAAAGCGCGTCCGCCGAAATTTTCATCGCGGTAAGCCACGCGGTGCGTCCCGAGGAAAAGCAGGAGCCCATGTTCGAATACCGTTATGAAAACGCCACGCTCCGCTTCGGCGGGCCCGGAGTTAAGGGCAGCAGCGTTACCGCGCAGTTCAACGACGGTCAAGTTAAAGACTACGGCGTCGTAGTGCAGTCCTACAGGGCGAATCTGTGGAACATGGTCGACGCGCTGCGGCTTGGAACGCCGCTGTACTGCGACGGAGAAACGGCGCTTCTGCAGACGCTGGCAGTGGAGGGCATGCGCCGCGTACGTCCGGACGCAGAGCCCTTCCCCGCGGCGCTGATCTCCACGGACGGAAGCATGAACTTCGTAGACGGTCTCGCCGCGTCTCTCTGGCGCGCGTACGAAACCACGGATATGCCTGAGTTGGGCGAGCACGGGCTGTACTTTCCCGGATAACTTTATGAGGTGAAAAATGAGCTGCTTTACCCCCTTTGAGCTGCCCACAGGCGCGCATATACCCGCGCGCTCTGTAAGCATAACCGATTTCAGCGCGGTTCCCGGCGGCAAAGTGAAAAACACGCTCGCGTTCAAACAGGCGATAGCCGCTCTTTCCGAGCAGGGAGGCGGGCGCGTCGACGTACCGGACGGCGTTTGGCTTACCGGCCCGATACACTTAAAAAGCGCTATAGAGCTGCATCTGAGCGCAAACGCCGAGGTGCGCTTCTCAATCGACAAGGAGGATTACCTGCCGCCCGTATATACCATGTTCGAGGGCGTGCGCTGCTACACCTACTCCGCACAAATATACGCGCGAAACTGCCGCGATATCGCCGTGACCGGCAAGGGCACGTTCAACGGTCAGGGCTTCAGCTGGTGGTACATGGCCGTTATCCGCAAGGGCGTCGAGGCGCTCTACAAAGCCGGCGCGGACGATCTGCCGGTCGAACAGCGCGTATACGCCACGGAGGAGCTCGGCGTCCGGCCCGGACTTCTGCACTTTATAGACTGCGAAAACGTAACGATCGAAGGCCCCACGTTCACCTTCAGCCCGTTTTGGACGGTGCATCCGACCTGGTGCAAAAACGTGATCGTGCGCGACGTAAGCGTGCGCAATCCGTGGGTGCACGCGCCCAATACCGACGGCTGCAATCTCGAGGGCTGCTCGCGGGCGCTGATAGACGGCGTTTACACCGATACCGGCGACGACGCGGTGTGCCTCAAATCCGGCAGGGACGCTGACGGACGCCGCGTCGCGATCCCCTGCGAGAACGTGATCGTTCGCCGTGTTACCGCCGAGCGCAGTCACGGCGGCGTTACGATAGGCTCCGAGATGAGCGGCGGCGTGCGCAACGTTTTAGTGGAGGACTGCGAATTCCGCAACAACTATATCGGCCTGTGGATCAAAACCGCGCCGGAGCGCGGCGGATATGTCGAAAACATAGAATACCGCAATATAAAAGCGCTTAACGTGCGGGACGAAGCCGTATGCATTACGATGTGTTATTACGTGGACGACAACAAGCCCGGCGCGCAGCACTGGCCTGCGGTCAGACATATCCATATAGACGGCCTCACATGCGCCAATGCCGGTACGGGCATCAGGCTCGACGGAAACAAAAACAGCCCCTTTGAGGACATAAGCCTCAGAAACGTCACCTGCCACAGCAAGGTGAACGCCGATATAAGATACGTGCGCGATTTGCAGATGACGAACGTAAGCTTTGATTAAGGAGACCAACGGATGAGACTGTATACTCTGGACGACGTAAAAACGCCCCTTTCGCCTTCTTCGCTCGCCGAATGGAAGGAAATGCGGCAGGATTTAATCGGAAGCCTGCGTTTTTCCTCCGGAATCGGGCTGCTCGCGCACGACGCGCCCTTGTCCCCGCAGGTGTTCGGCGCGGTCGAATTTCCGGATTTCATAGTCGAAAAGGTGATCTTTCAGAGCCTGCCCGGCTTTTACGTCGCGGGCAATCTGTACAGGCCGAAGGATATAAGCCGCAAATATCCCGCCGTGCTCAACCCGCACGGTCATTGGGAGAAGGGACGCGTCGATTCAGACCCGCTCGGACGTCTGCCCCAGCGCTGCGCGAACCTTGCTATGCGCGGAATGGTGGCCTTCATATACGACATGGTGGGCTGGAACGATTCGAACCAGATCGATCACAACGGTTATCTTCCGGAATTCGACAGCTGGGGCTTCAGTCATTTCGCGCTGCAGTTAAACAACAGCGTCAAGGCGCTGGACTTCGTGTGCGGTCTGCCCTATGTGGACACCGGGCGCATAGGCTGCACGGGCTGCTCCGGCGGCGGCACGCAGACCTGGTTTTTGTCGATGCTGGACGAGCGCATAAAGGCCGCCGCGCCCATCAACATGGTTTCCGCATTCATGCAGGGCGGCTGCGGCTGCGAAAACGCCCCCTTCCTGCGCACGCGGTACTGCTCGGTAGACTATGCGATGTGCATCGCGCCGCGTCCTCTGTTCATGGCCGCCAGCGACGGCGACTGGACCGCGCATTCACGTGAAGTGGAATTTCCTGCCGTTGAGCGCGTGTACGGCCTGTACGGCGCGAAAGACAGCTTCGAAACCTTCTACCGCTCCGCGCCGCACAGCTACGACAAGCCCACCCGCGAGCATGCCTATGACTTTTTCTGCCGCGTATTCGATCTGCAAAACCCGTATCCGGAGGAGATAGACCTCGAAATCGAGCCAGGCGAGCTGCTGATCGGCGATATACGCCGATATGTCAAAAAGGAAGGCTTCATCGAAGGCGAGGAAGCGCTGTTTGCTTTGGTCAAGGACATAATGCGTGACAATCTGCGCAAGCTGGACGCGCAGGCTTCCGCGGAGATTATCCGCAGGGTGTTCCCTGATATGCCCGCCGAAGCGCTCGACATCCCCTATGTGCTGGCGGAAACCAAAAACGGGCCGGAGCTGCGCCTGGGCGTTTGTCCCGGCGCGTACGATATGATGAGCATAAAGCATCCGCACGCATATAATTACGGCTGGGATACCCGGCGCGTATCAGCTCTGCGCTCGCTCATGAACGCGTATCCTGAGCGCACGTTTGCCGCAAGCGGCAAGAGCGCTTATCTGCTGAATATGGCGTCTTCTCTCACAGGCCGCCGGAACGTGCGCCTGTCGGAGCCTGACGGCAGTGAACTCGATATCCCCGGCATAGAGCTGGTAAGGAACCTGCCGCGCTCTCCGTTTGACGAATAATCCGTTTATGCAAGGCAGGCTCAGAAAAACGCAGATACCAATCGATAAAACAGCAAGCGCGCAGAGTTGATTCTTTGCGCGATTTGTTGTATAATGATGCTGAAGGAGTGTGATGAGTATGAGTGAACTGCTGAGCGGCGACGCAGTGGTCATAGTGTGTCTGGCGCTCGGAGCCGTAATGCTGGCTTTTGAAGCCATAACGCCGGGAATGGGTCTGCCGGGAATGGCGGGCGTGGGCTTCATGGCTGTGGGAACTGCGCTGATGTGGATAAATCACGGCAGCACTGCGGGACTTATCTCGCTGTTTGCGACGCTCGTCATAAGCGTGTGCGCAGTGCTGATATCCATTAAAAGCGCCTCTAAGGGTAAGCTTTCGAAGTCGAAAATGATTTTGAACGGCACTGCCGCCGCGCAGGCTATCGACGCGGAGAGGGCTTTGGTAGACAAGACCGGCACAGCCGCAACGAAGCTTAACCCCGTAGGAGAAGCCGAGATAGACGGCCGCAGTTACAGCGTGCTTTCGGAGAGCGGCTTCGTAATGAAAGGCGACCGCGTAAAGGTGGTCAGAACAGAAGGCAAAAGGATATATGTAAGAAAGGTGGATGCTTAATAATGCCGGGTGTAATTCTTGCTTTGGTTATCGCTCTCGTAATAATCATTATACTGTTCTTCCGTTATATACCGCTGGGGCTCTGGGTGACCGCGCGCGCTTCCGGCGCTTCGGTCAAAATCAGCTCGCTCGTAGGCATGCGCTTCAGGCGCATATCTCCCCAGAAAATAGTAAACGCGTACATAAAGGCCTGCAAGGCCGGGCTTCAGATAACGACCGATATGCTTGAAACGCATTATCTCGCGGGCGGCAACGTGGAGCGCGTGATAAACGCGCTGATCTCCGCGCGGCAGGCGAGCATCGATTTGTCCTTCACGACCGCGTGCGCGATAGACCTCGCGGGCCGCGACGTGCTGCAGGCCGTGCAGATGAGCGTACTGCCCAAGGTAATCGAGACGCCTCCGGTAGCCGCAATAGCCAAGGACGGCATCGAGCTGCGCGCGAAGGCGCGCGTGACCGTGCGCACGAACATAGAGCGTCTGGTCGGCGGCGCGGGCGAGGAGACGATAATAGCGCGTGTCGGCGAAGGCATAGTCACCACGATCGGTTCGTCCGTGACTCACAAGGCAGTGCTCGAAAACCCCGACCTCATCAGCCAGACCGTGCTCGACAAGGGGCTTGACGACGGCACCGCGTACGAGATACTGTCTATCGACATCGCGGACGTCGACGTAGGCCGCAATATAGGCGCGCAGCTGCAGATGGATCAGGCCGAGGCGGATCGCCGCATAGCGCAGGCGAAGGCCGAGGAGCGCCGCGCGATGGCAGTCGCGCGTGAGCAGGAGATGAAGGCCGCCACGCAGGAGATGCGCGCGAAGGTCGTGGAAGCCGAAGCCAAGGTGCCCGAAGCCATGGCGGACGCGCTGCGCAGCGGCAAGCTGGGCGTGATGGATTATTACAACATGAAGAACACCATCGCCGATACGCAGATGCGCGAAGGCATAGCAAAAGCATCGGCGCCCGGTTCGGACTTATCGAAATCCGCGCCCGCGGGCAAATAAAGGAGAGTGCCGGCCATGGAGGAACTGAGCTCAGCGCTCACGCTGGCTTTGATGCTTATCAGCGTGTTTGTCATGACAGGCATACTGAACACGATCAAAAAAACCAGACAGGCGCAAGGCGGACAGAGGCAGGCGGTCAAGCCGGCGCAGAGACCTGCGCCCGCAAAGCAGCCTGCGCATCCGAATACGGCGCCCGTATATGACGATTTCTCCGCTTCCGCGTTTCCCCGCGAGCACGACTCTGACGCTCACGGCTGGGATTCCTTGTCTGAGTTCCACGAAGGAGAAGACCCCTGTCACGACGACATGGAGCCTGTATCTCCCTTGCCGACTGAACAGGCCGAGCCGTCTTCCGATCTGAACGCGAAAGAACTCGTACGCGGCTTTGTTATCGGCGAAGTGTTGGCGCGCAGAAGACCGCGCCCCTATTCACGGTAACGAAAACTGTATTTGCAGACAGCGGCGGCTTTGACGGCCGCCGCTGTTTTAATGTTCTTGGCTGTACAGCGTATGGAAACGCAGATTGGATAATCCCAGGCAGAAGAGAATTCGCGCGCGTTACGCGTTTTTCAGGTATTTCGCAAGTATGTAGCCGGTTTGACCTTTGTATGTGCACTTGACGAACGAGCCGTTTTTTACGCAGTCTGTGACAGTCGCGCCCAGCGGCACCTTGTCCAGCCTGAAAGCGCTGGTAGACGGGCTTTCCCGGAGCGACACCCAGCTTTCACAGCCCGTGACCCTCTGGTCTGCCAGAGCGATATTGCCGGTATTGCTCTTTTTGAGATAAGTGCTCAGAATATAGCCTTCCTGACCCTTGTATTCGGCCTTTATAAAGCCGTTTGACGCACTGCCCTTGGCGATGACATACGCGCCCAGCGGCACCTTGTCGAGGCGCGGCGCGCTCGTATCCGGCGTTTTACGCAGCGACACGAAGGACGCGCAGTTTACCACACGCGCTTCGCCGGTAATACCTTCGGCGGCAGGCGCGGTAGAGGAAGACGCGTTTTTGAGGTACTTGGCGAGTATGTAGCCGGTCTGACCGCCATAGGAGCATTTGACGAAATTTCCCACGAGCACGCAGCCTTTGACGGTCGCGCCGAGAGGAACCTTCGCAAGCCTTGCAGACGAGGTGTCGGCGTCTTTTCTCAGCGATACCCATGAAGTGCACTTAGTGACCTGCTGGTTCGGCAGCACCTTCGCGTCCGAGGGCTCGGAGGTGGTCTTCAGGTATTTTTCGAGTATGTAGCCGGTCTGACCGTCAAACACGCACTTCACAAAGCCGTTTGATGCGCTCTCGCATTTGGTCACCAGCTCACCCAGGTGCACCTTTACGAGCCTGGTGGATTTGCTGTCCGCGTACTCACGCAGCGAAACGTAGGAATTGCAGTTTGCGACCTGCATAACGGGGCTGACGCCGGTCGCAAACGCGGGCATAATGCCGAGCATAAAGCTCAGGCACAGAAATACGCACAGAAACTTTTTCACAAACAAAAACCTCCATCGATACTATTTGCCCTTAAGACGCGGGCAAGGCGCCGCTTTGTTCCGCAGGTTTCACGATATTATACAAACTGTAACCCATACGCAACAACTGACATCAATTAGACAAATCTCGCCCCGTATCAAAAGCGCATCACTATTTAGCCGCAGCGGAAAAACGCCGCCGCACGCAGGAGCATAAAGCTGCCTGTGACGACGGCATTAACAGGCTTTAATCTGTCTCAGCTTTTCTAAGGAAGCACTGATTAAATGAGGTGGTCAGCCGGCGAGTGAATTTTTCGTCAGATACGATTGCAAATTCTGAAGGTTTACTGGAGGTAAATCAAAGAATTTGCAAGAAGTAGATGGCGGAAAAGGCACCGCCGGATGTGC